>NZ_JACFSQ010000005.1:0-73862 GCF_016100335.1 Bartonella sp. W8167
ATAAAAGTGGCGTACTATCGTTCAGATAACCGCCATTCCTGACCGCAAGCAAATTTTTCGGGTCATTATTGTTTACAACAAAATAAGTCGGTGCTGCCGGCGGCGTTCTATCCGGTTCGTCATGGTCATCACCACCACCTGAAACTGCCGCTGCAATGCCGCCCGCTCCGGCAGCTGCACCCAGAATTCCTAACAATACATTCTGAGAAAAACCGCTTTTGTCTTTTATCTCTTCATAATAAACATTGGTGTCAAGAATGCCGTCGCCATTATCTGTAAGCGCCTGACTGAAGTCGGTCAGCCATGTCGTGCCATCATCAATGAAAATCAGATTGCAAATCGGATGTCCCGCACTGAAAAAATTGTTGATCCGGACAGTCTTCCCGTCTGCAAAATCAATAACCAGATCATTACCGGAACGGGTATAATTGGTGATGCTTTCCTTGTCCGCGGTGAGAACAAAATTATGCGGCTTGCCGCCGCTATCAACAGACCCGCTCCCCTCGGTCAACTTGACGACTGGATGCTGCTTGATGATATCCGACTTTGTCATATTCTGTTTCCTACACCACTAAATTGATATGCTGTGGCATTGATGCGCCACGCTTTCAGCACCCAATATTTCGTGATTTACCCCGCAGAAAACACTTGAAGGAACCTGCCGCCGAAAAGACAAATCCCGTATGTCGCCTACCAAGTTTCCAATAGGCTTTTATACTGTCAGCAGAATTTTATAATATACAACTTATAAATGTGTTTTCAAGATTACAATTATCGGTTGTTTAGCCATATTTGGAAATCCAATTTCTCTAATTTAAAAAATAAGAGAAAATTTTTATAAAATTTTATAAAATTACGTTATTAAAAATGCTTATATTTATTATTATTAGTTTTATTTTCTTATTTCTATACTTTATTAGACATTTATCAATTAGATTCCGTTTTTTTAAATAAATATAAGTATCATCTATTTAATATATTTATTTTTTATTTATATATTAGCATTTATAAACATATCAATATAGTAATATTAAATTATCTATTTGAATTACAAATAATGTTTAAATTAAAATTTACTTTAAATAATTTCTTAGTGTGCTAATAAAATTCGTTATTTTTATTCACCGAATATTCCAAAAATAGCTTTTTTAAAAAGAAAAGGCCGTGAAATATTCACGGCCTCTATTAAAAACTATTCAAAAACACACATATTCCGATTTCTTAACGATAAACCATACCGCCATCGGTCAAGATAGCCTGACCTGTAATATAGTCGGAAGCAGGACTTGCGAGGAATGAAACGAGGTTTGCCACATCGTCCGGTGTTTCTGCGCGACCAAGCGCAATACCGCCAACAAATTTCTTATAGGTTTCTCCAAGCGGCGCACCCGTCGTTTCATGGAAACGTTTGTCAATTTCAACCCACATATCTGTGCCGACAACACCCGGGCAATAAGCGTTAACTGTGATGCCATGGGAAGCATATTCCTTTGCAGCCGCCTGCGTCAAAGCACGCACAGCAAATTTCGTTGCCGAATAGATGCCCAGCATTGCATAGCCTTCATGGCCGGCGATAGAAGAAGCACTGATGATTTTACCTTTTTGTTTACGGGCAATGAATTTTTTAGCTGCCGCCTGAATGCCCCACAACGCTCCCTGAACATTGACCTTGAAAATTTTCTCGACTTCTTCAGGCGTTACATCGGCCAAAGCATTGACCTGTGCAATACCGGCATTATTGACCATAACGTCAAAACCACCGAGGTCTTTTTCGGCTTGCTCGATCGCTCCATAAACCTCTTCACGCACGGAAATATCGCCAGTGATTGTGGTGGCCTTTTGTCCCAAAGCTTCGATTTCTTTTTTGACAGCCGCAATCTTGTCTTTCTTGACATCAACAAGACCGATATTGAAACCGTCTTTTGCCAGATGCAAAGCAATTGCCCGACCAATCCCCTGTCCGGAACCTGTGACTACAGCTACTTTATTCGTCATGAAAATTCTCCCTTTCATTCGAGATTTCTTTTTCAGTTAGTGTTTAGAAGGAAACAAAACAAGATGAAAAAATGACGCAGTAAAAAAATAGTATATTTTTATTTAAAACAATTATAATAACAATTTTACATTATTTACAAAAGAAATACCTTCTGTAAATTCAAAACAATATTTCAATATCTATCCGTTGCAACGGAAACGGAAATCTTTTATCATAATAGCAGACCAAAGCTTGGCAGAAAAGCGTTTTATTTTCCCGAACGTTTATTTTTCAACTTGTCCGCAATAATATAGAACATTTCAAAATCTGTGTTCTAAAGGCTAATCATTTTCACAAGCCCAAAGGGAATGATAGATTATCCGCCACCCGTTTGTGATCGCAACCGCATCCTCGTGCACAATGTCCCGTTTGCAACTCACAGTTTGCCATTGTCCGTTCATCATTCATTGTGGCACTCCAACTTTTATCGCTACCGGTTAAAACATATGTGTTATGGCAAAACCGAAACGATAATGATCGTTGTTATTCTATCAAAATGGCTGATAAATCCATGGAAAGCAACAGTGCATTTATTCTGTTTTGAACAGCTTAAAAAAAAGGCCAACCATTTGATATATTTTTACGAGCGTGATTTTGAAAACCATCTTATCATCATGATGAACCGGCACTCTGCTTCAAAAAATTTATTCGAATAAAGAGGTAGAAAGCGTGAAAAACACATTCGTCATTTTCCGGCCGATCATCCTGAAAAAGCGTTCGGGTTTTATAAATGATGCAAGAAATATTGCCCGTTTCCTCTGCCCGTTGTTCAAACATCATCATTTCTTGGATAACAAAGTCGCAACGAAAAAATTAAAAAGGGCGGCCACGTAAGACCAGAAACATGCTGCAAGAATAACATACCATAAAAATCGGATTGGCGATTTATTAACGGAATATGGTGGCAATTCAAAACTTCTTGTTGCCACCACTTTTTATCTTCGACAAATTTTACTGTCCCGTCATTTTTAATTTCTATTAGAATATCTATTCCGGGGCATAAACATCAGGTCATGCGGCTATTAAATCTTGGCGAGCCAACCTCAATGGCTGATCGGAATGCTGTAAAGCTCCGCTAAAGCCGCCAATATCGGGGCAGATCCGGCAACAAGCTGGCGGCCGTTATATTCACCTGTCTTATGGCTGGTTGTGCGACCTTTTCCCAGAACCAGAAGTGGTAGGGACTGGTTATCTTCACCGGCAATGGCAATAACTTCTTCACGCGGGCGCGGAAAATCTGCATAACGCACATCAAGCTCGTGAAGCTTATTTTTATAAGAGGAAAGCGCGCCTTCTATCGGTAGGCAATGCGGGCAATAAAAAAGTTTGTCGGGCTGTTTTGCGTCTTTGAACGCTTTTGGCAATAGAAAAAGAATGTCTTTTGACATGATGACCTCACATAAAATTTTGGGTGAGAGAGTTATACGACTTTGTTTGACCTCTTCATGATTATCGGAATTTAAATAATCAATAAAAGCGGGAAATGTTTTTCAACATTATCAGAATCTATAGAATAGTTAGGCTACCAAAATCAAAAATCTCCGCCGATTATAAATGTCGACACGATGTCCGAAAGAAAAAGGACTTCGAACACAGTTTAACCGGCAGGAGATTATATAATGGTCTATGATTTAAGCCTTTTGGATAAATGCCCGCTTGATGTCAACCGCAATGCCGGTCAAGCTTTAAGAAACGCTGTTGAAACAGCTCGTGCTGCAGAAGCCGCAGGCTTTCGCCGCTTCTGGGTTGCCGAACATCATCATTCCAAAGAATTCGCGTCAAGCGCACCGGAAATACTTGTTGCCTATCTCTTGGCAGCGACACGGAAAATCCGTATCGGTTCGGGGGGCGTCATGCTACAGCATTATAGCCCCTACAAAATAGCGGAAGTTTTCAATGTGCTTTCAGCGATCGAACCGGGGCGCGTCGATATCGGCATAGGCAAAACACCGGGGGGCTTGCCACACACAACCGCAGCTTTGCAAGCCGAATTTTCCGATGACAAACGCATCGGTTTCGAAGAGAAGTTGGAACTTCTGGATAGACTCCTTGGCGGGGAAGAAATAAAGGAAGGCCGCTTCAAAGGGTTGGCCGCAACACCCAAGCCGGAAGTCCGTGCAAGCACATTTCTGCTTGGAGCAAGTGCAGAAAGTGCAAAATTGGCTGCACGTCTCGGCTGGCAATTCAGCTATGCCGGACATTTGAATGGCAACGAAGAAAAGTTGAAAAATACTGTTTCCACTTTTCGTCGTGCGACGTCGGGGGGCGTGCCCCAATTGGCACTTGCAGCTGTTATCGACCAGTCCGACAAGCGCGCGAAAGAGCGTGCCAATGCCATTTCCATTTATAAAATCCATTTTTCCGATGGCAAAGTGTTCTCCCTCACCACTTTGGAAGCGGCAGAAGATTTCGGGCGTTTGTCCGGCCGTTCCGATTACACGATCGAAGAACACCATACACAAATTATCGCCGGCACAGCAGCTACAGTAAACAAAGAGCTTCAAGCCCTTCATCATCAATTCGGTATCGGAGAATTCATGTTGGAGTTGCCCGCAAGCAGTGTTGAAGAACGAATTGATGCAATAGGCGCACTTGCTTTCGAGCAAGAAAAAATTGCAGCCTGAACCCTATCGAGGAGATATAAGATGACGCATAATAAAATCAATTTCGGCATCATGCTTCATGGTGCAGGCGGCCATATGAATTCATGGCGCCATCCTTCTGTTCCGGCAGATGCAAGTGTCAATATTGCTTACAATGTCAATCTTGCAAAACGCGCCGAAGCCGAAGGACTAGCCTTCGTTTTTGTTGCTGACGGGCTTTATATCAATGAAAAATCGATCCCGCATTTTTTGAACCGTTTCGAACCGCTCACTCTGCTGTCGTTTCTTGCCGCACATACATCAAAAATCGGTCTTGGTGGCACTGTTTCAACCTCTTACAGCGACCCGTTCACGGTTGCTCGCCAATTTGCTTCCCTTGACCTTTTAAGTGGCGGGCGGGCTGCATGGAACATTGTAACAACTCCGCTTGAAGGGACCGCCAAAAACTATGGCCGCCCTCACCCCGATCATACATTGCGTTATGAAATTGCCAGTGAATATATTGATGTTGTCAAAGGGTTATGGTCTTCATGGGAAGAAGATGCATTTGTTCGCAACCGTGAAACCGGCCAGTTTTTCGACCCGAAAAAAATGCACCGCGTCAATCACCACGGCAAGTTTTTTTCGGTTGAAGGACCGCTCAATATCCAACGTTCTCCACAAGGTGAACCGGTCATTTTCCAGGCCGGCGCTTCCGAATCCGGCATCCATTTTGCCTCCAGATATGCCGAGGCAGTCTTTACCCACATTCAGGATATTGAAGGGGCAAAAAACTATGCCAAACTTGTCAAAGATGGCGCGGTTGCACATGGCCGCTCACTCAATGATGTGAAAATTTTCCCCGGCATCAACCCGATTGTCGGCCGCACCAAAGAAGAGGCAGAAGAAAAGTTCCGTGCGATACGCAATCTCGTCAACATTGAAGATGCGCTTGCCTATCTTGGCCGTTATTTCGACCATCATGATTTCACTCAATATGACCTTGACAAACCTTTCCCCGAACTTGGTGACATAGGTAAAAACAGCTTCCGTTCAACGAGCGATCGCATCAAGCAAGAGGCAAAAGAAAAAGGCCTGACTTTACGCGAAGTGGCGCTTAATGAAACCACCCAGCACGGTGATTTTATCGGCAGTTATGACGAGGTCACCAACCGCATCATCGAATGGTTCGATAAAGGCGCGGCCGACGGGTTCATTCTGACCATGCAAGTAAGCGGCCAAGGCTTTGACGACTTTTCTGGCGAAATTCTGCCTCGTCTTGAAGAACGCGGCTATTTCGATCGCAAGCTCCATCACAACACATTGCGCGAAAATCTCGGCCTTGCCATTCCCTCGAACCGTTATGCCGAAAAACAGCAAATTGTTGCGGCTTGAAGCCGGAAGGATAAGAAAATGGGTAAAGTGATTGTTTTTTCCGGCAGTTTCAACCGGCCATCAAAAACCACCGCTCTTGTCAATTATATTGGCAAAGAAGTTGCTAAAAAATTCGGCACAGAGGTTGTAACATACGACCTTCTTGATGTCGGAAACACGCTCGGTCTTGCCCAACGCGCCGATAAGCTTGAGCCGAAAGGCCAGCAAATTATCGAAGAACTAACATTGGCAGACGCACTTGTTATCGGCAGTCCCGTCTATAAAGGCAGTTATCCGGGATTGTTCAAACATTTCATCGATCTTATCGAGCCTGAAAGACTTTATGGAAAACCTGTACTGCTTTCTGCAACCGGTGGCGGCGACCGTCATGCGTTGATGGTTGAACATCAATTGCGTCCGCTTTTCGGTTTCTTCATGGCTCATAGTCTGCCGACAGCAATTTATGCCGCAGCACGTGATTTCGGGCCGGATAATGAAATCCGCTCGCAGGATCTTATTGCCCGTATTGAAAAAGCCGTCAACCAATTCACGCCCTTCATCAAAAAACAACCAGCCGATAGTGCTAATCAAAAAACAACCATTCAACTGGCAAGGGAAAATAACGATGTTCTTCCCCTTGCGGCCAATTCTTGAGGGGGAAAAGAAAATGAAACAATTTATCTTTACCAGCCTTAAGGATCCGCGAGCAGCGCGGCTGCGCGCAGCCCTGATAGAAGAATATGACAGCCGTTACGGCAATTTTTATGATGAAGAAGGTGCAAAAGCCGAGCTTGATCGCTATCCGGCCGAAGATTTTTCTCCGCCAAGGGGAAATTTCCTTCTCTTGATTGACGGAGAAGAGACAATCGGTGGCGGTGCTTTCAAATTTTACGATGAAACGACTGCCGAACTCAAGCGTATCTGGATTGATAACGGTTATCGCCGCCAAGGGCTTGCCGCGCTCATTCTCGAACAACTTGAATTGCAAGCGCGCCGACAAGGCTATCGCCGGCTTTATCTCACCACGGGTTTCCGCCAGCCCGAAGCTGTCAATCTTTATTTGAAAAACGGCTATACCAATCTGTTCGATTTGAATGGCGATTGGGAAGCCTACCGGCATTTGCCGTTTGAAAAAGACATTAGCGATAAACACCCCGAAAACAACAACGAACGCGATAACCGGCTTCGTTCATTTTCGCCTGTCAAAGCGCAAAGCGCATTGTCGCCAAAGAGCCTTTGAAAAGGAGCAACCATGTCATCAACAACAGATATTCACACCCCCGATCTATCTGCCAATTTCAACTTTGAAGAAAAGCAATATTCGGATTGCAAGGTTGTTCCCGCACGTTATCCGTTGCGAATGCTTGGTACGGTGTTTTCTGTTCTCGTTATCGGGGCCATTCTATATTCGGTTTTCACGAATGAAAAATGGGGCTGGTCTGTTTTCGCGACATGGTTTTTATCCGAACCGGTTCTTGCCGGCCTTGGGCGGACAATTTTACTCACAATCCTTGCAACGATTGCCGGTTCGTTACTCGGGACATGTCTGGCATTGGCCCGTGTTTCAAAATCGCCACTGCTTTCCGGCCTATCATGGAGCTATATCTGGTTGTTGCGTTCTATACCGCTCATCGTGCTTTTGCTTATTCTCAACAATCTGGGTTATCTTTACGAAAGCGTCCGCCTTACCAATCCGTTGAATGGTGAAGTACTCGTCAATTACCCGATGGTGTCACTATTGACGCCTTTTCTTGCCGCTTTCATCGGATTGACGCTTAACCAGTCGGCATTTTTTGCCGAAATCGTTCGCGGCGGAATTCTGTCGGTCGATAACGGACAGCACGAAGCCGCCGCTTCCCTCGGCTTATCAAAAAAACGCCAAGTCTTGCGCATTGTATTGCCGCAAGCCATGCGCACGATTTTGCCGACCGGCTTCAACGAAATTATCGGTTTGGCCAAAGGAACCTCTATGGTGTACGTCTTGGCGCTGCCGGAGCTTTTTTATACCGTTCAGGTTATCTATCGGCGCAATCTCGAAGTGATACCTCTTTTGATGGTTGCAACCGTCTGGTACCTTGTCATTATGACCGTGCTTTCAATTGTTCAATATTATATTGAAAGCATTTACGCCAAAGGTGCCGTGCGCAATCCGTCAGAACTTGCTTTTTCACGGATTGAACGTGGCCTCGGTAACCTTGCCCGTCATTTTCCGTTTTTCAAAACCCCGTCGGCAGCGAAAGACAAATTGACGTCAAGCGATCAAATTGAAGGCTTGGCAGAGGGCGAAGTTCCCTCGCTTGACGAGTGCCAGCATCCTGCTTTCGGCAATCTTTATTCGGGTGAAGGTGCAGAAGTCAATGTTCACAATGTGTCGAAATATTTCGGCTCCAACAAGGTGTTGGACAATGTCAGTCTTAGAGTGCCGGCAGGGAGTGTAACCGTTATTCTTGGGCCCTCAGGCTCGGGCAAATCCACACTGCTTAGAACAATCAATCACCTTGAGCGTGTTGATAGCGGTTTTATCGATGTTGATGGCGAATTGATCGGCTATCGCAGAGAACAAAATACGCTTTATGAACTGAAAGAAAAAGATATTCTGAAACAGCGCGCAGAGATCGCCATGGTGTTCCAGAATTTCAATCTGTTTCCGCATTTGACTGTTCTTGAAAACATTATCGAAGCGCCGACACAAGTCAAACACACTCCCTATAAAATCGCTGTTCAGGAAGCGCTCGATCTTCTGGAACGGGTAGGCTTGAAAGACAAAGCCGGTGTCTATCCCCGGCAGCTTTCAGGTGGGCAACAGCAACGTGTCGCCATTGCCCGTGCATTGGCACTTCGCCCTAAAGTTCTGCTTTTTGATGAACCGACATCTGCGCTTGATCCCGAGCTTGTCGGAGAGGTTCTCGATGTTATCAAAGAATTGGCTCGCTCCGGTTCGACGCTCATTGTTGTCACTCATGAAATCGGCTTTGCCCGTGATGTCGCAGATACAATTGTTTTCATGGAACATGGAAAAATAAACGAAATCGGAACACCCGACGAGGTCTTCAACCACACAAAACAGGCAAGAACAAAAGCCTTTTTGAACAAGGTTTTGAAATAATACGACAATTTGCAAAATCGGCAATTTGCCAAATATCATGAGGTTTTTTATGAGTTTATTCGGTCATAATTTCGGCGTCAGAGCCATTCTTATTGCGGCCAGTTTGACATTTTCGCAAGCGTCTTGGTCTGAAACTGTGCCACTTGATCTATCCGTGGAACAGCCCGGTCGCCCGCATACGACTTTTAGTCAGGAACGCGCCAACGAAGTTGCCAATGTGCCTTTCGTGAAAAAGGATACATTGACAATCGCATTCAGCACGAACAGCAGCCTTCCCTTGCACGACTATGCAAGCGACGCAAAAACATGGATAGGATCGGATGCCGATATTATTTCAGCCATCGCTGAGCGTATGGGCAAAAAACTCGAAATCATCAATATCAATTGGGCCGATTGGCCTTTGGGTCTATCAAGCGGCAAATATGATGGTGTTATTGCCAATCTGACAGTGACCGAAGAGCGCAAAGAAAAATTCGATTTTGCTACCTACCGCCACGACGTCATCGGCATCTATGTCAAGAAATCGAGCCCCATAAAAGAAGTCAAGGAAGCAAAAGATATTGCCGGTTTGCGGGTAATTACCGATGCCGGTACAAATCAGGAAAAACTGCTTTTGCAATGGAACGACCAAAATGTGAAAGCCGGCTTAAAACCGGTTGAAGTACAATATTACGACGACCGTGCCCTACAAACACTGGCTTTGGATAGCGACCGCGCCGATGCCATTTTCAGTGTCAACGCCATGCAATCACTCGTAGCGGCCACAACCGGTAAAACAAGGCTCGTCGGCACTATCAACGGTGGCTGGCCATTAACCGCCGATATTGCCGTCGGTTTGCCTAAAAACAGCGCGCTTACCAAACCGGTTGCAGATTGCATCAACGACCTTATCGCCGATGGTACCTATGAAAAAATCCTGAAACGTTGGAACCTCTGGGAAGAAGGCATTTCGCAATCGCAAATCAATCCCCCCGGTTTGCCGAAACCGGAAGCGAAATAAAAGTAAGGCAAAATGAAAGTCCGGCCAAAGAAAGTTCGGCGCAAGTCGAACTCTGGTCAAAAGAGATAGAGTTTTCATCCTAACCGTAAGGCCTCCCATGAAGAAGACCAAAATTTTCGTTTCGTTATTTTTCATCGTCTTCCTCGCCGAAACGATGCTTAACGCTTCAGCGCTTGACCAGAAGCCTTTTTTTGACACTTCTGCCGAACAGAAGGGACGCATTCACGTAGACAAAAATGACGATGCAATCAAGGCTATTCCGCAAGATTTTCATTTCGTCAATCAAGACAAACTGACCGTTGCTGTTGCCCCGAGTGACCCGCCATTATCGTTTTACGCAAGTGACGCAAAAACGCCCATCGGTTCGGAAGCGGACTTTGCCTCGGCGATAGCTGAAAGTTTGGGAAAACGGCTCGAGCTTGTTCCCATCCCGTGGATTGATTGGTCACTTGGCCTGTCATCGGGGAAATATGACGCCGTTCTTGCCAATATCGGTGTCACCGAAGCGCGCAAGAAAAAGTTCGATTTCTCGACTTACCGGCAAGGCATTCACGGTTTTTATGTAAAAAGCGATAGTCCGATTAAAAAAATTGAAAAGCCTGAAGATCTCGCCGGATATCGGGTTGTCGTCGGTGGCGGCACCAATCAGGAACGTATCATGTTACACTGGAATGATATTGTTACTCATGAAAAGCTGAAGCCAATTACACTTCAGGACTATGATGATAGTGCTGCAAGACTTCTTGCTCTCCAGTCAGGGCGGGCAGATGTGATTGTCGGCCCGCATGCGCAATTGGTCTATTTTGCATTGCGCGACCATAATTTGCGCAAAGTCGGAACCCTTATTGCCGGTTGGCCAAATCGGTCGGATGTTTCGGTTGTGACCGGAAAATCAAGTGGCCTTGCAGAACCGGTAACTATTGCCATCAACGGACTTATAAAGTCGGGCGCTTACGGAAAAATCCTCGCCAGATGGCATCTGGAAGATGAGGCACTCAACGTTTCAATAACCAATCCCGAAGGCATGGCTGACGAATAGTGGAGAATTATCCCCATGAAAATCCATCACAATATCACCGATCTTATTGGCAAGACCCCGCTTGTCGAGCTTCATCATTACGGTAAAAAACATCATTTGAAATCGCGTATTATTGCCAAACTGGAATATCTCAATCCGGCAGGCAGTATAAAAGACCGTGCCGCTTTGAATATGATTAATGAAGCAGAAAAATCCGGCAAGCTGAAAAAGGGCGATACCATTGTCGACGTTACAAGCGGCAATACAGGCATTGCGCTTGCCGCTGTGGCGGCAGCCAAAGGCTATGCAACCAAATTCTATGTAAGCGATAATATCAGTGCCGACAAAATAAAACTTCTCAAGCTTTATGGTGCAGAAGTGATTGCGGTTGAAAATGCTTTTTTTATGGATCCGGAAGCATTGGAAAAAATGGCTGCCCGCATCGTTTCGGAAAATCCGGACGCCTTTTTTATCGACCAATTGTCCAATCCCGATAATCCGAAGGTTCATATTGTCTCGACCGGCCCTGAAATCTGGGAAGATACAGACGGCCAAGTGGATATTCTGGTCTGTGCCATGGGTACAGGCGGAACAGTGTCTGGAACCGGAAAATATTTGAAATCGAAAAATCCAAAAATCAAAGTTGTTATTGCAGAACCGGCAGAAACCTCGCTTCCAAGTGAAGAAAATCCCTATCCGGATGAAATTGACGGAGTGCACAAGGTAAGTGAAGTGCCGCCAGAGTCTCTGCCAAAGAACTATGCGGCAGAAGTGGTTGATGAAATTTTTTCACTCGACACTGCGGATGCTCGGGATGTTCAACGTGATCTCTTAACAACCGAGGGAATATTCCCCGGTGTTTCAGCCGCTGCCATTTTATGGACAGCCACCCGCCTTGCCGAACGGGAAGAAAATGAGGGC
Organism: Bartonella sp. W8167; assembly: GCF_016100335.1. NCBI lineage: Bacteria > Pseudomonadati > Pseudomonadota > Alphaproteobacteria > Hyphomicrobiales > Bartonellaceae > Bartonella > Bartonella sp. W8167. Next base: position 12,037 of record NZ_JACFSQ010000005.1, read on the forward strand.
AAAATGATTGTTGCAATTTTTCCAGATAGTGGCGAACGTTATTTGAGCGCTGCAACAAGGAATTAAAACAATTGCATAGTTGCGGACAGATGAGCTTCTGCCCGCAATTTTTTTAAGAACATTTTAGCGACCTCAACTTTTCTTCCCCGCCCCATTTTATTTGTTCACCACATTTTTCTAAAGTCGAAAACATATGGTCCTAAGTCGGAAAAAGGGGTTGGATTGCCGGTTTTTATGAATGTCGCTGGTATGAATGACGCTGAACAGCTTCCTCCCTTCTTCAACTCAACGAAGATCGGCCTTTTCAAGGTATTATTGCCATGTGTTTAAATTTTTTTGTAAAATTTCGGGGGTAATTTTTCCATAAAATTGACGGGTGTTTTTAAGTACTCATCATCGGAGCGCACATGCAAGCTTGCCGAAGTTGAATATTAAAAGTTTAAAAACATAAGCTGAAATGCGTCACCGCTATTTTGTTTTGCACTTCTTGGCTTTAGTAGCTCATGTCTCCATACCCCCTTTAAAAGAGTAAAAAACAAACTACCACTTTAAGGAAAATTCGTTTTCCTTTACGACTTTAAGGTGTCTATAGTAATACACAAAAAAACAAAAAGGAGACCTTGCAGTGCGATTCTTTGCCGACGGACCATCTATTCCCGATGAATTATTGTGGGAGAGAGATGAAGGCAAAGTGGTCTTTTTCTGTGGTGCAGGCGTATCAAGGGCATATGCAAACTTGCCCGATTTTTTTGGCCTTGCAAATGTTGTAGCCAAACATCTTGGAATTGGTAAGGATAGCGATGCTTATAGGCTTATACACTCGGCGCATGAAATAGAAAAAAATGCAGGCATTAGCGGCTTGATCTCGGCTGATCGTATTTTTGGCCTGTTAGAAAGAGATTTTCGTGCTGGAGATATTGAAGAGGCTGTTGCATCAGCACTGGATCCCGAAAAACAATATTCTCCCAAAAAGCCTAATTACTTGGAAGCGCATCAAATTTTATTGGATCTCGCAACCGGTGTAGATGGGAAAGTCAGGTTGGTTACGACGAATTTTGACCGCCTGTTTGAACAATGCCGGAAAGGGCTCAAAATCTGGCAGCCGCCGAAATTGCCTGATCCTTCACGCGTCGACGAGATGGATGGAGTTGTTTATCTCCACGGCCTCGCAACAAAAGATTATAAAGGTGCAGAAGGCGACGGATTTATTCTTTCCACATCCCAGTTCGGGAAAGCTTATCTTGCCGAAGGTTGGGCAACGCAGTTCATTCGCCAAATTCTCGACAATTACACAATCGTTTTTGTCGGCTACAGTGCCGACGACCCGCCGGTGCAATATTTGCTTGAAGCTTTATTCAAAATGAAAGGAACGCATAATAAAATCTATGCTTTCCAGTCGGATGATGGAGAAGATGTCATCAATCGCTGGAAATTCAAAGGTGTTATGCCAATTTGTTTTCCTGCGGGGAGTTACGATATTTTATGGAAAACGCTTGAAGCCTGGGCACAAAGAGCGCGCAATCCCGACAAGTGGTATGAACAGGTCATAAAAAAATTTGCGCGCAACCCTCGCGCACTTCAACCTTTTGAACGAGGGCAGATTGCACATATTGTTTCATCAAGTGAGGGAGCAAAAAAATTTGCACATGCAAAACCGGTTCCTTCGGCAGAATGGCTTTATGTTTTTGATAAGTTTTGTCGTTATGCAATACCCGATCAATCTCATTCATCCTTCTCGAAAGGGGATTTAGTTGATCTATTTTCTCTATACTGCCTTGATTCAGATAGACTACCTCAGGATTCCGATCTCGATTATAAAGATCAGATGACGCCTGCATTCCTTTCGAAAGAATGGGGTGCTTTTGATATTAATCAGCGCGATTATGCGGAGATAGACGCTGGAAATATCATTACATTAGACAACAATGCTTCGCAGCTTGTTAATCGTTTTGAGCAACTTACGTTTTGGCTTATGGAAGTCCTTGATCAACCTGCTGCTTTATGTTGGGCTGCAATTAGATTTTCGCTAAGCCACATCGTTATAGACATAATTTCGCGCGAATTGCTGTATCATTCGCGACCAATTCATCCCCTTATTCGTAAGCGATGGCAATTATTGATAGAAAAGTGGAAAAATAGAATTTATTTTACCGATGATTTATGTTTTTTACCGACGAAAAACAACGATTGGAATGCGACAGTTGTTGAACAATTCGAAAAATTGACACGTCCTTATCTTTCCGTAAAATCTTCCATATATCTGCAACCAATTCCACAAAAACTCGAGATTAACAGAAAAAATATAAACCAATTCGCACCGGTTGATATTAAATATCCGCAATTTGATCAGCCACTTGATATTCCCGGTAAGTGGTGTTCTGCGGCAGTAAAAGCACTCCGGAGAAATTTGGAAATTGCAATCTCGTGCGAGAAAGAAATAGACATTTACGGTGGCATCGTTCTTCAACCAATCATTTGCGTCAACGGATCTGATAATGATATTGAAAGAACACATCATCTTTCCGGCATGATCATATATTTTGCGAAACTTTTTGATCAACTATGTAAAATTGATCCTTCGGCTGCAAAATTTGAATTCTTATCCTGGCCGCGAAATGACGATATTGTCTTTGCTCATTTAAGGATATGGGCAGCCGGAAAGGAAGAAATCGTTGCCGACAATGAATTCGGGCAGTTTATCTTATCCCTTTCAGATGAAACAATTAGTAATTGCCAACATGAAGAAGACTTGTTGACAATTTTGACAAAACGCTGGGTAAAACAGGATAGTTCCACCCGCTCGATGATTGAAAAGAGGTTACTTGAAAATACACCTCATTTTACTGGAAAAGATCAACTCATCCGAAGAAAATGGCGGGCGTGGTTAAGCTTAAATCGTTTGCAACGCTTAATAGATGAGGGATGTGAATTATCAACCGCAACACAAAAAAAAGCTCAAAAACTTCGTTCTGTTGCGCCTGATTGGACTGAAGAACAAGCTCGTAATGCGACTCGGCGCATAACTAGCGGATTTGTCGCCACCAATACGGATTATACTGCTTTGTTAAATATTCCACTTTCAGAGCTATTGCCTGAAGCAGATAGAATTCAACAAAATTGGGATGATATCCACGCTATTTATAGGCCGTTCGAGGGATTGGTAGTAGATAAGCCGGTACGTGCTTTTTCCGCATTGCGCCTTGAAGCCAAAAAAGGTATTTTTCGAGAATGGGCATGGCAAACATTTTTTTATTCAAAAGCTCGCAGAGAGGATCGAAACCGCTTCAATCTTTTAATTACCAATTGTCTTCTTAATTATCCGGATGAGCAGATTGGAACAATTATCACACCTGTTGTTGATTGGCTCTCCAATAGTACAAAAACACATGATCAGACATATATTCCCGTTTTCTTTCGTCTTGCAAACAGACTCGTAGGAATATTGCAAACACAGCCTGTTAAAGGCCAATCGAATATCAATCAAAGTATTGACAAGATTACAGAAGCAATCAATGCGCCTGCAGGAATGATGACGTTAGCACTTTTGAACGAAGCTTTTATACAAGACGTTGATGATAAATATTTTTATAAAAAATGGTTTGCATTGATCGAATCTCTATTGAAGCTGCCAGATATTTCCCGCCAATATGTTCTGGTTATGTTGTTCAGGGAAATTAATTGGTTTTTTAAGATCAATAAAGATTGGACCCAAAAAAATTTGCTACCAATTTTCCACAGCAGCAAATCTATCGACCGCGACGCTGCATGGGCAGGCTTTTTAAGAGCTCGTGTGCTTCCATGTTCAGAAATATTTAAAACTATGAAAGACACTCTGTTCAAAATTCTTAAAAACCGTCCATCTTTTTATTTAAAAAATATTGATAATTTTGCCGAACTTATTCTGGCATTATGGACCGAGACGGATAATGCCACGGGCGCGAAACGTGTTACAGATGAAGAATTACATGAATTACTATTAAAATCCGATGATAAATTCCGAAAAGTAATTTTAGATCATCTTAAGTTAAAAATTATAAATAAAAACAATCCCCCCGATCAATGGAAACCACGCTTACCTGAACTTTTTGCAATCTGGCCAAAGCAGATGAAAGCCTGGTCACCTGAAGTGTCAGGCGGTTTTTTCAACTTACTTATTTGGAGTGGTGAGCAATTTCCTGTTCTACTAAAATATGTCATTAATCATTTAAGCAAAATAGATATCTCTAACTCAGTTGATTTTTATACGCCAGCCATAATGGATTCCAACAACAAAATTATTCAAGACTACCCAAAAGAATTGTTGGAATTACTATTTACAGTGTTGCCGAATGATACTCGTCAACGACCTTATAGAATAGATAAAATTCTGAAAAATATAGTCGATGCCGATAGCAGCCTTAAAAGGAATGCTCGTTACATAGAATTAAAACGACGTTATTCCATCTAACCTTTGCAAGCCATGAGTGATCAGAGGAATGTTTTTAAAGCTTCGGTTTGTTGAAAACAAAGCTTAATCCAGCACAATTTCTCGTCTTGCCGTTTATTTCGCTGGGCTTGATTGTACAAGTCGAAGAAAAGCGAATAACTACCGCTTCGCTCTGGTCAGAGATCAGAACGATTGATCAAACGGCAGAAAGTTTGAAATATGAAATGGCATTTTTAAGCCGCGCATTTTCCTGCTAGACCCGTTTTCCAGCTCAAACGCGCATTGGCTTTTTAAACTGAAACGCCTGCCCGTCAAGTTTGAAAAAACAAATGCCAAACGAATGCGCAAGTAAGCTAGTTTAAAAAGCGTGAAGCTTTTCGCGTGGTTTCACGCGCGCCTATACAATGAACTGTTTATTTGCCGTTACAAAATTGTTTGGTAATTTCCGCAACATGATGTCCGAGATATTTGGCTGTGTTCAAATCTTCTATTTTTCGTGTGACATCCGGTGACGCATTATCAGACTGCGCCATAGCGCCGAGCCAGCTTCCGATACCATTAAGATCATTGCGTGTTTTACCGGAAAGCAGACCGAGATTGACCCATATCATCGCATGTTGGGCGGCAAAAAGGCTCATTGTCATCAAACTGTTGAGCTTGTCGCCATGTTCGGCTCCCGAATTGGTAAAACCTGCTAAAATCTTGTTTCGCCATTTCTGTTCGACAAAAGCCGGACCGGTTGAATCTTCCATGATTGTTTGAAACGTGCACTCACCGTACCATTATAGGTGGGCGAGCCGAAAATAATGGCATCGACTTTTTCAAGAAGGGTCCAATCGACCGGTTTTTCATCAAGCCCGATCAAAAACGTTTCGGCATTTTGTACTTCTCTTGCTCCCTCTTCGACATAGTGTGCCAATTTTTCCGTGTGCCCGAAACCGCTATGATAAACAATCGCTGTTTTCATGTTCGACAAAACCTCTAAAAACTCGCGACTGATGGGAAAAGAAAAACGCTATCTTCCAGTCATCGAAAATCTACTTTTACCAACATTTTATCGTTCTGTTTTCATTAAATTTTTTGTTAAAGATATGATTGATATTCATGAATAGTAAAAGTAACGGCTGCATAAACGGGAAAAATCTGGAGAACGACACAAGCAAAATCGCCGGCGCAAATGGGTCTCTATGAACAATCTGTTTTCCCGCTCAGGCTGCACAAAACGAGCAATCGGAATTGATCTGTCAATCACTCTATATTTGAGGGGAACAATGAAATCTTTGAATGATCGTGACGTTTTACAAATTTTATAGATGTGAGCGGAGCAATATCAATTTTGAACAAAGATGCAAGTGGTGCTTTCAACACATCAAGCATAACCATTCGCAAAAAATTGGCGTCGGCCACAATCAATGTCGGTTCGGAATAATTCGCATGTTCAAGCCAGTCTACGGTCTTGTCATAAAGGGTTTTGAAAGAGGTTCCCCCATGTGGGGCAGAATAAGGGTCGCTCAACCATTGTTCAAGCTCGTCTTCCTCTTCATTTGCGAGTTCTTTCAAAGCTTTTCTTTGCCAATGCCCGTAATCGATAACAGGAATTGAGAAATCTATTTTGAAATCAAGCCCCAATAATTCAACCGTACGGATAGACGAGGTGAGATTGGCGCAAACGATATTCATGCTCTTTTGAATTGAAAAATTTTCGGGCAAAAGGACATCGCTATCAAGACTTTCATTTCCGGGAAAAATGCCGCGCTGTTCGGCGCGTGTCATGCCATGAGTCATCATAATAATTTCCGCCATTTCGCTTCCCGATCTTTTTATTTCATCCAAACACGATGAATTTCTAAATTGTCACAGACAGTAATCTAGTATTTTCAAACAGAATTTGACAGGGATTTTGCTTGAGACTATGGTGAGCCTCACATTCAACTTCGTGGAACCCGGTGTCAATCCGGGGCGGTCGCGCCACTGTGACTGTCTACCAATCATGGGACAGAAGCCAGAACTTCGATTTGGATGCTTTTCCCTTAAACTCAAGGACGCGTTATCCTGAAGGAGGTTTCATGTCTATTAAAACGGCGCATGCGCCGCAAACAATATTTGTTCCGGTCAAAACCATTCCGGTCAAAGCCATTTTGCCGTGGGCTATTTTTGGCGGTCTTATCTGTCTCATCGCACTTTATTTCATCACCACAGAGCAAGGTGCATTGTCGCTTTTCAGCGGCACCACCATTCATGAATTCGTTCATGATGGGCGCCATCTTCTCGGTTTTCCATGTCACTGAGGAGATAGAATAATGGGTTCACTCCTTTATCGGGGCATGCTTGTCGGCCTCGTTGCCGGTCTTATTGCGTTCGGATTTGCCCGCCTTTACGGCGAGCCTTATGTTGATCGTGCCATTGCTTTTGAAGAATCCCATGAAGCGGCAGAGGAAGCACAAAGCGGCCATTCCCATGGAGCTGAAGAAGAAGTTGTCAGCCGAAAAACACAAGCCGGTTTTGGCCTTTTAACTGCACTTGTGGTTTTTGGTGCCGGTGCCGGCGGGCTTTTTTCCTGTTTTTGCAGCTATGCCTTCGGACGTTTGGGAAAATTAGGCATCATGGCTACAAGTCTCGTCATTTCGGCTTCTGCCTTTATCTCTGTGGTACTGGTGCCGCAGTTGAAATATCCATCCAACCCGCCAGCGGTCGGCCAACCCGAAACCATTGTTTCCCGTACCGAAGACTATTTTGCGCTTATTCTGGTGTCGCTCTTTGCCATGGTTCTGGTTTATGTTGCGGCAAACCGGCTTAAAGCCAAATTCGGCGGGCTGAATGCGGCGATTATCGCCATGATCGGCTATGCCGTATTCATGGGGATCGTCTATTTCATTATGCCGGTTGTCAACGAAATTCCGGCCGACTTTTCGGCTGATGTCTTGTGGCATTTCCGCATGGCGACTTTCGGTATTCAAGCCATATTGTGGCTGATACTCGGTGTCGGTTTCGGTTATCTTGCCGAAAGACATATGAAAAAACTTTAGCGGGGGATCGCAAGGAATAGTTAAAGCGGAAATTTCACGAAAAACTTTTTGTCTTCGAATAGGAATTTCCTATCTTCGACGGGGAATTTATCCAACTTTCCGCTTCTATTCCTTGCATCACCAATTCGGTTTCTGTCATACTCTTTGTCTCTATAACAGAAGGTTTTAGCCTTTTGTTTGTTTTGGCGCGGCTTTCGACCGGTCGCGGATTTTTAAAAAACAGGACAATGAGAATTTTATGAAAATTTATATTTCAGCCGATATAGAGGGGGGTAGCCGGTGTGGTTATCCCTCAGCAATGTTCATCCGGCAATGCCGAATATGAGCGGGCGCGCCGCCTGATGACCAACGAAGTCAATGCTGCCGTTACCGGTGCATTTGAAGCCGGTGCAAAAGAAGTTGTTGTGAACGATTCCCATGGTGCAATGGTCAATCTCGTTCCCGAACTCCTCCATCCCGATGCCGAGCTTATTCAGGGAAAACCGAAACCGCAAAATATGGCTTGCGGCCTTGCCGATGGCGGTTTCGATATGGTTTTTCTTGTTGGCCACCACGCCGGTGCAAGTCTTGAAGGTGTGCTCGCCCACACCACCAACAGCCGCGCTTTCCGTGCTGTCTATCTTGGTGACAAACGATTGGGAGAACCCGGCATTTATGGCGCCTATGCGGGCGAACTTGGCATCCCTGTCGGGCTTTTAACCGGCGACAATTGCCTTGAAGAACAAAACAGGGAATTTTTCCCCAAAGCGAGATTTGCAACAGTCAAACATGCTTATGCCAATCGTGCTGCGCGTTCTCTTTCGCCCACAAAATCGTGCGAAAAAATAAAAGCAGCCGCCTTCGAAGCTGTCAAAAACAAGCATGAAATGAAGCCCTTTATGATACGCCCACCTTTTATGGTGAAATTCGTGGTTCTTTGGCCGGCACTTGCCGATCAGGCCGCACATCTACCTCCGGCCAAGCGTATTGATGCGGTAACAATCGGCTTTGACTGCAATTCGGTTCGCGATGCAATCGGTTGGATGAGCGCTGTTTCTGCACTTGCCGCTTCGGTCATATGAGAGAAGGCTTAAACTTTTTTTTAAAAATATGAAAGCGGGCTTTAGCCCGCTTTTTCTTCTTTTTGAGGCGACCGGTTTCGCATTCAATACACTATGGGATATAACCGGTTTTCAATAGTCAACCATGACTGGCTTTTCGATTATGACGCTTCAAATTTCGGCATTGATCTTGGCATACTTTACAAAAGCAGCCTTACGGTTTTTCCGGCTTAAAAATCTTCCGGAAAAGAAAGCTGACAAACCAATATTTTAATGAAATTCTGAAACCAACTTCAAAGCAGCGATGCTAAGCAATGGGAACCATTTTTCCCTTCGCTTAACAAACTTAACGAACGATCACCGATTGCCGGAAAATCAATAGATGCCAGTATGGATTTCACCATCTTGGCCCATCCATGCGCGATACATTCCCTCGCTATTGAAAGGCAGACAGACTTCGCCCTTGGCATTAACGGCAATAAGCCCACCCTCGCCGCCAATTTTTGCGAGATCTTTGACAACCGATTGCGCGGCTTCTTCAAGTGTTTCTTTTCCCCAGCGGATACGGGCGTCAATTTCGTGCGCTGCGGCATAGCGGATAAAATATTCGCCATGTCCGGTTGCCGAAACTGCACAGGTTTTGTCATCTGCCCATGTACCGGCACCGATAACCGGACTATCGCCGACACGGCCGGGGAACTTGGCAGTCATTCCGCCGGTGGAGGTTGCCGCAGCCACATGGCCGAAAACGTCACAGGCAACAGCGCCGACTGTGCCGTGGCGACGTGAGGGATCATTTTCTTCCCCACCATTGCGACGCCGCTCCATTTCCTGTTCAAGCGCTTTCATGCGCCGTTCGGTATAAAACCATTCGGCCGGTTTTATCTCGAGCCCGATCTCGCGGCAAAATTCATTGGCCCCTTCACCGGCAAGGAAAACATGTTCGGTTTTTTCCATAACCGCGCGGGCTGCAAGAACCGGATGACGCGGCCCGAAAATTCCGGCAACGGCACCGGCATTCCGGTCGCGGCCATCCATAATGGCCGCATCCATTTCCTGTGTACGTTTGGTGGTATAAACAGCGCCACGACCGGCATTGAAAAGTGGATCGTCTTCCAGTGCCATAACGGAAGCGGTGACCGCATCAACGGCCGAGCCATTCGACTTTAGCACTGCCCGCCCTGCCTCGAGTGCCAATGTCAATCCATGACGATAGGCTCTTTCCTTTTCTTCCGTCATATCTTTCGAGCGCATTGTGCCGGCGCCACCATGAATGGCGATAACCGGTTTTACAGGAGACGACATTTCAAAGTCCTTTCAAAAAACATTTCAGGCTATTTTAAAAAATAGCGTTTCGACGCCGGTCAATTGACGTCGATTTTGGGATCAAGCGCGTCACGCAAGCCATCGCCGAAAACATTGAAGGCCAAAACCGTAACGAAAATTGCAATACCCGGATAAAGGGTGAGGTGGTCGGCAACCCCCATATAGCTGCGCCCTGCTGCAAGCATTGCCCCCCATTCGGAGCTTGGTGGTTGGGCACCAAGGCCGATAAAGGAAAGGCTTGCAGCGGTTAAAATAGACGTGCCGATACGCATGGAAAAATAAACAATCACATTGGGCAATGTTCCGGGCAGCAAATGGCGCAATACGATCATATGATCGGAAACACCGATGGCACGCGCCGCATCAATATAAACAGCCTTTTTCATCGAAAGCGTGGTACCGCGCGAAAGACGGGCAAAAACCGGTACAGAAAACACTGCAACTGCATAAATCACATTGTCAATTCCCGGTCCCAGAATGGCAATCACGGCAATGGCAAGCAAAATGCCGGGGAAGGCAAACAGCACATCCGAAATGCGCATAATAAGCGAGTCAAGAAAGCCGCCATAAAAGCCTGCAAGAATTCCCAGAAACACCCCTATAAGACCGCCAAGCGTAACCGACAGAAAACCGACTGCCAGAGAAATACGCCCGCCATAAATGATGCGGGTAAATATATCGCGGCCATATTCATCGGTTCCCGCCCAATGGGCAGCAGATGACCCCTGCAAAATGGCATTATAATCGGCACTATTGGGATCAAGCGTCATGAATAAGGGAGCGAAAATAGCCGAGCCGATCAACAAAAGCAGAAAAACAAGCGCCACAATTGCCGCTTTCTGGCGCGCGAAACGGCGCAAAAATTCGCCAAAGGGCTTGCGCGTTGCCTCGGCAACAAGTGTATCGGATGAAGTGTTCGCACTCATGAGTAACGGATCTCCGGATTAACAAAAGCATAGAGAACATCAACCAGAAGATTGATAAGGATGAACTCTAGTGAAAAGAGCAAGATCAGTGCCTGAAGAACCGGATAGTCGCGATAGGACACAGAATCGATCAACAGTCTTCCAAGCCCCGGCCACGAAAACACTGTTTCGACAACAATCGAGCCACCAAGCAAAAAGCCGAATTGCAAGCCCACCATGGTGATGACCGGAATAAGCGCATTGCGCAATGTGTGTTTCCATGTCACCAGACGTTCGGGAACCCCCTTGGCGCGCGCTGTGCGGATATAATCCTCACGTGATATTTCGATAAAGGCCGAACGCGAGAAGCGCGCCATCACGGCGGCAACCCCGACGCCGAGTGTAAATGACGGCATGATAAAATGAAGTGCTGTTCCATAACCGCCGGTTGGAAGAAGGCCAAGCCGCACAGAAAAGAGATTGATCAAGAGAAGACCAAGCCAGAAAACCGGAAATGAAATGCCGGAAACCGCCACGACCATACCGACATAATCCTGCCAACGCCCTCTTTTGACCGCCGAAAAAACACCGATGAGTAGCCCCAATATGGTTGACCAGATCATCGAAAAAACGGTGAGCCAGACAGTTGGCATAAAACGTTCGCCAATTTCCGAGGAAACGGGTTTGCGGGTTTTCAAGGATTCGCCAAAATCACCATGAACAGCATTTTCCACAAAGGTCACATATTGCGCCCATACCGGACGATCAAGACCAAGTTGCGAGCGCATGGCTTCCACCGTTTCGGCATCGGCATCAACACCGGCCGCAAGGCGGGCAGGATCGCCTGGCAAAAGCCGGACAAAACCGAATACGATGAGTGATATAACAAAAATCACCGGTATGATGGAAAGCAGGCGTTTGATAATAAAAGCAAACATCGAAAATCCCGAACTTTAGAGTGAACGGCGCGAACACGCGCCTATTCTCCGTTATTATCCAGTTTAAAAACCCGTGTTCCAATTGCTAACCACGGGTTCAATTCAAAAAACTCCGTCTCAATCGGTAAACTTTGCATCTTTCAAAAGAAAACCGCCATCCGGCAATGCGTAAACGCCTTCAAGGTTTTTTGTTTTGCCGGAAAGCATGTCTTTCTGTCCAAGGAATATCCATGGTGCATCCTGAAAGATGATCTTTTGTGCTTTGCCGTAAAGCTCGGCGCGTTTTGTGTCATCTGCCGTTTTGACCGCATCTGAAAGATCCTTGTCGACCTCGGCATTTTTATAATAGGCAACATTGAAGAGATTGGGCGGAAAGCTTTCGCTCGAAAAAAGCGGGCGCATTCCATAATCGGCATCGGCAGTTGATGCCGACCAGCCGCCAAACTGCATTTGCACCGTCGATTCTTCAGGTGTTCTTGCCCCCCAGACGCGGTCAGCCTCGACACCGGCTTCAAGCGGTGTAACATTGACCTTGATATTCACCGCAGCCAGTTGCTGTTGCAAAAATTGCAAACCACGAATGACCATCGTGCTGTTTTTGCCGAAAATTTCGGTACTGAAACCATTCGGGTAACCGGCGTCTGTCAAAAGCTCTTTGGCTTTTTCGATATTATATTTATACTCACCGACATTGGTGTAATATTTCAGGAGTGGCGGAATAGGTGAAGTCGCCGGTTCGCAAAAACCGTTCAACACAACTTTGCAAAAGGCATTTTTGTCAACCGCATAATTCATTGCCTGACGCACACGCACATCGTCAAACGGCTTTTTCATTGTATTGATTGCCACATAATATTCGGAAATCGACGGTTCTTTCGTCACCACCAGATTGGGCATCTTTTGTGCAACAGCAAAAAGTTCCGGCGGAAAATCGGGAACAAATTGCACTTCTTGCGCCTGCAACATGGCAAAACGCGCGCCATTTTCCGGAACCGAACGGATGGTGACACCATCAACGCCGACAGTGCCATTCCAGTAATGGTCGTTTTTTATGACTTCAAGCGTGTCGCTTGAACGGTTTTTGAAAATAAACGGACCGGTGCCAACAGGGTGGCGGTCAATATCGCGACCATATTTTTCTATAGCCGCCGGTGAAATCATCATGGTTCCGGTATGCGCCATGGAAGATGGAAAAGCCCCATATGGTTCTTTGAGGATAACCTTGACGGTATGATTGTCCACGACTTCGACATGGTCGAGCATGGAGACAAGAACGCGACGCGACAATTTGTTTTCCGGATTGGCGAGCCGCTCAAGATTGATTTTGACTGCTTCTGCGTTAAAGTCTGTCCCGTCATGAAACTTCACACCTTTGCGCAAATAGAAGGTAAATTCTTTGGCGTCTTCTGAAGCTTCATAACGTTCGGCCAGAAGCGGTACAATTTTCAAATCCTTGTCAAACCCCAGCAAGCCTTCATAAATCGTCCTGAGCGAAGTCATGGTCAATGTATCATTGATATTGGTCGGGTCGAGCTTTGTCAGATTGACAGGAACGGCAACCGTCAACGTTTTGGCTTCTGACAGAGCCGGCATCAACATGGTGGTACAGACGAGCCCCGCAGCAAGCAATCGTTTCAAATTCAACATCAATCATCCATTTCGTTGGTTTGTCGAGATTTATCGGTTTGTTGATAAAAGTTTTCAAAAAGTGGCAGCAAGGCTGCCACCCTTATTTTCATTCACCGGTAAATTTGGCGCCATCAACCGAGAAACCGCCATCCGGCAACATGTAAACGCCTGACAATTTCTTGGTTTTTACAGAAATATTCTGCTTTTCACCCATAAAAATCCACGGTGCATCTTCAAACACCGTTTGCTGGACAATTTTATAAGCTTCCGCCCGTTTTGTATCGTCCGCCGTCTTTACCCCTTCAGCGAGAGCCTGATCGACCTTTTCATTTTTATAATAAGAGGTGTTATAAAGATTGGGCGGAAAGCTTTCGCTGGCAAAAAGCGGACGCAGGCCATAATCGGCATCACCCGTTGAAGCCGACCAGCCGCTATAAAGCAATTGCACGTCGGATTTTTCAGGTGTCTCGGCACCCCAGACACGGTCAGCCTCCACACCGGCTTCAAGCGGGGTTACCGTAACCTTGACATTGACCTTGGCAAGTTCCTGTTGCAAAAACTGCATGGCGCGAATAACAGCCGTGCTGTTTCTTGAAAAAACCTCCGTTTCAAAACCGTTTGCATAGCCTGCCTCGGCCAGCAATTGTTTGGCTTTTTCGGGGTTATATTCATATTGTCCGACATTGGTATAAAAGCGTAATAGCGGCGGAATCGACGATGTTGCCGGTTCACAATAACCGTTCAGGACAACCTTGCAGAAAGCTTCCTTATTGACGGCATAATTCAGGGCTTTGCGAACCCTTATGTCATCAAAAGGTTTTTTCATGACATTCATCGACGTATAGAATTCATAGATCGACGGGGCTGTTGTTACGTCAAGTGTCGGTATCTTTTTGGCAACCTCAACAAGTTCGGAAGGAAAATCGGGAACAAATTGCAATTCACCAGCCTGCAACATGGCAAAACGGGCGCCACTTTCGGGAACCGAGCGGATGACAACGCCATCGACATCGGCAACTTTGCCCCAATAATTCTCGTTTTTTGTCACCTCGAAAATATCACCGCTCCAGCTTTTGAATTTGAACGGTCCGGTTCCGACAGGATGACGGTCGATATCCTTACCATATTTCTTGATCGCGGCCGGAGAAATCATCATTGTGCCGGGGTGGGCAAGCGAAGATGGCAGCGCCCCATAAGGCTCTTTGAGATAAATTTTGATTGTATAATCATCAACAATGTCGACATGGTCGAGCATCGAGATCAACACACGCCGCGACAATTTGTTTTCCGGATTGGCTAAACGGTCAAGATTGAATTTCACTGCCTCGGCGTTAAAATCCGTGCCATCGTGGAACTTGACGCCTTTTCTGAGATAAAAGGTAAATTCCTTGGCGTCGCTAGAGGCTTCATAACGTTCAGCCAGAAGCGGAATAATCTTGTAATCCTTGTCGAAACCCAACAGCCCCTGATAGACTGTGCGCAGCGATGTCATCGTCAATGTGTCATTGATATTGGTGGGGTCAAGTTTGGTGAGGTTGAATTCGACACCGACAGCCAATGGTTTGGCTTCTGCCCAAACCGGCATTGCTGCCAATACCGAAACCAGTCCGGCTGCAAAATATCGTTTAACAAGCTTCATTTTCCCTCTCCTTCAAACAATAGACCCGATTGTTCAACGCGTTCAAAAATGCCCACCGGATGACAGGCAACAAAATGTTCCGGCTCCACTTCAACGAGCGGCTCGACCAAAGGTTCATCACCGGGTACCCGTACAGGGCTTGGCACTTCCCCTTCAATGAGCGGCCGCTTGATAAAACGGCGCGCCGGATCGGCTATCGGTACGGCGGCAAGCAGACGCTGCGTATAAGGGTGAAGCGGATGATTGAACACTGCTTGCCTTGGACCAATTTCGACAATCTGGCCAAGATACATCACCGCCACACGATGACTGATACGCTCCACCACAGCCATATCATGGCTGATAAAAAGATAGGATAGACCCAATTTTCTTTGCAAGTCCATCAGCAGATTGACGATTTGCGCCTGAATGGAAACATCAAGGGCTGCCACTGCCTCGTCGGCAATGAGGAGTTCCGGCCCGCAGGCCAACGCGCGGGCAATACAAAGGCGTTGGCGCTGGCCACCTGAAAATTCATGCGGGTAACGGCGCGCCACATGTGGCGGCAGTCCGACCGCCTGCAACAATTCCTGCACACGCTCGTCAACCTTGTTTGAGGGAACGAGTTTGTGCGTCAACAAAGGTTCGGCAATGGAAAAGCCGACAGTCAAGCGCGGATCAAGTGAGGCAAACGGATCCTGAAACACATATTGGATGTTCTGGCGTATCTTGTGGCGTTCGGCATTATCCATTTTTAAAATGTCGCGCCCGTGAAGCAGGATTTCACCGCTCCGTGGTTCGGTCAATTGCATGATCGTGCGCCCGACTGTGGATTTGCCGCAACCGCTTTCCCCGACAAGCGCCAGCGTTTCACCGGCTTTAATGGAAAAACTCACCTGCTCTGCGGCGTGAACCCGCCCTGTCACTTTGCCGAAAAAGTTCTTTTTGACATCGTAACGGGTTACGAGTTTCTTGACATCAAGCACAACATCATCAAGCTTTACTGTATCCTGTGGCAGTGCTTCAACCGCATCTTTACCAGGCTCGCGTATATCGAAAGGACGTGGCAATTTTTCATTGGCGAGTGCGCCAAGTTGGGGAACTGCGGCAAGCAAAGCTTGCGTATAAGGCCGTTTCGGATGCTTGAAAATTTCGTTCGACGTGCCTTCTTCAATCTTGTCGCCACGGCACATCACAAGCACGCGGTCGGCAACCTCGGCAACCACGCCCATATCATGGGTGATAAAGACCACGCCCATGCCAAGCTCGTCCTGCAACATACGGATAAGGCGCAAAATCTGCGCCTGAATTGTCACATCAAGGGCGGTTGTCGGTTCGTCGGCAATGAGAAGTTGCGGGCGACAGGCAAGCGCCATTGCAATCATCACCCTTTGACGCATACCACCGGAAAGTTGGTGGGGGTGGCGATCGAGGAGCCCCTTGGCATCGGGAATACGCACCTTTTCAAGCATGGCAAGCGCTTCCTGACGCACTTCCTTGTGCGTGCCCCCCTGATGAAGGCGGATCGCCTCGCCAATCTGGTCACCTATAGTGAAAACAGGATTGAGCGATGTCATCGGTTCCTGAAAAATCATCGCAATATTTTTACCGCGAACGCTATTCATTTGCGATTGGGAAAGCTTTGTAAGATCGCGCACAGCACTCTTGTCGTTGAAGAGCACCTCGCCGGAAGAAATTTTACCACCGCCGAATTCGATAAGACGCATAATAGAGAGCGACGTTACCGATTTTCCGGAGCCGCTTTCGCCCACTATTGCCAATGTTTCACCGGCATTGACCGAAAAATCAAGCGACTTCACCGCACGGAAATTACCGTCTTCGGTTTTGAAATCGACATCAAGGCCTTTTACGTTTAATAGCGGCGCATCCAAATTGACCAACCTCTTTTCTTCCGACATTTCAACCGCTTTCCGGAACGCGTTTGAAAAAGCTGACTCCACCCGCTTTTTTAACGTACTCAAATTTCAACGAAAGGTTTTTTCTCAAATTCTTTCCACTCACTATGGTTGTTTTAGGCAAAACCATGGACAGAGCAACCCGTTGTCATCGACAGCGCCTTTAAACTGTCTTGCTATGACACACTCACCAGAATCTCGCTGTCTTGACCCTTAGGACACAAGAAAAGATCGCTCACGATTAAAAATGCCGCCGAATATGTCTTTTGCGGGCACATTCCTGCTTTACCTTTTTTAAAACCGTCAAAGCCGGTTTTATTCCCTAAATCGTACTTGTCGTTCAAGTGTTTTTTTAAAAAACTTTTAAAACTGGCATGTAAATTGCTCGGGGGCTTGCTGTTTTCCTTTAAAAATCAGTCTGTTGCGGCACTGTTGATAAGTGTGGCAAGCGAGGTAAAATGCGAAGGTTTCATGGTTGCGGCATTCACGCCCGACATATCTTCAGCCATCCATAAAGACCGTAAAATGCTTTCTTCGGTTGCTTCTATGACCGCCTCGAACATGGGCGAAAGGGCGCGATCGTCAATATGGGGAACATCAACCAAATGCGATTCTTCTTCCCTATGACGAAGTTCTTTTGCCGTCGAAAAGGCAAGTGCAAAATCGCCCGAGCCATTGCTCAAGGCTGCTCCGCTTTTGGCAAGCCCGCCGAATGTCCGGTTGGCAAGGCGCTTCAATTGTCTTGGGCAAAGGGGCGCATCGGTTGCAACAATCATCATAATCGACCCGTCTTTATCCGCACTCGGTACGGGGTGATTTATGTCGCTCTTTTCGAGAATTCCAAGATGCCCGCCAAAATTCGACTGCACAAGGATACCGATTGTATAGGTTTTGTCGTCCATTTTTACGAGGCGCGAGGCCGTGCCGATACCGCCTTTAAGACCGAAGGCCACTGTGCCGGTACCAGCACCCACTGCCCCCTCTTCAAACCGGCCGGGACGTGCAATTTTCAAAGCTTCGAGCATTTCATCAAAGCTCGGGCGCAAAGCCCGTATATTATTCAGCCGTGAATCATTGGTTTCGCCGACAACAGCATTGATGGATGTTGCGTTTTCATTGCCCTTCTCGTGCAAGGTATAATAGATCAGTGCTTCAATCGCGCGACCGGTTGCAAGTGTATTGGTGAGCAATATCGGTGTTTCAAGCTCTCCAAGTTCTTCCACCTGAACAGAGCCTGCAAATTTTCCATAACCGTTAAATGCACTAAAACTCGCCGGTATTTTGTTTTGGAAAATATTGTCGGAATGCGGCACAATTGCTGTGACGCCGGTGCGGATTGCGTCCCCCTCCTTGATCGTCACATGGCCTACTTTGACACCGGCAACATCTGTGAGCGCATTGAGCGGACCACTTTTATAATAACGGGTCACATAATGTTCCGGCAAAGGGTTAGAACAATCATTTTTAGGTAACACGGGTAACCTTTCCAACTCTTTCCTGCATTGTTGGTGAAGGTTTCGGAAACGTCAATGTTCCCGAAGAACGCCAAAACAACAATTCGGTTTTGGCAACAAGGATCAAGAGCCGCACAAGAACTTTGCCGCCAAACTGTTATAATTTTCATCCGACATCATATCGGGCTTTTTATCAGTTACGAGATAATCAATATCTTCCATAGGTGCAACCGCGGATGGCTCCGGCTTGGAAAATTTTGAATGATCGGCAAGTATGATTAACTTTCTCGAATGAGCAGTCTTTGCACGGGCGACTTCCGTCGCCGAAAGGTCAAAACCGGAAACCGCACTGTTGCTGACAACAGCAACGGTTAAAACTGCAAAACGGGCATGAAATTTTGATTTATTCAAGCGCAAGCAGGCCGATATTCGAGCTTCGTTCGCACTTGTAACTAATGCTCACGAAACACATCATGGTGCGGATGGACACCCAAAATTTCGGCAACATTGTTCGATTTTGTAACAATCATCATTCTTAAAGAAAACCAGCCTCTTTCTATAGGCTGGTCTTTCTCTCGGCACGCTTGTCCTAACTACCAAACCGGCAGTTTTCCCGTTCTTGGCTTCTCCGTTTTAAAAACGGTTTTAAATTCCGAGTACCGATTTTTTAAAGGTTGCGATTCCTAGCGGATACGGGCAATCACTTCCCCGACATTGGTGATGCTGCCAGCCGGTTTTACAATTTCCAGTGTTCCGCTTTTTTCGGCTTTAATTTCAGTCTCCATTTTCATGGCTTCCATCACCGCAACCGTTGCGCCTTCTTCTATTTTTTCGCCTTGCTTTTTGAGCCAAGCCTTGATTGTTCCGGGAATTGGTGCAGCAATATCACCAGCGCCCTTATCGACCTTCACTTGTTTCCCACTATCGAATTGCGGATTTTGTGCACCATTTACTGCACTTCCCGCCCCTTCAAGCAATTTCAAAAACCGGAAGGGCAAACCGAGTTCCACCCGCTTTCCGTCGATTTCAATATCGAAACGCTCAATTTGCGGCTCAATTTTATCGGCTCTGCTTTCCATAGCCAATTTTTCGGCAAAATCGTTTTCGATCCAGCGTGTATAAACTTTAAAGCCGTTTTCTCCAATAAAATCAGGATGGTGAACAACAAGCCGGTCAAACGGCAAGACTGTTGCAACACCTTCGATTGTGAACTCTTTCAAAGCTCGTGCGGCACGCTTTAACGCTTCTTCGCGGGTTCTTCCGGTAATAATCAATTTTGCAATCATCGAGTCAAATTGCGGGGCTACAACATCGCCTTCACGAACGCCACTATCAAGCCGCACACCGGGACCAGACGGTGGCGAAAACTTTGTAATTTTTCCAGGGCACGGCAAAAATCCGCGTCCAACATCCTCGGCATTGATGCGAAATTCAATGGCATGGCCGATGGGGGAAGGCGTTTTATTAATGCTCAAAGGCAAACCTTCGGCAATACGGAATTGTTCAACCACCACATCAAGCCCGCTTGTTTCTTCTGTCACAGGATGTTCGACCTGCAACCGCGTATTGACTTCGAGAAACGAAACAACATCATTGCGCCCCAACAGGAATTCGACTGTCCCGACGCCGCTATAATTGACATGGCGACAAATATTCGTAGCCGCTTCTCGCAAGCGTTGTTCAACGGCCTCTGAAATAAAAGGTGCCGGCGCCTCCTCGACGAGTTTCTGGTTGCGCCTTTGCAACGAACAATCACGCGTTCCAAGAACCACAACATGTCCCATTTTGTCGGCAATTACCTGCGCTTCCACATGGCGGGGACGATCAAGAAACTGTTCCACATAACATTCGCCACGGCCAAAAGCCTGAACCGCTTCACGAACAGCCGACTGGAAAAGCTCTTCAGCCTCTTCCCGTTTCCATACAACCTTCATGCCGCGCCCGCCGCCGCCATGCGCTGCCTTGATTGCAACAGGAAAGCCATATTCTTCGGCAAATGTGATAACATCTTTGCCGCTTTCAACCATGCCGTTGCTACCGGCAACGAGTGGCGCGCCTACCTCTTTAGCAACTGCACGGGCTTTGAGCTTGTCGCCCAAAAGATCAATTACTTCCGGATCGGGCCCAATCCAGATGAGACCGGCATCAATCACGGCTTTCGCAAATTCGGCACTTTCCGACAAAAAGCCATAGCCTGGATGAATAGCATCAGCCCCCGAACGTTTGGCAATTTCAATAATCTTGTTACCATCGAGATAGGTTTCTTCCGGCCTGTCACTCTTAAGACGAAAAGCCTCGTCTGCTTCTTTGACAAAAGGTGCCGAACTGTCGATATCGGCATAAATTGCAACCGAAGATAGACCGTAATCGCGTGCCGCACGAACAATGCGCAATGCAATTTCTCCACGATTGGCAATCAGTATTTTTTTCATGAACGTCCCCATCACTGTAAATTTATAATTTTTCTGACCGAGCCTGTCTCTTGTTTTTCGCAAAGCCGGTATTTCGCCTTTATGTTTTCCGGTTCTTGCTATTTCCATTTGATTTCATGATGTTATTGAAGTTTTATTGGCACCGCTCTTCAAGCTTTTCTGCTCGCTATCATAAAAATTTTTGACGGCACGAAATTTTATGAAAGCCCCTATCGGAATTTGTGCTGCAAGGTCGATCTGATCTTCAACAAGATTGGCAATAACCGGGTAACCGCCGGTAACAGGCCGATCACGCAAAAACAAAACCGGCTCGCCATTTGCAGGAACTTCGATTGCACCCGTTACTGTGCCTTCACTCGGCAATTCATCGCTTCGCGAGCGTTCAAGATGGGCGTCACTTTGTAATCTTATGCCAATTCTGTTGGAAGCTGCCGTCACTTGCCAGTCTTTTTCAAGAAACATTGCAATTGATTGCTCTGTAAACCAGTCGGTACGCGGCCCCATAACCACATCAAGCACCACTTTATCGCCTGCTTCCGGCAAGGAATAAGGGTCATCAAGCGTCAATAAAACCGGCTGCAAAGCGCTATCATTGGCTATAAAGACCTTGTCACCTGCCACGAGCGGTTTCGGCCCCAAATTGGAAAGACTGTCAAAAGACGCACTTTTTAAAACCGGTTCAACTTTAAAGCCACCACGCAACGCCATATAGCTACGAAAGCCTGTGAATGGCCGCCCAAGAATGATTTCATCACCTTCATCAATAGAGAGCGGTGTGTTTTTTTCAAAAACAAAAACTGTGCCTTTTGCTGTTTTGACAGTAATTGGCAGGTTCGCACCGGTAAAAGCAATAACCGATGGTTGCAATGCTTTTATACGCGCATTCCCATAGGTGAACTCCAGCACAGGTTGTTCAAGAGAATTACCGACAAGCCGGTTGGCATTGGCCATTGCTTTCTGGTCAAGTGCCCCTGAAGGGGAAAGCCCTTGAGAAGATTGGAACAAACGCCCGCGATCTTGAAATGTAACCGGCATCAATGTTGTTAGCAATTTGAAAACCGCATCTACTTGAGGCTTTAGAGTTCTTTCGGTGGCTGATATTCCGTTGTCATGACTACCCGTTTTCCCGATGCCCGTTGTTTTCCCGATTTCTGTTGCTTCGGCTCCACTACCCGTTTTTGTTACACCGGCTTTTTCATTCTGCTCTGCGGCGTTCGTTGAAGCAATGCTCTTTAAAGCTTTGCTACCCGACCTATCCGGCAATAGTTTTCCATCGTCAGGCGAAAAAAAGTTTTGTGATTTTTCCTGTTCGGCAATCTCAATCCTGTCATTTTTCATTTGTTTTTCGGAAAGAGTTCCGACTTTTCCCTTTCGGGATAAGGAAAAGCTTGTCGTCCCTTTGGAATGCGCAGAATAATCTTTTGTCACATCGACAAAATGCACTCTGTCCCCTGGTTTTAGAAGTGAAGGCGGTTCGCGGTCGAGATCAAACATTTTAACATCTGTCCGCCCGATCAATTGCCAGCCACCGGGGCTCGGTTGTGGATAGACACCACCGAATTTTCCTGCAAGTGCAACAGAACCGGCGGGAATAGATTTTCGTGGTGATGTGCGTCTTGGAACATTAAAAATGGGATCGCCACCCGTCAAATAGGCAAAACCGGGAGCAAAGCCACAAAAAGCAACTTGATAATGACTTTCCGTATGACGACGGATAACCTCTTCACGGTCAATTTTTAAATGAGCTGCAACATCGTCGAGATCTTCTCCGTCATAGACAACCGGTATTTCGACAAGTTTGCCGCTTTTTTGTTGTCCTTTTTCGAGTTTCAATCCCGCAATTTGTGTCTCCAATGTGTTTTCATCGGCAAAAGCGGGATCAAACCTGACGAGCAAAGTTCGCGCTGCCGGAATAATTTCGACAATAGCTTGAAAACTTTCTTGAACTTGAAGATTTTCTTGGCCTTGCAGATCTTTCTCTCCGCGCCGAATTTCTTGCTGCAGGCGGTCAAACAAAGCCAATGTTTCTTCAAGATCGGCAAGCTCGATCAGAAAAGCCGAATTATTGACACCAAGAAAGCGCATGGGAAAAAGACACTCCCTCAATCAACAAATGGCTTTAAAGAAACTCCGGCTTTTTCAAGACCGGCTTTGACAGCTTTGGCCATTAATACGGCACTCAGACTGTCGCCATGAAGGCAGATTGACTGTGCATCAAGGCTAATCTCTTTGCCATCAATCGCGGTAATTTTTCCTATCTCGACAAATTTCACCATACGTTCGGCAACGCTAGCGGGGTCACTCAGCACAGCACCTTTTTCGCGGCGGGATAAAAGTGTCCCATCACTCTTATAGGCACGGTCGGCAAAAGCTTCAGCCACCACAACAAGTCCGGCTTCACGCGCAAAAGGAATAAGAGGCGACCCTGCCAAGGCCATAAGAACGAGTGACGGCTCGACCGCTTTGATCGCATTGATAATGGCTTTCGCCTGACGCATATCATGGGCAATTGTATTATAGAGTGCGCCATGCGGCTTCACATATGAAACTTTGGTTCCTGCCGCTTTGGCAAGCCCCATAAGCGCCCCGATCTGATAAATGGCGTCGCCCGTCAATTCACTATCGGTCGGGTCCATATTGCGGCGCCCGAAGCCTACAAGATCACGATAGCCGATATGGGCACCAACGCGCACATTATTCTTCTTGGCCGCCTCGAGTGTGCGTAAAATACCGGCAGGGTCGCCAGCATGAAAACCACAAGCAACATTGGCACTGGTAACAATAGACAACATTTCGCTATCTTCGCCCATTTTCCATGGACCAAAACTTTCACCCAGATCGCTGTTCAAATCAATTGATTTCATTCTAACCTCCCTTTTGCCGAATATAGATTTTTGTTTATTTTATATTGTTGAACAATCTAACTTTGATTGTTAGACATTGCAATCATGTTCTTTCTCAAATAAACTTGTAAATATATTTGGAGGATGTCGAAACGGGAGGATTGCGATTTTGCTATCAGGTTTTATGCATTTCAATTCAAGACTTTGCGCGAGCGCTTGCGCTCGGTTAAAAATCGAGGGGTGGGAAGGATTATGAAAACCGGCAAAGACGAAATATCGCTTGCAGACCAAACAGTCAAAGCGATTGAAACAGGCATTATCAGTGGCCAATATCATCCGGGCGAACATTTAAGCGAAGCAATGCTTGCAAAAAAATTGTCGGTTTCACGGAATACATTGCGGGAAGCATTCCGGATACTCACCAAAAACGGACTTGCCGAATATCGTGCCAATCGCGGTGTTTTTGTGACAGTTCCCGACTTCAATACGATTGTCGATGTTTACAATGCGCGCCGCATTATCGAAGTGGGCGCGGTGCGCAACATGAATTTTCCTCATCCCTCTATCGTTTTGATGGACAAGGTGGTTGAAAAAGCAGAAAAACTTTGTGAAGAAGAAAAATGGCAGGATGTCGGTACTGCCGATATGGAATTTCACCAATTGCTGGTAAGCCTTGGCAACAGTCCGCGGCTTGACCGGTTATTTTCCGAAATCACAATCGAGTTGCGGCTAATCTTCGGTCTGGTTACCGATTTACAATCGCTCCATCAGCCTTTTGTTGCCATGAACCGCGATATCGTCGAAGGCTTAAAAAAAGAAAAGCCGAAAAAAGCTGCACGCCTTCTCAAGGCCTATCTCAAACAATCCGAAAGGATGATTGTCAGAGCCTATAGAGCACTGCAAAAATAACTCCCCCTTCTCTCCGTTCTATTGTTATCTTTGGCTTATCTCTTGCTGAGTGTATTTCAGCTCGTGATTTCACGTCGTGTATCTCACACCGGCATTCTTCACCGTGTTTTTGCGCGCAAGTGCCGGTTATTTTCGCAACCCGTTATTCTGTGCATATTATTTGCGGCATGAAAAATTGAACGTCACATTGCTTTGTAGAATATCGCCTCTCATTGCCGGATAATGTGACAATGGTTTTCACTTCAATTTTGCCTTTGTCCTTTATATATTCTGTTTTATTCAAACTGTTCAGCACTGCTTCCGGAACGGCTTCAAGGCAAATATGGATGTTGCTTTTGTCGAAACGGAGTAGCTCAATGTGTTACTCATGCTAGACCCGTTTTATCATGATAATAAAGGGCGCACCTATGCTTCGAGAAAATATCGCCGATCTTATGGCCTTTATGGTTGTTGCCGAAGAAAAAAGCTTTACCAAGGCAGCCCGCAAGCTCAATATTTCGCAATCGGCTTTGAGCCATTCGATAAAAAATCTGGAAGAACGTCTCCATTTACAATTGTTGCGCCGCACCACACGTTCGGTTGCACCGACCAATATTGGCGAACGGCTTCTCGAACTTTATACGCCCCATCTTGTGGAGATGGAAAGCGAGCTTAAAAACCTTTGCGAGACAATCGACCACCCATCCGGCACAATCCGCATAACCGCGCCCGATTATGCGGCAAAAGCCATTTTATGGCCCAAGCTTTACCCGCTTCTTGCAAAATATCCCGATATTCATCTCGAAATTTCGATTGATTATGCCTTGACCGACATTGTGGCCGAACGTTTCGACGCCGGTGTGCGGCTTGGTGAACAGGTCGAAAAGGACATGATCGCGCTAAAAATCGGGCCGGATTTACGCATGGCAGCTGTCGCCTCACCACAATATCTTGAAAACCATTCCATTCCGGAAACGCCGCGTGATCTTCTTGAACATCAGTGCATCAATCTTCGATTGCCGACATCCGGCGGCTTTTACGTTTGGGAATTTGAAGAAAATGGCCATGAATGTAAAATAAGGGTCGAAGGGCAATTGAGCTTCAACACAATCGATCAGGCATTGGATGCTGCCGAAGCCGGTTTCGGCATCGCCTACACAACCGAAGATGCTGTGGTCGAACGGGTGGAAAGCGGGCGGCTTAAACGCATTCTTGAAAATTATTGCCCGCCATTTCCGGGATATTATCTCTATTATCCGACACGGCGCCAACATACCGCCGCTTTTCAACTGGTTATCGATTGTTTGCGCTATAAAGCTTTATAAGATTATGCGCCCACACATTTTGAATTTCAATTTCCGAGAAGGCCTCTAAAAAGGTTCGTTCCATGCACGATTCCGGTTTTTTCCATCGCGTTTTTCATCCTGTCCGCTAAACCTCCCAGTGTTGCATTGTTGCAGATTTGTTTTCCTGTTTCCCTGATATTTCTACCACCTCCGCCTGAGACTCTTTTTTTATATTGACGACTTAAACTATTTTTTTGACCGATAAACTTCGAGGGCCAAAAATTGGCAAATCAGCTTGTTTTATGAAAATTTTGCATAAAGCCTAGTTTCTTGCGCCCGCTTTCAAAAAAAGTGCTTTTCGGATTAATCTCGATCATAATGAGCGTCCGCGCATAGTCGATCAAAGATAGTGCAACTTTGAAAATGCATTTTTGTCAAAGGGTTTCAAAAAATGGTCAAACGCAACTGGGTAATAACCGGTGTCTCAAGCGGTTTTGGTTATGAAATGGTCAAACAGGTTTTAAGCCACGGCGATAACATATTGGGAACTGTGCGCAAAACGGCACCTGTCGAAGACTTGATTGCCCGTTATCCTGATCAATTTCATGTCGAAATTTTAGATATGAGAGACCGGAAGGCTGTGAAACAACTTGGGCAAAAAGCGGAAGAATTGTTTTCAACAATTGATGTGATTGTCAGCAATGCCGGATATGGATTGTTCGGTGCTGCCGAAGAATTGTCGGATGAAGAAATTGACGATATTATCGCAACCAACCTCACCGGTTCGATCGACTTTATACGTGCCTTCTTGCCCGTTATGAGGAAAAAACAACAAGGGCGCATCATTCAGATTTCTTCCTATGGGGGCGAAGTCGCTTTTGCCGGAAATTCGCTTTATCATGCGACAAAATGGGGCATAGAAGGATTTTGTGACTCGCTTTCACAAGAAATGGCGCCATTCAATATTGGCGTGACCATTGTCGAACCCGGTGGAGCAAGAACCGAATTTCGCTATAAAAGCGCAAAAATTGCCAAGCCTATAAAAGCTTATGACAACACGCCCGCCCATGCTTTCCAGAAAATGCTTGATCGGAAAAATGGCTTAGCCGCAGGGGATCCGGAGCGTATGGCTGCCCGCATTATCGAAAGTGTTGATATAACGCCCGCACCGTTACGTGTAGTGCTCGGCTCAGGTGCTTTAAAAACCACCATCGAGGTTTTAAAAAAACGGCTTGAAGACTTCAAAGAGCAGGAACAACTCGCCGCTTCAACTGATTTTTAAGCGGGATGAAACAGCGCCTTTTATAAAACGGGTAACTGAAGACAATAAAAATCAGTGTCTGAATAATAAAACGGGTGTTTGAATAAAATACCCCCGTTCCTGATTGTCATCGCAATTTTCTTAAATCTCCGGCAAAGCCGACTATAAAGAACTGCCGTTTCAGTCAGAAGAAACATTTTTAGCCAAAAGATCAATTGCGTTCGGCTGAATTGTCGTGTCTTTTTTTTCATGCTGTAACCGTTAAATGATTACGTTTTTCTCACCCCTCAACTAGCAAATCCTTGGCCGAAAGCCCGATCTATTCCGTTCAGCACTATTGTTTGCTATTTTTCTCGTGGTGTATTTTATAGCGTAGTGCAATGACACCCTGACCGGCGTTTTTTGCCTCCAGCAATTCGAGTGACTGGCCGGCGGCCGGATTTTCTGTCACCAAAACCTTTTCTCCCGTTGCACTATTATCCGTGCGAGGTGACCAATCAAATAATGAAGGTGCAGCTTTGCGCCCGTCAATACCGGGATAGATCATCACACTCAATTCATCGATAAGCCCGTTTTCCAGAAATGCTCCGTTAATTGTGCCACCACCCTGCAAAACAATTCGTTTTATATTGAAGAAACGCCCAAGACTTTCCATGGCTTCCACAAGGTCATTTCCGTCCTCACCGGCGAAGACATAGGAAATCCCCAAGCTACGAAGATGTTCCAGATAGGCTTGCGATATTTTTTGGCTCAAAACGACAATAATATTTTCGCCACAAATTCTGTCGCCCTCATATTTTATGCGCCCATGACGATCGACAACAATGCATAACCGTTTTGTTTCACGCTTACCAATAAAAGGTTGCGGGTCAATCACTCTTACAGGATGAGGGTCATTGAATTCCTGCTTTGCAAAATGCCTTTGGACGGTAACGCGCCCCAGCTTTTCCGCGTCGCACTTGAAACTGTCGCTAAGGTCATAATAGGAAATGGTCGTCTCATCATTTTTGCTCCCGTCATAAGGCGCGGACCAATGATCTTCTACGATTTTTCCGTCAATCGATGTCATCATATGGCAAATTATAAAAGGGCGCATGATTTCTCCTGAACATAAAGCGGCCATGAAAGAGCAATGAGATAAGCGAAGGCTCTTTGAAATGTCTTCTTCAGCTATAAACGCGTGAAGCCCCCTCATAAACCGGCCTTTTTTCACAAGGCCTATTAGAAAAATTCATTAATGGAAAAGCGGATTTGCCGGAAAATACGTCTTCTTTAAAAAACGCGCAAAAATAAAAAGCGAACGGATATATGGGGAAAAAAGCACATCATAAGCTTTGAATCCGCGAATGAGCCTCTCTCTTTCTCAAAATTGCTTAACCTTCCTCAGTCCGACGTCTACCTTCCCTTCTCACTCCTTTCGCTTCCCTTTCCCGTTTGTCGTGCGATTTCCCTCTGACAGCCTCATTCCTGACCTTCCCGATGGTCTTCTATCCCCCTCTTCTTTGACATTTTTTTAAAAAATCCCGTTGGTTGTTTTGGCCTATCTTGCAAAAAAAACAAAACTGGAGAATAGTTTCCTTAAAAGGGAAAGTTTTTGCGAAATGATCGGGACGAGCAAACCATTTTCCGTGGTTATCAGGGTGTTGTGCATTTTCGCACTGCTCAACCTCGCCTTCGCCCATAATCGCAATTTTCCGGTTCTACCAAACAGTTTTGAAGCCCACTCGTCTCACCATCATGAAAGCGTTTGGCAGAACCATTCGCATATGGTTTCTGAAGGCGACATTTGCTCGAAAAACGCAACTTCAAAACCGCAAAAATTAAGCAAAAAACACCATAATGACAATTCATGTCATGAACTGGGTGCATGTCATGCCTGCCGCATCGGCGCATCAATGCTCACCCCGCCCGATAGTGTTGAAATCGGCGAACATAATCTTTTTTTGGTCGAGATTTTACTGCCCTATGATGCGGTAACCTTCGGCACGTTTTTTGTAAAATCCAACGCCTCGCCGCGTTCCCCGCCATTGTCACTCATAAGCTGACAAATTCAATAGATCATCACATCGAATTTTTAAAAAAATGGCCGCGTTTTTTGCCGACGTGGCGCAAGTCACTGCTGCTATTTTTTTTGAGTATTCGATTGTAATTGTAAAACCTGTCAGTCTGTTTTTTTCACCTGTCAAAACGCATGGTTTAAAGCCTCACAAAAACGAGGCTCAGAGAATGCCTTTCATGGCAATTCCTGTTTGTTTTCCATGCCTGACAAAGTTTCAATCCACTTTTTTTCATGGATTTTTAAAAAATGGATTCTCTCTTTCAAACCTATAAGCAGTTTTCCGTGCGCTCGGACGCATTAAAATCATCGTCTGCCGCAATTGGTGCCATTGCTTCTCTTTCCACCTTGCTCATCATAATGCCGACGGGCGCAAAAGCCGAAACGGTTGCAAATAACGAGCATAGCACGATAACGCCGATTCAAACCCTGCCAATAAGTCCCGAACAAAAAGAGGCAGCGAAGGCTGCAGAAAAAGAAAACATGGTTCTAAAACCCGTAATCGTTACATCGGCAGCCATGTCTTCACCGGTCACTGTTGTTACCAATCCGAAAGACCCACGCCAGCCTATTCCCGCTTCGGATGGTGCCGATTATCTTAAAACTATTCCCGGTTTTGCAACCATTCGCAATGGCGGCACCAATGGCGACCCCGTTTTTAGAGGCCAATTCGGCTCGCGTCTTAATATTGTCAATGACGGCAGCACGATTATGGGCGCCTGTCCGGGGCGGATGGATAATCCGACATCCTATATCTCGCCTGAAAGCTATGACCGGCTGACGGTTGTGAAGGGGCCTCAAACCGTGCGCTATGGCCCCACCGGTTCGGCGGCAACAATTTTGTTTGAACGCGACCCGCAGCATTTTGACAAACCGACCGTCAAAGGCGATTCCAGCATTGTCATCGGTTCCAATAGCCGTTTTGAATCCCGCCTTGATGGCACTGTCGGGGCACGCCCCGGCTATGTCCGGATTATCGGTAATAAAGCACTTTCCCATGATTATCATGATGGTGATGGCAATATTGTTCCCTCAAAATGGGATAAATGGAATGGCGATATGTTTTTGGGGTTCACTCCAGACGAAAATACATTGTTCGAGCTTTCCGGCGGCGGTGGTGATGGTGAAGCCCGCTATGCAGGCCGCGCTATGGATGGCAGCCAATTCAAGCGGGAATCGCTTGGTGCCAAATTCATCAAAGAAAATATCAATGACCGGCTCACCAAGGTCGACGCGCAATTTTACTATAATTATGCCGATCACATTATGGATAATTTCCGTTTGCGTCACCTTGCGACCAACGCTTTGCCACTGCCAATCGGTGTGACAAATACAGGCAAAACGGGCACCGGTCATATGGGGCATATGTCGGCTATGGGGGCAATGGATACGAACCATATGATGGGAAATGCCATGAGCGGGGGCGGAAATCCGATGACCGGCATGGGTGGCATGAACGGCATAGGTGGCATGAACGGCATGGGCGGAATGGGGGGCATGGGCGCAATGGATATGTCGTCTATACCGATGGAATCGCGCCTTGACCGGCGCACCATGGGCGGCCACTTTACCACCAATTGGGATTTTGGCGATTTATCACTCGTGAGCGGGTTTGATATTCAAACCAACACCCACCGCAAAAGAAAAAGCCGCAATATGATGAGCATTAACGGTTGGGATAAGGATGCGGTATTTTTCAATTACGGGCTGTTCAGCGAAGCAACATGGAGCTTTGCCGAAAATCAACGCCTTGTTTTTGGCGGCAGGCTTGATCGGGCTTCTGTGAAGGATGAGAGAAGCACAAGTCCGACAGATGGCGACAAGCGCGACAGAACATTGCCAAGCGGTTTTCTTCGTTATGAGCGCGACCTCAATCAAATACCGCTTACAACCTATATCGGGCTTGGACATGCCGAGCGTTTCCCTGATTATTGGGAATTGTTTTCTCCCAAACAATCCGACGCTAACTCACTCAATGCATTTGACGGTATAAAGCCCGAAAAAACCACCCAGCTTGATTTCGGTGCGCAATATAGTAGCGAAAATAGCAACATCTGGGCATCCGCTTATGTCGGCCGGATTGATGACTATATTCTCTTCGACTATTCAAGCGGGCAGTCAAAAGCATCGAATGTCGATGCCACCATTATGGGGGGTGAATTGGGGCTTTCCCATCTGTTCTTCGATGTCTGGAAGTTTGATTCAAGCCTTGCCTATTCGTGGGGGAAAAACACCACTGACAATGAAGCTTTGCCGCAAATTCCCCCCTTGGAGGGAAGGCTCGGCCTCACCTATCAAAAAGAAAAATGGAGCATTGGCGGCCTTTTAAGGCTTGTTGCCGATCAACCGCGTATTGCCGAAAATAAAGGCAATGTTGTGGGGAAAGACTTTGATAAAAGTGCGGGCTTTGGTGTTTTTTCTTTAAATGGCAGCTACAAGATTTCAAAAAATGTGGCTTTGACCGGCGGAGTCGATAATCTCTTCAACAAGGATTATTATGAACATCTGAACCGTGATGGCGATGCCGGTTTCGGTTTTCCCGCCCATTATCAAGTGCGAGAGCCCGGACGCACCTTCTGGGCAAAAGCCGATTTCAAGTTCTGAAATCTATTTGTAGAGTTAAGGCAAATAATATCAAACTTTGCCCATTATATTTGAGCTTATGTTGTGAGGCATAATTTTTTAAAAATTATGCCTCATCAAACAACAGAATTGAGTGCCACAGGTATCAAAACCGCCAATTGATGTTTCAAGCTTGACACAAAAATCTTTTTTAACTGCCGAAACGGCAATTTATAGCCTTTCACCTGTCCGGAAATTCCTTGAAGCTTTCTACTGCAAAATATCTTTCTCGACTTAGAACATGGATGACGAGAATAATTTTTGTCCGATATTTACGATTGATTGTGATACGTGCGGCAAAAGCCTGATGGAAAGCGCATAAAATTTATGCGCATTTTTTAAAAGAATTACCCAGTTTAACTTCCGTTTTCCGCACAGAACACTAAAATTTATACATGAAAAATCGCTGACAACAAAACGGATAAAAAGTTTTTCGTGGGTCAACAAATAAAACTATACCAAAATTATCAAAAATAAGTCATAGTCCATTTTTAACAATTTTTACGGTAGCCGTGATGAGCCAACAACCATCCATGAATCCGACAGTTTATGACAGTGAAAAGCCTGCAACTTTTTTGGGACTTTTGCGCTATTCGCGTTTTTTTACCGGCTTCGCTATCATCACGGCCATTATTGCAGCGGCTTTGAGCATTGCGCCCTTCTATGTGATTTCGCTTATTGCCGGCGAGCTTTTGAAACCGACGGTCAACCCGACGAGACTCTGGTATCTTGCAGGTGTTGCAACCGGCCTTGTTCTGCTTAGATGGATATTCGTATCTTTAAGTGACATGCTTGCCCATAAAGGGGCCTTCACCATTCTCTTTACACTTCGAAAAAGAGCAGCCCAAAAACTGGGTGAGGTTCCACTGTCGTTTTTTGCAAGCCAGTCTTCGGGAAAACTCAGGCGCACGCTTTACGATGATATTGACAGTCTCGAAAGCCTTTATGCCCATATTTTACCAAATCTGAGTTCTGCGCCCATTGTATCGCTTTCGGCTCTTATCCTTTTGTTTTTTGCCGATTGGCGGCTTGCCATTATTGTTTTAATCCCCTTGCCGATTGCCTTTTTTGCCCAATGGTGGATGACACGCGGCATGGGCGATGACATGCGTGAATGGATTGGTTTACAGCAAAAAATTTCAGGCGAAATCAGCGAATTTATCCGTGGTGTTAACGTTATCAAAAGTTTCGGTCTCGATACGCGGTCTTTTGGCAATCTTTCAAAGACAATCCATAATGCGGTTGACTGGGCGCATAGTTTTGCTGCCAGAGTGACACGCTCGTTTATGACATTTGCTATTTTACTGCGCGGCAATCTTGTTCTGGTCGCCCCGATCGGAGCCATATTCTATGTAAACGGTTCACTTGACGCGGCTACTTTTGTGTTATTTTTGCTTCTTTCGCCACTGGTGCTTGAACCTTTATTGACCCTTTCAGGGGCACTTCATGAAAAAATGAATCATATCGAAGCGATGGATCATATCAACGAGGTTTTGACTGCAAAACCGCTTATCGAAAGTCACAACAGCAAAACGCCTGAAGGCCCCTATGAAATTGTTTTTGACGATGTCTCTTATAGTTACGGCAAAAGGCTCGCGATCGACCATGTCAGTTTTAGCGCAAAAGCCGATAAAGTTACGGCATTGGTGGGGCCAAGCAGTTCGGGTAAAAGTACACTTCTGAAACTTGTTGCGCGACTTTATGAATTCGACCATGGACATTTAACAATAGGTGGGCTTGATGTGCGCGACTGGCGACTTGACGACCTTCTCGATAAAACCAGCATTGTTTTTCAAGATGTCGTTCTCCTTTATGGCACTGTTGCCGATAATTTGCGCATTGCCAAACCCGATGCGAGTGATGAAGAACTTAAAGAAGCCTGCCGCCTTGCCAAAGCAGACGGTTTCATCGAAGCTCTGCCGCAAGGTTATGATACGCTTCTTCAGGAACGCGGCTCGCAACTTTCCGGCGGCGAACGCCAAAGGCTTTCGATTGCCCGCGCTTTTTTGAAAAATGCGCCAATCCTGCTTCTTGATGAACCGACTTCAAGTCTTGATCCGGAAAATGAAAACCTCATCCACGAAGCTCTCGAAACACTTTATAAAAATCGCACAGTTCTCATTGTCGGCCATCATTTGCAAAATCTCGTTTCTGCCGACAAGATTATTGTGATGGATCATGGCAGGCTAGCGGGCGAAGGCCGCCATGAAGAGCTTTTGAAAAATTGCCCGACCTACCGGATTTTATGGCAAGACCAGCTTTCGGCAGGAGAGTGGTCGCTCGGAGAAGAGGCAGGAGAAGCCGAAGAAAAAACCGGCACCAACGGGCAAGACAATAAAACCCTTTCAAAAAAACAGGATAATTTGGCAGAAAAAGGCGGGCAGTCATGATAATCGATATTTTAACGTCCGGTTTCCGGCTGTCGAAAACGCGCGACAAACAACTCGTTCACGGCATTTTATGGACGATTGTCGAAGGTTTTTTTGCAGCTCTTCCCTTTGTCTTCCTTTTTATGATGTTGACACAGGCCTTTGCCAAAGAGCTGACATTCAAAGCCGCTATTTTCTTCGGGGTCGGCATGGTTTTGAGCTTTTTGTTGCGCATCGGTGCAAGTGCGATAGGTGCACCGAAAATCTATAATGGTGCTTTCACAATGATGGGCGAAGCGCGCCTTAATGTGGCAGAACATTTGCGCAAACTTCCCATGGGGTGGTTCAATAAACAAAGAAGCGGCGACCTTGCAGGAAGACTGACTTCCGATATTACTTTTGTCGAACATATGTGGTCGCATTTCATCCAGCCATTTGTTGCCGGTTTTTCAATGCCGGTTTTCCTGACCATTTTTCTTTTCTTTGTCGACTTTCGTCTGGCAATTGTCATGCTTTGCGGCTTTCCTTTGACTTTGCTTGCCTTGTTATGGACGCTCGCTATGGGAAAAAGCGCAGGTCTGAAACTTGGAAAAGCCAATAGTGCCGTGCAATCGGCTTTGCTTGAATATGTGCAAAGTATCACTGTTATTCGCAGCTTCGGACGTTTCGGCAATAGCTGGAAGAGACTTGTAAAAATTCTCGACAACCAGCGCAATGCATGGTTCCACGCCGAAACGAGAACCTCGCCTTTCCTGTCATGCTTTGGTTTTGTGCTGGAAATGAGCTATATCAGTCTGGTTATTTTCGGCATTTATTGGTTGGCAAACGACAAGCTCACTGTCTCTCAATTGTTGATTTTCCTTATCATTGCATTGCCCGTCTACCGCCAATTATATGAAGTCGGTCAGGCAATGTTGATGTTGCGTCTGGCCAATCGTTCGCTCATACGTATTGAAGCACTGCTTCATGAGCCGACTTTGCCCGAACCCCAACATCCCAAAATGCCGGAAAACTATGAAATCCGTTTCGACCATGTGGGGTTCAGCTATGATAAAAAAGAAGCAAATAACAAAGAAGAAGCGGGCAACGCAAAAGAAGCGAATAACAAAGTCCTTGATGATATTTCATGTACGATCAGGCCGCAGGAATTGACGGCAATCGTTGGCCCGAGCGGCGCCGGCAAGACAAGTTTTGTCCACCTTATCGCACGTCTTTGGGAAAGAACGGAAGGTAAAATCACCATCGGCAATATCGACCTTAAAGACATAGGGACCGAAAATCTTCATCAGTTGATCGGCATGGTGTTTCAGGATGTGCTTCTCTTTTCCGGAACGGTCTCTGACAATATCAAAATTGGCAAGGAAGATGCGAGCCGTGAAGAAATCATCGAAGCGGCAAAACAGGCCGAGGCGCACCAATTTATCATGGCATTGCCGGAAGGTTATGACACTGTACTTGACGAGCATGGCAGCTCGCTTTCGGGTGGCGAACAGCAGCGCATATCCATTGCCCGCGCTTTCTTGAAAAACGCCCCGATATTGCTTCTTGATGAAGCAACCGCAAGCCTTGACCCGTCGGCGGAAGCAGAGATCCAACGTGCCATGAATGCATTGACCAGAACCCGCACAGTCGTGGTCATTGCCCACCGGCTGAACAGCATTCGTCGGGCCGACCATATCATCGTTCTGAAAAATGGGAAAATTGTTGAAGAAGGAACCCATGATACGTTGGTAAAAGCCGATGGCCTCTATCAAAAATTATGGAACAACCAGAATAAAGCGCGTGGAGTGTCGCCTCATAACGCAGCCATTCTGAATTGATCCTAAGGCAAACAAAAAGCGAAACCAGCAGCTGCCAATCACACTCGAAATTTCACGCTTTTCCGGCTGGAAGAGCTGATCTTCAAGCCTCGTTCCCGAGAATTGCCAAATGCAACAGCACGCTCTTTGCGGGAAAGAATGCGGTAGTTTGCCCTTTATGCGAAAATTGGAGAGCACGCTTTGTATAGAAAAATTACACGTCACCTTATCCGCCAACAGGCGCAATTTGAAGGAACTCACTATTTCCTGGAATGGCCGGTCATCCAAGGATAAGCACTGTTCATTCTGGCAAACTTCCAGCAATCCGGTAAACGACATGAAAACCTGATTGACAGAGATGAATATTTTCTTCAATACCGGTTTACTAAAAACTTGACTATTATATTCATTATTATTCATCTATACTTTTAAAACCAAAAAAAACAATCGGTGCGGGAGCTTAAGAGATGGAAAAGACAAAAAACAGGAATGCGGCTGAACTCACGCCGGAAAACCACATGGACGGGATGGAGCGTCTTGAACTAACGGTCAACCGGATTTATGAACCTTTTTCCCACCTCGTCCGCCTGACCGGAACAATCAACCCGACAAACCCGATTGAATGGCAACAGGCAAATGTTGCCGTGCGTTTCGAGATAGGCGAAACCGGTCAAGGCCGCAAGGTTTACCGGATTTATACAATCCGTTCTTTTAATCCCGCGACACATGAAATCGAAGTCGATTTTGTCAAACATGAAGGGGAAAGCCCCGCTATCAATTGGCTTCAAAGTTTGAAAGCCGGATCTCATGCTTATTTGATTGGTCCACGCCCGCAATTTTCAACGGAAGAATATAAAAATAAAAAGCTGAAGCTCTATGCTGATGAAACCGCCATTCCGGCCATTTTTTCCATTCTTTCCCATTGGCCGGAAAATACCGAAGCCGAAATCTATATCGAATCCGCAACGGCAGAAGCAGCCGATGAACTCCCCGATATAAAGGGGGTCAAAAAACATATCTATGTGCGAAAGGAAGAAGAATATCCGGGGCAAACCGGTTTTCTTGTTCACTCGGCTGAAAAGATTAGCTCCGCAGAAGGTTGCTCCATCTGGATTGCCTGTGAACGCGAAGAAGCCCGTGCAATCAGGAAACATTTCATGGAGAACTGCAATGTGAAAAAGCAGAATATCAAAGCCGTCGGATACTGGCGCCGTGGGCTTGCCAGCTCGGAAATAGAGAAAATTCGCGGCAAATATTATAACGAACTTATTGCACAGGGAAAAACCGAAAAAGATTTTGATGAATTCGACATTCCGGCTTGATCGGTGGCGAGACTAACACTGGAACACCTGTAGTCACGAGATTTCCCCAGCCGCTGAAGAGCGACCGATAATAAATCCCCGACGTTTGAAAGGTGAGCGGTAACAAATATAAGTTTAAAAAAGCCGGTATGTCGCCGGTGCCGGCTTGAAAAACTGAGTTATTAAACTGTTTTTAAAAATTGCCCTGCTTTTATCGACTGTCAAAGAGGTGAAAGGAATTGGATTTTTCTTGTCCCCTTTTTATTCTCATACCCAGCCCCCAAAAATCACACTCGTAAAAACCGGCCTCTATCACTTTTCAAGAGCTGACTTTTCTTCGAGAGCATACTCCTTCTTGAGTAGATCGGTATTTTATTCAAAAACTGGCGCTATGCGTTGATGAGCGCCTGTCTGCTTAGCCAAATGCGGAACACAGATATTTTTTAACCTGTTTTTGAAAGCTTGGCTTCTGGCCGCAAAAAATCATAAAACATTATGGAAAATGCCTTAAAACCGGATTTGCTTTTAAAAATATTCATTTTTATAATTTTTATAATAATTACTCACATATTTTCAACTATAAGCCTATTTATAGTTCATATATGCAAATTTTAATCTAAAATAAATTGACGTTTTAGTTTTCTTCAGCCTTATTATTTACCAACCAACATTTACCGCACACGTATTGGGAGGAGAAAACAATGACGTGGATGCAGAATTATGTTCCGGTTGGCAATCTATGGTTATCTGCACTGATTGCCGCAATACCGATAATCTTTTTCTTTCTGGCTTTGACACTTCTTCGTTTGAAAGGACATGTCGCCGGTACAATTACCGTTATCCTGTCATTTTTAATTGCCGTTTTTGTCTATGGCATGCCGATTGGACCGGCAATTTCATCCGCCATCTACGGGTTTTTCTACGGTTTGTGGCCGATTGCATGGATTATCGTTGGCGCGGTGTTTCTTTATAAAATTTCGGTTGTCACAGGTGACTTCAATATTGTGCGACATTCCATTTTGGGGATTACCGAAGACCAGCGCCTACAGCTCATTCTGGTGGGTTTTGCTTTCGGTGCTTTCCTTGAAGGCGCTGCCGGTTTCGGTGCACCGGTTGCCATTACTGCTGCCCTTCTTGCAGGGTTAGGCTTTCGCCCGCTTTATGCGGCCGGTCTTTGTCTTATTGCCAATACTGCTCCGGTTGCTTTCGGCGCTATGGGAATTCCGATTATTGTTGCCGGACAGGTTTCAAATATCGATCCGTTTTTGTTAAGCCAGATGGCTGGACGGCAATTGCCGTTTCTTTCGGTATTTGTTCCCTTCATGCTCGTAATTATCATGGATGGCTGGCGCGGTGTCCGTGAAACATGGCCAGCTGTACTTGTTGGTGGTGGCACATTTGCAATTGTCCAATTCCTGACTTCCAATTATTTCGGGCCCGAATTGCCTGATATTACAGCTGCTATTGCAACACTCGTTGTTTTGCCGCTTTTCTTGCGCCTCTGGCAGCCAAAACGCATTTTCCGTTTTGACGAAAGCGAAGCTGCCCCCAAAGAAGAAATTCCCCATTATTCAACGGGAGAAATTATCAAGGCATGGTCGCCTTTTATCATATTGACAATTTTTGTTATGGTTTGGAGCATTGCGCCTTTCAAAAAACTTTTTGCCAAAGGCGGGGCGCTCGAAAGCTGGGTGTTAAGTTTCGACGTATCATTCCTCAATAATATTATAGTCAAAACCGCGCCTATTGTTGCAACCGATTCCAAAATCAGCGCTGTTTATAAATTCGACTGGTTTTCAGCCACAGGCACCGCAATTATCCTTGCAGCTGTCGTCAGTACTTTTGTTTTAAAAATGCGTCCCGCTCGCGCCATTGGCGTTTTCGGCATGACGCTGAAAGAACTTGCCCTTCCGATTTATTCGATCGGTATTGTTCTTGCTTTTGCTTTTATTGCCAATTATTCGGGGCTTTCTTCCACTTTGGCACTGGCTTTGTCACAGACGGGCAAAAGTTTTACGTTCTTCTCACCATTTCTCGGCTGGCTTGGCGTTTTTGTGACCGGTTCGGATACGTCTTCCAACGCTCTGTTCGGTGCCTTGCAAGCAACAACAGCCCATCAGATCGGCGTTTCCGATGTTCTGCTTGTTGCAGTCAACAGTACGGGCGGCGTTACCGGCAAGATGATTTCGCCGCAGTCGATTGCAATTGCCTGTGCGGCTGTCGGACTTGTCGGGAAAGAATCCGACCTCTTCCGCTATACTGTCAAATATTCGCTGGGGCTTTGTGCCATTGCCGGTATTATGACAACGCTTCAGGGATATGTTCTTCCGTGGATGATCCCGTAATATTGATTTTACTTTTACCGGATGTTTCCTGTTTAAATAAAAAGAGTGAAATATTCCACACCAATAGAACAGGCACCGTGGAATATTCACTCGCATTTCCTGAAGTAATAAGCACAATAGATGTGACTGATCTTCCGCAAAAATGCGTTTAACTGGAAATATAATTTCTTTCATAAGGCACTTTTTTGGCAACCACTTTGCCGGATTTGTAACGGACTTTGATCCTCACGACTAACAAGACGGGTAAAGAAATGATTATATCTTCTATTTCAGACTATCGCGAAGGTGCGCGACGCAAACTCCCTCCATTTCTCTTTCATTATATTGATGGCGGGGCTTATGCAGAGCGTACCCTGCAACGCAATACAACAGATCTTTCCGATATTGCGCTTCGCCAACGCATTTTGAAAAACATGTCGGAGCTCAGTCTTGAAACCGAGCTTTTCGGCGAAAAAATGAAAATGCCGGTGGCACTTTCACCGGTGGGGCTTACCGGCATGTATGCGCGCCGTGGTGAAGTTCAGGCAGCCAAAGCCGCCCAATCACGCGGTATCCCCTTTACACTCTCGACTGTTTCAGTGTGTCCGATTGAAGAAGTTCAGGCGCAAGTTCCAAACCCCATCTGGTTCCAGCTTTATGTTCTTAAAGACCGCGGTTTCATGAAAAATGTTCTTGAACGGGCAGCCGCCCAAGGCATCAAAACGTTGGTTTTCACCGTCGATATGCCGGTTCCGGGGGCTCGTTATCGTGACCGCCATTCCGGTATGTCAGGCCCGTTTGCCAAATTGCGACAATATACACAAGCTGTTCTTCATCCTGCCTGGGCTTATGATGTCGGCATCATGGGACGGCCTCACGACCTCGGCAATATTTCCACCTATCGCGGAAAACCGACCAATCTAGAAGATTATATCGGTTGGCTAGGAGCCAATTTCGACCCGTCGATAAGCTGGAAAGATCTTGAATGGATTCGTGAATTCTGGAAGGGTCCAATGCTTATCAAAGGCATTCTCGACGTTGAAGATGCCCGCGATGCTGTGCGTTTCGGTGCTGATGGCGTTATTGTTTCCAACCATGGCGGGCGTCAGCTTGATGGTGTGCCTTCAACTGTCAGGGCATTACCAAAAATTGCAGAAGTTTTAAAACCCGATCTCAAAGTTCTTGTTGATAGCGGCGTGCGTTCAGGCCTTGATGTTGTGCGCATGATTGCACTTGGAGCAGATACAGTTATGCTTGGCCGTGCATTTGCTTATGCCTTGGCAACCGATGGTGAAAAAGGCGTAGCCAATATGCTTGATCTCATAGCCAAGGAGATGCGTGTTGCAATGACATTGACAGGCGCCAAAAAAATTGCCGATATCAATGCGGATATGCTCGTCAAAGATTGAAAAACAGCCTTGAAAATCGACATTGCAAAAGCATGAAACAAGTCGATTTTCCATGAACCGCACAAAGCGGCTTGTTCTCTTTTGGGTTTTAAAAATGCTTTTGATAAAAAGGACTGTGAGTGTGGCAACATCACGCTTGCAGCCCTTTAGTTTGCTATCATGACCTGCGAAAATGACTTGCAAGATTTTCGAACTTCATTCCCTTTATAAAACCGCTTACCGGCTGTTGTCCGGAAACTCTCCCACACCATGCCAATCCTACCACTGCTGCCATGCCTATTTTTGGGAGGCTGGTTATTCTTTTCGCCTGCTTCCCGATCTCACTCCCCCGATCGCACCTCTTTGTGACCTTTTTCATCTATCTTTCACGACCTTCCAAGTGGTGAAGATGTTAAACCTTGCAGCATTATCCTCAAATTATGGCAGACGGCAAAATTCAAGCGACTATGGCGCTCTCTTCGACCTGCACAATTTATTCACCACAATTTGCCTGCACCCGTTTGAATGATAAACTGAAAAAGCGTTTTCAGCTTTGTTCTTGGCGATCTTGCCTGTCACTATCGCCTTTTATGCTACTCGTGATAAATTATGAAAATTTGTATTTCATGCCTTATCCAAATAGTTTTTAAACAAATTTATTTTTTAAAATTTTTTACGTCACTGAACGAGAATTGTTCAACAAAAGAAAAATTCTGCCTTCAAAAATCAGGGGAAATCAGCTCGTTTTCCTGAGTGAAAACCGGTTATTTTTCACATTATGCCCAAAAAACTCGTTAAAAAATTTATTTAAAATTTTTTAAAAAGAGAAAAATATTTTTTGCAAATAAAAAAATAAAAGGTTGAACAATTCGTAAAAAGAAGAAATATTAGGCTTGTCCATAGCAAGTTTGCGGGGAATTAAAATGTCTCTTCCTTTACAATTCAACGTTTTTTCAATCGCGCCTTTCTTGAAGAGCGG
Organism: Bartonella sp. W8167; assembly: GCF_016100335.1. Lineage (NCBI taxonomy): Bacteria > Pseudomonadati > Pseudomonadota > Alphaproteobacteria > Hyphomicrobiales > Bartonellaceae > Bartonella > Bartonella sp. W8167. Next base: position 53,863 of record NZ_JACFSQ010000005.1, read on the forward strand.
CGAGAAAAAGCGGTGCTTGTCCTTTGCTTACCACCTCATCAACAGGCAATTTTAAAAATGTTATCCCCTTGTTTGAAGGGCTTCAATAAGCTCTATCCATGGGCTGAAGCCCATGCAGAGGAATGGGACACCACGTTTCAATCCTCGAAAATTATATTGGAGCGCTTGGCAAAAGAAAAATTGACCGGCGTAGGTGTGCCGGAAAAATTCGGTGGCGATGGCAAAACTATTGCCCATGCTATTTTGACAATTTCCGACATTGCCTATTCCTCGTTCACTGCTGCCTTCGTCTTATGGGCGCACCGCGCTTATATCGAATGCGTTTTGCAAAGCCCGAATGAAACGCTCAAAAGCCGTCAATTGCCGTTACTGACATCAGGGAAAATGGCCGGTTCTGCCGGTCTTTCCAATTTGATGAAACATCTTTGCGGCCTTGAAAAAATGGAAAATTTTGCCTCGCTTGACAATGGCATTTATCACCTTACCGGTAAAATGCCATGGATTACCAATATCGACTGCCAAGGCTTTTTTGCAGCCTGTGCAGCGGAACTTGATAACGGACGCGCCGTAGTTTTTAGTCTCGAAAATAGCGACAAAGGGGTGAATGTCCAATCGCTCGATTTATTGGCTTTGCGCTCAAGCGGTACAAAAGCGATCACCATGGATAAAGTTGCTTTGACGGCTGACCGGATTTTGCATGACAATATTGCCGAATGGTTAAAAACACTGCGTCCGGCTTTTATCGCACTTCAATGCGGGCTATTTTCAGGATTGGCAGCGCGCTTTATCGACGAAGCCAAAAAACATTTCAATGCCCGAAGAGTGTCGCTCAAAGGCGATATAGACGAGACAGAAAAAGAACTTTCAAACTTGCGCGACGCACTTTTCAAAGGAGTAAACAATCACCATTTTGTCGACGCTCCCGAAGACCTATTCAGGCTACGTATCAGCTTGACCGACTGGCTCTGGAAAGCGGTTCTGCTTGAATTGGAAACCCGTGGCGGTGGTGCCTATCTCATTGAGACTGCCGAAGGTTTTCCCCGTCGTTTGCGCGAGGCAAGTTTTGTTCCCATTATTACCCCCAGTGTCACGCAGCTTAAAAAAGCCTTGGCATGATTAACCCGTTTATCCGTTCAAATTCATGACAGAAAAAGCCCCCCTTCTTGAAGCAAAAAACATCGTTTTGCGATATCGCGACGATGCACCCGCTATTCTTGAGAATTTCAACCTTGCAATCGGAAAGAATGAAACTGTTTCCATTCTGGGGCCAAGTGGTGTCGGAAAATCAAGCCTTTTACGTGTGCTTTCCGGCCTGCAAAAGCCGAATGGCGGACATATTTTTGTTCACGGCAAAGAGCTTACCCGTGTTGACCCGAATATTGCTGTGGCCTTTCAAAATCCGGGTTTATTGCCGTGGCTGACATTGGAAAAAAATGTGGCCTTTGGCCTTGATTTCAAAAACCGCGAGAAGCTTGAAAAAAGCGAACGGCAAAATCGGGTGAATAAAGCGATCCATGAAGTTGGGCTTGATTATGCACGTAAATTGAGACCATCCGAGCTTTCCGGCGGCATGGCACAACGGGCAGGATTAGCGCGTTGTTTTGCAAGAAATCCGGAAGTGCTTTTTCTGGATGAACCGTTCGGCGCACTTGATGAATTGACGCGGCAGGATATGCAAAATCTGCTGATTAAACTCGTTAAAGAATTCTCCGCTTCAACACTTCTTGTCACTCACGATATTGACGAGGCATTGCTTGTTAGCGAACGCATTATTCTGCTTGGCGGAAAACCGGCAAACATTATCGGCACGTGGACAATCAATTTCCCCAAGCCACGCAATAATTTTGTCGAAGAACTTGGCAAAATCCGTATCGAAATACTTGCAGCTTTGAGAGATGCAGGACTTAAAAAAAGAGATGAAATATGAAAGATGAGTATTTTTCCCGCCGCGACATTTTGCGGCTATCAGCTTTATTGACGGCAAGTGGCGCTTTGCCGTTTTTAAATATCGGAAGAGCACGGTCACAGGAAAAGGATGAGCCGGTAAAAGTCGGCTATTTGCCTATCACCGACGCAACAGCTTTGCTTGTGGCTCATGGTAAAGGTTTTTTTGAAAATGAAGGTTTGAAAGCCGAAAAACCGGTTCTCTTTCGGAGCTGGTCACAAATTGTAGAAGCTTTTTTTGCCGGCCAGATCAATGTGATGCATGTTCTTTCGCCAATCGCTATCTGGGCACGCTATTCAAGCAAAGCGCCGCTTAAAGTCGTTGCATGGAACCATATGAGCGGCTCCGGTTTTTCTGTTGCCAATGACATCAATTCCATTTCCGATCTTGGCGGCAAAAACGTTGCTATTCCATTCTGGTATTCAATCCACACTGTCGTTTTGCAAATGATCTTGCGCAAAAACGGCCTGACCCCGGTTTCCAGAAAAAGCGGCACAATTGAAAAAAATGAAGTCAATATGGTGATCATGGCCCCGTCGGATATGATACCGGCGGTTGCCAATGGTCAGGTTTCGGGCTTTATCGTTGCAGAACCCTTCAATGCGGCAGGTGAAGCTGCCAAAGTTTCAAAGCTTGCAAGATTTACGGCCGATGTCTGGCGTGACCATGCCTGCTGTCTTGTCTGTATGCAGGAAAAAGACCTGAAAGAGCGCCCAGAATGGTCGCAAAAAGTGGTTTCGGCCATGGTCAAAGCACAATTGTGGACAGCAAAGAACCGCGAAGAAACAGCGCTTCTCCTTTCCAAAGAAAATCCGAACAAATATATGCCTTTCGGTTCCGATGTTCTCAAACGTGTTCTTGTTTCAAGCGAGGATGATAACCGGTTTTATGAAAAATCGGGTGCAATTATCCACCCCGACTGGCTTGAGAAGCGCATAGATTTTCAACCCTATCCCTATCCGAGCTACACGGAAGAACTGGTAAGACGGCTGAAAGACACTTTGATCGAAGGTGATAACGCGTTTCTTCAAACACTTGATCCGGCTTTTGCGGCCAAAGACCTTGTCGATGACCAATTTGTCAAACGCGCCTTAAGCGCAGTTGGCGGACTTCCCGCTTTCGGCATGAAAGACAGTTTCGTGCGCAATGAAGAGATTGAAGTTTAACGGGGAGAAGAGCGTGATGAAAAGCTGTCTTCGCCATTTGTCCGGTTTGTCAGGACTTGTCGTGCTTCTTTTCCTCTGGTGGCTTGGAACAGATGTTTTGAGTGCCAAAAACAGCTTTGCAAGCCGCTTTTCGGTTGAGGAAACATTGCCCACTTTCTGGCACTTGTTGACCAGCTCCGACTTGACTCTTCACGCTCTCATCAGCCTTAAACGCATTGTTGTCGGTTTGCTTTTTGCGCTCATCATCGGTGTGCCTGTCGGACTTTTGATCGGCGCCAAGCCGTGGGTGGAAAGAGCAACTGGTCCCGCATTCCAGTTTCTGCGCATGATCTCGCCATTGTCGTGGATGCCGATTGCCGTCATGGTTTTCGGCATCGGCGACAAGCCGATTTACTTTCTTCTCACCTTTGCAACAGTCTGGCCGATTATGTTCAACACAGCAGCAGGTGTCAAACAACTTGACCGGCATTTTCTGCTGGTTGCAAAAAGCCTTGCTGCAACACAAAGTGAAACATTGCTCTATGTGGTTTTTCCGGGAATTTTGAGCCATATGATGACGGGAATCCGGCTGGCGATCGGCATTGCGTGGATTATCATTGTCCCTTGTGAAATGTTGGGCGTCTCGGCAGGCCTTGGCTATTTCATTCTTGATACACGTGACCGGCTTGCTTATCCTGAGCTGATGTCAACCATATTGCTTATCGGATTGATCGGCTATTTGCTTGATAGCTTAGTTCGCGCGGCCGCCCGCCGCCTTGGCTGATCTCACCCACGGCTTGGTTGATGAAGATGACGCAAACCGGATTTTAAAAGGATGGGGGCGGAAGTCCCCCTTCTTTATCTGAATGTTATTAAAAAACCGGCATACCGGATGTGGGATTAATAGCCGCAGTAATTTTAACCGTAAGCATCGCTAGCAGTCGACGTTCCTTGAAAATCCTGACTGTGGTGAACGGAGAAGACAAGAACATATGGTCAAATTTTTCAAGTTTTCCGCTTACTCGCCCCGATATACCCCGCTAACAAAAACAAGGAAAAATAGTCCTTTGTTTTACTAACGCTACGTGGGGCTTCTACCATCATTTTAGCAACTCGTTAATGAGCGGGTTTCTCATCCTGTTTTGCGTTCTTGTGCTGATTTTTTTCAAATTTTTCCAATGCGTCGCAGTTGCTTTTTCCCCAATCAAACAGCATTTCAACCGGCTCGCAAAATCTTTTTCCAAGCGGGGTGAGCGAATATTCAACCTTTGGGGGAACAACCGTATAGACATGGCGGTGAACCAGCCCGCCTTCCTCAAGATCACGCAATGTCTGGATCATCATTTTTTTGGAAATTCCCGGTAAAGCGCGTTGCAGTTCACCAGTGCGACATTTGCCATTTGGCCAATGGAACAATGCGTGCAAAAGCATACTTTTCCATTTGACCGAAAATAATTCCATAATTCTTCGTGCCGGGCAGGTTTCGACAAAGACAATGTTTTCATTGGTGTTTTTCGGCATAATAGTCACTTTTTAGTATCTATGTCCCTAACAAGTACCTTCTAGCATATTTTTTACTAGTAGCCTAGCTGTTTCGTGTATCTAACAAATCAGGGAATATCATTATGCCAGCTGCTTTATGGGCTTTTGCAATTGCCGCTTTCGGTATCGGCACAACAGAATATATTATTTCCGGCCTGTTGCCGGCCATTCAGGCAGATTTTCACATTTCGGTCTCGGCTGCCGGTTTCATGGCAACCTCTTATGCATTGGGAGTGTTTTTCGGAACTCCGATTATCATCATATTGGGAAGCAATGTCGAAAAGAAAAAGTTGCTACTTCTTGCATTGACATTTTTCATCGTCGGAAATTTTCTGACTGCTCTTTCACCCAATTTTACCACCGCCATTTTCGGGCGGGTTATCAATTCGCTTTGCCACGGAGTTTTCATCGGTATTGCTTCTGTCCTTGCCGCCGAACTCGTACCGCAAGATAAGCGAACCAGCGCAATCGCCTTCATGTTCAGCGGCATGACGGCAGCCAATTTTATCGGCGTTCCTGCCGGTACCTGGTTCAGCCATGTAACGTCATGGCGCACCACCTTTTATCTCATTACACTTATCGGTATGGTTGCATTTGTTGCAACGTCGAGATTGGTTCCGAAACAGCCGAAACATCATGAACAATCATTGAAAAACGAACTATTTGTTTTTGGCGATATTCATGTTCTCCTTGCCATGGGCATCACTATTTTAGGCCCTGCAGCATTTTTCACTTCGATTACTTATATTGCGCCAATGGCCAAAGAGCTTGGTCATTTTTCCGACCAGGGCGTTACATTTCTTCTGTTCATTTTTGGGGGAGGATTGTTTGTCGGAAATTATTTGGGTGGCAAATTTGCTGACCGTGCATTGATGCCGGTTCTTTATATTACGCTCTTCGGCCAAGCCGTTGTGATGCTGTTTTTCTATCTTACAATAGCCAACAAAATTGCCGATGTATTTTCTATATTTTTCATGGCTGCCTTCGGTTTTGCCAGCGTCTCGCCAATCCAGCGCCTTGTTATGGATAGGGCAAAAGCCGCCGGTGGCGCCAATCTTGCTTCGGCAGTCAATATCGGCTTTTTCAACCTTGGTAATGCACTGGGTTCATGGCTCGGCGGTCTGGTGATCGCTTGTGGCTTTGGCTATGCTTCGCCAAACTGGGCCGGTGCTTGCCTTTCTTTTGCAGCACTTTTCCTTGCTGTCCTCTCAAGCCTTTTTGCAAAACATCAAGCAAAGCAGAAATTAAGTGAATGTTGCCCGTCAAATACAAACTAAACCATTGCCTGGCGGGGACATACAAGTCCCCGCTCTTTGTTTCGCCTTTTTAGAGCGTTGACATTTATCGGTAACTGCCGAAACTGCGCCTCAAGGCGAAAGCAACGAGGCAATGTCGTAATAAGGCAAGGAAAAAGACAAGCCCACTCAAAAGCCCTTCTTACCTGAAATTCAATCTAGCCAGGAATTCCGCCTTATCAACAAATCCGCACCATCGGTAAATTCGGGCTATCCGTCAATTTATGCCATTTGCGAATCCGGAACGTTCAAAAGCCCAAGACGCACGAACACTTTAATAAAGTGGGTGTCCGTACTGTTTTCCTGATCTTCAATGATTAAGACTTTGTAGCGGTAAAAGTTTCATAGCTCCCACGAGGCCGACATCTCGGCAACACGATATATTTTTGCAACGGAAGTTTCCCGACCATTTATTTTAACAATCGTTTGATTTAACAAAATGGAATTCAGAACTCTTGGCTATGTTCGGTCATTAACAACCGCCGACTAAACAGATTTTTTAATAAAAATTCCCGTTTCGGAAATTTTCCAATAAGTTACAAGAGTTTGAAACTTTGACGACACCAATACTGGTGAATAAAATTTTCTAGACGTCAAAACTGCGCCAAGGTTCAAGGTGCCTTGCAAATCCATTCGTCGGGCATTTGGCACCCTCCTCTAATACTCCCTCTCCCTACAAAAGAAACGCGCTGTTATTTCTGAAAGCGCAGATGTCGGAAATCCGAATTTCCAAATTGACTGTCCGAATTCTTGATCTACTTTGGAAGTAATAGCTATGAAAAGTCGCCCGTTTCAATACCATTTCCCCCTCAAAGGGGCAAAAAACCTCTAAAATCCGCCATCAATTGGATAATCACAGTCCCGCACTTCACGGAAAGTCACCCCCCTTTTTCCCTTTAGCAAAAATTGTCAAGATCAATGCAATTCCTTGTCACCACGCGTTGCGGGCTCACAGGAAAATTGGATTAGCGAGAGTTTGAACAAGTCAGTATTTTTGCTGGCCAGTGTTTCAGCCGATCAATGTTTCAGACACACGGAATTTTCAACCCGATAAATTCATGCCGATAAATTTCTCTATTCGTGATATTTTTTCAACTTCAAAAATACTCCAGTACTTTCACAGGCTTTTCCCAACCATAGATAGCCCTGAACACACTTACCGTTGTATTCTTTAACCGGATAATTATTTCTCTATAAAGCCGCAAAAAAGGATATGATTCACTTCAAAATAATTTTTTGGAAAAATATTCTTCCAAAATACAGCTAAAAGTTTCGCTATTGGTGCAAAATACTCGTTTTAATTACTGCTTTAGGAAATTTTTCAATTTTTCGCTTGTAACCGGAATATTTTTCTTCCACGTCGCTTCGTAACGGATTTGTATCGGGCGCTCGTCCTGATCGCACAAGATATAGCGCTGACCTGATGTCACAGTGATTGCCGATTTTGGCAAAAGTGCCGCCCCGAACCCGCAATGCGCCCAGTTTTCAAGTTCACGGAAGGAAACTGTTTTTCCGGTATATTCTTTCAGAACATGATTGTGGTGCCCGAACATTTCCCTGATAAATTTGTTCAATCCGGATTCGTCATCAACCATGACAAAAACCTCGTCGGAAATATCGGAAAAATGCACCACATTGACGTTTCTGATCGGTTGTGCCGTGCTCGGTATAAAATAGAGCGGCTCTTCATAAAGAAATTCGCTTGCCCTTGTAGGCTTTTTTTCTGCTTCAACATCAAAGACATAATCGACTTCACCTCGTTCCAGCAAGTCGATAAGGTCGCCGCTATTGCGTTCGCATAACACAATTTCCGAGTCCGGATTCTCCGTGCGAAAATCATTCATGACGGCTGCCAGATATTGGCAACTCATCAAAGGCGATTTGCCGATCCTGACAACATTTGTTTCCTGATTATTGAATTTCTTGCTTTCGTCAACGAGATCATAATTGGCCTCGACCAGCTTCTCGATATAGGGCATAATGTGCTGCCCGAAAGGCGTAAGGCCAACGCGCCGCGTTGTACGTGAGAAAATGCGCGCCTGAAACTCGTCTTCAAGCTGGGCGATGCTGTTTGATAAGGTCGGCTGGGTTACATGGCAGTTCTTTGCTGCTATAGTAAAACTGCCTGTCTGTGCAACAGCCAGGACATAGTTCAATTGTGCCAGGTTCATATGTGGTGCGCCTTAAGTGTTCCCTTTAATTATTTATAGCTTAAAGAAATAAATCACATTTGCAAATACAATTTTTAAAACAGATTTCACTCATGTATAAAAAGTTCATGAGCTCATACCTATATAATAATCGTTTATACAATAACGCCTAATCCTGAAATTTAAAGACGTGAGGACGTAAGCATTTGCGGCATTACTGTCGCAACGATCTTATATGTTTTGACTGTGAAAGCGGGTCAAATTGATATGAAACATGAAAGAGCCGGTCTCCTGCCAAGGCTTACCCTGTCACAAACCATATTCAGTCTTTTGCCGCTCTTTTGGATAGCTGAAGCTGCACTGTTGAGCCTGATTGTCGCAAAAGCGGGTGAAGCGTCGTCGACCATTATCATTGCATGTCTTGCTATCGTTTTCCTTGCTGCAATCAAAGCCTTTCTTGATTATCATAGCCAACTTGACCTCTTTAAAAATTCCCGTAAAAATTTGAATGAGTGGCGCAAACGTGGCCTAACCCACCTTAATTTTCTTTCTCCTTTAAGTAAAAAACGTATGCCAGGCGGCGAGGCAGCCAATATCCTTGTCGATCAGGGAGAGACACTCGTTTCTTGGAACGCAAACTACCGCCCTTTGATGTTGCGCGCTGCCGTTATTCCGGTTGTCATCCTTTGCCTTATATTACCGTTTTCATGGCTTGCCTGTTTACTGCTTTTTATAACAGCACCGATCATTCCGCTATTTTGGGCCATTATCGGCGCCAAAGCTCAAAAAGCGGCAAAAGAACAATGGCAGGAAATGGGCGAGATGAATGGCTATCTGCTGGATCGTTTGCGCGGCATAAAGACATTGCGCATTCTTGACGCCACCTTCTGGAGTGCGAAACGCCTTGCTCGCCAATCCGACGACCTCATTACGCGCACGATGAAAGTATTACGCATTGCTTTTTTGTCGTCAGCGGTACTGGAACTTTTCTCGGCTCTCGGTGTCGCTTTGATGGCCGTCTATATCGGTTTTCATCTTTTAGGTGTCATTACCATCGGCTTTTGGGGAAACAAGCTCAGCCTTGCAGAAGGGCTCTTCATTCTTTTGCTTGCACCGAGTTTTTTTGAACCATTGCGTGAACTTGCAAGCGTTTGGCACGACCGTGTTGCAGGTAAAGCTGCTATGGAAAATTTCACAAAACTTGTCGGCAAAGGCGAGACGATTGTTCATCAACCTTCTGATGTTCAGCAATCGCCAATTGTTCAACAATCATATGAAACGAAGCCGGAAGAAACAGCTTCGCCTCAGAATGGCGCTGCAATCGAAATTGACAATCTCTCATTCGGTTTCATTCCCGAAAAACCGGTTTTCAAAAACTTTTCGCTAAAAATCGGCAGACAAGAAAAAGTTGCACTGACAGGAAAAAGCGGTGCCGGAAAGTCGGTTCTCATCTCGCTCATTGCCGGTCTTATTCAGGCTGACAAGGGGTCAATCAAAGTCAACGGCTTGACTGTGAACGGGAACAATATTGATGAAATTCGAGCCAAAATCGGCTGGATGGGTGCAAAGCCTTATTGGTTCGACCAGTCAATCCTCTCCAATATAACATTCAACAGAAAATTCGATCATATTGACGATTATCTTGATCTTGCCAATTTGAAAGATTTCGCCAATGAGCGCAAATACCAGCGCCTTGGTGAAGGCGGAACCGGTGTTTCCGGTGGCGAAGCCGCCCGCCTTTCCTTGGTGCGGCTGGCGCTGGAAAAAGACCGGAATGTCTTTCTTATCGACGAGCCGACCGCCCACCTTGATCCTGAAAGTGCAAAGATTGTTATAGATGCACTCATAAAAATTTCCGGAAAAAAGAGCCTCCTTGTTGCAACACATGATCCGGAACTTTTCAAGCGCATGGACAGAGTGATCGAACTTTCGCCGGAAGTGAATTGCAGGGAGAGCGAGAGATGAAAAAAATCCTTGCTCTCATTGCACCGCGCGACAGAATTATCCGCAAAAAAATGCTTTCGGGACTTGTTTTTGCCATTCTCACAGCACTTTCGACAATCGGCCTTCTTTGCCTATCCGGCTGGTTTATCACGGCAACCGGAATTGCGGGGTTAACGATTGCGGCAACACGCGTCTTCGATGTTTTTATGCCCTCGGCTGCCATACGGTTTTTTGCGCTTTTGAGAACCGGTGCGCGCTACGCTGAGCGGCTCGTCAATCATGACGCAACATTCATGCAGAGTAGAGGCTTGCGGCTACAACTCTTCAAGACAATTGCACAAAGAAAATCCTTGCGTGATCTCGCCATGCGTCCGGCACGTCTGTTGCATCGTCTAACCGGCGATATCGATAGTTACGAACTCATCTATCTGAAACTTATCGTCCCTTCTATTGTTGCACTCGTTGCAATTTTAACAATTATAGCCGTGCTTTCTTCCGTTCATTTGGGCTTGGGGCTCGGCTTTGGACTGATTGTTTTTGCGACCGTCATTATTTTTTCCTGCCTTTCCGTAAAACTTAACGAAAAACGTTCAGCCTCTCTCGCAATCCGGCGCGAAAGCCTGCGCACACGTGTGATCGCACTTCTTTCCGGCCAGACCGACCTTGTTATGAATGGCTGCCAACAATCTTTCACCAGCCATGTCATGAACACGGAAGACAGCCTTGCCACAAGCGACGTTTCCTTGAAAAAACGGCAACTCGCCATTGAAGCAATCAGCGGTTTTGTCGACAAGCTTATTTTTGTCGGGCTTATTCTCTCAACTATCCTACTCTATCAATATGGATTGATCAGTTTGCCACTGGCTGTACTTTCTATATTGGCCGCATTGACACTTTATGACCTTGTCAAACCGCTTTATCAGGGCTGCGGCGAGATTGGCCGCTATATATTGGCGTTACGCAGACTTTCGCCATTTGCCGAAAGTGAAAATGCCAATTTAGCAAAAACCCGTGAAGAATTGCCACCATGTAGCTATGTGGCTATAGCCGACATCAAACGGGCAAGCTACGAGCCGCAATTGCCGGCAGTTTTGAACGATATTCATTTCACCGTCAGCTCAGGAGAAAAGATAGCTTTTGTCGGCCCCAACGGAGCAGGCAAAAGTTCGCTCATTTCGCTTTTCATGACAAAAGATATGATTGTCGAGGGAAAAATTGCAGCAATAAAAGCAGCATTATTGGAACAAAATACCTATATATTTCATGACACTCTGCATGAGAACCTGAAACTTGCCAATGTGACCGCCTCTAACGACGACATGGTCGAGGCCATGGAGCGTGCGGGACTACACGACTATCTCGTTAATCTCAAAGACGGCCTCTACAGCAGCATTGGGGAAAACCAGACCGGGCTTTCTACCGGTCAGGCTCGACGCTTTGCATTGGCACGCCTTTTCCTGCAGAAACGCGACCTGTGGCTACTTGATGAGCCGACAGAGAATATAGATAGCGGAACGGCCCGCGATATTCTCGAGCGCATGAAGCACTATGGGCGTGAAAAAAGCTGGCTCCTTGTCACCCACCTGAAACGGGAAGCAACCTGTTGCGACCGCATCATCACACTCGATCACACCCGCATCACTGGCGACTATGAGCGATCGAGCGAAAACTATCAACGCGTTTTAGAAAGTTTACGCGAGGACAACTATGACAAACACTCAATGTAAGGACTTGAATTATGGATATTGACATTGTCAGCCTATCACGGTTCCAATTCGCCGCGACAGCGCTTTACCATTTTCTGTTTGTCCCATTAACGCTAGGATTATCAATCCTGCTTGCCATTATGGAAAGCGTTTATGTCATGACAGGTCGAACGATCTGGCGGGACATGACCAAGTTCTGGGGACTACTATTTGGTATAAATTTTGCGTTAGGTGTGGCAACCGGCGTGGTTATGGAATTCCAGTTCGGCATGAACTGGAGCTATTATAGCCATTATGTCGGCGATATTTTTGGCGCACCTTTGGCTATCGAAGCTTTGATGGCTTTCTTCCTGGAAGCAACCTTTGTCGGCCTGTTCTTCTTCGGATGGGACCGCATGTCAAAGGTTAAACACCTGATTGCTACATGGTGCGTGGCCTTCGGCTCGAACTTCTCGGCTTTGTGGATTCTCGTCGCCAATGGCTGGATGCAAAATCCGGTCGCCTCGACTTTCAACCCGCAAACCATGCGTATGGAATTGGGCGACTTCGCTTCGGTTATTTTAAATCCTGTTGCGCAAGCGAAATTCGTTCACACGGTTTCAGCCGGTTATACAACAGCTGCCGCTTTCGTCCTTGGCGTTTCCGCCTGGTACCTCCTGAGAGGTCGCTATAAAGAAATTGCCAAACGTTCGATGACAGTTGCTGCATCATTCGGTCTTGCTGCTTCACTTTCCGTCGTAGTTCTCGGAGATGAAAGCGGCTACCTTTCCGGCGAACACCAGAAAATGAAACTCGCTGCTATCGAAGCCATGTGGGATACTGAAAAAGCTCCGGCTTCTTTCACACTGTTCGGTCTTCCCGATGTCAAAAACCGCGAAACCCATTTTGCAATCCACATTCCGTGGGTAATGGGCATTATCGGTACACGTTCGTTTGACGAACAGATCCCCGGCATCAAGGATCTCGTTGCACAATCTGAAAAAGAAATCAGACAAGGTATCCTTGCTTATGATGCACTGGAAAAAATCCAACAGGCAAAAGGCGCAGCTGTTCCGCAAGAAACAATCGACCAGTTTGAAAATAACGGTCGTTCGCTCGGTTATGCACTTCTGTTGAAACGCTATGTCGATGACCCGCGCACGGCAACGGAAGAACAGATCAGCAAAGCGGCTTGGGACCTTGTTCCGGAAGTTCCGGTTATCTTCTGGGCTTTCCGTATCATGGTTGCCTGTGGCTTTGCCCTTATCCTGATTATGGCGACATTCTTCTATCTGTCGGCACGTCATCGTTTGGAAAACAGGCGCTGGTTGCTTAAACTTGCTGTTTGCGCCATCGCACTTCCATGGATTTCTGTCGAATGTGGATGGGTTGTTGCCGAAATCGGACGTCAGCCCTGGATTATCGAAGGAATTCTTCCGACAGCCGTTGCGGTTTCAAACCTCGGCGTTACGACAGTGTTCCTGACAATTTGCGGCTTTGTTGCCCTCTACACCGCGCTTCTTGTCGTCGAAGTCCGCTTGATGCTGAAATATATCAGAAAAGGTCCGGACGTTTTGAGTGACCACAGTGAGGTACAAAACAACGCCTCTGCCACAGCATTATCTTAAAGGATAAAAATCATGATTTTGCACGATTTGATTTCATATGACGTGTTACGTATCATATGGTGGCTGCTGCTTGGCATTGTGCTTGTCGGCTTTGCAGTCATGGACGGTTTCGATCTGGGAACCGGTATGTTGCTCCCCTTTGTTGGTAAGACAGATCTTGAGCGACGCATTGTCATCAACACCGTCGGACCGGTTTGGGAAGGCAATCAGGTTTGGTTGATTTTGGCAGGCGGCGGCATTTTCGCCGCTTGGCCACAACTTTACGCGGTTTCGTTTTCAGGCTTTTATATTGCCATGTTCCTTGTGCTCGTTGGCATTATTCTGCGCCCGGTCGGCTTCAAATACCGCAGCAAACGCGAAAGCAAAACCTGGCGGTCAACCTGGGACTGGCTACTTTTCGTCGGTGGCTTTTTGCCAAGTCTGATTTTCGGTGTTGCAATGGGCAATGTGCTTGAAGGTGTTCCCTTCGAGATTAAACCCGATATGCAGATTTTCTATCATGGTTCGTTTTTCGGACTGTTGAACCCGTTTGCAATCCTTTGCGGGGTTCTGTCGATTGTCATGCTGCTTACCCACGGGGCAAGCTGGCTTGCTGTCAAAACAGATGATCCGATTTTCAACCGTGTACGCAAAGTCGGCATGATTACGGGTGTTCTCACAACCATTCTTTATGGTTTGTGCGGGCTTTTGTTGAGCGTTGCAACAACCGGCTATCATATTACCGGTGGTGTGGTTGCCAACGGCCCTTCAAACCCGTTGATGAAACAGATAGCAACCAATGCTTCGGGTTGGCTTGACAATTACCATCAAACACCGATGTTATGGATTGTTCCGATTATCGGACTTGTTGCACCACTATTGGCAGCCGCATGTCTCGCCATGAGAAAACCGGTCCTTGCCATTATCGCAAACGGACTTGGCATTGCCGGCATTATCGCAAGCGTTGGCGTTGCAATGTTCCCGTTCATCCTGCCTTCAATCATTGATCCGGTGATGAGCCTTACGGTATGGGATTCTTCCTCAAGCCATTTCACCCTCTTTGTCATGCTGATTGTCGCGATCATTTTTGTTCCGACAGTCTTGGCCTACACAAGCTGGGTTTACAAAATCCTTTGGGGAAAAGTCAGCGTCAAAACAATCGAAGGAAACAAGCAATCCTATTGATTGCTACTCTTGAAAGGAAATTCCATGTGGTATTTTTCTTGGGCTCTCGGCCTTCCGCTTGCCGCCGCTTTCGCAATATTGAATGCGATGTGGTATGAATTGACGGACGACAGTACCAAACAAAATAAAGGCGAAAATAAATCCGAATAGCCTGTAAAAAACCAAAAATCATTGCCGCGGAAAGCCTACGCTCTCCGCGGCATTTTTATTTTTCTCACCGAGTTTTCTTCGGCAATTGCCGTTTTAAAAAAGCACGACTACCGGTCTATTCGTCATCTAATTTACGCTCTCTGAAATCATCTTTATTCAGCGTCGAGATTTTTCAGCCATTTCCGCAGGCGGTTCCGTGCATTGGAATAGGGTGAAGAGGTGTTCAATTGGATCATCCGTCCCATTGTCCATTTTCCGCACCACTCTTTTTCGTAAAGCTCCTGGTTATTTCGTTTGGAAATTTCGCCAATAATTTTTGCTTTTGCCACACGAAGCCGATCAACAAGATCTACAAAAGGAACATTCTGATAATCGGAATAAAATTTTTTGGCGAGTTCACCAAGTTCATTCCACTTGAAACCGGTTTCGGGAAAATCGATGGGTTCGCCTTTTTCATCCCTTTCCAGCCATTTCAGGACAAGCCTATTCCACCCCAAAAGATAGGCAACGAGATTTGAAACACTCATAAGCTCGCCTTTTGAATGCCCCTCCATGAGCGGCAAACCGGAAACATCTGCTGGTACTTTACGCAAATCCTCGGCAAGTTTGGAAAAAGTCGTTTCGATTGCATTCAGCAATTCATCTTTATTTTGCGGTATCGACATTTTTCCTTCTTTCAACTGTTGCTCAGCAGGTTGAATGATCTTTTAACTTGTTTAACAAGCAAATCAATGTGTTAACAACGTAAGGCAGTTTTGCATTTTCCTAGAAAAAAGAACAATCCCACTTCAATTATAAATCTTCGGAACTATTCTACCCATATTATTCGTGAGAAAGTATTGACGGACTATGATAAACGACAAGTGTCCAATATCGTTTTTCTTACAGGTGCTGTCACGCGCTATAAAACATGAAAGATGTAATTGACGTTGAGGTTCATTCAAGATTTAACGAGGATCCAATATTTTAGACTTTGAACATATTACTAATTTCCTGCAGCCTCTCGTCATAGCTACATATAAGTTTTTAGCATCAAGTGAATCCGCATTAAGAACAACTGCAACATCTGCTTCCAAGCCTTTCAATAGAAGAGTGCTCCCAACGGCCCGTTTGGGCAAAGGTCTTCCCAAAATTCTATTTTGTTCTCTAATCCGTATCGCCGCTTCAGAAAAAGTTAAGTCTGGATAGTCAACACATAGCTGCATCGCTTTAATGCAGGCTCTTAAAATAGCTGGCCGGTAAGTTTTGACACCTGACTGCTGATTAATCGTCTTTAATAAATCAATAGCATGAGTGAAGGTAGGGCTGTTAAGAAATCCTATAGCAGCCTCTTCAACATCACTAGCTTTTTTCCTTGCTGTCTTCTTCAACAAGCTTTGAACTCTTTTAATTAACTTGCGAGCCCCAACATTTGTCATTAAACTCTCAGCAAATATGACGAGCTGTGAAAGAGCTGCTTTTCCATCGCTAACACTATCTAATACAAAAGACTCGGCAAAATTTGTTAAATCGCGTAGGTCTACCGCCTCAACGATTTCCGCGCCATAAACTCTTTTTGCAATTTCATAGCGACTATTTGCATTTTTACTCTCACATATGATTAATACTCCGCCACCCTTGACTGGAGATTTTTCACGTGACGCATTGGCTAATTTTTCATAGTCCCTGTCATCATATACCCGTACCCATTTCACTTCTGGAGGAGCTAAAACTAAATCAATCCGCTCACCTCTAAGCAGTTTGTTTCTGACTTCAAGCAACCGTTGTCCCAATGGTTCGCAACCTGCATTAATCCAACGCCATGGCCTATCTAATTCAACCTGTATCGGGAAGTATTTACAGACTTCGTTTTCCCAATTTGCTAAACGATCGCTGCCAAAATTAAAAATTGCTTGTAAAGGATCGCCTAAAACACATGTTTTAAGAGAGTGCGAAGCACCACATATAATAGCATGCTGGTAAGAAGAGCAGTCTTGATACTCATCAACAATCAAGTGCGAATAGCTCGCTTGTAAAATATCGCTGATATGGTTTCCTGTTAATAGTTTAGCTGCCGCCTCTCTAATCAAAGGATAATCCCGTTTTGGATTTGCGAGTTTTAATGCATCCGACGGAATACCGGAACGCATAGGGAAAAAGGAAACCAATCTTATTGCCCAACCGTCAATGGTAGACAATCGATATTTTGAAGTCTCTACTTTTAGCCCATTCAACTTTGACCGCAAAGAGGCAACTCCTGCATTGGTGTGCGTAAGGACCAATCCCGGTTTCTTTGCCGGGTTATTTCTTAGAGACTCTGCAATAAGGTGAGTTTTGCCACAACCCGCTGGAGCGGTAACTGTTCCCCTTGTAATCTCTAGAAGGCTTGAAAAATTAGGCATTATTTTCAGCCCAACTAAAAAACTCTGTAATTGTTTGGTAAAATATCGGGGCTGATTCAGAAAGATTGGCAAGATTGGGCGCTATTATTTCACTCCCGATATATTCCATCGCAGATACATTTTTAAACCACGGTGTACTTTTGGTTTTCGATGCTGCAGAAATCCATTTCTTTGCGTTAAGCCGTTCCTCATCTGTACCTTTGTTTCGTATAAAAAGCTCATCAAAATCGTCAATAGAAAACTGCTTTCGCGACACTGTTTCAAAATGGTCTTCTATCAATTTTTTTCCATGTATTTCTATGGCATAGTCAAGAATTTGAATAATTTCGTTATCGGGAACGGAAAGAAAAATTGCATCCTCGATAGAATGCCCTTTTTGCCAGGAAAAAACCCGTCCTCCTCTGTCAATGAAACTGCGTTCAACTTCTTCACAAGGGCTTTTGTCATCATCTCGTAAAACGGCCACTCTATAACCTGCATTTATAAGTGGTAGTGCTCTTTTGTAGATGTTATCCACTCCGCCAGCATCGACAAGACAAACCCCAAGGGCATGGATAGAGGGGCTATTGGTGGTTTTAGAGCGGTATTGGTCCAATCCACGTATGAAACCAACTTCACTTGCTCCCTCACATACCAGAATGGCAGAACCTAGAAACGCTTCCGGAAACCTTCTTATTGTTCCTTGAACGTCATCCTTCTCTCCAAAATAAATACAATGATGTTTATCGTCATCGTGCCGCAAAATATATAACTGTTCTTTTGAAAGCTCTCTAAGTGCGGTTGGAGAATGAGTAGTCATAAAAACTTGAAGCGGCGGTTGAACTTTGTGCTCCTTTGCACCTAATGAATCCAGAAATTTAATAATTCTATGCGGTTCAAGGCCATATTCAAACTCATCAACCAAAAGCACCGAGGAAGATTCAGCCGCTTTTCTTTGCAATCCGGCAATAAGCAGTCGCGTTGATCCAATTCCGAGATTCTTGAGAGGGACACCATTTGCATCGTGCAGGGAAATAACGCCACTACTAAACGATATGGAATGGGAATCCAGCACTGCCTTGACATCACCACCTGTAGGTATGCCTAATTCATCCGTAGTACTCTTAACAGCATCTAATGCTTTAATGAGCTGTTTCTGTGCACTTTCTCCGAATTCAGTACGCACATTCCTCGCTGCCGTAGCCAGTTCAAGCGATGCATCTGCTGTTTCATCGGATAGTTTGTTGAGAATTGAACCTTTTCTCCAACTTAAGTTATAATCGGAGATATTGCCTATTCGCGTTGGTGAAAGCCGAACGCGATCAGCCCATTTTAGATTGCTCGATAATCCCCGTGCCTGTGCGCGTTCGGAGAGAAGACTCCATATAGGATCAAGGTCAGCCCCTACGCTCAGATTAACGGAAAGAACTGTTTCCAGACCCGTACGCGGTTCGTCTTCAATATTCTTGTTTTTACTATCAAATCCACGAAGGTAGTCTCCATAGGTATCAATATTTTTTAAATCATCGCTTAAACTACCAAGGATAATCGTAATACTGATGGGATTTTCTACATCTAAATTATAAAAATCTGTATCGTAGAAACTAATATTGCGTCTCGCTCCAATGCACATGTCTATAGCATCCAGAAGCGTTGATTTTCCACTATCCCCATGCCCGATTAAACAATTAATGCCGTTTGATGGATACCATTCAAGAGACTTAATTCCACGAAAATTCTGTATCTCGATTTTTCTAATTCTAGCCACGAATAATCATCCCTTATTTGATTAACCCCTGCCGCTAACCTGCGTGATCTTGTATTACTCAATCTGTAACAGTTTGGGTTTCGTCAGACATCGCTCCCCACCATTCCGATCTGCCAACTCCCTTATATCATATTCATAAAGATGTTGGCTATTATCCACTCGGATAGCATGAGGAAGCCACAATTAAGGAAAACGGTGTCAAACTCATTATACACAGTCATCACGAGGTCGAAGACCTTCTAAACAATGCGTTTAAGGTAACTTTTGTCGAGGGGTAATAATTTAGAAATGTTATTAACCAAAGATAAGCATTCGACCGTCATCATACTGCTGCATGGCGTCAAAAAACGCGGCATTGCCCCTCTCATCGAAGTTGACACCCCCCAAGTAATCGCATTACAGCAAACTATATTAACTCATTTATAACTAGCTTATTAATCCGTCGTATTTTTTCGACGAACGTCAGCATATGTTTTTAATTTTTTACTTTCTAAGACAAAAACCTTTTCTTGGCAACGTAAGCAACAAAGCCTCCGGCTAATCTTCCACAAACAGCGATCTTGGCGTTAAAACAGTTTATCTTTGCCCGAGTATTCCTGCCTAGCGATGAAATGTCTCCAAGCCATGAAGGCCTCATCTTTTTGCCGGGTTTTCAGACCAGTACAACATTTACAATGTGATTGACATGAAGAGCAGAAAAAGGATTGATGGAATAACGGCACACCATTCGGCTTTTGAACGCAATCGGAACTATAAGCTCTTTTGGGAAGTCTAGTGGTTACAAAAAGCTAAGCGGGAACGTCAGCGCAAACAGGATGGATTTGAATGCATACAGAACTTAGTTTTCGAACGTCTATTGAAACAAGGTTGTGACTTCCCAATTTCCGACGCACCGACCAACTGTGTGAGTTCTTTAGGGCATTCGTGACAGAATTTGGCGATAAAAGGCATATCTTTCACTATCAAGCGACAACAGCAGTTATTATCAAGGGTAAGGAGTTTTGCGGGGCTTTAATTCCGCGATCCTAATAGACACACCACAGCTCGAAAGGCACTTATTCCAACGTTATCATAACCGCAGGCTTCATGAAGTGCAGCGGTTATCAAATGCGGATATGAATCTGGAAGTCGTGGTTGTTATTGGTTGCGGGGGCAGGATTTGAACCTGCGGCCTTCAGGTTATGAGCCTGACGAGCTACCGGGCTGCTCCACCCCGCGCCAAGG
>NZ_JACFSQ010000002.1:0-460657 GCF_016100335.1 Bartonella sp. W8167
GGTGCTTGCATAAAACAGACCATCGACGTTAATTTGAGAACCTTCGCCTGAAATCGTAGTCGTTCCGAACGCTGATACTCCATTATAAAAATTTCCATTCGAACCATTTTGTTGTTGAAGCGCATTAATGACGCTCGCACCTTTAACCACAAGGCTAGCAGTTCCCGCCCCACCTGCATTCATTACAGATCCGGCGTTTAAGGTTGAACCACCATCCAAGACTGCCGTGGAACTCGAGTCACTTCCTTGGTCGCCCCCGATATAAAAGCTAGAATCCAAATTAACTTTTGCATGATCATTCATAAATAAATAGGTGTGATTACTGGTACTGCCTTCCGGATCACCAACGTATAGCTTCCCCTCACGTAGGAATATCGGTGCACCTTCATTTATTTTTATATTCAAAACAGTATCCGGGCCAGAAAGGCTGTATGTTCCACTTCCTATAAACATACGAGCATAAGTTTTTTCTGTCCCAGCCGTTTGTTCAACTTCGCCATGACTCCATACACAATTATTAGGATTACATTTACCAGTTATATCATCGACAACTTCCGCATATGCCGACACAGTAAACGAGCTAACTCCACATAACAGTAAGCCCGTTAAGGTCAAGTTCTTCATTTTACACCCCTAAAAAATAAAAGAATTCATTTGTTAATTTTTTCGGCTTCTACAATATCATTTTTTAATAATCAAGTGATTCTATAAGAATCATAATATTAAATTTTAATTTTAATCGTGTTTCAATGATATTTAATTAACAGGTTAACTTTTTGATCTAATAAATGATTATATTTTTTACTTACAGAATCACATATATACATTATTTTTTTATAATATTATATATTTTTAGAAATTTATATATTTTATTACATTAGAATATTTAAAAACTTCATAAAAATGACTATTTTTACTTTTTTAAACAACAGCCTATATCAACTGCGATTTCGCCAAGTTGAAGATATATTGCATGCTTTAGGTATAGATATTTTCCTTAAAACTGGGCGTTATCAGGTATCTCTTTTGCCAGATGAATAGCTCGTTAAATATGAAAGAAATGTGAGAACCAACGCTCGAATTGGCGATGGCGTTTGGATGAAGCCTTCGTCAACATCAATGGTGTTCAACATTATCTATAGCAAACAGCTGATCATGGAGGCGAAGTTCTTGGAAGTTCTTGAATGTTATGTTTTCAGGCGTCGAAATAATAAAAATGCCGTTGGAATTTATCAAAAAACTATGAAAGAAAACGGGGTAACAGAAGTTATAATACGAATATGCCTACATCATATAAAGCAGCATTCCGGAATATTGACATAGAAGATCTTCAAAAAACAGGCCGCCGTCTTAATAATTGATGTAAGAATTCTCATCTAACCTTTCGGCGACGAAAACGAGCAATGCACGCTTTAAAACTATGTCTCGGTGACAGAAATTCACGCTTATTTAATGAAAAATATATATAACACAATAAGTTATTCTACTTTTATAGTTTGTTTATCCCTTAACGCGCCTCCCCCCCCCAAAAAATCACGTTTGGAAACTTTCATCAAGGGCTTTGATGTGTCAATTCAAAAGTATAAGACGACAGTTAAAACGCCTTAGTCAGTATCATGCATTGTATTCACTCAAATCAAAACCACGAAATGCATGCAATCAACAAAGTTCCTCCGAATACGTTAAACAAACACAAAACTGTATTTTTTAGATAAGATAACAGGATCATTCATAAAGCCGGATTTATCATTAACTTCTAAACGACAATATCACCAGCAAGCATGCGGGTTGCCAAGCATTTGCAACCAACAAAACCGCCGTTGTCCCTGCCACAATAATCTGCTTTTTTAACAAAGAACTCAGAACATGTTTCATATAGGTTGAACGTATTGGAAATCTTTAACTTTCAAAATTTTTTAAACTGAAACTAAACTTGTAGAAAACTTTCTGAATAGAAATTATCGGCTCCGTCTATGTTCATTTTGCGTTTTGATAACAGCAGCAATCACTTTCAAAGCATCTCAGAAATGAGGAACCAACAATTTTTATCTATAATATTGTCTTAACCAGCTAGAGAAAAGATGCTAGTGAAGCGACTACAAAATTTTATTCAGCTTGAAACGACCTTCTGGAGGAGAACCTGATGAACAAACTTTTTTCAAAGACACCCCTTCCTCCTTATTACATTGTTGCTTTTTCTTCCCAAAGGACCGAGGGAGATAATGGCTATGGAGAAATGGCGAAGGCAATGGAAGAACTGGCGTTTCAGCAACCCGGTTGTCTTGGTGCAGAAAGTGTTCGTGGTGCTGACGGTTTTGGCATTACCAATTCGTTCTGGAAAGACGAAGCGAGTATGAAGGCCTGGAAAGCAAATGTTGACCATCAGCTTGCCCAGAAACTTGGACGGGAGGTATTTTATTCCCATTACGTCATCCGTATCGCGAAAGTAGAACGTGACTATAGCTTTGAAAAAATGCAGTTAGCATAAATCCGGACTATCCTTCGGGCATTTATCTTGATGGAGAATTTTGTTCCATCTTTATATGACGCATTCTTCTTGAGTTCTATTGATCGAATAGTCAAAAAATCATGAAACCGGAGCCAACAAAAACATGGTGTGAAGCCTTGGGATAAATGAAACGGGCTCATTTGAATTTTACCGAGAACGGGTTTTGGCAAAACCCATATTGGAAACGCTTAAGTTCAAGTTGCAAACCCCAATTAAACCTGCACAAGTGAAGATCCTTATTTCTCGATCAAAGGTCGGCAATTCATGATAAAAGATATGAAAATATTGTTAAATATACTAACTATCCTTATACACTGAACGTTAAAACAGGTTATAGTTCGAGTTTGAGACTGTAACAATTCGATATGTTTCCTTGGAAAAATTTGATCAACAAGGCTTGGATATCCATCACATATCGGAAAAAGGAGAGAGTAATGCTCAAGCGCGTCTTGGCGGCAGTTACTATATTGATCATTATTCTTTCTTCTGCTTCGGCAAAAATGAATGTCAAAGAAAAAGAATTCCGGATAATCAATACCTTCCTTGCATTGCAAATTTATATGTCGCAAATCAAGGATGCAGACCATCTGATGACATTTGAAAATCTGAAAGTATTTCAATTGCCGTCATATAATGCCGACAAAATAGAAAAAGATTTCAAAGCTAATAGAATTACTGCTCAAAAAAAATATAGCACGCCGTTTTCTGTCGATGGACTCATTACAAGCTTGAAGCAAACGACAGAGGGCTATGAAATCGGCTTACGTTCAAGCAAATCAAACACGACGCAGGTTATCGGCGTTTTGGGAAAAGAATATAACGGCTTTAATCAGCCTCTTAAAACCGGTAAATATTTTTCATTGACTTGTAGAGAAGCCACATTCGACGGAACGGTTTATGCCAAAAGATGTGCACCCGAGGTTGGTTCGCTCATCATCGAAGAAAATCAGGCAGCCCCGATAACCAAAGCTTTTCTTTCCGGAAAAGATATCTCTTCCTATATTGCTAGCAATAGAGGCGAGGCCGTAACAACACGGCTTTTTATGCTGAAATATATTGCACAATATGCACCGGATAATTCGCCATGTTTTTCTTGGGAAACATCAGAAAAATGCAACTTTTCCGATTTTCTTCCCTTTAAAGGCAATATTCGTGAAACAAAAGATTTCCAGCAAGCATACGAAAAAGGTAAGGATTTTTATCGTCTCCCCTGATTCATTGACAGCCTGATTCCTATCGTTTGACTCACTGGCTTTAATAGTTATTTGCGCTTTACCCCACGAAGTCGTTCAGAATTAATCGTTAAAAAACCGTCTCTTTTCCGTTAAGCGAGCAAGTGCCTATGGCTCGCGCAACAGTGTGATTGTTTTGAAATAGTCGAATCCATCACCTCGGCATCGTTATAAGAAGATATCCCACTATCTTTCTCGAAAACTCGATAGAATGCCTCTAAAACTGTGACAGTTAATCAGTGACATTAAAACGGTTATCAAAATAGAAAGATCACGTCCGAGATAGTCCGATAATTATCGTGCAGCATGTGGCAACAGCCGGAATGGGAAAACTCGTATAGCGGCGGGAAACATAAGCCTTTATTTTCGGTCATTAAAAACCTGACTTGATTAATTTCTTCGACAATCGGAAACAGCGTTTTGTGGTAAATAGCAAACAATATTTTGAAATTTTAGAGTAGAAATCCGTTATCGCGGACAAACTTCCAATTTATCAGGTTATCTATTTTTCAGATCAGACAGTGTATCTGCCAGAGTTTTCTCTAAAGGTCTGAATTGAAGCCCCAGAATTTTTTCATATCTTTCACTGCTGAAATGCGTTCTATCATATTGGCTTGCCACTAAACGGACCGAAGCCAATGATAATAAAATGGGCTTGCCTGTAAACTTGCAATAAAGTTCCTGCAAAAAAGCGATGCAGTACAATAGTGGCATTGGCATGGTCTTTGTTGGCGTTTTGACATTGGCATAATGACCGATCATGGATACAAGGTCTTTCATCTGAATGTGGCGGCCAGCAGCAAGATAACGTTCTCCAGGCTTGCCTTTAAGCGTGACCATAATTAGGGCAGCCGCAACGTCTCTTGCATCAACGACCGAAAAGGTCCCTGGAACAATGGCAGGCAATTTCCCGTTCATGACATCAAGCGCAAGTTGTCCGGCCGAGGTAGGCCCCATATCACCGGGCCCCCACATCCACCCCGGTAAAATATAATAACATTTCATCGTCGGATGCAGAGCGGCAAATTCTCTGACTGTTCTTTCACTGATGATTTTGCTTCGATAGTAATCATCCGAATTTTCTATATTTCTATCACATGTTTCATCAATCAATGAGCCGGCCTCACCATCAAGAACTGCAATTGAAGAAACATGAACAAACTGTTTGACACCGGCTTTTAAGGCCGCTTCCAATAGGGATTTTGTACTATTAATATTGATGTTTTCGAGATCGGCCCAATGGCTGCCGCCTTTATAATTGTCGCGGAAAAAAGCAGCTGTGTGAAAAACACTTTCGCATCCAGTCAAATGGCTTTCGAAGCTAGAGACATCGGTCATATCGCCTTGGATGATATCAAGTTCATCATGAGGCGCGAATTGCTTATTTGCCTTTTGTCGCGACCGGACAAATGCTTTGACATGATAACCTTCGGCAAGCAATTGACGAACCAGATTATTGCCCAATAGTCCGGTTGCACCGGTTACGAAAACAGTTTTCTTCATCAACGATTCCAAATATCAAATGAAATTCATATATCAAGTGATATTTATGTTTCATTTGCCGACTTGTCAAATGAAATGTCGGATGATATCTGAAGTTTATGGTCAAACAGATAAAACCGCGTAAAACAAGATTGGAAAGCCAGCAAGAGACACGCCAGAACCTGTTGGAAGCTGCACGCATGCTATTCACTGAATTGGGCTACGAGGCAACCTCCATCAGAGGAATCTGTGGTAAAGCAGGCTATTCACAAGGAGCCTTTTATTCCAATTTCAATAATAAGGACGAAGTTCTTCTAGAGCTTCTCGAGCAGTATAAATCATTCGAGGCAAATTCACGAAAACAGCTCATTGATGATGCAGGGGATGATTTTGAAAAGGCCCTGAATGATATGATCTTGTGGTTTGAACGTAATGATCAAAATATTTCCCACACAATTCTGTTCCTTGAAATGCAACTTCACGCTTTGCGCCATCCGGAATTTGTAAAAACTTATAATAATCTTATGGACGAACAAAAATCGTTCTATACGAAGCTCGTGCAACATCTGTTTGCTATGAGAAATATAGAACCTCCCTTTGATTGCTCGATTGTTGCTGAAGGGTTAATGGCACTTGGGGCTAATGAAGCAGTTGCCAGACGATTGAACCCGAAGCGGGAGAAGCAAAATCCCTTTTCGGCCTATCTGAAATCGATTTTTCAGATAGAAGAGGAATAGAAACGTTCGAAGCTAGTAAACCGGTATATTGATCATATAGGCAAGAAATATTTCTCTGCCTCTTTTTCATGAATATCTATAAACCGGTTTCACTATTAATGGCCTGACAAATTTCCGATCTGAGGTAAAGCAAGAATAACAACGACCAATTTTTTTGGAATTTCATTGACTTAAAATCGGCTTTATCACTCGGGAAATTTATATATAAGTAAAATTATTATTATAAACATCTGATCCGCCACCATATAAAATTTAATTTTTCAAATAATTGCATACAACTTATAGAATAAAAGTCTCTTGACCCGAGTAAATTCGTTGGCCGTGCCTGATCAGGCTCTGTTGCCGCCCAAGGAAGGCAAAATTTTTTCGCATGAAATGAAAGCAGCATTTTGATTCTTTAAAATTGAGGAATAAACTCATCTTAAACTTGATACCATAATCAAACACCCATGACCAACTCATATGACCATTGCTAACGAATAATTTTTACCGGAGGTAGATGATGCTTACTCAAACACGCCGTCATTTTTTAATTGGCGCTTCACTTCTTCCTGTTGTTTGCGCATTTCCTTCTATTGCCGCTGCCGACGACAAAAAACCGGTAATATGGGGGCCTCCGGCGGGTCCTTCTATCGTCGCGGCTTATGCAGTAAAAACCGGCATGTTGGAAGATTTGCTACCCGGTTGCCAATTCAAAGTTTGGAATAATCCCGATCAAATCAGAGCCGGGCTCGGTTCCGGCACAATCAATATGGCCATTTTGCCAAGTTATAGCGGCGCGAATTTATATAATAAAGGTCTTGGTGTAAGATTGGCGAATATTCTGACAGACGGGCTTCTTTATATCGTTGCACCGGAAGCATCCAACATCAAAACACTTCAGGACCTTGTCGGTAAAAAACTTGCTGTACCATTCAAAAACGATATGCCCGACTATATTATGCAGGCAATTTTAAAAGCCTATGACATCAAGCCGAATGCAATCGACATACAATATACGGGGAGCCTCCCCGAAGCTATGCCGCTTCTCATGATCGGGCGTGTTGATGCAGCAGTCATTGTGGAGCCAGCGGCCTCTACTGTGATTTCCATGAGCACGGCATCCCCTAAAAAAATTGTTCGTGCTCTCGATATTCAAAAGCTTTGGGAAAAAGTGTCGAAAACCGATGCCATTCCGCAAGCCGGACTTGTTGTTGGCAAAGGTTTCGAAGGCGACGAAGGAAAAGACAAAATAAAAGCGCTCAATGCATGTTTTTCTGATGCACTTGAAAAAATTAAAGCTGACCCTGAAAAAGCGGCTGACGAGATCAGCGGTCTTCTCGATTTTCCGCCGCGCCTGATAGCCGCATCCATCGCTTTCAGTCATCTTGTTGTTCATAATGCAAGCGAAGTGAAACCGGGGCTGGAAACATTTTTCAATGTTCTCATCGAACAAAATTCTGCAATTCTGGGCGGAAAACTGCCTGATGACGGATTTTATGCCTGATGAATTTCCATAAGACCATTTCCCATCTTGTGTCGCTTGGAAACTATTTCTGGGGAGGCTTCGCAGGGCTTGCCGGTTGCTTCTGTTTTTTTGCCGTTTGGCAGTTGGCCCATGAACTTTATGGGAGTTATGTGCTCCCCTCTCCGCAACAAACTTTGCAAGCAATGGTCTTGCTTGTCCAAACGGACAAATTTGTCGAGATGGCGAAAATTACGGCCGAACGTTCATTTGCAGGTTTTATCATTGCTGCTTCGATCGGAATTCTCGGTGGCGTATTGTGCGGTTATTCATTTGCGGCAATCCGTCTGATGCGGCCGATCATTATCATTCTTCTCGGCGTGCCTCCAATCGGTTGGATTGTGCTTGCGCTTATCTGGTTTGAAAACGGTGGTGGCTCGGTTATCATGACGATTGCTGTTGCGTCCTTTCCGTTCATTTTTATCAATAGCGTTCAGGCAATTGCCACGCGTGACCGGTCACTCGACGATATGGCGCGTGCTTTTAACATCGGTATATTCAAGCGATTTCGTACAATCACATTTCCGCAAATGGTGTCCTATATTTTTCCCGCCTTGTCGCTTTCGGCCGGAAGTGCCTGGAAAGTCGCCGTGATGGCTGAACTTTTGAGCTATTCCGGCGGGCTGGGGGGCCTCCTTTTTGAAGCACGCAGTACTTTTGATGTTCCTGAAGTAACGGCCATTATCATGATCATCGTGTGTTTTGCTCTTATAACCGAATTCGGGATTATCCATCCTATACGTGAATTTTTTGAAAGCTGGCGACATGCATCCGAGCCTTGGGGCGTAAAAAAATGAGAATTGAAATGCAAGATATCGCGTTTTCTTATCTCGGAAGACGCATTCTTGAAAACGTCAATATCCGCGTCAATGACCACGAAACGCTGGTTATTCTTGGTGCGTCCGGTGCAGGAAAAACCACAATATTACAGATTGCCGCAGGCCTGTTAACGCCTAACAAAGGGGAAATCAGGAAAACTTATCGCCAGCAAGCAATTGTTTTTCAGGAACCGAGATTGCTCCCTTGGAAAACAACTTATGAAAATATTGCTTATGGTTTGATGAATTCACACCGACCATCCGGAAAAAAAGATTTCATTTCCGATTGCGCAAAAAAGGTCGGTTTAAAAATAACTGATCTTGAAAAATATCCGGCTGCATTATCGGGTGGCATGCGCCAGCGCGCAGCTGTCGCGCGCGCACTTGCCGTTAATCCCGATATCATATTTTTCGACGAGCCGTTTTCTGCTGTCGATATCGGCCTCAGGCGTAACCTTCAGGACATTGTTATTGAAGAGGCAAAAGGTCAGGGGTTTTCATCATTGTTTGTTACTCATGATCTTCACGAAGCGCTGCGCATTGCTCACCGTCTGTTACTGGTTGGTGGCGATCCTGCAACAATTGTTGCTGAAAGACATGTCGAAGGTGAACCGGGAAAGCGAAGCGAACGTGAGATATTCGATATGAGCGAACAATTCGCCAAAGATCGGGATTTTTACGACCTTCTTTATAGAGACAGGGACTAACGCAATGGGGCTTGGCAAAAATATAAAAACGTCGATTGCTCATAATCCATTTTTTACCGAAGGCGTATTTCTATTCTTTCCGGTATCGGCCGGTTATGCTGTGCTCATGCCGTTTATCTGGGTAATTGCCTATCAACTCGACTATCCCGGTACACGCTATATTTTTCCCCAACAATGGCATGCCCACGAGATGATTTTCGGCTTCTATTCGGCTGCCCTTGCTGGATTTTTATGTTCCGCCGTTGCCGAATGGACAGAAACAAAGCCGTTAAATGGCATGAGACTTTTCTTTCTGCTTTTATTATGGCTTCCCGGTCGCATTGTCGGTTTTTTGGGTTCGGATTACCTGATGGTCGTCGGCAGTGTGTTCGATTTCGCCTTTCTGGCACTTATGATCTTATATGTCGGTTTGCCGATTATTTCGAAAAGAAAATGGAAAAGCTTGTCATTTTTGCTATGGCTTATCGTTCTTTTTGCACTCGAAATTGTTTTGAAAATCTCGTGGTGGCGCGAAGAAACGGAACTATCGTCCCACATATTGTGGTCGATTATCGCTGTTTTTGTTGTTCTGTTTTCCTTGGCTATCTCGCGCATTAACACTGTGGTCACCAATCTTTCATTGGATCCTTCTGGTGAAACAAGCCCATATCGCCCGCATCCGGGCAGACGCAATCTATCTGCATTTTTGACAGTCTTATATGCCCTATCAATGCTTTTTCTGCCGTCTTCACAAATGCAATATTATCTCGCTTTTGCTGCCAGTGCCGGTTTTATGGACAAAACTGCAGAATGGTTTATCGGCAAGGCTGCATTAAAAGCAGAAGTCTTATGCCTTGCGCTTGCCAATGTCAGTGCTGCAATCGGTTTTTTTCTTATCGGTCTTTCCGGCTTTAATGAGCGCATACCGATTTATGCGGGCTTACATATATTAACCATTGCGACATTGGGGCTTGGCGTGATGGGTGTTTTTACGATTGCCGGTTTACGTCATTCAGGACGAAAATTGATAGCCATACCGTGGCAATCAAAAGCGGCTATCGCATTTATTATATTCGCCGCCGCCATGCGTGTTTTGCCAGAAATAACCGATCTCACCGCTTTTGGCAGTCACCATTATGCATGGGCCGCGATTTTCTGGTCTTTGGCTTTCCTCCTCTGGCTATGGGGATATCTGCCCTTCCTCAAAAATCCGGTAAAACTTTAAGTTCATCAAGCCGTTTTTCAGCACTGTTTATTCTGAAATTTCATCACGTTATAAAGCCAATTAACTGAAAGAATAGATGGCAAAAATTTTCGCTTAAAAATCGTGCTGCAAGACCTTGAAGGTTTATTTAAGCTCAAGTTTTTCCGTTTTTCAGTCAATTGAAGACAGGACAGTTTTTTGAATTTTTCTACTGATATAAAAGTAAAACTCACCTGCTGTTTGTAGGGGACTGTGTTATTTGAGACAGATTTCCAGAATATTTGAGACAGACAAGGACAGGGTGAAAAAACGGCAAATAACTGTAAAATAAAGGAAAATGGTCGTTTAAAGCAACAAGCACTAAAAAAACGCTCTGGATTTGCACAATATCACTTTCACTCATTCTGCGGTCATTTGAATATCATTTTAACGCGAAAGTGTATCAATCGCTTGCCTTAGCGATATAAGGCTTCTAGTGCAATTTGAGAGGAAAAATTTACACGATATTTGAGACAGATGTCTGTTGGTGGTGGGAAATTTATTTATGGCGATTTGTCATTATTTCCCACCACAAAAAAAGTGAATGTTTTCAAATCGTTGTGTATTTTTGGGCACTACGCCTTTAAGTCGTGTGGTGGGAAATGCCAGAAATCAGTTTTTACTCCAAATGATATTGGTCACTTGAAATTGCGGCTTTGCTCCTTTAGGTAGCGCTTCGCCAACGATTGAAGCATCACAGTCGGGGCTTTCAAGGCCTTTCAGTCCCGCGCATTTCAAAATCGCAGCTTTAAGCTCATTCTTATCAAGTTTATCGACTTTCAAAAATATATCTCCGGCACCTGCATTCCCAACCGATATATTACACAACGCTCCTGTGGTGCTGACGTGACTAATTCTACACTGGGTTATTTTTAAGGTTTTACCGTTGTTGTTATTGTCACTGAGTGCATAATCGAGCGATGAAATTTCTTGAGGATCTTCTCCGTAAGCTGCACCCATTGTTAGAACATTTAACAACAGAACAGACATGAAGATTATTCTATTCATGTTATTGCCTCCTATTTTTTAATTTAAAACTGCCTTTGAATGCGGCGAGTACACTTAAAAATCACTTAAAGCTAAGCCTAACGTCAAAATGGATATCGTAGTTATAAAAGTTCTCACTCCACGCATTTAATGCTTCCGTTTACTGTTTATTTCTCGCCGGTATCTCTTTTCAAATTTTCTGCATTTTTGTTAATATTGAAGGTATTAACGTTGCCGAAAATGATTTGAATCACAGTTCCAGTCATGGTTTCATCACTCGTCTTCTCATCAGAGTGGCATTCAAAAGCTTTAGCGAGTTTCTCGTGTAATTCATCCCAGCCGTTCATTTTGGTCTCCCTATTTTAACCAGGGAAATCATGATCTGATTTGGTCAAGAATTGTTTTATTTTGCGATCATAAGCCGAATAATATTATCAGCACTTGCAGCATCACATTTTCCACTGCTTCCAAGAATTTTATAAGCAATCGCTATTAACTCTGCTTTAACGTCGGGCTGTAATGTCTTTTTTACTCGTTGCAATCCTTCCTCAATTGCCGAAATAGCCATAGTTAGGCGTTCATTATCAATCATTGTATCCACGTCGTTTAACATCATGTCGCCGACACCAGACAAAAGCCAATTGATATTTATTCCATACAATTTTTGATATTGCGCCAAGGTCGTCGCGTCAGGCGCAGAATCACCCCGTTCATAATTAGCGAGAGTTTTTGCATTTATACCCAAATTTTTGGCTAACATCTCTCGATCTAGATTACCGTTCTTTTGACGAATTAACCTAAGCCGTTGACCTAACGCTGTTTTTATTCGTTCTGGGCGCGCCATTTCAAAACGCAAAAAATAGGTTTACAAAACCCATTTTTTGCCTTAACCTCCTTCATTATAAACCGCAATCACGGTCTGTAATTATAATCCAACTACCAGAAAAAAGCGGGTGTAGCAGCATCCGCTTTTTGGGAGATTAAGTAATGAGTAAGACTAAACTCGATTGGCCAGGCATTATTGCCGAAATAAAACGGCGGGGCTTCAGTTTATCCGAACTTGCAAGAGAAAACGGCTATCACCCGTCGACTTTTGTGCAAGTGAAAAACAAATGTCATTACAAAGCACAATCAATAATTGCAGCTTGTATTGACCAAGATCCACGAATTATTTGGCCAGATCGTTACCTCATCAAAAAACCTCACGTTATATCTAACAGATATCGTGCGCTTTTAGAAAGTAAAAAATCAGCAGCCAATGTTGACATGGAGAAGGCCGCATGAATGCTCCTATGTCAACAAATACAATCATGATTGACAACGCAATCAACCCAAGTGTCGTTGACGTTAGCGTGTCTAAAATTGAGGTTCCGGAAAATCGCGCCCGCCAACTTGATCAAGCGTGGGTGGAAGCACTTGCAAAAATCATCGACACGCAAGGGCTAACGAATGCGATCACCGTACGTGAAGCCAATGACAAATATGTGCTTGTCAGCGGTGCGCACAGATTAGCAGCGTTTAAAGCACTGCAAAGGGAGACAATACCAGCACGGCTTTCGACAGCTAAGACGGACGATGAAGCCAAATTAGAAGAGGTAATGGAAAATCTTGGTCGGAACGAGCTCAATGCACTTGACCGTTGTCACCACCTTTTTGACCTTAAAACCGTTTATGAAAAATTGCACCCGCAAGTCAAACATGGCGGTGACCGTAAGTCTGAAAAAATCAAAGTGCAAAATTTGCACGTTGATCCGGAACAGCCGGAAATATTCGGTTTTGCAGAAAACATTGCGGAGAAAATAGGCCTTTCAAGACGCTCTATTTTTGGTGCTATTGCCATTTGGAAAGGCCTGTCTGTTGACGCTCGGCACCGGCTAGAAGGAACGTGGATAGCTGAGCACCAGGGAAATTTGAAAGCACTTTCCGATGAGACAACAGTAATGCAGGGCAAGATATTAGACCTGATGCTGTTGGAGCCAGTGCGAGCAACTAGCGTGAGCGACGCGCTTATAATCATAAAAAATGGTCGTTTGCCAGATGGGCAAGAAAAACGTTTCCAGGCGCTCGCAAACAAGTTGTCGCGTTTAACCGATGACGACCTCGATATTGTTTTGTCGGCTCAAGCGGACCGGGTAATCGCATGGGCAAAGAAAACGGGACGGATTTGATGAAAAAAAGCCGCGATATAAACACGCTTGATCTGTTTCGTGATTACCATCCGGAAGAAGATGATGTCGCGGCAAAAATTTCACCGGAAATAACAAAAGGTGGAACTCTGAACGTTCAAATCGCGCGCGTGGTTGCCCATGCTTGCCAAGAGTCAGGTAAAACACGCGAGGAAATATCCAGGCAAATGTCAGCTTATTTGGATCAAGCTATAACGGTCAATATGCTGGATGCTTATGCCAGTCCTGCACGTGAAAACCATAAAATAACGTTAGAACGGTTCATAGCTCTATTAGATGTAACTGAATGCTATGGGTTGTTGGCGTTTGTCTGCCAATTCGCGGGATATGTCGCTGTTCCAGCGCGTTATGCGGATATCATCGAAATTTGGAGGAACGATAGAGAAATCGAAGAAAGACAGCGGCGTCGCGACGCTCTCGTTGGCAAAGTGAGGGCGCTCAAATGACACTTTTTAAAACCTATTTGTCGGCTCAAGAAATAGCTGATGCAGCTTCAAGGCTAAAACTGACGGTTTTGCCGCATACGAAACGTGGCGTTCAACTTGTTATCACACGAGAACACTGGGATAGGACACCATTGTGCCGCAAGCGTCAAAGCGGCGAAGGTGGCGGCGGAAATGAATATCATTACACATTGTTGCCGCTCGCATTACAAGCTGCGTTGTTAGCTGAATACAATAATCGCAACCGGATTGTTGCAATTCAAGCTGAACAAAACAAAGACATCGTTTTAAACGAACGCCTGTCGCTAACAGAACTGACAGGCCGGCAAAAAGAAGTAATGAATGCACGAGCTGGTGTGTTGCGGCATGTCGAATTACGCATGTATGAGCGCGGACAAACACAGCGAGGTGCGATCCTTTCGTTCTTAGACGACCTAAAAAATAACAGATTATCGCCTGAACTGGCAAATTTGTCGGAACATGCCAATGATAAAAGCCGTGGGCTGTCACGTGGCACAATCTCGCGCTGGTTTACAAGTCGAGAAAGTGGTGGATTGGTTGCTTTAGCACCGAAAAAAACGCGCGAAAAAGAAGCTGCACCGTCCTGGCTTAAAAGTTTCTTGAAATATTATCGGCAGCCTCAAAAACCGGCCGTTGCACAGGCATATGAACGTTGGTGTGCTGAGAGTGATCTCGCCAAGATGCCAACAATACGTCAAGTCCGTCATGCATTATCAAAATTACCTGAAATCGAAAAGCAGCGTGGCCGACTGGGTGCGCACGAACTAAAGGCGCTCAAAGCGTACAAAGCACGTGACGTTTCGGACTTATTGCCGGCAAGTGTATATGTTGGAGACGGAAAAACGTTCGACGCGGAAATCGCACACCCGTTGCATGGGCAACCTTTTAAGCCGGAAATCACAACAATAATAGACGCTTTTAGTCGCAAAATCGTTGGCTGGTCGGCGGCTTTGGATGAAAACGCCAATGCCGTCATTGACGCCTTATTGATGGCAGCCAGAACAAACGGCATTCCCGCTATTTTTTATTCCGACAATGGGCGCGGATATAAGAATAAAGCAATGGAAGACAGCCTAACCGGTTTTCTTTCGCGTTTGAGCATTACGCCTGCACACGCCATTGCATATAACAGTCAGGCGAAAGGTGTCATTGAAAACTTTAACAAACGCTGGACGGTCTTAGCTCGTGAATTTCCGACATACATTGGGCGAGACATGGATCGAGAGGCTTCAACCCTTGTTCACAAGACAACACGCAAAGAGTTGGCTTTGGCTGGCGTATCAAGCTTGCTGCCTTCATGGTCGGAGTTCTTAGAGGCGTGCCAAGATTTAATCGATAGTTACAACAACAGGCCGCACCGCTCGCTTGAAAAGATAGTAGACCCGACCACAGGCAAGAGGCGTCATATGAGCCCGAACGAAGTTTGGCAAAAAGCATTGTCAGGCGGTTTTGAACCTTATCTTGTGTCTGATGAGGAAGCTCGTGATCTGCTTCAACCGTGGGTTATTCGCAAAACACGGCGCGCGTTGGTGGATTGGCTAGGCAATTCCTATTATGCCATCGAACTTGAAAAATATCACGGCAAAGACGTCATTGTTTCCTACGACATTCATGACGCATCGAAAGTGATTTGTCGCGAAATCATTATGCTTGATGGCGAACGTGCACCCGGCAAAATGATCGCCGAAGCACGGTTTGAGGGACATAAAACACGCTACATTCCGTTGAGCGCCGAGCAAGCGGCGATGGAGAAACGGCATAAAGGCCGGAAGGCTCGCGCTATGCGCAAAGTAACCGAAATCGACAAGGAATTGCGGTCGATTACGTTGAAGTCATTAGCTGAAAATGTTGTTCCGCTTGCCGCCCCTGCACCCGAGCCGGCACAACCAGTGCTCGTTGCAGTTAACAGCGAGCGCAATAGCGATAATGAACAGAGCAATTTCCAATCAGCTAGGAAGCGTCCGAAGTTCCGGAATGACGCAGAGTATGCGCGTTGGCTGATGGCAAATCCGGAACGAGTAACGGCGCAGGACCATGCGAATATTCGCAATGATCTGTTGGCCACGAAGCACAATGCCGACTTTCTCGCCCGTCAGGGCATTGATCTTGATGCCCTTGCAAAGCTTGCAAGATCTGCTGCCTGACAGACGAAAGTCACGAGACATGAGAGACGTAAATGAAAAACGAATTTGTTGAAACAGAAAACATAAAAAAATTTGATGCAGCCCTTTCGGCGTTAGAACGGCGGGGTGCGCAAGAAGCATGTTTGATGGTTGTTGATGGGCAACCCGGTTTAGGAAAAACGACATCCCTTTACCGGTGGGCAGCGCAAAATGATGCTGTCTACTTACGGGCAAAAAAAGAATGGACGCCGGCGTGGTTTTTAAACGAACTTCTTGCTGAATTGAATGTCAATGATCCGGCTCATGCTTTCCAAAAACGCTTCAATCAAGCCATGGAAGCGTTGTTAAAAAGGCAAAGTGTCATGCTTGCACAGCGTCGCACGTTTTCAGTTGTAATTGATGAAGCTGACCATATATCGCGCAATTCGCGAATTATGGAAACTATCAGAGATTTTTCCGACCTTGGAGATATAGTTTTTATTCTTGTTGGCATGGGAAAGCTGCGCGATAACCTCACCGCGCTGCCGCAAATAGCTAGCCGCATCGCCCAATACGTACATTTTGAACCGGCCACGATTGATGATGTGCGGTTGTTTTTGCGTTCAATCTGCGAAGTACCGGTTGGTGACGATATCGTACAATTCGTTCATCAAGTGACGCGCGGCTTCAATCGCGAAATAAAAGAAGCCATTGCCAATATAGAACGCGTTGGTTTGCGTGGCGAATTCGACGCGGAAAATCCTCTTCACCTTTCCGACATGGCTGGCAAATTGTTAGTAAACGATCGTCAAACCGGCGCGGCAATACGAATACCGGAGGTGATATGATGGCCGGTACAGGTACAATTCAAATCGCCGTGCTGGGTGCCATCGGAAAAGGCTTAAAGTCGCTTGACGAGTTAGACTGCCATTTGCCGATTTCCCGCAAAGAAATAAGCAAGGCAGCATGTAAGCTGGTGATCAAAAAACTTATTGAGCGGCTAGAAGCTGGTCGTTACCAGCTCACGGATGATGGGCAACTTTTTTTGGCTGAAGGCCGAACAATTACCAGCGGGCCAAATCAACCTTTATCATTTTTGCGTCAAGCCCCGAGAAATACTTTTCGGCAAAGGGCATGGAACGCCATGCGATTGCAAAAGCGCTTTACTGTGCAGAGTATTATTACAGTTGCCAAAATAATAAGCGATGGCAATGTTAGTCATAATTTGCAGGTTTTCATCCGGCGATTGGTGACTGCTGGTTATGTGGTCGAGCTGCCCGCCCGTGAAAAAGGAACAGCCCTAACATCAAATGGTTTTAAAGTTTTTCGGCTCATCAAAGATACCGGCCATTTGGCGCCCGTATGGTCGAAGGGCAAGATTGTTGATCGCAATCAATTGGCGGAGGCGTGCAATGACAACGTATCAACAACTTGATGAATATGCCCTTCGTCTTCTGGAACAAGCCTACGAACGGTTTGGTTCAATTACCAAAGTTGCCGAAAAGATCGGCTACAAAAGGGCAAGCGTATCTTTAGCGCGAGCTCAAAAATATCCGGGCGATACAACCAAACTTAGGTCTGCAATTCTGGCAAATCTGACAGTATTGATCGAATGCCCGCATCTTTTAAAAAATATAACGCCGGTAGACTGCGAGCGTTACAGAAATCGGGCAATACCAACGTCAAGTCGCGCAGAAGTTAAGCATTGGCAGGCGTGCCAAGTTTGCCCATTCAATCCAAAACATTCGATCCAAAAGAGAGGAAAATAAGATGAATACAGTCACAACGCACATTGATTGTAACGACAATGATTTATTGGCCATTCATGATGAACTCTTAGCACATGCAAAGCGCGGCGGTGTTTATCTGTCGTCATCAGATTGCCGAAGAATGGCGCTGCAAATAATTTTTGAACTCGCCAAAAATCCCCGCCGAACCGTCGTACCAATGCCGTTTCCATTGGTTAGTCAACCGGTTGCAAACGAAAATTATGAAAAAGAGGTGGCATAAATGGCAAATCGAACGAAAAAGACAGCATTGCAAAGCGTGCCACAAACACGCGATGACGTGGTCGCTAAAATCGCGAGAATTGGGGATCTGCACAGTCAACGGGATGTAATTAAAGCGCAGCATGACGAGCGCGTGCGGGAAATCGGCAAATCCTTTGACGAACTAGCGGCGCCCCTGAATGAAGAGCTCGCAAGTTTGACCGCTGGCGTGCAGGCATATTGCGAAGCGCACCGGAATGAGCTCACCAATAATGGGAAAGTAAAATTTGCGAGCTTTTCAACCGGCACAGTATCGTGGCGCACGCGGCCGCCAAGTGTGAGCCTACGCCGTGTGGAGGCAATCATTGAGGGTTGTAAACTTGCTGGTTTGGAAAAGTTTATTCGCGTCAAGGAAGAAATCAACAAAGATGCCATGCTCGCCGAGCCGGATCAGGCGATGAAAGTGCCCGGCGTTACAATCAAATCGGGTGGCGAAGATTTTATAATTGAACCACTCGAACTGAAAAAAGGAGCAGCGTGAATGGCACATTATTATGCATATTGTTTTCGAGACGGCGTTGTCGGATTTAGCCAAATGCTGTCAGCGGTTCCCGAGGGTGCTTTAATTTTTGCAGAAGGTGAAGGGCGAACCTTTAAGAATATTGTAGAAACGAGGTGTCGATTGGCTTATAATGGCCGTACTTATCTCTGCCCCGGCCTGCCAGAGGGTGACTTAAATGGCTTTAAGCTTTGGCATCGGTGGGCGTTCCCCGGCCAATCGCGCTTTCTTGATAATTTTCCGAGAGCAGCATGATGAGCACCAACGCCCAAATCAAACTCATCCACGCCGAAGCACGTCGTATCGGCATGGATGAGGATATGCGCCGGTCTTTCATGTTGAGAGAGGTCGGCCAACAATCCAGCAAAAATATGACTGAAGCCGAAGCGCAAAAGGTTATTTTAGCGTTGCGAAAATTGGCCGGGACAACGCCGGGCAATCGAAAAAGAAGCCAAACAGTTTCGGGCAAATTCGCTGGCATTTTACGGGCTATGTGGCTTAATGCTTACAATTTAGGCGTTATTCGAAATCGCGATGATAAAGCATTGATTGCATTTGCCAAACGTCAGACTGGATATGACCACACGCAATTTCTAACGGATGGGACGGCCGCGGGCAAAGTTATAGACGCTTTGAAGGCAATGATGGCACGCGACGCCGGTGTGAATTGGAGCCAGACTGGTGAAAAGCTTTCGAGTGCACAAAGCCGGACGGAATTTAACAAAAGGCGGGTGCTAGCAGCGCAATTAAGAATACTGGGGCGCGTTGAGAGTAGCCATATTCCGCCCGAAAAGCTGAATGCTGAAATTGCGCGGCTGGGAAAATTGGTTCGACAGAAAAAGATGAGCGTGGCAGCATGAAAAGTAAACGTGTGAATAAACAACTACGAGCATTCATCTTAAAATACTTTATGCCGCTTAGTTATGACGAGGAAATGAAAACACAAGGATTTCCATTTCCGCCTACTCAAAAGCCGCGTTTTTGGATGTCAAAAGATGGAGGAATTACGGTCAGATTTGTCTACACCATGCGAAATGACCATTCCATTATTGAACGTAGCATTACGTTAAAAATCCCCCCAGAGTACGTATATCTCGCGAAATTTAGTTTAACAGCGTCAAAAAACTGTAATCGTATTAAAAAGTTCAATGACGTAGAGACATAAAGTTATTATGATCGATCGGACCATCAAAATACCGTTTGACGTTTTGACACCCGCCGTGAAGGAGGTCGCAGAGATTTGTGATCTTGACACGGCTCTGTCCGTCGTTGCCCATTTTGGCGGCTGCCGGTTTTATGTGCCAACCAAATGGCGTCCGGAGCATGAACTTAACATTATAGGCGAAGACCGGGCAAAAATATTGATTGAACGCATGGGTGGCGGCGAGTTATCAATATCGAAGTCGGCATTTTCAACGGCAGGCTTGCGCTACATGGTAAAGATGTTATCTTGCAAAGGCTGGAAACAGCGTGATATTGCTCGTGCGCTTGATTGCACCATGAAGACAGTGCGCAATATTCATCAGAGCAATCGTTGTCCGGCCGTGACAATAAAAGGTCGGCCCATATTTTTAAACAATCCCAACCAGCTTGATATTGAAGACTATCTCGACAAAAACACTTATGACGGGCATGTTGCCCGTGACGCTTTTAAGTTAAAGAGGAAATAATCGAACACACTTTTGGAAGAGGTGTGTTTGATGCTTTATAAAGCCGATATTTTAGCAATTTGCCCGAAGGCCAAAGCCGCCATTGTCGATGCAATGGTCGATGAGGGCTATAAAGGCGCGTGGGAGCGATTTGGCGTTACCACCCCTGTGGCACAAGCAAAATTTATGGGGCAGATCGTTCATGAAAGTGCAAATCTGACGCGGTTGGAGGAAAAATTAAGATATTCGGCTAAACGGTTATGCGAAGTCTGGCCAAAACGTTTTAAATCAGAAGCAATGGCGCGGCCGTTTGCATTCAATCCTCAAGCACTCGCCAATAAGGTATATGGTGGGCGGCTTGGCAACGATAAGCCAGGGGATGGTTATCGTTATCGCGGTCGGGGACTAAAACAGACGACTGGTAAATATAATTATGATCAGGCGGGCAAAGAATTGGGCCTTGATCTCGTCACGCAACCAGACCTGTTACTTCATGCAAATATCGGCTTCTTAAGCGGTCTCGCGTACTGGAAGGAATTTATTGGCGCAAAAGCTGAAACCGCGAGTGTCAAGGAAATCACCAAAATCGTCAACGGTGGCTATAATGGGCTAGCGGATAGGGAAAACGCTACTGAACGCGCTGAAGATGTTCTCTCTTATGGAACTTATGAACGAGAAATTCTGACAGAAACCGCCCTAGAACTTCTCGAGCCAGGAAGAATTGTAATCCGTGAACTAAAAAAAGGATCAAAAGGAATTGATGTTCGACTACTGCAAGCTCAGTTAGTGGAATTGGGTAATACTATTAGTATAGATGGTGATTTTGGCGTTAATACAACAAACGCGTTAAAAGAATTTCAAGTTCAAAATGAACTCGAAGCCAATGGGATTTATGATAGCAAAACGCGTAACGCTTTACAGCAATCACTGCAAGAACAACGATTAGCGGCTGATCCAACGACTACACATCAAGCACCTGATCTACAACCTGAGCAGCCACCATCATTGCCAGATTTCCCGCTTGAAGCGGCCTTGTCGCTTACCGCCAATATAGTAATTGGTGCGCATGGCGACATCATGGGCGTGAACGAGGTTCAGCCGGAAAAGCTTACAAAAATAAAACGTTATGCAACGGTTTTATGGGGTCTGATTGATGACCTAGGTACAAACCGTGAAACGGAAATCGCAAAGCAAAAATTGGAGACGACAATTTTATGGACTGCAAAGGCAGCCGCAACTAAGTCTGGAGTTTAAAAATGCGTCTTCTTATTTTTCTTCTTACACCGATTTTCATTTTCGTTGCCAATACGGCTTTTGCGGGCGATGACCAGAGTGGAACAACGATATCATTGGCACCACTTTTTAACGAATTGCTCGAGTATATCGTCGTGATTGTTGTTGCTGTCATTGGCTGGGGATTTAGTCGCCTTGCCGGTTATTTGCACAAGTGGCTCGGGATCCGAGTTGATGACAGTCAACGGGCTGTTGTTATGGGCGCTGTCGAACGCGGTGTTAATTATGCGGCCGACCAATTACGTCAAAAGATGGCTGAAAGTAATAAACTTTCGATCGATTTTCGCTCATTACTCATAGCTACAGCTGTTAAATATGTTCAAGCGCGCGTGCCCGACGCATTGAACCATTTCAAACTCACACCGAAAGACGTTGGTGACATGGTTGCGGCAAAACTTGAAGAGTTTGGCACAATCGACAAAATAGCCACCATACCGGCATCGGCGTCAGAAAAATGAGTTCGGCTGATATTCAAGTGGCGGTAAGCATTTGTGCAATGCTTATCACCATCAGCACCGCGGTGTGGTCATGGTTGACTGCTGGTTCACGCAAAAACGAGAAACAAATCATTGCACTTAATGATGTGATAAGCGACCAGGCTAAGCGGCTTGATAAGATGGAAAATGAGATCAAAAACCTCCCATCACAAGACGCCGTTCATCGCATCGAAATTTCGTTAGAACGCATGGGGGGCGATATGCGCGTTTTAACGACGAGCGTTGAGCCCATGAAAGAGTTAGTCGCTCACATCAATGAAATACTGATAGAAAACGCGAAAGGACGGTTATGATTTTTTTTGCAAAATTGGCGAAAAAAATAGATGAGGATGCGCGGCTGTCTATTTTGCAGGCGCTCTCACTCGCCCCCGGTAACGAAATGAATGAATCGGTGCTCGACACCGTTTTGGCTGAATGCGGACACAAGCGATCGCGCGAATGGGTCCGTCAGCAAATGCGGTATCTCGCTGATATTGGCGGTATTGTTATTGACGATGACGGACCGTTGATTTTGGCAACGATCACGCGTTCGGGCTTGGATCACGTCGAAAGGAAAGCTTTTCTTGAAGGCGTAAAAAAACCTAAGCCGGAGTTTTGAAATGGCACATGATGAGGCGACGAAAAGGGAGGCGAGAACTGCTTACGTGCACAAGCGCCTTGCAATGACGTCTATTTCTGTCGTGACCGGTGTTTCGCTTGCAACCATCAACAGATGGAAAAGAGAGGCAAAAGAAGCCGGTGACGACTGGGATAAGGCGCGATCGGCCGCTCTTGTGGATGGTGAAGGCCTATCAGCTCTTATTTCTCAGTCGCTTGAAGATTTTACAGTGCAATTTCAAGCGGTCATGGATGAATTGAAAGAAGATAACAGCATATCAGCTGCCGAAAAAGTGAAGCTTTTGGCAACCATATCGGACGCTTTTAACAAAACAGTCGCAGCAGCACGTCGTGCGGCGCCGAAACTCTCGGAATTGGGCATCGCGTATGACGTTTTACAGAGATTGATCAAGTTTGTTGCGCGCGAAAAGCCAGAATTGGCCGATGTGATTTCGGACGTTTTAGAACCTTTTGGCGACGAACTTGCTGAGGCGTATGATGGCAAATAATTTCGAAAATTTGTTGCCAAGCTCGACCAGGCGTTTAACCGCTAAAGATTTTCAAACGGAGCTTGCAAAACTTGCCGATGAAATGCGCGTTTCAATTGAAGCAAGTGTGTCAGGTTTTGCACCCGGAGAAGCGGCAAAAGCGGCGCGCATAAAAAAAGTACTGGACAAGAAAAATGGTTTCCAATTTTTTGCCACCACTTATTTCCCGCACTATCTCACAAAAAAGCCGAGCTTGTTGCACGAACATCTTTTTTCGCGCTTGCCGGCTGTTGTCGGCCGAGAAAAAGGAGCCCATGATATTGTGGTGGCACCGCGTGGCGCTGCCAAATCCACGTTAGTCAGCCTGATTTTCCCGATCTGGTCTTCTCTTACCGGACTTACCCATTACACAATCATTGTCATGGATGCTTATGCGCAAGCCGCGTTGGCGTTAGAAGCTATCAAGGCGGAACTTGAATCTAACCCGCGACTTGCAATGGATTTTCCAAAATTTACAGGAAAAGGACGCATCTGGCGTGAAGGTGAAATCGTTTTAAAAAACAGCGTGCGTATTGAAGGGGTTGGCGCCGGACAAAAATTGCGCGGGCGCCGCCATGGACCTTTTCGCCCCGACCTTGTTGTTCTTGATGACATCGAAAATGATGAAAATGTCCGTTCACCCGAACAACGCGATAAGTTAGAGACGTGGCTGTTGCGTGCGGTTTTAAAATTGGGTGCAGCCGATGGCAGTATGAATCTTTTTTATATCGGCACGGTTTTGCATCACGACGCAGTAATTTTGCGGATGGCAAGAAAACCGGCCTGGCACTTGGCACGATTTAAAGCGCTGATGAAAATGCCGAACAATATGACCAAATGGGAAACGTGGGAAGAAATCTTGCGTAATGATGGCGAAGGTGCCGCTCATGATTATTATAAAGCAAATAAAGAGGATATGGATGAAGGCGCGGTTTTGAACTGGCCGGATATGCAGTCGCTTGAACAACTCATGATGCAACGCGCCGAAAGTCTTTCAGCCTTTGCTACCGAACAACAAGGTGAGCCAATTGCTGAAAACGCGCCGTTCAAAAATCTTACATATTGGGTTCAGAAAAAAACAGACTGGCGATATTATGCAGCCATTGATCCGTCGCTTGGAAAACAGGGAAAAACGCGCGATCCATCAGCATTACTTGTCGGCGCGTTAGACCGAAGTGAACGCTCTCCTGTTCTTTACGTGGTAGAGGCGCTTATACGCAAACGCTTGCCTGATATGATTATTAATGACGCTATCGCCTTGCAAACTGAATATCACTGCCAATTGTGGCTCGTGGAAAGCGTG
Source organism: Bartonella sp. W8167 (assembly GCF_016100335.1). Classification (NCBI taxonomy): domain Bacteria; kingdom Pseudomonadati; phylum Pseudomonadota; class Alphaproteobacteria; order Hyphomicrobiales; family Bartonellaceae; genus Bartonella; species Bartonella sp. W8167. The sequence goes on from NZ_JACFSQ010000002.1 coordinate 24,364, forward strand.
CAGTTTCAAGAGTTTTTCCGAACAGAACTCATGAATTACGCTATTCAAAAGGGCATCTATTTGCCGGCAGTGCCGATTAATAACACGTCCGACAAGTCATTGCGTATCGAGCGGCTACAGCCCGCCATAGCGGCCGGCACAATCCGTTTTCATGCAACCCAAACAACACTTATCGAACAATTGACGCAATGGCCTAATTCCGACCACGACGATGGTCCTGATGCGCTGGAGATGCTTTTTACCAATGCCATTCGTTATTCGCAATCAACAGATATGAGCCAAATACGTGCTGTTCCACCGCAAGCGGGCGGAGCAAATGATGTGCTGAAAGGATATCGGCTGTGATAAAAAAAATGACAAAAAAAGCCGAAAACGGACGGAAAACCAAATCCATTTCAACGGAAATGACACGTCTCATAGCAAGCGTCGCAAATGACATAACGATTCAAAATTATGGTAATGTTTTGCGCCCGCAAGATGCGACTTTGTTTGCCAAGGGCAATGGCCGCGGGCTCCGGCTGTATGAAGAAGTCGAAAAAGATGGCCGTGTCAAGGCGCTTCTCGAAAAAAGGAAAGCCAAAGTAACATCGCGCGAGTGGGTTGTTAAAGCCGCGGACGACGACAACGCGCAAGCACAAGCTGCCGCTCAATTATTGGAAAAGGCCCTTAAGGGAATAGCCTTTGATCGTATCACCGGAGACCTCCTCGATGCGACACTTTTCGGTTTTTCGGTGAGTGAAGTTATCTGGGCAAATAAAAACAATCTCATTTTACCGGAAACAATAAAGAAACACAGATGCGCACGTTTTGCTTTTGATAATGAATGGAACTTGCGCCTTTTAACACCTGAAGAACCATTTGAAGGTATTTCCTTGCCAGCGCGGAAATTTATCGTTCATCGGCACGATTGTGACGGTTCTGATCCCTATGGGCGGGGGCTTGGGCGAATACTGTTCTGGAATGTCCTTTTTAAAAGAGAAGGCGTTGGTTTTTGGTCTCATTTTTTGGAAAAATTTACGTCACCCACGCCCTTAGGAAAATATCCTCTTGGCACCCCACCGGAAGAAGTCGATAAGATTGTGCAAATGCTCATGAATTTGGCACAAAACGGTGTTCTTGTTATGCCAATCGGGTCTGAAGTTGAATTTCTCGAATCCTCTCATTCGGAAACAATGTCATATGAGAAGTGGTGCAGATATTGGGACGAAGAATCATCTATAACAGTTCTCGGCGAAACACTAACCACATCACTTGATGGAAATGGTAGCCGCGCAGCCAGCGAAACACATCTGGAAGTCTCGGATGGACTGGCTGATGGTGATGCAGACGCCGTGTGCGAAACTATATCCGACACACTCGTTAAGTGGATTATCGATCTTAATATGCCAGGAGCGCCATACCCCACTGTTTGGCGTCCGCGTACCAAAAACGAGACGGCAATTGAGGACTTGCGCCAAAAGCGTGCTGCCGCCACCAAAGCCGAGATGGACAATATTTCACAGGCCCGGCAATTCGGTTTTATACCGGCTGCCGGTCTTGCCGCGACATTTAGCGAAATTTTTGACAAAGAAATGGTCGAACCAAAACAGACTACGGGTGAGCCAAAGCAGAGTAGCTTTGCAGCTCCTGACAGTGATGACAATGATGCCGGCCATGACAAAGATCACGACATTTCGACGTTGGTCGAACAGCTTGATCAATCAATGCAGCCGATTTTTGGCGGTTGGATTGATCTTATAAAAAAGGAATTGGAAAAGTCGGTTGACGTCGGCGAAGATCTTCAAACGTTCAGTGAAAAAATCTTGACTCTTTACCCTGACCTTCAGCTGACGCCCTTTGCCGACACGCTTGCTTCTGCGTTGGTGGCAGCTGAAGCAAAAGGCCAATCAGACGTGGTAGAGGCTTAAATAATGGGCTTTTTAACACCTTTTCAAGAAGCCATTGACTATTTCCGCCAAAAGGTCAGGCAGCCGACAAAACATTGGCGTGATTTGGAAGGCCGCGCTCATGACCGTGCATTTGTTATAGCCGGAGCGACAAAAGATGCATTTTTGAACGACATGAAGGACGCACTTATTGATGCATTAAAAAACGGAAAAAGGTTGGAAGAATTTGCCAATCAATTTGAAGCCATTGTAGCCAAACACGGCTGGACCGGCTGGACTGGCGAAAAAACACTGGAAGGCCGTGCATGGCGCGCCCGTGTGATTTTTGAAACAAATATTCGCACGGCATATGCTGCGGGCCGTTGGAAACAAATGACTGACCCGAAAATGGTCAAGGTGCGGCCTTTTTGGCAATATAAGCATGGCTTTTTAAGAACTCCAAAGATGCCACGCCAAGACCATGTTGCGCTCGACGGGATAGTGCTTGACTGGAACAATCCGATTTGGCGGGTCATTTACCCGCCGAACGGCTGGGGGTGTTCGTGCGGTGTGCAGCCGCTATCACGCCGCCAGCTTGAACGCTTGGGCAAGACAGGGCCGGATGAAACGCCGGTATTGACGTATCGAAAAGTAAAAGATCCGAAAACAGGTGAAACGCTTGAAGTTCCGAATGGCATCAGTTTTGGCTGGGATCATGCCCCCGGTGCTAATTGGGCTTCAGGGCTCATACCGCCAGAATTGCAAGACGAACTTAATCCATTGCGCAGTGCATCGGATCCCCTGCAACAACACCCGCTCCGTGATATTGCACAGCCGTCAAATGTGGGCACGCTGCCAGATGGAAAGCCAGCGGAATATTATGTTGATGCGATCCTTGCACTTGTTGGCGCAAAACGTGGAGAGAATGGCGCTGTTCTGATACGTGACAAAGCTGGATATGCCATTCCTATCGGCGAAACGATGTTTAAGACAGCGACAGGTAAATGGAAGTCGTTAAAAAGAGGCCGCGCGCAGAACCTCTTGAAGGCTTTTCAAGCGTTAATAGATCCGGATGAAATTTGGGTTGATTTTGAGTCCATGAAGACAACGGGCAGGCAAGTTTTGCGCCGCCGTTATTTGCGTTTTGATGAAAAGACACCGGCAGTCGGTGTTTTTGAATGGGGCCAGGACGGGTGGTCGGGCACTACGCTTTTTCCAATCGATGACGTATCATCAGGAAAGCGCGAAAAATATATAGAAAATCAACGACACGGCCAGTTACTTTACCGACGGCCAACAAAAAAGGGCAATTCGTAACAATTGCCCTTAAGGTCTGGCCTTGGTGGCCGGTTACGCAGCATGGCCTTTCCACCTTTTAAGATAATATAAAATGGACGGAAAATCAAATGGCAGTCGAGATCAAGCTGGTTTTTACTGACGGCGAACAGCAACGTGTCGATCGTGTCCTTGATCATTTGTTGGAAAAAGCCAAGGATGTGAGTGGCGCCTTGGCAAATGTCGGTGAGGCATTACTGGAAACCACATTCGAGCGTTTCCAGACACAGACAGACCCACAAGGCAATAAATGGCAGCCGTTAAGTGAACTCACGAAAAAATTGCGCGGCTCAAGCTCGCCGATCTTAAACCGGACGGGCCGATTGAAAGGGTCGATTGTTTATCAGGTTGATGGCAATGTTTTAAAACTTGGGCCGAATACGATTGATGCAGCGGTTCACCAGTTCGGTGCAACTATTGTTCCTAAAGATAAAAAGGCCTTGCGCATTCCAACCGGCGGTGAAGGCGGGCTATTTATAAAAAAAGCTGTTATTCCGGCCCGGCCATATATTGGTTTTGGCGAAAAAGACGAGCAAGCTGCATTGGATTCAATAGAAGATTGGTTTGATGTAGAGGATGAATTGAATAGCTAAGACCATCACTGGAGTGCGCAATGATGTGGTTAAAATTAAAAAAGATGTTTGTAAAAACAATGGATACATTGGAGACAATGTTGTTGACGCCTGTAAGTGTCGAAGATCGGTTAGTTACAAGCGAAAACCTGAAAAAATTCTATGACGCTGTATATTGTAGCTTTCAAAGTATTGTATTTCTTGCTGCATTAAAATTAGCGATCGAGCGCTATGATACGATAATGCTTAAAATATTTTATTATATTGGGTTTTGTGCATGGACCCTGTATCTATGTGCAGTTATAAATTATATGATTTATGCCATGCTCGAAAGATACACAACAATAGATTTAGAGAGTGAGGGGAGCCGGATTATTTTTAACGGTTTCTCTATTCTTTTGAGTTGGTCGTCGGGTATTTGGGGACCTAAAATAATAGTCGATTTCGTAAATATGAAATTCCCGATAAATTAAAAATGATTTTAAGCTTCGGATAGCACTGGCGGGCTATTTATAAAAAAAGCTGTTATTTCGGCTCGGCCATATATTGGCTTTGGAGAAAATGACGAGCAAGCTGCCATAGATGCCATTGATGAATGGATATGCGTGGAGACTGAACAATGAATAATGAAAGAGCGAGTGATAAAATGGTATTTTGTACTACTCGCATTAGCGTTTATACGCATGACGGTCGCATGACGGTTGGAACAGGTTTTTTTTATACGTGTAAGAACTGTGTCTATCTGGTGACCAATAAGCATTTATTAAAAAATGCTGAAAAGGTCGAATTCAAGCTTTTTACGAAAGATAAAAATGGTAAGTTGGATTATGGCACCTTGGCAACAGTGCGATTGGATGGAGACTATTTGCAAAAATACTCATGCGGTCACCCTTCGGAGAATGTTGATATTCAAGTCGTTGATTTAGTAGGCTGTCAGATTTATAAAGGACCAGATAGAGATCTAATTTTTTCTTTTATTAACGAAAATCTGATACCTGATCAAAAAGGGTTAGAAGATTTATTTGCTATAGAACGTATAACTTTTGTTGGTTACCCGAACTTCATGTGGGATGAGGTCAACCACTTACCAATCATTCGTAGCGGAACGACGGCTAGTCTTTTAACAATCGATTTTAACGGAGAACCAAAATTTTTAATTGATGCTTCAGTTTTTCCCGGATCAAGCGGCAGTCCCGTTTTTATAAATGATGACAGCTGGTATAGTAATCGAAGGGGCGTTCGAATTGGAGTACCAAGGATGCTCTTTTTGGGAGTTATATCCGGCGTTTATATTGAAAGAAAACCAACGAAAATAGAGATTATTCCTGCACCGACGACAAACAGGTCTGTCCCGTTTTTCGAACAGGTACTTAATTTGGGAGTAGTCGAGAAAGCAAAAACGGTCCAAGAAACAGTTGAACTGTGTTATAACAAAATCATGAAAATTTAAGCCGCCAGCGTGACTTTAGAAATTTCATGAAGAATGAGCCGTAAATTTGCATAAAACGCGCCTATGCGCGTTAGATGGCCGTTAGAAACGCCGTTATAAATAAAGCTGCCCCAAGAATGCGGCTAATTGCTTATTCAAAAGCCAAACTTTCTGTTTTTCCATTAAAAAAATAATAAACTCACGGGCAATGTGCCCGTGTTTTCATACCGATCATGCCGATACATTTTGGCGCATGATGGATAACACACACGAAAAAATCTCGGTTGAAATTTGCAGGCCCGGCTGTTTCAAGTCGATGGAAGGCCAGACCATTACATTTTCTGAAAAAGTCTTGGCCGATATTGCCAGCCAGTATCGTAACGATGACGCACCGGTTGTAATTGGTCATCCGGACACGACCGCACCGGCTTATGCGTGGGTTAAGTCACTGAATTACGACGGAAAGAAACGAAGGCTCGTTGCCGATCTTGACAAGATTGAAAGCAATTTTGCCGAGGCGGTAAAGGCCGGCCGATATAAAAAAATATCCGCCTCGTTTTTTCAACCCTGTTCACCTGCCAACCCAAAACCCGGACACTTTTACCTTAGGCATGTGGGTTTTTTGGGCGCTGCTGCACCGGCAATACCGGGCCTAAAGCCTGTCAGCTTTGCCGGTGCAACAACTAACGTAACAACTTTAAACGTGGATTTTAGCGAAATGAACGACAATAAAAGCATATTGGCCCGGCTCAAAAACTGGCTTGTTGAAAAGTTTGGTGCAGAACAAGCAGCACTTTTGACTGATGACGAAGCGGCTAAAATATTGGCGGATAACAGCGAAGACGATAATGGCGATAAAATTGCAGAAGTGAAAAAGCCAAAGCTGCCGCCTGTCAACGATAATGACGAAGAGAAGAAGAAAGCAAATACTTCTCTTTCAGAAAAGGCTTTTAGCGAACGCGAACACGCAATTGCCGAGCGCGAAAAGGAAATTGCCGAACGCGAGAAAAAAGCGGTCCACGTTGCAAATTCATCTTTTGCCGATACTTTGGTTGCCAAAGGTAGCCTTCTTCCTGTCAACAAAGACAAACTTGTGAGCGTCCTTGATGCGGTTGATATGGGTGCCACCGCTGTAAACTTTGCTGACAGTCAGCAAAAACCAGGCGACATTTTCCGCCAAATTTTGTCGGACCAGCCGGAAATTGTGCATTTCGGCGAAGCATTGCCGAAATCGGGGGCAACAGAAAACGTCAGCTTTGCCGCACCGGATAATTATTCAGTCGATCCGGACCGTTTGGAAATCCATAACGCGGCGCTAAGGATTCAACGAAAAACGCCAACCATTTCATACGAAGACGCAGTTAAAGCTGCTGAATCCGGCGATTTTTAACTTTCTAACAAAGAGGTAAAAAATGAAAACAACAATCGCGGCGCTGCAATTTACTGTCATTGCAAGCGCAAAAATAACCGCCGGACAGCTTGTAAGCCCGTCAGGTAAACCGGCGTCGAAGGCAGATTCAGTGTTGGGTGTCGCAATCAGTGATGCAGAAGAAGGCTCGGCTTTTCCTCTGCTTGCGGTTGGTGTTGCTGAATTGGTCGCCGGTGCCAGCGTTAATGTCGGAGACAAATTGTCGGCTGACGATAATGGCCGACCGATTGTAGCAACCGCCGATAGTTTTGGCATTGCGCTGTCGAGCGGCGGAGTTGGTTCAACCGTCACCGTTCTTATTCGCTAATTTTTGAAAGGTTTCCTTAAATGTCACAAATGACCAGCCGGCAGGCGCAAGTGATTGATCCAGTTCTGACAACCCAATCTCGCGGCTACATAAATAGTGAGTTTGTTGGTACTTCTTTGCTACCATTCGTCGATATTCCGAACCGCTCGATGCGTGTTATTCGTTTCGGCAAAGATGCTTTCCGCCGAGCCCTTAACACGCGCCGGGCACCCGGGTCGCAAACACGACGTGTTCAATTCGGCTATCAAAGCGATCCGATTGCACTGAAGCAGGAATCGCTGGAAGCTCAAGTGCCTTATGAATTGCAGCAGGATGCTTCAAAAGTTCCTGGCATTGATCTTGCCAAAACTTCCGTCCGAACAGTGCAGGACATCATCGGACTGGGCCGCGAGGTCGAAATTGCCAACTTGGTGCGCGACCCTGCAATTTACGCGACGGATAACAAAATGTCGTTTGCGGGTTCGGACAAATGGTCGGCTGAAACATCAAAGCCGGCACAGGACGTGAAAAACGCAAAAGAAGCAGTCCGTCGCATGATTGGGCGCGATCCTAACACGCTTGTGTTGGGGCCTGCTGCATTTAACGCGTTGCAAGACCACGCCGCTGTCAAAGAAAAGTTCAAGTATACGTCATCGGAAAGTATTACAAGCGTGCTGCTTGCCAAGTATTTTGACCTCGATACCGTTCTTGTTGGTAAAGCGGTCGCGCTGGCCGACAATGCGGATGATGTGGAACCTGCTTCCGACGTTTGGGGCAATGATGCTGTTTTGGCCTATGTGCCGAAGGGCGGCAACTACATGATACCGGCCTTCGGGTACACTTATCGGCTTTCCGGTTACCCGATCGTCGAGGCACCTTATGACGAGCGCTCAACCAAATCATGGATCTACCCGTATACGGAAGAATATCGCCCATATGTCACCGGCGCGGAAGGTGGCTTCCTTTTCAAGAATGTAGCGTGAGAGGGTGTGATGGCTCAAAAACCTGAACAGGCGGACGGCGAGAAAACGGCGGTGAACATCACCGCCGCGTCGGACCAGCCACCACAAAACAAAGCTGACGTTGAAAATTCTCAAACATCGAAAGCAAAGGACGATAAAAAGACCGTTGATCAGAAAACGGCGGCGAATGCCACTGTCGTACCGTCAAAGCCGCAACAAAACAAAGAGGACGTTAAAAACGCCCAAACATCGACAGAAAAGGACAATAAAAAGGCCGCGAAAGCGCAGCTTTATGAAGTGTTGTTTCCGGTCAAAATAAACGGCAAACGGAATGAAATCGGCGCCAAAATATCGCTCGATCAAGCCGACGACGCTGTTGTTGACGAGCTTGTTTCGACAAACGTCATCAAAAAGGCATAACAGAGATGACCGAACCGAAATATCTTTCCGAAGCAGAATTTGCAAATCGGTTGAGTGAAACTGAAGCCGACGGACTTCTCGGTACAGGCGGGCGGGACAACCGCACGCTTGATCTTGAACGTGCAACTTCCGTTTTATTGTCAGCCGATGATCTCATTAACGGTTATGTGCGTGCCCGTTACCGGCAAAATTTTACGGTAATACCGCCGATTTTGGCAGACATAGCATTCGATATTGCCCGTTACAAATTGCGCGGCCAAGGTGGTCAATCGTCATCGATGTCGGATTTAGTGCGGCAACGATATGAAGACGCGATCGCAACGTTAAAAGATATTTCAGCCGGAAAAATCACACTTGATGCGGACGGTGATGGCGAACAACCGGAGCCTGGTACCCATGGGCAAACGGTAACGGGATTTATGCCGGCCTCGCGCATGAAAAAGGCTTTTGGGGGGTACTTATGACCGAAATAACAGACATGCTGACGCATATCGAGAAAGCAATTATTCGCACGCTTAAACAACAATTGCCGCAACAAATAAATCGAATTGAAGCGTTTGATGATCGCGCCGAGGAATATGATTTTCCGCAAGGTGATGGCGGTGCTGTTTTCGTCCTCTACACGGGGTCAAGCTATGGTCCAAATGATGATGCACCATCAAGTGCCTATGCCCCTCGCCGCACAATTCGTTGGCAAGTTTACGTGCTTGTTCGGTCGTTAAGAGGCAAAAACAAAGGTGATATTGGTGCCAATAGCGCCATAGAGGCGGTAAGACTGGCTCTTCAAGGACAGTCTTTATGCGGCGCGACACCATTTTTAATTCAATCTGACAAACTAGACGCCCGCATCGACGGCGGCTGGCGCTATGTCCTTGACTTCACCCACCATATTCCGGCGGTCGCTGATATACGTTTTGATGCGGCCGAAAATCCCGCTTTTGAAAGGAATTGACATCATGAAATTTCAATATCTGGGCGGGTTACAAGCCCGTAAAATTGAAGAAAAAGGCAAAGTGATTTTCGACGGTAATTTTGTGCCGGGTCAAAATTACGAGCTGCCAGCCGAGAATGACGAAATAAAAATTTTAGTCAACCTTGGCCTATTTGCACCGGTTGATGAAGAGCCGCAAAAACAAACACTGCCGACTGTCGTAAAAAAGAAGGATACCAAATAATGTCTGTTAATTTTCACCATGGTCCCGAAATTATTGAAAGACGCGAAGGCGCCGGCATTATTCGTGACGTAAAATCGGCTGTAACATTTATTGTCGGTACGGCTCCGATCGAGGACATTTACGATACACCGGAAAAGCGTAAAAACGTGATTAATAAACGACTTGTCATCCGCTCGCAAAAAGAAGCCGTTTCATTGCTTGGACCACAAAAAGCGGGCTACACCTTGCCGGAAGCGATAAGCGCGATTTTCAATAAGGTGCAGGATGGCCAAGGTGGCGGCACGATTATCGCGGTCAATGTGTTTGATCCGGATAAACACAAAAATGACGATGGCAAGCCGGACCCGTCAATGGTGGTTGCTTCCGATATCGTCGGCGGGTTCGACGAAGCGGGGCAAGCAAGCGGTTTTCAACTTGCCTATGGCACTTTTAACGAGCTCGGGTTTTTCCCGAAAATTTTGCTGGCACCGCGATTTTCAACCCACATCGGTGTGCGCACAGGCATGAATGTTATTTCCAATAAAATTCACGCTATCGATATTTCCGACCTGCCGGCAGGCTTAACGATCCAGCAGGCTGTCGCTTCACGCGGGGTTGGTGGCGAATATAATACCGCCTCCGATCGGTCTATCCTTACTTATCCGCAAGTAAAAGCATATGATCCGGTTGTGGATGATGTCGTTAACCAGCCATTCAGCCAACATTTTGCGGGCGTGATTGTCGCCACGGATCTGGCGCAAGGCTATCATTATTCGCCATCCAACAAAACAATGACGGATGTTGTCGGAATGGAACGTGATATCTCTTACCATCCGGGTGATTTATCGTCCGACACCAATGCGTTGAACGAAGTCGGCATTGTTACAGTCATGAATATGTATGGCCGTGGCTTTCGTGCCTACGGGAACCGATCGGCGGCTTTTCCTTCGGATATCAGCCAGCGCAGTTTCATTCAAACGCGCCGCACAATTGATATGATTCATGAATCGGCTGTGTATTACCTTCAGGAACGCATTGATGCCATCGCAACCAACTTGGGAATTGAGCAGGTCGAAGATGACGTGAACGCATTTTTGCGGAAGAAAGAAGGCGAAGGTGTTCTTTACGGTGGGCGTTTTAGTTTCGACCGTACCAAAACGACAGCGCGCGATGTCGCTGATGGGCACTTCTATTACAACTTGAAGTTAGCACCGGTGGCGCCGATGGAGTGGCTGACCGTTGAAAGCTATCTAGACATCAATCTCATTAAAGATGCCCTTGGGCTCGCCGCATAAGGAGGTTAACCAATGAATCCGATACAACTTGGCCAAATAACCAACGGCTATCTATACCTCGATGACAATAAACTGACAGGTCGGGTAAAAGAATTCAAAATTGGCGAAATTGGCTACAAAATGGTGAGCCATGAAACGCTCGGTCAGATTGGGGTTTTGGAACTACCAAGCCGCGCGGTTGATGCGTTGAAAGCAACGTTAGAATTGCAATATCCTGATCTCGAACTTGATGCACGGCTGAAAAACCCTACAAAGGCCTGCAAATTTACGCTCAATAGTTATCTCGATATTTTCGGTGCGGAAGGCCTTGATGAGGAAAAACAGGGTCGGCTTATTTCCACAGTCACGACACTGCCTGCTAAAAAAGGTGACACAAGCTTTAAGCTCGGTGAAGCGGCAACAACAAGTTACGACCTTTCAATTACTTCGTTGGTGCAAAAATTTTCCGGTTCGTCGACACCAATTTTTGAATACGACCTTTTTGCCGGTATTCATCGCATCAACGGCAAAGATGTTTGGCCGCAATAACTTTTCATTTGCCGCGTCTGCTATCCCTTGGGCACCACGCGGCTGGCCGGGCAGATGAACCGTCTCCCGCTGCCCGGCCTTTTTTCCAACAGCTAAATAAAGGCAAATATTATGAGCGAAGAAAATAAAAGCGAAGGCACGCAGAATACACAGACTGTAAAGTTGAAACCGGACTTTTCGACACATGATGTTGTTCTGGAGCGTTCGCAGATTAAAGTTACCATACCCGAAGATTGGCACATTTCAGACACGCAAGCAGCGCAGCGCATTGCCGCCGGCAAAGCGGGGATGATGCAACTCGCGTTAATCCAACGTGTTTGCCTCTTCAATGGCGAACGTTGGACGATTGGCCAAATCGAAGAAGCCATTAACGGGCGTGATTATTTTCAGCTTCTGGGCGAATTTTTCGGTAACGAAGAGGAAGACAACCAGGAAAACCCTTAATACCAGCCGCGCAGGATATCGAGTGGCTTGTAACGCGTGGTTGGGATTTCAACACTCTAATGCAATTATCGAGTTGTGAGTTTTTTTACTGGCTTAACATTGCTGTTTCAAGCGCCAAAAAAGAACAGGAAGCCATCGAGGCGGCAAAAAATGGTTGAAAGCGAGGGATTTAGATGAAATTTTCACTTATCCTCGAGGCAGTGGACAAAGCCACGAAAACCATTTCGGCTGTTTCAAAGGCTGAAAAAACCTTCAACGATTCCGCGCTTCGGGGCGCGGAAAAAGCTGCTAACGCCTATGAAAAAAGCGCAAAGGCAGCCGATAAAGCAGCCGTTGCAAGCGAAAAAGCAGCAAAAGCCGAACAAGCTCATGCCGCCGCCGGCGCAAAAATGGAGCAGCTCTCGGCAAATCGTGTAAAAGGTTGGCGGGCGGAAGAAATGGCGGTTGGCCGGCTCAATAAAGTTATTGAGCGGTGGATTAATTTACAAGCGTTCAAAGGTGGACGTGCAGGTTATCGGATCGGCACAGGTCTTACAAATATAGCCGGCGGTGGCATGTCCGTCGGCAAATATGGCGCGTTGCTCGGTGGTGGAGCAATAGCAGCGGGTTCATTTGCGTTTGCGGCCGGCATGTCCGGTGCAAAGGAAGCGCGGAAATATCAAACCCTTTTAATAGCGATGAAGGGCGTCACCAAGTCGGCCGAAGAAGCAAAAATCGCTATGGACTGGATTGAAAAAGCACAGTTGCCGCCATATGGCCTGGAAGACCTAACACACAGCTACATTCAATTGAAAAATGTGGGAATCGATCCGGCCAACGGGTCACTGCAAAATATTGCCGATATGGCAGCCGGAACTGGAAAAAATATCGACACGGCCGCGAAGGCCTATACCGGCGCAATCAAGGGTAATTTGTCAACGCTAAAGCTTTTCGGCATTACCGCCAAAAAGAACGGGAAATATGTTGACTATATGTTCGCTGGCAAAGACGGCCGCATGAAAAAATATAAAGCAGTTGCCGGCAACCGGTCAAGCAATGCGGCTGCGATCGATAAAGTTGTGAGCGCCCGCTTTGGCGGTTCGAGTGCTGCCTTCGGCAAAACCTGGGACGGGTTGATGTGGAAGCTTACCGACGCGTGGGACAACGCGAAATTGAAAATCATGAACAGCGGCCTGTTCGATTTTCTCACGCAAAAGCTCGACATGGTGGTGAGCCTCATAGATCGGTGGGGCGCTGATGGAACCATCGACCGGTGGTGCGAAAATATTTCCCGGGATTTAATAGCAACAATGACAGTCGCCTGGGCGGTGGTTGAAAAGCTGTCCATCGCGGGGCAAGCCATTTTTAATGTGTTGGATAAAATATCCGGCTATGTCGGCGGGTGGGAAAATATGGCTATCATTTTGCTTGCTTTGCCGGTTGTGCCGGCTTTGGCGCGAATGGCCATGGGCTTTATACAAGTGGCTCAAGGTATTGGTGTTTTTATCGGCATCGGCGGCAAGGCTATTGCACTTTTTGCGCAACTGAACAATTTTAGCCGGCTTGGCGCGGCTTTTCGCCTTTTGCTGACACCAATCGGGTTGGTCACAAAAAGCTTTATCACGATGGGCATTGCCTTCATGTCAACTCCACTCGGATGGGTTGTCGCCGCTATAGCAGCCATCGCAGCTGGTGCTTATTTGATTTACAGAAATTGGGACAAGATTGGCCCGTGGTTTAAAAATATATGGGCAAAAACCAAGCAGATTTTTGCGGATTTTTGGAATTGGGTCAAAGGTCTTTTTTCGTGGGACAATGTGTTTACGGCTATCAATTGGTTCAGTTATTTGGTGCCAATCCGCTGGGTTGAATTCATTCCGGGCTTTCCTGGCTGGCAGACAGTGATTTCAATCTTCTCTTGGGACAATTTTTTAACTGTATTAAGCTGGTTAAATTATCTTTCACCCCTTAATTGGCTTGATTTTATTCCGGATTTTCCCAGCTGGCAAAACATTATACAATCCGACACTGTTCAAGTTGTCATGAATAACATCGTCAAAATGTTTGATGATGCAAAAGGCAAAATACAAAGCGTTTTTACGACCATTGGTGGCGCTTGGAAGTTTGTTAAAGATCTGTTTTCTGGCGGCACCAAAGAAGCTGCGGTCAACATTGTCGCGCAAGATCCGGCTGCCATCTCTGCGGCAAATGCTGAAGTCGAAAAACTATCGGGAAAGCTCGAAGCACTCTCGGCAATCGATTTTTCTAACACCAAGGCGGCTTTGACGGGGCTGCAAGATAAAACAGCTGAAACGATAGCGAAAGCGGGGGGGATCGAACGGGCGTTTTCTGTTGCAATTTCTGCTGCCCGAAGTGTTTTAGCGGCTGCAAATTTTGAAAGTCACGGCGCCGCATTGATGAGGACATTTGCAATAGGAATTCGTAACGGTGCCGGCAGCGCAATCGCTGCTACCCGTGATGTTGTTGGACAAATTCGGGATTACTTACCGCACAGCCCCGCCAAACGCGGCCCGCTGTCCGATTTAAATAGGGTTCGCTTTTCCGAGACTCTTGCCAAAGCAATAAAACCCGCGCCGGCAATTGCTGCTGTCGAAAGGGTAACAAGCGGAATGCGCAACGCTTTGTCCGGACCATTTTCATCAACAATCAATCCAATGCGGCCGGCATTATCTGCCGGGCTTCCAGCCGGGGGCAATAACGGTGGACATGGAACGGTGTCAATCAATTACGCGCCTGTTATCAATGTAGCGGGAAATGCCTCGTCCCGCGAAATGGGCGACGTTATGCGTCAAGCGCTTGCCGAATTGCAAGCAAAATTGCCGTCAATGCTGGATAAAGTGGCAGCGGCGAAAAAACGGCGGGAGTATTGATCATGTTATTGAGTTATTTGGGCGACATAATACTGGGCACATTTGGCTCAAACGATTATCTGACCGGCCCGACATCCGACAAACTCAAGCATAAAAATACGTGGGCGCGGCATGATGTTATTCGTGGCAAACCTGTTCTGCAAGAAATTGGCCAAGAGTTAGACGAGCGGACTTTCGGTTTTTTCTTCGACGAAACATTTTGCACCCCCACAAACCAGTGGTCACGGTTATGGACTGCTTATCTTGCAAAAACGCCGATGCCATTTGTTACGCAAACCGGCTTTTCTGGCGTTCGTTATGTGGTCGAGGGTTTGGACAAAGACAATTTGAAGACGACGAAACGCGGCGGCACAGTTGTTCGTATGGAATGCTCGATGACATTGATTGAAGCGCCGCTTATGAACCCGCTGGATGCCGTTATCAATAACATCCGCACCGGCGCGGGTTTTGGCAGTGTTGAAGCCAATCCGGCAGCGAAAAAATAGAGTTAGCAATGGGAACAAAACAAAATGCTTATCTCGAATATTTTACCCGCGACGGCGATCGGTGGGACAGTTTGGCCTACCGGTTTTATGGTGATATTCGTTTGCAAAACAAACTTATTGAAGAAAACCGCTCGCTTTTTAATGGCTTTGCCGTGCCAGCAATTTTGCCAGCCGGAATGACATTAAAGATCCCGCTTTTAACAAAAAGAACGACTGTTGATGATCGTTTATTGCCGCCTTGGAAGCGTTCGAGAGGGCTATGATAAATTCTATAAGAAAACCGGCATTTTTCGTCAAATATCAGTCTTTGGACGTGACGGCAGAATTTGGCGGCTACACGACTGAAATTGATTATACAGATAATCGTCACGGCGAAAGCGACGAATGTCAGTTGACCATGCATAATTCGGACGGCCAATGGATGGGCGCTTATGCGCCATCAGATGGCGACGTTATGGAAGTCTGGTATGGCTATGATGACGAACAAGTTTTTGCCGGTCGCTTTACAGTGGACGAATGGTCGGTTTCTGGTGATAGCGGCGGAGACACAATCACAATAAAGGCATTGGCAACTCCCAAAACAGATGCCTTACGTACTCCCAATACAGTTGCCTATGAAGATCAGAACCTTTCGGATATCGTGGATAAGATTGCAACCAAACATAATCTTGAAGTCGAAGGCGAGATTGAAGACATACACTTTGATCGCGTGACCCAAAATGACGAGCGTGATTTGGAATTTTTGAAACGTTTAGCTGATGATTACGGCCATTATTTTTCAGTCAAAGGCAAAACGCTTGTATTTACTTCTCGTGACGGTTTGCGTGCGCGTGACCCGGTGTTTACCATTGATCGAATTGCTCATATCGGGCAGCTCTTGAAAAGCTATGAACTTTCATTCGCGGACCACAAAGCCGCTAAAAAAGCACAGGTCAAATATAGTCACCCGCGACGTAAGTCATTGGTTGGTGCCGAGGCATCGAGTGTCGATGACTTGGGTCTGGTTACCGAATCCGGCGATGTTGTCAAACTGGATGTGCGTGTTGAAAATGAGGAACAGGCAAAACGGTTGGCAAAAAGCCGTCTTGATAAAAAGAATGCACAAAAGATAACCGGTTCTTTGACGCTTGTTGGTTTGCCAACGCTTGTTGCTGGAGCCGTGATCGAACTTACCAGTTTTGGTGTCTTTGATGGTCGTTATCTCATTGTAAAAAGTGAACATAAGCAAAATCGCTCAGGCTATGAAACAACGATTGAACTCGAACACGCGACAGGCAAAAATATCAAAGACGGTAAAGCCATAAAAAAGAAAGCGAAGAAAAAAGGAAATAGTGCCAAGCCGTCAATTACCGATGGTGTTGATGATTTAGGTGAAGTCAAAGCTGACGGAAGTATTGTCAAATGAAAAGCAACTTTCGCAATGGAATTGTCAGGCAAGTCGATAGCAAACGTGGCCTTGCCCGCGTCGAATTTACCGACCAGGATGGTGTGACCAGCTGGTGGCTTAACGTCAATCAGCAAGTCACAAGTGACAGCAAGTCCTATGCGATGCCCGAGGTTGGGGCTCAGGTGAATTGCCTGACAGATGATCGGGGTGAAGAAGGCACAATTTTAGGTGCGATGTATTCAGATGTCGATCAACCACCAACAGATAACGCCAATCTTGTGATGAAACAAATGAAGGGCGGCCGCAAAGAAGTTTACGACAAAGAAAGTGGCACTTATAATGTTAAACAAACAGCCCCCTACACAATCGAGATCGGAGCTGCAAAGGTCGAGATTACAGCAAATTCAATCAGTCTTACAGTGGGCGGAGCTGGCCTTGTTATCGGCGGTGATGGCACGGTGAAGTCAACCGGCAACTTCTCGCAAAATGGTGACGCCGAATTCAAAAACGGTACTTTGCGCCATAATAATAAGAACGTCGGTTCGGATCATCACCACTCCGGCGTGCACACCGGCGACGGCCAAACGGGTGATCCTCTGCCATAATATCGAAAACGTCACGGGCAACATGCCCGTGTTTTTCATGCTGCTCATGTGCATAAATTTGGCGCATGATTGATCGAAGCGAAATCACATTTGTTCACTGGCAAAAAAGCCTTGTTGCAAAAAATGGCGACTTGGCTTCCGGTGAAATTGCGACCGATTTTTCAGATATAGAACAGGAAATAACGATACTCCTGAATACCATGATTGGCTCGGTGCCAACCAATCCACCCAAAGGTGTTGATTTGATGCCGCTTATTGATTTGCCCTCGGTAGAAGCAACACCATTGATCTGCCAAAAAATATGGGACGCCATCACGGCGTGGATCACGCGCATAGAAGTTGGAACAGTCGTGGCAACGCCCCTTGATGTTCATCATTGGAAAGTCACGATTCCATGGCGACCGAAAAATAGCGTTCTTGAAGACTTCCGGAATTTTGACGTCAATATAAAGCTGGGACATGGGGGCATTTATGCGAACTGATCGTCCTGGTACTTATAGTTTGGAAGCGCTGGCAACCACACCGACGCCACAAATATATGAAACCGACCCGATCAAAATACGCGACCGGATGATCGACTATTTTGAAAAGCAAACGGGGCGCAAATTATATAACGCACAAGTCGAAATGTACCTCATTGAAACCTGGGCTTATGGGCTTTCTCTGGCGATGCAGGAGTCACAGGCGCAGGCGCTCGATTATCTTGTTGCATATGCAAGTGAAAGCGGCTTGACCGAACTTGCCGCAAACCGTTGGACACCGCGTTTGCCTGCATCTAAGGCCAGCGTATTGTTGACATTTTCATTGACCGATCGGCGCAATCAGAACGTTCTCATTCCGGCTGGCACACGCGTTAGAGGTGGCAATGGCAATGACATCTTTCTAACGCAAGACGACGCGATCATCGGTGCCGGTCAAACAGCCGTTGATGTTTTAGCGTTGGCCGATATCGCTGGTGCACGGCCAAATGACCTTAAGGCGCAAAGCATCACCTCTTTGCTTGATCCCATTGCCGGTGTTGCTGTGACAAATAACAGCGCGCCTGATGGCGGCTCAGATATAGAACCGCTTGAAGCTTGGCGCTTGCGCATTGCCAACGCGCCGGAGCGTATCAGCCGCGCAGGCCCCGCCGATGGCTATCGTGAAACCGTGATGGGGGTTTCTAGCCAGATCGTTGATTGTGCGATCGTGCGGCCGCAACCTTGTTTTATCGACATTTACGTTTTGACCGCCGAAGGTGATGCAGGAGCCGCCTTAAAAAACCAGGTTTTTGCCGCATTAGACCCCGAAACGATCAGACCGCTTGGCGACCAAGTGACGATGAAAAATTGTGATGCCCTCACATGCGCCCCGCATGTCGTCATTTATTGCCGTGCGGCCGCTGGCGTTATCGAAGCCCAAGCCAAGACATTGGTTGACAACGTTAAAACCGCATGGCGCGAAAGGCTGGGTGGCATTATCGCACCGTCCGATTTGGCTGACCCAATCAAGCATATTGGCGGCGTCCTCGATGTAGATGTGCAGAATCTTGTCTTTCAGCAATTGCAGCCATGGCAATTTATGGCCAAGGCCGACGTGACCATTGAAATGAGGCTCACCGATGGCTGATGAAAGCAAGACCCGCCTTGACCCGAAAACATTGCCGCCTGCCGTGCGTGATGCTTTTAACGTGCCATTGATGGAGGCCTCGGCCGCGCTTTTGGATGGCGTTGATTTTCGGCTGGTTCTGGCCGAATTTATTGACACCGCACCCGCTGCCAGTCTACCGGCGCTCACCAGAGAATTGTCCCTCGAGGACTTGATTGAACCTGGATTGTCAGAAACTATCCAAAGGCGGCTTCTAAAACGTTGGTATGAAATCCATGAAGCTAAAGGGACGCTATACGGTATACGCCTGGTACTTTCACTTTTAGGGATGCAAGTACGTTGGACGCAGTGGTATGAACGCGAGCCGAAAGGACAGCCTGGCACACACCGCGCCGTGGTGTTTCCTCGAGAGGCAATTTTTGACGCACAGGACGTTTTGCTGGATCCACGGATGCAGAAGATCGCACGGCGTGCCATCGAGAATTACGCACGAAAAAGCCAATTCGTTGAAATGTTCATAGGGCTTTCAAACCAGAACACTATCCATCCGGTCGTAGTTTCTCAACAATCGCGAAAAATCCGTATTAATGGCCCGCAATTGGGCAATCAGAAACATAGTATCCATTCATATATAGGCGGCGGTGCATACGCCTTTAAGCGCACTCGCGTATTGGCAAAAGGAGGCCTTTATGGCTGATAAGAATAACCAACGTTACTTCACACTTCTAACCGACAAGGGAAAGTATAAGATCGCGGCCGCAGCGGCGAATAAGGGCCAAGTTGTTTTTACAAGTTTTGCTATCGGTGACGGAAACGGCGTCGAAACCAATCCCTTGCCAAGCGACACTGGTCTTATGAATGAAGTTTGGCGTGGACAATTAGACTCAGTCGTAACTGATCCCAAAAATCCTGCGGCTATTATTATTAATGCCATCATCCCGCACAATGTTGGCGGCTTTTGGATGCGTGAATTTGGTCTCTTTGACTTCGACGGTGATATGTTGGCGGTCGTAAAACCGGCACCATACTACAAAGCCACGAGCGCCGAGGGCCAGTTGGAAGATGTCTATTATGAATTCCAACTGGTTATTGGTGAGCAGGCACAAGTCGTTGTGCTGGTTGACCCGTCCATTCTTTGGGCGACCCGTGAATATGTCGAGACGCGCCGCATTCCAGCTTGGCAATTGATGAATACGCCATGGCTACCGGTTAAGGCCTTGGATATTACCACCCCGCCGAGCAGCAACAATCAGGGTGATACTTATGTTATTCCCACCGGTGCAAAAGGTGACTGGAAAGACAAGGGCGGACAGATAGCCGAATGGACTGGGCAAAAATGGCTTTTTTCTAATTCTCGCGACGGGCATGGCATCGGGCTTCCAGATGGTTCCATCTTTATCAAGATCGCCGGCGTCTATGTACCATTAACAGATCTGTTCGATAAACGGTATTCCAGACTAACCACCCCGCCAACCGACACCTATTATGTTTCGCCGGACGGCGACGACAAGAATACCGGCTTTTCGCTAAAGGAAAGCTTTCGAACGATTGATGGTGCGATCAAGGCGCTGATCGAACGGTATATGACATCAAAAACGATTAATTTAATTGTTGCGCCGGGCGGCACATACGATGGTTTTTCTGTCCCCCCGTCATTTATTGGTGGTTGGCGCATTTCCGGAAATGTTAACACCCCCGACCAGGTTATTATAGATGCGACAAAAACAAGTATGCGCGGGGCGAACATTGCAACGGATGGCGTGATTCTTGAAGGGTTAACTGTCAGGGCAAATTTTGAGTGCATCTATTACACGGGCGGCAACAATTTGTATATCAAAGACTGCCATCTCCTTATGGCTGGCGTAAATTCGACCGCGCTTGCTAGTTACAATGGCAATATTGCGGTTGCCGGCAATTGCAAAATAACCGGCACGGGCTTGGCGGCTTTATATGCAAGAAAAGGCGAAATACGTCTAGGCGTGACGGAATTGGCTGATATTCAAACCAGTCGCATTGAGTACAACTGTTCTGTTTCTGTTGCAAATGTTTATGCGGCAGCTAATGGTCTTGTATATATAGACCCCGGCCGCACTATGTTGGAAGGGACCTGCAACGGGCGACGCTTCGTCGCAAATACGAATGGTGTGATTATGCTTAATGGGCAAAACGCCAATTTCATTCCCGGCGACATCGAAGGTATGACGGCCACGGGTGGTGTTATTTCATAATAATTTATAATAATGCAAGGTCAGCAAATGTTTAGAGCAGATAATTGGTATTGGATATCCAGCGATCGGCCCCGGGTTTATTCAAGCAGCCGACAAGCCGTTGTGGACGAAAAAGACAAAGATTTTTCGGCATGGAAAGCCGCCGGAAATTTACCGACGTCGTGGCCAAAAAACGAAGATGGGAAAGAAACGGATGAAGCTTTGGCAGAGGTTTTGGCCGGTTATGGTCTTCGAATGTTTCCACAAACGTTGGATGAAACAAAAGAAGCATTAAAAGCGCGGGTTGATGTCGCCGCAGAAAAAGAACGTCTTAAATACATAACGAACGGCGTCGGGCAGTCGATGACGTACACCGAAAAGTTTAATCAAGCAGTTGACTATTCGAAAAAATATGCGGCTCATATAGCCGATCCGAAAAATGTAACGACGCCCGATGAAAATGAATATCCATTATTACGAGCAAGCATTGGAATTGACGGGTCTTCAATGATTGAAGTGGCTGAAACGGTAACCTATGCTTTTGCAATTTGGGAAAAGATTGGTGCTGCTATTGAAGGCATTCGGTTAAAAGCAAAAGCTGCTATTGCCGATGCGAAAACAGAGGAAGCCGCACAGGCAGTCTTTGCCTCAATCAAATGGCCAAATGCATTGTCGGCCTGAATGTGCGTCAGAATGATGATGAGTGAAAGGGTAATCTAACGCACGCTGTCTCAAATATCATGTGAATCTGTCTCAAAAATCGTGGCGCGCTACACTGTTATGATTAGTTTTTCTGTCACCTTTATCTATGGAAACCGACGACAGACGACAAAAAAGAAAATGAAATAACACAATCAAAAGATCATAAAATCAAGGTGGTGCCGCATGCCGGAATCGAACCAGCGACCCCATCATTACGAATGACGTGCTCTACCAACTGAGCTAATGCGGCACAGAGTCTTGTTCTTATAACAGAACCGGTAACGGGTGATAGCTAAAAGCTTGACCGAAAGCAAGCATGCAATTCTGTCTTTCGATGTTTTTCATAATTAACTCACAAAGCGCAGTTATAACACAAGCAATTTTTAAAAAATCAACAATAGATTTGGTTTGCCAATTACCCTGCTGTTGCTTATTCTGCCACCCGATAAATGGACAAGAAGGAGAATTATTCGTTGGCTAATGCCGAGCAAGCCATCCGCAATGCATTGCTAAAAATCGATTCAAGCAATGTTGCTCAACGGCGCCGCGTCTATGAATCTGCGTGGAACGCACATGAACGTGCATTGCTTTCCAGCCACGGTTTAAATGACGTTACCCGCACAAAGCGGCGTGATGCATTGATGCAGATTATCCGTGCAATTGAAAGTGATTACGTTGCCACGGAGATGAACAGAGCCGATAAAGAAACTCACGATCTTGCTTCTGAAGGCCCTGAAGACCAGATAAAAATTGAAGTCAATGGTGCAACCAATCTCGAAGACACGACCTTGCACCGTGCATCGGCAAGGCGGCGTTCCAAAATTCTCCTTATTGTCGCCCCGAGTATTCTTGCGATTATCATGATAATCGGCTTTACCGGATGGTCGTTTTTCAACAGTCTTTCGGGACGTGCTATTATCGAACATCGTAAAGAGGCAATCGAACAGAACCAGCGCACCAATACGGTCGTTCCTTTTCGCAAGGAAGCAGATAACGACGGCAGCTGGATAAAATTTTTCTACCCTGGAGATGCAACAGCCATCACCACCTATGGACAAGCATCTGTTTCGATAAAAGATGACGGGGGCATCCCTTACACCCATATTACTGCAAAAAGCGATGAAGATGTTGTTGTCGTTGAGATTGGCGCCGGAGCATTATCGAATTTGCGCGGCAAAAAGGCTATGATCGATATCAATGCAAGGGGTGATGGCACAAAGCCGGGCCAGATGAGTATAACTTGCGACCTTGGAAATAACGCCGATTGTGGTAGACGTCGTTTTGAAGTTCCTGTTAACCGTAATGACCTTCTGTTCGAGGTGACAATTCCGGCAGAAGGTAACGGTCCGGCTAAAATATATCTGACAAGCGACCTTCTGGGCGAAGGCAGCGGTATTGATATTTACGGAATGAAGATCAAAGCAGCGGACTGAGATTTATGGCACAAGAACCGATTGCAGTAGATGAAGCACTCATCGAATCCGTGGTGCGTACATTTTATGGACGGGTAAGAAAAGATCATATACTCGGTCCTATTTTTGAAGAACATATCCGTGATTGGGAGCCCCATTTACAAAATATGTTCGCCTTCTGGTCATCGGTTATGCTGCATACCAACCGGTATAACGGCCGCCCTATGCCCAAGCATGTCGTTTTACCTATTGATGCTATGCATTTTGACCATTGGCTGGAAATTTTTAAAAAAACCGTTGATGAACTTTGCCTGAAGGAAGATGCCGAATTGTTCATGAAAAAAGCAACCCAGATTGCTCATAGCCTTGAACTGGGTCTTGCCTCAAACAATAAAGTTCTTTTAAAACCCGGCGAACGTTTCATCAGAAATAAGGATCACACATTGTGATTGAAAAAGATCGTCTTACCGAAGTGGAAATAAAACTTGCCGAACAGGAGCGGCTCGTCGACGAGCTTTCCTCTGTTCTTGCTGAACAATGGAAAACAATCGACCAAATGGATAAAAAATTAACAGCCCTGACCAAACGTTTTCTTGAACTTGAAGAACAAAGCCAGCCCGACATTCCTGTTACCCGGCCACCCCATTGGTAAAACATCGGGTAAAATTTGCCTGAAATTATTGAAGCCGAGCGCCGCTTGAACGACATCTGTTATCCACATGCATCGGGAAAAATGCCACTCGCCATCTTTTTCGTCGGCAATAACGGGTTTGAAAATTTGTTTAACCTTATTTGCTGATGACCAATCGGTGCAGGCGGAAAATGTTTTCCAAACATCTTAAAATATTGCGGAAAGCCAGCCGACCCAAAGATTGAAACCGCGACAGACACCTCCAGGGAAAAAGATTAAGCCCACAATCGCGAGTATGACGTTATCGTGCCATAGCGCTTCTACGACATGCGTCCCGAGCAGGAATGTGAACGAGTTCCATATAAAAAATAATATAACGTCAACTGTGTTACGCATCTTTAGTCCGTCAAGATTCAATAACATTCAGCCTATCAAAAGCACAAATAATATATGCAAAAATTATTGATTACTCTGAATTCAAATTTTTGTTTTTGACTAAATCTCATCTGAAATCGACGCTATTTTCCCTGTGATTGGCAAGGTCGAGCCATGAACTTTTAGAAAATTTGCCGGGAAAATAACGTGCACAATTTGTTCAACTGCGACCAATCGGAAAGCATGTCGTACGTTAAAATTCCGTTCGTTGGCGATTTTTGAAACTATTTCACGTTTCTTACAAAGTTCAAACACCCGAATAGGATCCAAATTTTTGTGAAATAGTTTTCTGCGCATTGGTAAAGTATAGACCAAAATAATGCCATCCCGCCCTTTAAGGGAAGGCTGATTTTTAATAGAGTTTTGAAGTTTGGTTTTAAATGTCGGTTGCTCTCATAGAATAGGGCAAGAAACACCGGTCCCCTTCAATCCGCAATAACCATTCGGGTTTTTGGCGAGATATTGTTGGTGATAATCTTCAGCGAAATAGAACGGCCCTTCTAACGCAATTTCGGTTGTAATCGGCCCCAATCCTTTTGATTGAAGTGCTTTTTCAAATTGTTGTTTGCTTTTTTTTGCTATTTCCAAATCATGTTCATTAGAAAGATAGAGAGCCGAACGGTAATTGTTACCTATGTCATTTCCCTGTCGCATGCCTTGTGTGGGATCATGTTGTTCCCAGAAAGTTTTCAATATTTCATCAAGATGAAGTATCGTCGGATCATAGACAACAAGTACCGCTTCTGTATGACCTGTTTTACCGGTACAAACTTCTTCATAGGTTGGATTAGGTGTAAAGCCGCCTGTGTAACCGGCTGCCGTCACGTAAACGCCCGGAATTTTCCAGAATAGCCGTTCAACGCCCCAGAAACAGCCCATTGCAACAATAATATGATGCATATTTTCAGGATATGGCCCCTTGAGGTTGTGCCCATTGACATAGTGGGTTTTAGCGGTTGCAATCGGCTCACTCCTGCCAACGAGTGCATCGTTTTTTTCCGGCATTTTGAGTTTTTCCGAAAGTGACAAAAGATCAAACATTTTCTTCACCATAGTTTGCATTATCAAAATGGGCTTCGCGATCATAGCCGAAAACATAAAAGACCAACGCGAAAACGGCAAAAACGATCCATGTCGGGCAAAGGCCGACAATTTTTGCTGCTACAGGTAAATATGGAGATGAAAGATGCGAAATAAAGTTGTCAAATTCCTGCGTACCCATTGAAAAAACAAACGATATTGTAGAGCCGATGGGGAGAAACAAGACTTCGGAAGCGCCGACTGAATGGGCAGCATCAATGACGAGAGTTATAATCGTTAGAACAAGAAACAGATAAGAAATGAAGCGAAATAACCGGCGGATCAAACGCACAAGAACAATTCCTTATTGATAACGATTTCAGGCCTGCTGCTTGAAATCGGATACAGTCTTAAAAAAACACACCCCATATGGCTCGTTTATTTATAATCAAACAGGCTCGCGTTTGTCGATAAGCTTATCGGGATGGGCAAAATTGATGAGCCTTTGTCGGTCGGTGAAAACAATTCGCGACCCGTCGACATTAACGCCATGTTTTGCGACAGTTGCAAATGCCCGTGACAGGTTTTCCGGTGTCATGCCAAGCTTGTAGGCGAGCAGTTTTTTCTCAAACGGAATATCGATATAATTGGCTTCAACCTGTGTATCGGCTTCCGCCAGAATCCAATTAGCCAATCTCTCGCTCCCATTTCTCAATTTCTGGTTTTTCAACTCCTTGATGGTCATACGATAGCGACGTGAAAGTTCGCGAACAACTGCATGCATGAAAGCTGTGTCATTGTCGATTGCCTCTCTGAAGCGGGCTGAAGGGATCATCAAAACCTGTGCTTCGGTCAATGTCCGGGCTGATTGCAAACACACATCATCGTTCAAAATGGCCGCCAGAATGAACAGACTTACCGGTTGGATAATGTCGAGAATTGTCTCTCGTCCGAAGCTCGTCGCATACATTTCAACCTGACCATCAACAAGGATATAGAGAAAATCCTGCATGGCGTTTTCGTTGACGAGAACCACTCCCGGAGGAAAGCGTTGAAAAAAACCCGGGCCAATTAAAGAATCGAATGTTTTGTCACTTGCTTGCGAAAAAATATCGAGATTTTGAATTTTTAAACGATCTTCTGATCTCATATTGTTCCTCTAATTAACATTTTTATTTTTTGCCTTAGCATCTATCAAGTGTAGCAAAGCAATATTTCAAGGCGTCATCATCATTATTTTAAAATAAGCTTTTCTTTTATTTTAAATAAAACTCATTTGATTTTGATCAAGGTGCCCTATTTCACTCATTACTACATACCCCCTCGACAAAAAGGAAGAATTTATCTGGTGGTAAAAATGGAACAAACTGACACCCCGATCAAAGGCTCTTCAGAAGCGTTATGGCTGAGCTCGTTAGCCTTTACTGTATGTTTTGCGGTATGGACAATTTTTTCAATTATCGGAATTGCAATCCAGAAAAAATTGGGTTTGAGCCAATCCGAACTCGGACTTCTCATAGCCACGCCCGTCCTCACCGGTTCGCTCGTGCGTATTCCACTTGGCATCTGGACTGAACAGATCGGTGGGCGCATTATTTTCGTATTATCGATGTTGGCTTCGGCTTTATCGACGTTTCTGCTCACTTTTGCCCACACCTATACATGGATGTTGATAGCAGCCCTTGGCATCGGTATTGCCGGCGGCACATTCTCGGTTGGCGTTGCTTATGTTTCGCGCTGGTTCAGTGCGAAAAAGCAAGGCCTTGCACTTGGTATTTTCGGTGCAGGCAATGTCGGTGCAGCCGTTACGAAACTTGGCGCTCCATGGGTGATGAGCTGGTGGGGAAGCTGGGAAGGCGTGGCCTATATATGGGCGCTCGTTCTCGTTATCACGGCTGTGATCTTTTGGCTCTTTACCTCCGACGATCCCGTGCTTGTCGAACAGCGCCGGTTGGGCATCAAGCCGCAAAGCGCTTTGCTTGAACTTGCACCTTTGAAGAAACTGCAAGTTTGGCGTTTTTCCTTCTATTATTTCTTCGTATTCGGTGGATATATCGCTTTGGCAACGTGGTTGCCGCACTATCTGCAGGATGTTTATTCCATCGATCTGTGGCTTGCCGGCGTTATTGCTGCACTCTATTCGATACCCGCATCGCTCTTCCGTGCCTATGGCGGTTATCTTTCTGATAAATATGGAGCACGCCGTGTCATGTATTGGACACTCACAATGTGTACAATTACATGCTTCATCCTCTCCTATCCTCCAACACAGTACACGGTTGAAACTGCCAAAGGTCCATTTACCTTTACATTTGCGATCAGCCTTGTAGGTTTTGCCATTGTCGTTGCCATACTCGGTTTCTTCATGGCTCTCGGGAAAGCTGCCGTTTATAAGCATATTCCCGTTTATTACCCGAAAAGCGTCGGTGCTGTTGGCGGTCTCGTCGGCATGATGGGCGGACTTGGCGGATTTATCCTGCCGATCCTTTTCGGTGAAGTCCTCGACATCACCGGAATCTATTCAACCTGCTTCATGATTTTATTCGTCATTTCACTTGCGGCACTCATCTGGATGCATGTTTCGATCCTACTGATGAACCACCGCAAATTGGTAGAGCTCGGGCAAAAAACGCCTGAATTTCAGGAGTAATTCGCATGTCCAATCAAATCAATAAAGGTTACGTGTTAACCGAATGGAATCCCGAAGATAGCAGTTTCTGGAATAATTACGGGCGCAAAATTGCCAACAAGAATCTTTGGTTGTCTATTCCGGCTCTGCTTTTGGCTTTTGCCGTGTGGCAGGTCTGGTCGGTAGTTGTGGCCGAATTGCCGCGTGCCGGTTTCAAATTCAGTTCGACACAATTGTTCTGGCTTACCGCTTTACCGGGACTTTCCGGCGCAACACTTCGTATTTTCTATTCCTTTATGGTGCCGATATTCGGTGGCCGTCGCTGGACGGCACTGACAACCGCTTCATTGTTGATACCGGCACTTGGAATCGGTTTTGCTGTCCAAGACGTCAATACCCCCTATTGGGTGATGGCGCTTCTCGCACTGTTATGCGGCTTCGGTGGAGGAAACTTTTCTTCTTCCATGTCGAATATCTCGTTTTTTTACCCGAAAGCCGAAAAGGGTAAAGCCAGCGGCCTTAATGCCGGTTTGGGCAATCTCGGTGTTTCGGTTGTGCAATTTGTTGTCCCGCTCGTTATTGCCACCAATGCCTTCGGCTGGTTGGGCGGTCACCCGCTCACAGTGACGCAAGCGGACGGTTCCACTTCCGAGCTCTGGCTACAGAACGGTGCTTTCGTGTTCGTTCCCTTCATTGCTTTATCAGCGATATGCTGCTGGTTCGGAATGAACGACATTGCCGATGCCAAGGCTTCATTTTCCGATCAGGCCATTATTTTCAAACGCAAAGATAACTGGTTGATGTGCGTTCTCTACATGGGAACTTTTGGCTCGTTCATCGGTTTTTCTGCTGCATTCCCACTTTTGATGCGGTTGACTTTTCCGGATGTGAACGTGTTGCACTATGTATTCTTGGGACCACTCATCTCAGCACTTGCACGTGCGGGATTTGGCGGCGTAAGCGACAAAATCGGCGGTGGCCGTGTAACCTTCTGGGCATTTATCCTGATGATGCTTGCTCTGGGTGCTGCACTTTATTTTGTTGCAAATCCCGGTAGTGCCATCGCTTTCCCCGGTTTCTTTGCTGCATTCATGGTTTTGTTCTTTGCAACCGGTGTCGGCAATGCTTCGACCTTCCAGATGATACCGGTTATTATGAGCCGTGTTATCGACAAGTCCATGCCAAACGCCACGGAAGAACAAAAACGCCATCAAAGCGACCGTGAATCGGCTGCAATTACCGGCTTTACCGCCGCCATTGCTGCCTATGCTTTCTTTCTTATTCCCGTAAGTTTTGCACTTTCCAAAGATGCAACGGGTGGCCCGCAAGCCGCACTTTGGGGATTTATGATTTTTTACGTTATTTGCCTCGCCATCACATGGTTCTGTTACATCCGTAACGGTGCAATTCTCCATGTCGAAGGTCGTCGGACACAAAAATAACGCTGCAAGTTAAGGAGACCATTGATGAGTCTACTACTCGACCGCCTGAATTTTCTGGCACGAAAAAAACAACCGTTTTCTCATGGACATGGTGTTACAACTGATGAAAACCGCTCATGGGAAGACGCTTATCGCAAACGCTGGCAATATGACAAAATCGTGCGCTCGACCCACGGTGTCAATTGCACCGGCTCGTGCTCTTGGAAAATCTATGTCAAGGGTGGCATTGTCACTTGGGAAACCCAGCAGACCGATTATCCTCGTACCCGCCCCGATCTTCCCAACCATGAACCACGTGGATGTCCGCGGGGCGCAAGCTATAGCTGGTATATGTATTCGGCAAACCGCGTAAAATATCCGCTGATCCGTTCGCGTCTTATCAAATTGTGGCGCAAGGAACGCGTGGTAAAAACACCGGTCGGTGCATGGGCTGCTATTCAGGAAAATCCCGAAAAGCGGGCCGAATACCAGAAAGTACGCGGGCTTGGCGGCTTTGTTCGCTCTACATGGGACGAAGTCAACGAGATTATCGCTGCTGCCAATTCTTACACAATCAAGAAATATGGCCCTGACCGGATTATCGGCTTTTCGCCGATTCCGGCAATGTCCATGGTCTCCTATGCTTCCGGTTCGCGTTACCTGTCACTTCTGGGCGGCGTGTGCATGTCTTTCTATGACTGGTATTGCGACTTGCCGCCTGCTTCACCCATGACATGGGGTGAACAGACGGATGTGCCTGAATCTGCCGACTGGTATAATGCCGGCTTCCTTATGCTTTGGGGCTCCAACGTGCCGCAAACCCGCACGCCGGACGCGCATTTTTATTCGGAAGCCCGCTATAAAGGCACAAAATCGGTGGTTGTTTCACCCGATTATTCGGAAGCAAGCAAGTTTGCCGATCTCTGGCTCCATCCCAAGCAAGGAACCGACGCTGCTCTTGCCATGGCGCTTGGCCACGTTATTTTGCGCGAATTCCATCTGGAACGTCAGGCCGAATATTTTGAAGATTATTGCCAGCGCTACACAGATATGCCGATGCTCGTCAGACTGGTTAGCAAAAATGGCCACTTCATTCCCGACCGGTTGCTCCGCGCTTCCGACTTTGCCGACAAGCTCGGTGAAACCAATAATCCCGAATGGAAGACTGTCGCCGTTGATATGAAAAGCGGTGAATATGTTGCGCCACTCGGTTCTTCCGGTTTCCGTTGGGGTGAAAAAGGCAAATGGAACCTTGAATCGAAAGATGGCAAGGGCCGTGATGTCACATTGGAAATGAGCTTCATGCTTGAAGGCGAGCATGACACTGTTGCCGATGTCGATTTCCCCTATTTTGCAAGTCGCGAACACAGTTTCGATGACGGCACCGATCATGAGAGCATCCTCACACGCAAAGTCCCTGCCCGCAAATTGAAATTGCCGGAAGGCGAGGTTGTCGTCGCTACCGTTTTTGACCTGTTTGTTGCCAATTACGGCTTGGAACGCGGTTTCAAAGACAAAAACTGTGCAAGCTCTTATGATGAAAATATTCCTTATACTCCCGCATGGGCAGAAAAGATCACGGGCGTTTCGCGCGACAAAATCATAACAGTCGCACGGGAATTTGCCCGCAATGCCGAAAAGACCAAAGGTCGCTCGATGGTTATTCTCGGTGCCGGTATCAATCACTGGTACCATATGGATATGAACTATCGCGGCATTATCAATATGCTCGTTATGTGCGGTTGTATCGGTCAATCCGGCGGCGGCTGGAGCCACTATGTAGGACAGGAAAAATTGCGCCCGCAAACCGGTTGGGCTCCGCTTGCATTCGGTCTTGACTGGTCGCGCCCACCCCGCCAGATGAATGGTACGTCGTTTTTCTATGCCCATACCGATCAATGGCGCTATGAAACTGTGAAAGTGAGCGAATTGTTGTCGCCAACTGCGCCCGAAGGGCCGTGGGATGGTGCATTGATCGACTATAATATCCGTGCCGAACGCATGGGATGGTTGCCATCGGCACCGCAATTGAAAGCAAATCCGATCAACCTTGCTAGAGAAGCTGAAGCTGCCGGTAAAGGCCCGAAGGATTATATCGTCGACGGTCTGAAATCGGGCAGCCTGCAAATGTCGTGCGAAGATCCGGATGATCCGTTAAACTGGCCACGCAATATGTTTGTCTGGCGCTCGAACATTCTCGGTTCATCAGGTAAGGGACACGAATATTTCCTTAAACACTTCCTTGGCACAGCCAATGGCGTGTTGGGCAAGGATTTGGGAGATCAGGGACGGGTCGAGACCAAAGAAGCTGTCTGGCATGATGAAGCGCCGGAAGGCAAACTTGATCTTCTCGTAACACTCGATTTCCGTATGTCTACAACCTGTGTCTATTCCGATATCGTGCTGCCGACTGCAACATGGTATGAAAAGAATGACCTTAACACATCGGACATGCACCCCTTCATCCACCCGCTTTCAAGCGCGGTTGATCCGGCTTGGGAGGCAAGATGCGACTGGGATATTTTCAAAGGCCTTGCCGAGAAATTCTCCGAAGTATCGAAAGAAGTTCTGGGTGTTGAAAAAGATGTCGTTTTGACACCGAGCCAGCACGATACCGCGGGCGAGCTTGGTCAGCCATTCGATGTCAAGGATTGGAAAAAAGGCGAAATCGAACCTATTCCCGGCAAAACAATGCCGGCCATTGCAGTGGTTGAACGCGACTATCCGAATATCTACAAGCGTTTTACCGCCCTTGGTCCTTTGATGAAAAAGGTCGGCAATGGTGGGAAAGGCATCAATTGGAAAACCGAAGAGGAAGTCGATCTCGTCGGCCGTATCAATGGCGTTGTTGAAGATGAGGGTGCCACAAAAGGCATGCCAAGCATTGCAACCGATATTGATGCAACCGAAGTCATTTTGACCCTTGCACCGGAAACCAATGGTGAAGTTGCTGTCAAGGCATGGGAAGCTTTGGGTGAACATACGGGACGCGACCATACGCATCTGGCACTGCCCAAGGAAGACGAGAAGATCCGTTATCGCGACATTGTTGCCCAGCCGCGTAAAATCATTTCGTCACCTACTTGGTCCGGTCTTGAATCAGAAAAAGTCTGTTATAATGCCGGCTATACCAATGTTCACGAATTGATCCCGTGGCGCACCATAACAGGTCGTCAGCAACTTTATCAGGATCATTTGTGGATGCGTGCCTTTGGTGAAGGTTTCTGCGTTTATCGCCCGCCGATCGACACCAAAACGGTGACAACAGCGATTGAAGCCAAGGCCGGTGACAAGCCGCATCTGATTTTGAACTTTATAACCCCGCACCAGAAATGGGGTATCCATTCGACCTATTCCGACAATCTGTTGATGTTGACTTTGAACAGAGGCGGACCGGTCGTCTGGATTTCGGAAAACGACGCTCAAAAGGCCGGTATTGTGGATAATGACTGGGTGGAAGCTTTCAATGCCAACGGTTCGCTTGTTGCCCGTGTCATCGTTTCACAGCGCATGAAAGACGGAACGGTCTTCATGTATCATGCCCAGGAAAAAATCGTGAATGTTCCAGGCTCGCCTTTAACCAAACAACGCGGAGGGATCCATAACTCGGTGACCCGCGTTATTACCAAACCGACCCATATGATCGGCGGCTATGTCCAGCAATCATACGGTTTCAATTATTACGGCACTGTCGGCGCCAATCGCGACGAGTTTGTGGTGGTGCGCAAACTTGACCATGTCGATTGGATGGATGGTGAAGAAAATTCAGCAATGAAGGAGGCCGCAGAATGAAGGTTCGCGCGCAAATAGGTATGGTTCTGAACCTCGATAAATGCATCGGTTGCCATACCTGCTCTGTCACCTGCAAGAATGTCTGGACGAACCGTGAAGGCGTTGAATATGCCTGGTTCAACAATGTCGAGACCAAACCCGGCATCGGTTTTCCCAAAGATTGGGAAAACCAGAAACGCTGGAACGGCGGCTGGATCAGAAAATCGAATGGCAAGATACGTCCGCGCATGGGCGCAAAGTGGCGTGTTCTTTCCAAAATTTTTGCCAATCCCGATTTGCCGGAAATTGACGATTATTATGAACCGTTCGATTTCGATTACGAGCATTTGCAAACGGCAAAAGAGTCAAAAACCATGCCGGTTGCCCGTCCGCGCTCCAAGATTACCGGCGAGCGCATGGAAAAAATCAAATGGGGCCCGAATTGGGAAGATGTCCTTGGTGGCGAATTTTCCAAACGCTCCGAAGATTACAATTTTGCCAATGTCGAAAAAGAAATTTACGGCGAATTTGAAAATACATTCATGATGTATTTGCCGCGTCTTTGCGAACATTGCCTTAACCCTGCCTGCGTGGCCGTTTGCCCTTCAGGTGCGATTTATAAGCGCGAGGATGACGGTATTGTTCTCATTGATCAGGAAAAATGCCGCGGCTGGCGTATGTGCGTTTCCGGCTGTCCGTATAAGAAGATCTATTTCAACTGGTCTTCCGGCAAATCGGAAAAATGCATTTTCTGCTATCCGCGCATCGAAAGCGGTATGCCGACAGTTTGTTCGGAAACTTGTGTCGGGCGTATCCGTTATCTTGGTGTGATGCTTTATGATGCCGACAAGATTTCCGATGCTGCTGCTACAGAAGGCGAACAGGATCTTTATGAGGAACAATTGAAGATTTTCCTTGATCCGAATGATCCTGCTGTTATCGAACAGGCACGCAAGGATGGTGTAAGTGACGAGTGGATTGAAGCTGCCCAACATTCGCCTGTCTATCAAATGGCGATGAAATGGAAAGTGGCCTTTCCGCTTCACCCTGAATATCGCACTTTGCCGATGGTCTGGTATATTCCGCCGCTTTCGCCGCTGCAATCGGCAGCCGAAGCCGGCAAGCTTGCAATGGACGATTTTATTCCCAATGTCCGTTCGTTGCGCATACCCGTGCGTTACCTTGCCAATTTGTTGACGGCCGGAAAAGAAGCACCGATTGTTTCGGCACTTGAACGTATGCTTGCCATGCGTGCTTATATGCGTGCGAAATCTGTCGACGGTGAATATCGTCCGGAATATGCCGAAAAAGTCGGCATGACACCTGAAATGATCGAACACATGTATCAGGTCATGGCGATAGCCAATTATGAAGACCGTTTTGTCATTCCGACATCCCACCGTGAAGTGAGTGAAGATGCCTATGATCTGCGTGGGTCTTGCGGCTTTTCATTCGGCAACGGATGTTCGGGCGGCAATTCAAAAGGTGATCTTTTCGGTTCAAAGGGTAAGAAAGTCGTCACAACCCCGACGGACTTATTGAAGGAGAGCGCGTAATGAATTCCGATCTCAAAATCATTTCCTTACTTTTAAGCTATCCGGAAGAAGAATTGCAGCAATCGGGCAATCTTATCAGAGCAACGCTCGATCAGCTTTCCGATCTTGATGCGTCAGAAATTGTCGGCCTGAAAAGTCTGGTCTCGGCAATTTCCGATCGCGACATTTACGAAGTGCAAGAAGACTACGTTTTGCTTTTTGACAGAACGCGGTCTTTGTCGCTCCATCTTTTTGAACATGTTTACGGCGAAAACCGCGATCGCGGACAGGCTATGGTCGACCTCAAGGACATGTATGACCAGGCCGGTTTTGAAATCGACGTTCACGAAATGCCGGATTATCTGCCGATGTTTCTGGAATTTCTGTCAACAAGAAGTGACGAGGAAGCACGCCATCTTCTCGGCGAAACTTTGCACATCATTTCCGCAATCCGGCAGAGACTGCAAAAACGCGGGTCGGTTTATGCTGCCGCTTTTGTAGCACTTGAAAGTCTGTCCGGCAAACGAGCCGACGAGGCGCTAACAGCCGAAATCATCAACCGCAAAGAAGATGACCCTAATGACCTTGAGGCTCTCGACCGCATCTGGGAAGAGGAAGCCATTACTTTCGGTGGCAACCAGGGTGAAAACGATTGCGGGCCCGACCGGTTAAAACGTCGCATCCGTGCCCAGCACCGCGATGCTTCTGCGCAAATTTAAGGATAGATAGACAATGTTGCACTTTTTCCATACACTCATATTCGGGGTCTATCCCTATATTGCTTTGACTGTTCTGGCACTTGGCTCGATTATCCGTTATGATCGCGAGCCTTATACATGGCGGGCAAGTTCCAGCCAGTTGTTACGTCGTAAACAATTGATGTGGGGGTCTGTTCTTTTCCATGTCGGTGTGTTGTTTATCTTTCTAGGCCATTTTGTCGGGCTTCTCACACCTATTGCCGTTTGGGACGCTTTGGGCGTTAGCCATAGCTTCAAACAGGTTGTTGCCATGACAGCCGGTGGCATTGCCGGTGCAATGGCCATTATCGGCGCAACAATGCTCGCCCACCGGCGTTTGTTCGACCCGCGTGTCAGGGCAACCTCAAGCACAACAGATACATTGATTATTCTTCTGTTGTGGGCACAGCTTTTCCTCGGCCTTGCAACCATACCTTTTTCGATGCAGCATCTCGACGGGCATGAAATGGTCAAGCTGATGGATTGGGCACAAGGAATATTCACCTTCAACCTTGCAGCTTCAAGCTATATCACCGATGTGGCTTTTGTATTCAAGCTGCACCTTTTCCTCGGGCTCACTATTTTGCTTTTGTTCCCGTTTACCCGTCTTGTTCATATGCTGAGTGCGCCGGTACGTTATATCTGGCGTACGGGATATCAGGTTGTTCGTAAAAAAGATCGCCTGCCTGTTCGCATCCGTGGTGAAGTAACCGATTAAGACTTCGGGTAAAGGAGTAATTGTCTATGGTGACAACGGTAAAAGTCGAGCATTCGGGCTTAAAAAAAATAGTGGTTCCCGCCTCGCCGACAAAGCAGGAAATCGACACGAGAATTCCGCCAAAAGCAAAGCCGTTATTCAAAGAAGTCAGCGTCAATGGCATTGTCATTCCCGAAGTCGATATTCTTCAAGAAGCACAAAATCATCCGGCTCAAACGCCGGGTGAAGCGCTTCTTGAGGCAGCGCGTTCATTGGTAATCCGTGAACTTTTATGGCAGGAAGCAAAAAATAAAAATCTTGTTCCCGATAATGAGGATAGCACACGGGAAGACAGTGTCGGGGAAGATAATGCGGGTGAAGATAATTCCCGGCAAACAAAGCTTGACGCGGCAATCTCAGCCCTTCTTGAAAGTGAAATAAAAACCCCTGAGGCAAGTGAAGACGATTGCAAAGCATTCTACGATCGCGATCCATCACGCTTTTCAACCGAAACGATCTGGCAGGTCAGACACATTCTTATCGGTGCCAACCCGAAAGACAAAAAAGCCTTCGATCAAGCACGCGAGAAAGCTTATGCCATTTTGGAACAGGTGAAAAAAAATCCACATGAATTTGCCACAATTGCGAAAGATATTTCTTCCTGCCCTTCAGCAGCTCAAGGTGGCAATCTTGGTCAGATTACTCGGGGGTCGACTGTGCCGGAATTTGAAAATGCTTTGAAAAAAACAAAAAAAACCGGATTATTAATGCAACCGGTCGAAAGCCGTTATGGTTATCATATTGTCGAAATAAACCAGATTATTCCGGGGAAGATTCTTCCTCTGGAGCTGGTAAAAGAAAAAATTGCTGCCTGGCTCGAGGCATCAAGCTGGTCAAAAGCTGTTCAACAATATATAGCAATTTTGGCTGGAAAATCCCATATCACGGGTATTGATTTAAAACCGGGTGAGGGACCTCTTGTCCAGTAAGGAGTTTAGAGAGTGCAAAAAACACCAGATTCAAAGTTGGTTGATCCTTTCGGCAGAAAGATCAGCTATCTGCGACTTTCTGTAACCGATCGTTGTGATTTACGCTGTGTTTACTGCATGGCGGAAGAAATGGTGTTTTTACCCAAAAAAGAGCTTCTGACGATTGAGGAACTTTACCGTGTTGCGAGCCGGATGATTGATCTCGGTGTCACCAAAATCCGTCTTACCGGTGGCGAACCATTGGTACGCCGCAATATTATGGTTTTGTTCGAAATGCTGGGGAAGCATCTCGGACATGGTCTTGAAGAATTGACACTGACAACCAATGGAACATTGCTTGCCCGTTATGCCGAGGCACTTGTTCAAAATGGTGTCAAACGTGTCAACGTTTCTCTTGATACACTTGACCCTGTCCGCTATCACCAATTGACCCGTCGCGGTGATATTGCCCATGTGCTTGCCGGCATTGACGCGGCACAAAAAGCCGGATTGAAAGTTAAATTGAACGCTGTTGCCATGCGTGGCGGCTTTCTTGGTGAAGTTGACGATCTCATCCGTTTTGCCCATGGGCGCGGTATGGATCTTACAGTCATTGAAGAAATGCCGATGGGCTATACCGGTCACGACCGTTATGAAACCTTCCTGTCACTCAGCGCTTTACGGAAAAGTCTTGAACAACGCTGGACATTGGTTCCGGATGCGCATTGTTCAGGCGGCCCTGCCCGTTATGTAACAGTCAAGGAAACGGGTGGTAGACTTGGGTTTATTACCCCGCTTTCATGCGATTTTTGTGCTTCGTGCAATCGTGTGCGCATCGGTTCGACCGGTAAACTTTATCCCTGCATGGGGCAATCCGGCATGGTCGAATTGCGTGAAGCTATCAGAAGCTCCGAAAGTGATGAAAAGCTGACAGAACTTATCCTGAAAGCAATCGACAGCAAGCCGAAGGGACATGAATTTTCAATCGAAAAAGATGGCATTTGCGGATTAAGCCGTCACATGTCGGAGCTCGGCGGTTGATTGCAGTTCACCTGCGACATAAAAGCTGACAGGGCCGCTTAAACAGAACGGAAAACATCGTTATTTGTAACCGGAATTGGTCGTCGGGCACCAACTCTATAATGCGTTCGTTTTCTTGGTGATGGTCGGAATTACGAGCGCCCGTTTTCAAGCGCATCCTCTGCGGTGTGAGTTAGACGATCAAACCGGATTTTTTTGTCTTTTATCTGATCAAACAGGAAAGTTTCAAAACCTCTTTCCAGCGGCTTTGGACAGGCACGAAAATTGCGCAATCCGTCTGTCCATCAAATAAAATAAGCACTGTATCGGGCTACAGTGCTTATATTCCCGTTTACCAACTTTTTCGGTGATAAACATCGTAAAGAATGCGCTTTTTGAAAAGCGTTCCTGAACTATCTGCCAAGAGACCGCATTTCTCTTTCCCGACAGAAATTCAACCTCAAAGTTTAACTTCCGAAGGCAAAGGTTTGTCGGCGAAAAAGGCGTCAATATTTTCCACCACAAGATCCGACATTCTGTCGCGTGTTTCAACAGTGCCACTGCCATGGTGGGGATAGAGAACCACATTCTCGAGCTTATAGAATGCCGGATTGATATTCGGTTCGTTAAGATAGACATCAAGACCGGCCGTTTCCAATTCTTTGCTTTGCAAGGCTTTAATCATGGCATCTTCATCAATAACCGTACCGCGTGAGATATTAATAAGAGAACCGCGGTTTCCAAGTGCTGCAATCACTTCTTCGGAAATCAGTTTTTCAGTTTCCTTGCCGCCCGTTACTGCAACAACCAGAATATCCGACCACTTGGCAAGTTCGACGAGCGAGGGGAAAAACTGATAATCAATATCCGGTTTTTTGTGGCGGCCATAATAACCGATTGTGAGCCCGCAACTTTCAAATCTTTTGGCTATAGCGTGTCCAATGCGTCCGAGACCAACAACACCGGCGCGTTTTCCGGCCGTTGTTTCTGTTAACGGCATCGGGCCTTTCTTGGCCCACTCGCCGGAGCGCACATAATGATCGCCAAAAACAAGCCTGCGACGGGCGGCGAGCATCAACATCAATGCCACATCGGCAACGTCATCGGTCAACACATCCGGCGTATTGGTTAAACGGATTTTATGATCCTTCAGGTCTTTCAGATTAACTTGATCAAAACCGGCTGTCACACAGGCAACAAGCCCGACTTGTGGCAGTTTCGAAATCAGATTTTTGTCAAAAACAATATTGCCGGTACTGATAACTGCACGACAATCTTTTGCATTTTTTTCAATAAAATCGTCATTATCCTTGACCAAATCCGCGCGTAATAAATGATAACGCTTGTCGATATCTTTCATTTGACGCTCTTCAAGTGGACTTAGTACCAATATATCCTGTTTCACATTATTCTCCCTCTGGTTTTACTAAATTATTCTCCAACAAAAAATATTAATGAATAGAACCTTACTGTCTATCGAAATTTTTAAACTCCACTAAAGTTTTAAATTCTGTTTCCAATGCCGGTCCCGTTTCGTTCCCGCTTTTCTCCGTCGTTATTCCGAAGTGCCTTTAATATCACTGTCAAAAACATTATTATTTGTTCAGTAGATGTCATTTGGCGATTTTTAATTTTAAAAGGAAACACCCGCAATGAATGAAGACCAATCTGTTATCGATCCTCAAAAGCTTGACCGGCTCGCAGAAGTCGCCGTCAAGGTCGGTCTCAACCTGCAGAAAGGTCAAGATCTCGTTCTCACAAGCCCGCTCGCGGCACTCCCACTGGTGCGCCGGATTGCCCATCACGCTTATAAAGCCGGTGCCGGTGTTGTTACCCCTATTTTCAGCGACGAAGAAATGACGCTTTGTCGTTTCAAAGATGCTCATGAGAAGAGTTTCGATAAGGCCGCAAGCTGGCTTTATGAAGGTATGGCAAGAGCCTATGCAAACGGGGCGGCCCGTCTTGCTATCGCCGGTGATAATCCGTCACTTCTTGCTAACGAAGATCCAGCCAAAGTATCACGCGTAAACAAGGCTACATCACTTGCCTATCAACCGGCATTGGAAAAAATTGCCGGTTTTGACATCAACTGGAATATCGTTTCCTATCCCAATCCGTCATGGGCGGCCGTGGTTTTTCCGGATTTGCCAATCATTGAGGCGACAAAAAAACTTGCAGATGCAATATTTGCTGCTTCCCGTGTTGATAAGCCGGATGCAATCGGCGCATGGAATGATCATAATGCCAATCTGAAAAAACATGCAAAATGGTTGAATGACCAACGCTTTTCTGCCCTTCATTATAGTGGCCCAGGAACAGATCTCACAATCGGTCTTGCTGATGGTCATGAATGGCAAGGCGGTGCCTCGAAAGCAAAAAATGGAGTTATCTGCAATCCCAATATTCCGACCGAAGAAGTTTTCACGACACCTCACGCCCATCGGGTTGAAGGTCATGTAAGCTCGACAAAGCCCCTATCCTATCAAGGCACATTGATTGACAACATCAAAGTGCGTTTTGAAAAAGGGCGTATTGTTGAAGCGCACGCTTCGAAAGGCGAAAAAGTATTGCAACAGATACTGGATACCGATGAAGGTGCCCGTCATTTGGGCGAAGTTGCTCTCGTTCCCAATTCATCGCCGATTTCTGCAAGCGGCCTGTTGTTCTATAATACATTATTTGATGAAAATGCGGCCTGCCACATCGCCCTTGGACAATGCTATTCAAAATGCTTCTTGCGCGGCGCCGCACTATCGAAAGAACAAATTGAAAAACAGGGAGGCAATAAAAGCCTTATCCATATCGACTGGATGATCGGGTCGGGAGAAATCGATATTGACGGTATCACCGCTGACGGAAAAAAAGTTCCGGTCTTCAGAAAAGGCGAATGGGCTTAATTACGCCCATTTTTTTGAACAACCCGATTTAAAAATACGGATTTCGTTTTTTATTAAAAATTCGAAATCCGTTTTAACATAACTAAAAACAACAAAAAGGCCGGGGAATAACCCGACCTTCCGTTATGCAATGACTGCCAGTACATCCGTGGTCAATCACCGCTGTATTGAACCTAATTTAGGTGTGTTATCGTGCTTTTTCAAGTAGATAACATTTAATTGTGTTCGATAGATAACAGTTCAGGGTTAACAATCCGTTAATTTTTTACCCCATACAGTCCTATTTTCACGGCATCAGATATTAAACATGTTTTTATAATCCAGTGTGGTTAAAGAACGTTTCGTATCACTTTATTTGATGACAATTTTAAAATTTTTTTGCGACTTATTGTTCGGTAAAAAATACCATTCCACTATCTACAAAATTCAATTTTCCAAGAGAAAAACTTTTCCCCGACCTTAAAATCCGCTCCCGTAACGATTATTTTTAATAAATCAATGTTATATGTCTGAACCGGAGCGGTTGAAATAAACTTCCGCTTATAATCGAAGCAATCGTATATGCCTGAGCTTCCTGAAGTTGAAACTGTTAAACGTGGTCTCGAACCAAGCTTCACCCATGCGAAGATAATAAGCGTCAAGCAGAACCGGCCGGATTTACGTTTTCCATTTCCGGAAAATTTTCAGTCCCGTCTTACCGGTCGTGAAATTATTGGCCTCGGACGACGGGCAAAATATCTGCTTATCCATCTTGATAATGATGAAACCATTATAAGCCATCTGGGCATGTCCGGTTCGTGGCGAATTGAAAACACGACACTTGGTTCCTATTATCATGAAACAAACAAGCTTGCGGCACATGACCATTTTGAAATGGATATCAGAACGACGAACGGTGAGTTTTTACATGCCGTCTATAATGACCCGCGCCGTTTCGGCTTTATGCTTTTGACAAAAACCACAGAGCTGGAACACCATAAATTGTTGGCCCATTTAGGCCCCGAACCAACAGGAAACGGTCTTTCAGGTGCCTATCTCAACGAGGTTTTGCATAACAGGAAAGCCCCCCTTAAAGCCGCACTTCTCAATCAGTCCATCATTTCCGGTCTTGGAAATATTTATGTTTGCGAGGCTTTATGGCGAAGTCATCTTTCTCCAAAACGCAAATCATCAACATTAGGGGCAAAATCTGCGGCAGCGCAAAAAAAATCGGCAATCCTTGCACAAAATATCCGCGATGTTATCAACGAAGCCATCGAAGCGGGTGGCTCTTCCCTACGCGATTACGTTCATGCAGATGGTTCGCTCGGCTATTTCCAACACCGGTTTTCTGTTTATGACCGTGAAGGGGAACCATGCCCCGAATGTGGAAAGGCTATAAAACGAATTGTCCAATCCGGTCGTTCGAGTTTTTATTGCACGCATTGTCAAAGGTAATATCGGGGAAGAGACGTGAGAAATTTACAATAATGCAAAACCGGAAACTTTGTACCGGATATGATGTAACAACTGCTAACAAGTCAAAAATGATGCGAACGGCTTGCAAAACAGCTTAAGAGGCTTAAAGTTGTTTTTCAATTTACTAACTGCAGGTGCATTCCATGCTTGACAAAGTTTTATCCCGTCTTGATGCAAATCTCGATAATAGTCTGCAACATATCTTTGAACTGTTGCGCATCCCTTCCATTTCGACCGACCCGAAATATAAGGATGATTGTCGCAAAGCTGCCGATTGGCTGGTCGATGATTTGAAATCGATCGGTTTTGAAGCCTCGCGCCGCGATACCACCGGCAATTCCATGGTAGTTGCCCATCATCCGGGACCGACAAAAGATGCTCCCCA
Organism: Bartonella sp. W8167; assembly: GCF_016100335.1. Taxonomy (NCBI): domain Bacteria; kingdom Pseudomonadati; phylum Pseudomonadota; class Alphaproteobacteria; order Hyphomicrobiales; family Bartonellaceae; genus Bartonella; species Bartonella sp. W8167. The sequence goes on from NZ_JACFSQ010000002.1 coordinate 66,942, forward strand.
TGTTTTGTTTTATGGCCACTATGATGTGCAGCCGGTTGATCCCCTCAACCTTTGGAAAGATGATCCTTTCGATCCGAAAATAAAAGAGCTCAATGGTGAAAAGGTCATTGCCGCGCGCGGTGCCGGTGACGACAAGGGACAGCTTATGACCTTTGTCGAAGCATGCCGCGCCTTTAAAAAGGAAACCGGCAACCTTCCGGTTGCAGTTACGATCCTGTTCGAGGGGGAAGAGGAATCCGGCTCTCCTTCGCTACAACCATTTTTGCATGCCCACAAAGACGAATTGAAGGCCGATTACGCACTTGTCTGCGACACAACCATGTGGGACGCTAATACGCCTTCTATTTCTATAGCGCTGAGAGGCATGGTCGGTGAGGAAATCATCATCAAAGGTGCCGATCGCGATCTGCATTCCGGCCACTTTGGCGGTGCTGCGGCAAATCCCATTCAAATTCTCGCAAAAATTATTGCCGGCCTGCACGATGAAAACGGCCATGTAACCCTTAAAGGATTCTATGACGGGGTCCAAGAAACACCGGAAGCTGTTTTGAAATCGTGGAACGCACTTAATCGTGGTCCTAAAGAATTTCTCGGACCCGTAGGCTTGTCGATTCCGGCAGGTGAAAAGGGACGCACCGTACTTGAAATGACATGGGCAAGACCGACCGCCGAGGTCAATGGCATTAGCGGCGGTTACGAGGGAGAAGGCTTCAAAACCGTTATTGCCGCCAAAGCCAGTGCAAAAATTTCCTTCAGACTTGTTCACAAACAAGATCCGGCAAAAATCAGAAAATCATTCCGTGATTATGTTCGTTCCCAAATTCCGGCCGACTGTTCGGTTGAATTTAAAGATCACGGTGCTTCTCCCGCAATCAACCTTGCCTATGATTCGGCCCTTGTTCAACTTGCCAAGAAAGCTTTAACAGAAGAATGGAACAAACCGGCTATTCTTGCAGCCATGGGCGGCTCTATTCCGATTGTCGGTGATTTCCAATCTCTTCTCGGTATGGAATCATTGCTTGTCGGTTTCGGGCTCGACGACGATCGCATCCATTCTCCAAATGAAAAATACAATCTCAAATCATTCCATAAAGGCCAACGCTCCTGGGCAAGAATTCTAGCTGCTTTGGGAAACAAATAGGACAATAAGAATGGCTAAAATACGCGTTCACAAAGGTGATTTGCCTGACTTGAAAAATTATAATGTCAAGGAAGTTGCCATTGACACTGAAACTCTGGGGCTTCAGCCCCATCGCGACCGGCTCTGCGTCGTCCAGATTTCACCGGGAGACGGCACTGCCGATGTTATCCAGATTGCCAAGGGGCAAAAGACGGCACCAAATCTTGTAAAGATTCTGAAAGATCCTGACATCACCAAAATCTTCCATTTCGGCCGTTTCGACCTCGCCGTATTGGCTCTGACATTCGGTGTCATGGCAAGACCGGTTTTCTGCACAAAAATTGCCTCGAAGCTCACCCGCACATATACTGACCGGCATGGTTTAAAGGATCTTGTCGCCGAACTTCTTGAAATCAATATTTCCAAACAACAGCAGTCATCCGACTGGGGTGCTGACGAACTGTCTCCCGCACAAGTCGAATATGCAGCAACGGATGTTCTTTATCTTCACCGGTTGAAAGCGATTCTTGCAGCCAGGCTCATCAGAGATGGCCGCGAGAGTGTGGCGAAATCGTGTTTCGAATTCCTGCCGTCAAGGTCGGAGCTTGATCTTATTGGCTTTCCCGAAGTCGATATTTTCGCCCATAGTTGATTCGCAAAACACATTTTTAAATTACAAAACGCCGGTTTTCCGGCGTTTTTTTATACTTTGTTTACCATATTGAAGAGCTTCTTGCCTAAATCGCTCAAAAAAAGGCTCATTCCACTTGCTGTGGCATTTTTGCTACAGACTTTATAGTCGCACAAACTATAGTGGCCTCAATCGCAATACATTTCGCGTGGAGTTAACAAATGAAAATAAAATATCTCGTTGCTGCTTCGGCTTTGGCTTTGACCGCTGCTTCCAGCGCACAAGCTGCTGACGTTGTCATGAATCAGGAACCGGCTCCGGTTGTTGCCGCTCCTGCTTTCTCCTGGACCGGCTTCTATGCTGGTGGTCAAATCGGTGGTTCATGGTCTGATACAGACCAGAAGATCAAAGGCCGTAGCGATGCAAAAGACTTTGCCGGCTTCGGTAAATCCTTCTCACCGGATCCATCAGGTTTCATCGGCGGTCTTTATGCCGGTTACAACTATGATCTTGGCAACAACATCGTTCTCGGTGCCGACACAGACTGGATCTGGGGTGACATGGATGAAAGCGATAGCAAGTCCTACCTCAAAGGCACAGAAGACGAATTCAAAGTTAGCGGCAAGATCAAAGAGAAATGGGCTGGATCAACCCGTGCTCGCATCGGTTACTCGATGGATCGCTGGATGCCTTATTTTGCTGGTGGTGTTGCTTATGCCAAGATCGATTCCGATGCCAAGTTCTCGGATGCTGATGGCGTTTACAGCAAGGCCAGTGGCAACAAGACTTTGACCGGTTACACTTTGGGTGCCGGCGTTGATTATGCCATGACCGACCACATCATCCTTCGTGCTGAATATCGTTACACCGATTTCGGCGACAAGGACTTCGGCAACAAAGACTTCAAATATAACGTAGATTACAAGACCAACGACGTACGCGTTGGTGTTGCTTACAAGTTCTAATTCTTTTCAAAGAATTGAAAAAGAAGCCCTGCAGGAAACTGCGGGGCTTTTTTTATTATCTTGTTCAACCTTTTTATCTCTTGTTTTGACTATTAATAGAACCGGAAGACCTGCATTCAATGGAAAGTTCGTCACAAAACCGGATAAAATGCAGGGCTATTCCATAAAAATGGAACATGGGAAACGGCTCTGGTCTCTTCTCTTTGACACAAAAATCGATTTGGCATATAAGTCGCCGTCTTGAAAAATTAACGGAAAATTTGCGAATCGACGTCGTAAAGCCCGGTTTTGATTCTGGTCAAAAAGCGTTTTCGACACTTTTTTAAAGAAACGACCTGCATTTTTTCTATATTTTTCAACCCTCCTCGCATTTTATTGAGGTTTTTGTTTCAGTTTTTGCGAGGTGTGTCTTTCGTGCTACAGCAATTCTTATCCGGATAAACTATATAAGTTCAGACGGCATTTTATTGCATTGGAGAATAAAAATGAAAATTAGATATCTTATTGCTGCTTCCGCAGCTGCTCTTACAGCAGCTTCTGCAGCACAAGCTGCTGACGTTGTAGCAAATCAGGAGCCAGCTCCTGTTGTTGCAGCACCTGCTTTTTCTTGGACCGGTTTCTATGCTGGTGCCCAGATCGGCGGTTCCTGGTCTGATACAGACCTTAAGGGCAAATACAAAGGTGCAAATGGCGACTGGAGCCGTAGACAAGGCTTCTCTCCTGATCCGTCAGGCTTCATCGGTGGCATTTATGCCGGTTATAACTATGACCTCGGCAACAACATTGTTATCGGTGCTGATACCGACTGGGTATGGGGCGACATGGACGAGAGCGACAAGCGTTCTTACCAGTTTTCTGATGGTTCGGAATTCAGCCTTAACGGTAAGTTGAAGGAACAGTGGGCCGGTTCAACACGTGCTCGCGTTGGTTATGCAGTTGACCGCTGGATGCCTTACATCGCCGGTGGTGTTGCTTACGCCAAGGTTGATTCACACTTCCGCATGAAAGATGCTAGCGGCAATACAATCCCCGGTTATTCAGCTAGCGATAGCGATACACTCGTCGGTTGGACAATCGGCGCTGGTTTCGACTATGCTATGACAGACCACATCATCCTTCGTGCTGAATATCGTTACACAGACTTCGGTGACGAAGACTACAGCAAGAACAACATCAAGTACAATGTTGACTACAAGACCAACGATTTCCGCGTTGGTGTTGCTTACAAGTTCTAATTCAAGCGAACTTTGTTTTGGAAAGGCTCCGTATTTTACGGGGCCTTTTCTTTTTGTCGATTTTTCAGTTTTCTTTCTGTTTCATCTCATGATAAAGCCATGCATCATGAGTGCACATTTTTCTGAACTGTTGACGTTACGAATTATTAGCCCGATCTTCACTCTTGCCTGATAAGTGCAAAGGTTCGAAAGATCGGGAGAGATAATCATTTCGATTATATGACGTTCGACAGGAATTTTTAAACATGTCAAATAAAGACCAAGCCATGGATTATTCAAAAACCCTTTACCTGCCCAAAACCGACTTTCCGATGCGTGCCGGATTACCGCAAAAAGAGCCGGAAATTGTCAAACGTTGGGAAGAGATGGATCTCTACAGCGCACTGCGCAAACAGGCTGTCGACCGGCCGCTATACGTTTTGCATGATGGCCCTCCTTACGCCAATGGAGATATCCATATTGGGCATGCTTTGAATAAAATTTTAAAGGATACAATCGTCCGTTCTTTCCAGATGCGGGGCTATAATGCCAATTATGTACCCGGCTGGGATTGCCATGGGCTGCCTATCGAATGGAAGATCGAAGAAAAATATCGTGCAAAAGGCAAGAATAAAGACGATATTCCGATTAACGAATTCCGTCAGGAATGTCGGGAATTTGCCAAACATTGGGTTAAAACCCAATCGGATGAATTCAAACGTCTCGGCATTATCGGAGATTTCAAGAATCCTTACACAACGATGGCTTTCCATTCGGAGGCACGGATTGCCGGCGAATTGATGAAATTTGCCATGTCCGACCAGCTTTATCGCGGCTCCAAGCCCGTCATGTGGTCAGTTGTCGAAAGAACCGCTTTGGCAGAAGCGGAAGTCGAATATCACGATGTTGAATCCGATACAATTTGGGTCAAATTTCCCGTTCTAAAAGCAAAAGCCGATGATTTGTCAGGAGCCTTCGTCGTCATCTGGACAACGACTCCTTGGACAATTCCCGGTAACCGTGCTGTTGCTTATTCTTCCCGCATTCCTTACGGGCTTTATCAGGTTGTGGACGCTGAAAATGATTATGGCCCGAAGCCCGGTGAAAAACTTATATTTGCTGATGCACTGGCAGAAGAAAGTGCCAAAAAAGCAAAACTGGCTTTCAGAAAACTTCGCTCTTTGAACCCTTCAGAGCTTGAGACGATGCTGCTTTCCCATCCGCTCAAAGGCTTCGCAAATGATTATGCATTCAAAGTTCCTCTGCTTGACGGTGACCATGTAACGGCTGATTCCGGTACGGGTTTTGTTCACACGGCTCCCAGTCATGGGCGCGAAGACTTTGAAGTATGGGTTGCCAATAAAGCAAAGATAGAGGAACTCGGCATTGATTCATCAATTCCATTTCCTGTTGATGATGCCGGTTACTACACCAAGGACGCGCCGGGTTTCGGCCCCGATCGCGAAGGCGGTGCTTCACGTGTCATTGATGATAATGGTAAATATGGCGATGCCAATAAAACCGTTATCGCCCTCTTGATCGAAAAAGATATGCTCTTTGCCCGCGGGCGTATCAAGCACTCTTATCCGCATAGCTGGCGTTCCAAGAAGCCTGTTATCTTCCGGAACACACCGCAATGGTTTGTCTATATGGACAAAAAACTTGCTGACGGCACCACATTGCGCGAACGTGCCCTCAAAGCGGTCCAAGATACACGTTTTGTGCCACCGGCGGGACAAAACCGTATCGGCGCCATGATGGAAGATCGTCCCGATTGGGTATTATCCCGTCAACGTGCATGGGGCGTTCCCATTGCAATTTTCGTCAAAGAAAACGGAGAAATTCTCAAAGACGAGGCTGTCAACAAGCGCATTGTCGATGCTTTTGAAAAAGAAGGTGCCGATGCCTGGTTCAAGGAAGGCGCGAGAGAACGTTTTCTGGGTGAACATGCAAAAGAAGATTGGCAACCGGTTCATGACATTCTTGATGTCTGGTTCGATTCGGGCTGCACACATGTCTTTACCCTTGAGGATCGGCCTGATTTGAAATGGCCGGCCGATCTTTATCTTGAAGGATCCGACCAACATCGTGGATGGTTTCATTCATCCATGTTGGAAAGCTGCGGTACCCGCGGAAGAGCACCTTATAATGCTATATTGACGCACGGTTTCACACTCGACGAGCAAGGCAAAAAAATGTCGAAATCGTTGGGAAATACTGTGGCTCCGCAAGACGTTATCAATACTTCCGGCGCCGATATTTTGCGCCTTTGGGTCATGACAACCGATTATTGGGAAGATCAGCGTCTGGGACGAAATATCATCCAGACCAATGTCGATTCCTATCGTAAACTCCGCAATGTCATCCGCTGGATGCTTGGTACTCTCGCCTATGACGAGGGTGAAAACATTGCCTATCAAGATATGCCTGATCTTGAAAAGTTCATGTTGCATCGCCTTTATGAACTGGACGGGCTTGTCAACGAGGCTTATGACGGTTTCGATTTCAAACGCATTACCCGTGCATTGCTTGATTTTTCAATCGTCGACCTTTCTGCTTTCTATTTCGATATCCGGAAAGATTCGCTTTATTGCGATGCGCCTTCTTCAATAAAGCGCAAATCCGCGATCCATGTTGTGCGCGAGATATTTGAACGCATGGTCACATGGCTTGCCCCGATGCTTCCATTCACAATGGAAGAAGCCTGGCTGGAGCGGCATCCGGAAAGCAAATCGGTTCACTTCGAACAGTTCCGTAAAACGCCCGATAGCTGGTGTGATAACGAATTGAACGAGCGCTGGCGCAAAATTCGTCAGGTCCGTAAAGTCGTGACAGGTGCTCTTGAACTTGAACGAGCTGAAAAACATATCGGTTCTTCATTGGAAGCAGCCCCCGTTGTCTATATTTCCGACCTTGATTTGTTGAAAGCTGTCGAAGGTATGGATATGGCAGAAATATCAATCACAAGTGATATTGTCATTACCAATGCTGAAGCACCGAAAGATGCTTTCCGACTTGATGATGTCAAAGGCGTTGCTGTGGAATTTCATAAAGCCGACGGTAAGAAATGTGCCCGTTCATGGCGCTATACTCAGGATGTCGGGAGTGATCCCGAATATCCGGATGTATCGGCACGTGATGCAGCAGCGTTGCATGAGCTTCATGCACTCGGAAAGATCTGATAAATAAAAAGCACTGGCAGAGCTATTGCTTTGCCAGTGGCCAACACATCATACGACGTCATCATCCTTCCTTATTGCCGGGGGGATTGCCGTCAAGGCACATCTCATGCTAAGGGTTTGGTCTATAAGTGCCAATTTTTGGCGCAAAAAGGTGTCGTTATCTGCCCGCGGGGTGGAGTAGTAAAAGCAATTTTTGGCGGCGGAGCCGGGAACGGATTAGCAGTGAAGAAACGCGAAGTAACAATTATTGTAACGGGTATGGTCACGGCCGGTCTTATGCTGACAGGATGTGGCGTTTCCAGTCCGACTTATGGTACCGATAAATCAACCGGAAAACAGCTGGTTGATGATTTTTCCAATATTGCATCCATCAGATCGAATAATAACAGGAATCAGATTGATACCAAGCCGCGTCCGGAACTTGTTCGTCCCGCCCCCGGTACAAAAGGCGTTCTTCCGCAACCACAGACAAATGTTGCCCAGACCGGTACACCTGATTGGCCAGAATCACCCGAGCAGAAACGCCAAAGATTGCGTGATGAAGCAACGGCCAACCAGAATAACCCGAATTATGTTTCACCCATTGTGCCCGATAGTGGCAAAGAAACAAAATCAACCGGTTCGAGTGACTGGCTCAACGGTATACACCGCAACGAGCAGGTTAATAATGACAAAGAACAGCGTGCGGAATTTTTGCGCCGTAAGAGAGAAACACAAGGTGGTTCTTCCACAACACGCAAATATCTGAGTGAACCTCCGTTAAGCTATCGCCAGCCGGCAGCATCAGCGCCAATCGGCGATCAAGGTGAAGATGAAGCCAAAAAAGAACGCGAGAGAAAGAAAGCGTTGAAAGAATCATCCGGCAAGAAGAGCTGGTGGCCTTTCTAATATTGAAAGCAACGTCTTATTGTTAGAATGTTTATCCCTTCTTCGACGCATTCCGGTCTTTCTTGATGGCGGGAGAGGTTCCTTTTTGTTTGGTTAAAAGGAGGGAAGAACATTTGTTCGGCTCTGTGAGCTGGCGATAACTTCGTTCAAGTTTTTGTTTGATAACGTTTTACTCTTTTATCACGTGTTGGAGTGACAGATAAACAACATCCAAATTCGTGACGCCATTTCCAGCCGGTTTCTTAATGAAACTTTCCCCCCTCTCAAATGGATATACCGATTGGCGCCTATTCAGCTGACCGGATGCAGCAATCTTTCAACCTTAAAACCGGCCTTGGTGAAGAGTTCGTCGCCATTATCTTCATTCAAGAAACGAACAATAAAAATAGCGCCCTTTGTTCAATACAGTCGCCGTTGCAAATGCCGTTTCAGCCAATCTTCAATCAATAAGGTTTTCCGGCAGAAACTCCAAACCGAGAATTGAATAAACAGACTACTCGGGAATAGCTTAAACTCCATAGAATAGAGGTTTTGCCCCCCTCTTGAAGTTCCGAAGTTTTAAAACTTCTTTGTTTAACAGGGCTCATAACCGGAAAATTTTTTTGCCAAATATTTTTGAATGTTGTCCAAACGCTATTTCCGAGCAATTTCCCTTTACTGAATAAGGTTTCTGCTTTTTTCAAATAACCTCGAGCGGCTGTTTGTGTGACGGTGGCAGGAATATTTCATCAAGTGCCTGAAGAACATTACTGTCGAGCTCAAGATCAAGTGCTTTGACGTTTTCGCGCAAATGTTTGAGTGAAGAGGTTTTTGGAATAGCAATCATCAGCGGATCGCGGATAACCCATGCCAGAGCAAGCACCGATGGTGCAACACCAAGCTTTTCTGCAATCTTGATAAGATCACGGTTTTTCATGATGCGCCCCTGCTCGATCGGTGCATAGGCCATCACCGGTATATGCCGTTTTTCACACCATGGAATGAGGTCGAATTCTGGCCCGCGGCGAGACAGATTGTAAAGTATCTGATCCGTTGCGATATGACCTTTTGGCGAAATGCCTTCAAGTTTCTGCATGAGTGCGGTATCGAAATTGCTGACACCCCAAGCACCGATTTTGCCTTGTGTGACAAGTTTTTCCAAAGCTTCAACTGTTTCGGTTAAAGGAACGCTGCTTTGCCAATGAAGAAGATAAAGGTCGATTTTTTCGATTTTTAAATTCTTAAGGCTGCGTTCGCACGCTTCAATCGTGCCTTGCCGTGACGCGTGGCTTGGCAAAACTTTCGACACAACGAAGGCATCGTCACGCCGCCCGACAAGGGCTTCACCAACCACTCTTTCGGATCCACCATTTCCATACATTTCGGCCGTATCAATGAGTTTCAATCCGAGATCGAGGCCGGCACGCAAAGAATTGGCTTCGTCTTTAACGGAGGATATCCCCTCCCCCATACCCCATGTACCTTGTCCTAAAACAGGTACAATCGAACCATTCGGGAATTTTACTGTTTTCATCATTCTTCCCTTTTTCCTGCAAAAAAAGTTTTGAGCAACTGGGATGCCCGTCTTTCACCCAGGCCGGAATAAACCTCCGGCCGATGATGACACGTGGGTTGGTTAAAAAAGTGGACACCGTGTTCAACTGCGCCACCTTTTTCGTCGCCTGTGGCAAAATAAAGTCGCCTGATACGTGCAAAAGATATGGCAGCCGCGCACATTGTACAGGGCTCCAAAGTCACATAAAGGTCGCAATCGACCAATCGTTCACTTTGAAGCATCTCGCATGCCATACGAATAGCCCGCATTTCAGCGTGACCTGTCGGGTCGAATTTTTTATGCGTAAGATTGCAAGCCTTGGCGATCACTTTACCGTCCTTGACAATCACGGCGCCAACCGGCACTTCATCATTCGCATTTGCCGAAATTGCCTCTTCAAGCGCTATTTCCATCGGGGTTTTTTTCATTTTTACCTTTCAATCATTTTGAAGAGCCAGCATTTTGAAAAACCGGAACAATTGGATTTTATCCGCCATTTATGTCATTTATGGCAGTTTATCAGAAAACACCTGACGAAAGAGATTCCATATCGGAAAAAAATAAGCTAGAGCGGTTAAAAATTAACAATGCGCCCCCGGTGCTTCTAAAGGATAATGTGAGATGACATATGATCGCGGCAATAAGAAACCGCAAAATAACAGGGGGGATACCAGAAACAATTTCGACCTGCGTGGGAAGAAAGACGCAAAATCGCCGAGGGTAAAAACCAGTGAAGAAAGCGACGGCAGTGAACGCATTGCCAAAAGATTGGCGCGCGCCGGAATAGCATCGCGACGGGACGCAGAAACCATGATTGCCGCCGGACGCATTGCGGTTAATGGCAAGGTTCTTGATACACCCGCATTCAATGTCAAACGCACAGATGCAATTACTGTTGATGGCAAACCTTTGCCCCCCATTGAGCGCACCCGCGTCTGGCTTTACCACAAACGCGCCGGACTTGTGACAACCAACCGCGATCCGGAAGGTCGGCCTACTGTTTTTGATAGTCTGCCGGAAGGAATGCCACGCGTACTTTCCGTTGGCAGACTCGATATCAATACGGAAGGTTTGCTGCTTCTTACCAATGATGGAGGCCTTGCCCGCGTTCTTGAATTACCGTCAACCGGCTGGGTGCGTAAATATCGTGTCCGTGCCCACGGCAAAGTAACGCAAGCCGATCTTGATGCTTTAAAAGATGGTATTGCCATAGACGGTATTTTTTACGGTGCTGTGGAAGCAACTCTTGAACGCGAACAAGGAACGAATGTCTGGCTTACGCTCGCTTTAAGAGAAGGCAAGAACCGTGAAGTCAAAAATATTCTTGGAGCATTAGGGCTTACTGTCACACGTCTTATTCGCATCTCGTTCGGTCCCTTCCAACTTGCCGATCTTGAAGAAGGCGCTGTGCGCGAGCTCAAAGGCCGTACGCTGCGCGACCAGTTGGGTGAGCGTCTTATTGAAGAAGCCAATGCCGATTTCGATTTGCCGATTTTGAAGCCGTTTTCCAATGCCCCTGTTGTCGGAGAACAAAAACCGCGTGAAAAACCGACGGTTTCGGATGACGGCTGGATCTCTTCAACGCCGGAAGCTCCCCGCTTTAACAGGCATTGGAAAAAGGCCGATTTTGCCGAACGTGGCCGCGACCAGCTTTCAACGAGACCGGACAGTTTCAATAAACGAGGCAGTAAATTTGCTAAAAATGCTGCCCCCCTTAAAAAAGCTTTCGAAAAGAAACCTGAAGCTGAACCTCAACGATTGCGTAGTGCCAATGTCTGGATGGCTCCCGGTGCCCGCCCTCAAACCGCTCATAAAAAATTCTGGCGCATAAGAGACGAAGAAGAGAGAAGCGACAACGGCTTTGATGAAAGATCAGCCGGCCGTCATCCTTATCGCGCTTCACAGGGCGAAAGCGAAACACATTTCAATCGTCGTGAAAAACATTTTGACAAATCGGGCCGCAAGCCCGATTTCAGCCAAAAGTTCCGGAAAGACCGCACGTTAGACGACTATGATGCGTCAAGGGGCGGTAGAAAAAACAGAAATTATAAGAAAAACGAAAATTATAACCGCTCGGTAAACGATGGACCCGGTCATTGGCGTGATCGTGGGCCCGATCGCAATTTTGAGGGTGAAAACAAACAATTTTCCTATAAGCCACGTTTAGCCACCGGAAAACCGCCAAGAAAATATAATGCAGAGCGGAAATTTTCCAAAAAGCAGGATTTTGATCGCCTTGATCAAAAGTTTGATCGCCCTCAAAAAAAATATCGCGGTTCTTCGGAAAGCCGCGAAGGTGGATTTGACTTTCCACGCCGTCATTACGGGAAGCAAAATCCGGATGAGCAGAACCGGAAAAGATCATCCCGTTTTTCCGGCAACCGTTCCGAAAAACCATTTTCTTCAAGAGATGACCGCGGCGGGAAAAAAGCTTTTGCGGGTAAGCCCGAAAAAGCAAACAAATTCCTAAATCGTAAAGGCGATGCAAAAGGAAATAGGCGTAGCGGAGGTCATCGCTCTGGCCAGCCGGACGGAGGCTCGAGTGCGGGTCGTCGGCGGTAAATTTTCCGGACGTCATCTTGCAACGCCCGCAGGACAGGAAATCCGTCCGACAACCGATCGCACGCGTGAAAGTCTGTTCAATATTCTGGGATCACGGCAAGTGAATTTCTGGAACGGAAAACGCGTGCTTGATCTTTTTTCAGGAACCGGCGCACTCGGCATTGAAGCGCTTTCGCGTGGTGCCGAAACCTGCACTTTTGTCGAACAGTCGGTTGAAGGGCGTGGATTAATCCATAAAAATATCGAAACCTTCGGATTACAGGGGGTTACCCGCCTGTTGCGCCGTGATGCAACACGTTTGGGGCAGATAGGAACAATGCAACCATTCGACGTTGTTTTTGCCGACCCACCTTATGGCCATGGCCTGGGGGAACAAGCGTTTTCGGCTGCTGTTGAAGGCCATTGGGTAAAAAATAATGCGCTTTTTGTGCTTGAAGAGACCAAAGAGGCCACAATTCGTTTACCGGAAAATTTTAAGCTTGACGACGAGCGCCATTATGGTGGCACAATTATTTATATCTATATGTTACAATTGTGATTAAACAGTCGAGAAAGGTTTTGCCTGTGCCTGAATTGATGAGAAAAACGTTTTTGAAAGCGACGTTTGGCGTTCTTTTGTCTACGAGCGCGCTTTTTCCTCTTTATGCAGAGGAGACAAGCGAGAAAACCCCGACAGAGTCACAAATGACAACTTCAACCACTCCTGATCTTCCTGAAATTACCAAATCCGGTCCAACGCAAAGTTTTACCCTGAAAAATGGCCTGCAAGTTGTTGTGATCGAAAATCATCGGGCACCGGTTGTGACACAAATGATCTGGTATCATGTCGGTTCTGCCGACGAGCCGAAAGGGCACACCGGCATTGCCCATTTCCTTGAACATTTGATGTTTAAAGGCACTTCTACCCATAAAGATGGCGAATTTTCGAAATTCATTGCCAAAATCGGCGGTGAGGAAAATGCTTTCACGTCATATGACTATACCGGTTACTATCAGAGCGTTGCCTCGGAATATCTCGAAACAATTATGAAATTCGAAGCAGACCGGATGGAAAATCTGGTTTTAACAGATGAAGTGATCGCGCCAGAAAGAAATGTTATCATTGAAGAACGGCGCATGCGCACTGACAACAGTCCCGATGCAATGCTTGCTGAAGACACTAGGGCAACATTGTTCATGAACAGTCCTTACCATAATCCTGTTATCGGCTGGAAACAGGAAATGGAAAAACTGACGCGTGATGATGCGATTTCCTTCTATAATAAATATTACACCCCGAATAATGCGACGCTTATTATTTCGGGCGACGTTACTGCGGAAAAAGTGCGCGAAATGGCTTCCGACATTTATGGCAAACTGCCGGTGCGTTCTGAAATAGGCCCACGTATCCGCCCGCAAGAGCCGGAAAAGAAAACACTTCGCACCGTGACAATGCATGATCCGCGAGTAAGCGAGCCGAGTTTCCAGAAAATGTGGGTCGTTCCTTCCTATCACAATGCGAAAGCCAAAAAAGAAGCTGAAGCACTTGATTTGCTTGGCGAAATTTTAGGCGGTGCACCACGCGGACGGTTATACCAGACACTGGTTGTCAAAAACGGGTCGGCAGCATCTGTCGGTGCCAATTATAGTGGCAATGCCGTTGATGACGGTATATTTTATCTTTATGGAATGCCTCGCGGAGAGGCAAGTCTTGAGGATGTGCAACACCAGATTGCCAGTGAAATTGAAGATATTCGCAAGAATGGTGTGACAAAAGCCGAACTTGATCAGGCGCGGAACCGTTTTATCAAAAATATGATATTTTCACTCGATAGTCCGGCCGGTCTTGCACAAATTTACGGTAGTTCCCTTTCGGTCGGTATGAATATTGATGATGTTACCCATTGGCCGGATCGATTGAAGGAAGTTACAACAGACGATATCAAAGATGTAGCCAACCGCTATCTTGATACGGATAAAAGTGTGACCAGTTATTTGTTGCCCCCTGTTCACGAAGCATCACCGCTAGGTGCCAACCAGCAAAAGAAAAGCAAATGAGGGTCACCATGAACAAGAAACCGCTTATTTTCCATCGTGCTTCAATCCTTGTTTTTTCGTTGATTTTGAGTTTCGGGTTGGGTGTTTCGCTTGCCAATGCATTGAATATTGAAAATGTAACATCAAAAAAAGGCATTACTGGGTGGCTTGTGGAAGACAACACAGTTCCGGTTGTTTCCATACAATTTTCCATTGGTGGCGGAACAACACAGGATCCTGAAGGGAAAGAAGGTTTGGCAAACCTGATGACCGGCCTTTTTGATGAAGGTGCCGGTGATTTGGACTCGCAAGCGTTCCAAAGCCGCCTTGATGAGCTTGGTGCAGAAATGGCATTTTCGGTCACACGTGACAGAATGCGCGGAAACATGAAAATGCTTGCCGAAAAACGAGACGAAGCTCTCAACTTGCTTGCCCTCGCCGTCCAGAAGCCCCGTTTTGATGACGAGGCTATTGACCGTATCCGCGAACAATTGGTTGCCGAACTCAAAGCTTCCGAAAAAGACCCGAAAACCATCGCTCAAAACCGTCTTTTGACGTTGATTTATGGCAAACATCCTTATGCAAGACGCGGAGAAGGTACGCCGGAGACACTCGCCACAATAAACCGTGATGATCTTGTCAAAGCACATCATGCCATGTTTGCCCGTGACAATATCCATATTGGCATTGTCGGACCGGTCAGTGCAAACGAAGCAGCAACAATTATCGACAAGATATTCGGTGCCCTGCCGGAGAAAGCAGAACTAAAGAAAATAGAAGAAGCAAAACTCAATCTCGGCGGCATGGCTAATGTTAACTATGATTTGCCGCAAACATCACTGATGCTCGTTTACCCCGGTGTCAAACGCAATGATCCCGATTTCTTTGCGGCCTATCTCATGAATTACGTTCTGGGTGGGCCGGGGCTTACATCACGTCTGTTTTCGGAAGTCCGTGAAAAACGCGGCCTTGCTTACACGGTCGGTTCATCCCTGATGCTTTACGACCATTCTGCAACATTGGCTGTATCAACAGGTACACGTTCAAGCGAAGCACAAAAATCTCTTTCTACCATTCGTAGCGAAGTGAAAAAAATGGCTGATGAAGGTGTAAGCGAACAGGAACTTGATGAGGCAAAAAGTTATGTCATTGGTTCCTATGCTGTGCAGAATATGGGTTCCTCTTCCGATATTGCAGCAACACTGGTGGGCTTGCAGGACGAGAACCTGCCGATCGACTACATAGAAAAGCGCCGTGCACTGATTGAAGCGGTTACCCGTGATCAGGTCAAGGCAGTTGCTGAAAAGCTGCTTCGTCCGGAACCTGCTTTGCTGATTATCGGCCCATCGAAAGGTTAAAATAAATTAGTTGATGTCGGTTTTTTAAAAAAGCCGACATCAACTCTGTTTACAAAAGGGCTGACCTATCCTTCGTCCGGCTTTTTGAAAAAAGTATGAATAGAACCTGAAAAAGGTGTTTCGAATTTCTGCCTTTAAAATCGTGATGCCACGCATTTCGAAGTAAAAGCGCCAAGTCATCGTTATAGTTGCTTTTATTCGAATTTTGAGCGTTAAACCGGCTTTACTAGTGCAACAAAATCTTTTCCAAAATTATAGTAATTTCAGATCGAACATTCACTTTTTTAAAATCAATCGACGCAATTACTTGACACACTCCTATAATTTTCGAGTTTCTAATTTTCCTCACTCAAGATCCTTGTTGCCCGTTCACATAATATCGACATTCAACGAAAAGAATTGAGTTTTATAGCGTAAGTTTTTATAAAATCTTGAACAAAATGATCGAGAGGAATCTGTAATGGTCCATGATAGCCAAATTGATAAAGCTTCTGCATTGGTAGAAGCTGCACGCAAAGCCGGTGCCGATAGCTCGGATGCTGTTATCGTCCGCTCGCGCTCGGTCAGTGTGTCGGTGCGTCTTGGCAAAGTGGAAGCAACCGAAGCCTCGGAAAATGATGATTTCTCGTTACGGGTATTTGTCGGCAAAAGGGTAGCGAGTATTTCAGCAAACCTTTCGGCCGACCCGATAAGCCTTGCCGAACGGGCGGTTGCCATGGCCAAAGTTTCACCTGAAAATCCTTTTGAAGGTTTGGCTGATCGCACCCGTCTTGTGAAAGCCCCTAAAGACCTTGATCTGTTCGATCCATTTGTTCCGGATAGTAAATATCTCACCGAAAAGGCTCTGGAAACTGAAAATTCCGCTTTATCGGTCAAAGGTGTCACCAACTCTGATGGCGCTTCTGCCGGTTATGGAAGTGGTGGATTGGTCCTAGTAACCAGTGACGGTTTTTGCGGCAGCTATCAATCAAGCCGTTTTTCCTTCTCGTGCAGTGCGCTTGCAGGCGAAGGAACGGCAATGGAACGTGACTATGATTATACAACCGCTCTTCACCACGAAGATCTCGACAAGACAACGACAATCGGGAAAAACGCCGGTGAGCGCGCCGTTAGAAGGTTGAATGCCCAGAAAGCAAAAACCGGAACTGTCAATGTTATTTTCGAGCCACGGATGGCACGCACGATTGCAAGCCATATTGCTTCAATGGTGAATGGAGCAGCAGTCGCCCGCAAAACCAGCCTGTTGCAAAACAGAATGGGCGAACAGATTATGAAACCGACAATAACGGTTACCGATCAGCCATTAAAAAAACGAGGGAATTCCTCCCGCCCGTTTGATGGTGAAGGGGTGGAAGGTGTGCCTCTCAACGTGATTGAAAATGGCGTTCTCAGGCACTGGTTTTTATCTTCATCGGTTGCCCGCGAACTTCATCTTGAAACCAATGGTCACGGCGTGCGCTCGGCTTCTTCTGTACAACCGGCAAGCACTAATTTTTCAATCGAACCCGGGGAAAAATCGCCAGATGAGATGATGAAAGCAATCAAAAACGGCTTTTATGTCACCGAGCTCTTCGGCCATGGCGTTGATCTTGTGACCGGTCAATATAGCCGCGGCGCATCGGGGTTCTGGATTGAAAATGGCGAGCTTGCCTATCCGGTTAGTGAAGTTACTCTCGGTTCCAATCTCATTGATATGTTGTCACATCTCACACCGGCGAGCGACATTGACCGCCGTTATGGTACAGCAGCACCAACGCTTTTGATTGAAGGAATGACCCTTGCTGGAAAATAACGTTCATAATTCCGAAGATCTCGCACTCATCTCCAATGCTGCTCAACAAGCAGGGAAAACAGCATTAAGTTTTTTTGGTAACGACCCGAAAGTGTGGATCAAACCGGGAAATTCACCGGTAAGTGAAGGGGATTTTGCAGCCGATAAAGTTCTGAAAGAGCTTCTATTGACCGCGCGGCCTGATTATGGATGGATTTCGGAAGAAACCAGGGATGAACGCCCGCATAACGATTATAAACGATATTTTGTGGTTGATCCGATTGATGGAACGCGTGGCTTTCTTTCCGGTTCAAAACATTGGTGTGTATCGGTTGCCGTTATCGAAGACGGAATTTCGCAAGTTGGTGTTCTCGATTGTCCTGCAACCCAATCCGTTTACAAGGCTGAACGTGGTAAAGGTGCCAGTCTTAATGGCAATAAACTTCCACTTCTTGAAGCTCATGAAGGCAAACTTGTGGTTTCTGCAACCGGAAAATTTGAAGCGAAATTGCCGGAAGTCTTCAAGTCCAATGTCACATTCGCACATTATCTTCCTTCACTTGCCTATCGCATCGCACTTGCTGCCGAAGGAAAAATAGACATCGTCTTGATAAAGCCCGAGAGCCATGATTGGGATATCGCCGCAGCTGATCTGATCTTACAGGAATGTGGCGGTTTGATAAGGGATATCGACAATAAGACACCGCTTTATGGAAAAGCACCATTTGAACACGATTTTTTGATTGCTGGCTTAAACCGCGAGCTTGATAACGTGATAGATATTGTCCGTAAAATACGATTTCGTTAATCTGCTAACGAATTAAAATGGGTAGAGTAATCATAGGAGGTATATATGAGCGCGACAGGTGAACCGAAACAACTATTGCATCTGGTTTTCGGAGGAGAATTGAAGAACCTTGATAGCAACGAATTCCGTGATCTTGATAACCTTGATATCGTAGGAATTTTTCCGGATTACAAGTCGGCTGAAGCCGCATGGCGGGCAAAGGCCCAATCAAGTGTCGATAATGCACTGCAGCGCTATTTCATTGTCCACCTGCACCGTCTGCTCGACCCTGAACATACCGAAAGCAAATAATAGATATTTGCTTATTCTGAAACGAACCGGTACAGTTTTAACACTTTTTGAAGCATTTTTGCATTCTTTGCTCGGCATTTGATTGCCATGCCTTGATCTTGTAAGGAGATTATGACAATGACAGTCCGTGTCACGGATTGGCTTTTCAAATGCCTTCGCGGGCTCATGTTATTTTCAATAACGGGATTGCGGCCCGCTTCGTTAAAAGTGATTGGTTCGACACTTGAATGACTGAAAAGAAAAAACAAAAAAAATCGGACTTTTTAAACCGCCTGTGGCGTAAAATCCGTTATCCATTGATGAACGCCCGCATAACAAAAGCGATCGTTGTATCGCTCATGGCAAATTATCTGCGTCTGGTTTATTGGACCAATCCGCGACTTGAAGGTTCGGATAACCCGCAAAACGCCCATGATGCCTATAACCCGTTTATTATTACATTCTGGCATGGGCGTCATATTATGGGGCCGTTCTTGCGCCCCAAGAAAGAACATATCATTGCCATGTTTTCGCGCTCTGCTGATGCCGAGATCAATGCACGGGTCGGCGAAAAGCTGGGTCTTGAAACAGTGCGCGGCTCGGGCGGACGGACAAAACATCAAAATACCGATAAAGGCGGTGCACGGGCATTGCTTACTCTCAAACGGGCATTACAAGAAGGCAAAACAGCCGCAATGATTGCCGATATTGCGCATGGAAAAGCGCGCGAAGCCGGCAAAGGTATTATATTACTCGCAAAAATATCCGGACGCCCTATTGTTCCCTATATCTATTCATTTTCCCATGTAAAAATTTTGGAAAAAACCTGGGACAAAACCGTAATTCCGCTGCCATTTGGACATTCTATCTTTCTCATGGGAGATGCGTTTTATGTACCGGAAGATGCCGATGACGACCTTATGGAACAAAAACGTATCGAACTTTCCGACATTATGAACCGTCTGACGGACGAGGCCGAAAAACGCCTCAAAGAAAGGAAATAGGGGGAGCACTATGAAGGAATTCAAGGCTCGCACGGCACTCTATCTCTATCGCATGGCAGGCGGCTTGATCAGTCCACTTCTTCCCTTCTATCTCTCCATGAGGGCAGCGCGCGGCAAGGAAGACCCGCACCGCAAACGCGAACGCATGGGGCGCACAAACAAGAAGCGGCCGGAAGGGCCACTTATCTGGCTTCATGCCGCAAGTGTGGGAGAAACACTGGCGCTTGTTCCGCTCATTGACCGTATTTTACAACTTCATATCAATGTCCTTTTGACAACCGGCACCGTTACATCTGCAAGCCTCGTCGAAAACCGTTTTGGCAGCCGCGTTATTCATCAATTTGCGCCACTTGACGTTAAACCGGCGATAAGAAGGTTTCTCGATCACTGGAAACCTGATCTGGCACTTGTTTGCGAATCAGAAATCTGGCCATTACGAATCAACGGGCTTGCGCGCCGTCACATCCCGCAAGTCATGGTGAACGCACATATGTCCGGCCGTTCATTCCATTCATGGCAAAAGCGGCCTGCTCTCGCTTCGCACGTTTTCAGGCAGATTGATGCAGCCATCGGACAAAGCGAAAGCGATGCCGAACAATATCATGCACTCGGTGTCAAAACGGTCGCAGTCTCGGGGAATCTGAAAGCCGACATTGCACCGTCTGCCGATAAAAATCTGTTAATGCAATATCGTGCAAGTCTGCATAACCGGCTGGTTTGGGCGGCTATCTCCACCCATGAGGGGGAAGAGAATATCGCTGCCGAAGTTCATCTTGCATTAAAAACACGGCTGCCTAATCTTTTGACGATCATTGTGCCCCGTCATCCCGAACGGGCTGACGCAATTATGGAAGAACTTGAAAAGAAATCCCTTCACGTTATTCGACACAGTGAAAAACGGATGCCCGATGAGAATACCGATATTATACTCGTTGATACTATCGGAGAAATGGGGGTATTTTTACAACTTGCAAAAGTTTCGTTTATCGGCAAGTCGCTAACAGAAACCGGTGGACACAATCCGCTTGAACCGGCGCTTCTCGGATCGGCTATTCTGACAGGTCCACATGTGGAAAATTTCAAAGATACATTCGATGTATTTTTTGCAAATAATGCAGCAAGAATCGTTGAAGATGCCACGCAATTGGCCGTCCAGCTCAACACACTTTTGACTCACGAGCCGACACGTTATGAAATGATCGAAGCGGCTTACGATACAGCCACAAATATGAGTGGAGCGCTCGAACGCACGTTAAAAGTGCTACGGCCGTTCATTGATCCATTGATCATGCAGGCCAAGCTTCATCATCAGGATACCAATCATGGTTGGTGAGGCACCTGACTTCTGGTGGAATGAACAAAAACTCATGCGTTGGCTTTTATTGCCGGTTTCGTGGATTTACGGTTATTTTGCCCGCCGTAGAATGGAACGCGAAAATATTCCGGTGATTGATCTTCCGGTTTTGTGTGTCGGCAATTTTACGCTTGGTGGAACGGGAAAAACTCCGGTTGTTATCAGTCTTGCGGATGCGGCCAAAAAACTTGGTCTTAATCCGGGAATTGTTTCGCGTGGCTATGGTGGCGAAATACGCAGTGCCCATCTCATCGACCTCGAATTTGACAAGGCCCGGGAAGTCGGTGACGAACCATTGCTTCTTGCCCGACATGCAACGGTTGCTGTAGCAACCGACAGATTTGAAGCCGCAAAACTCTTACAAAAACAAGGATGCAATCTCATCCTGATGGACGATGGTTTTCAAAGTCGCCGTTTATTCGCCGATTATGCCCTGATGGTGGTGGATGGCTTGCGGGGTTTGGGGAACAATGCGGTCTTTCCGGCGGGACCGCTCCGTGCACCGCTTGTAACCCAACTTGCCTATACCGATGGTGTGCTGATGATTGGCAATGGCGACAAAGGTAACGAAGTTATCCATATGGCCGCCCGTGCAGCAAAACCTTTAAACTTTGCCCATCTTGTGCCTTCTGCCACCGATGCTGTTTCAGGCAAAAAGTTTCTCGCCTTTGCAGGCATAGGAAATCCGCAAAAATTTTTCCGTTCGATTGGAGAATTGGATGGGAAAGTTGAACAAACACGGGTTTTTGCCGACCATCATTTTTATACAGATTTCGATCTTGATGACATTATCGGCTCGGCAAAGGCAAAACACCTTTTTATTGCAACCACCGCAAAAGATTTTGCCCGTTTAAAAACCGATGGACAAGACAAGAAGCTTGAAAATCTTGTTGTGTTTGATGTCGAAGTTCAATTTGATGATCCGGATTTTTGTGAGCAACGGATAAATGAAACACTTGAGGCGTTCAAAAACCGCTCCAACAAAGAATAAAAATCAAAAAGCGCCTTATATGGGCGCTTTTCTTTAAACTGAATTCATAAACTATAAATAACGCTTATTTTTTAAGCGTTGTACCTAAAAGCTTACGTAAACGGGGATCGCATTCAAGTTCGCGGCGATAGGAAATTTCGCAACTTGCATAAGCTTCCTGACGTGGTGCACTCCAATATCTTAGCTCGTCCAGCGGAATTTTCTCGCCTGTAATTGCACATAAAACATAGGTTCCGTGTGTTAAAACCTCATAATCGCCACTCAGATAATGGAGTTGCGCCTCGCGTTCACCACCGGGAAACATCATTATTCTAAACCTTTCAGATTGCTTATCGGCGATGATTATAAAGCGTTAGAGAAAACTATAAAAGCCTTAAATCCTTTGCTCACGAAACTATTGATAGTCGTTCAAACATATCGTACTTTTGAAAAAGTTCACTTTTTATCTTCTCCATCCATTACCCGATCTAAAAGCTTTTTGTTTTCGTTCGAATTTTTTCTCGTTCAAGCTTTTCGCACCTATCCGGCACAAACTTTCAAAACCGGAGACTGGACGGTTTTTGTTACGAGAGGAAAACCATATCAATGAATTAAATGACTTCACGGGAAACCGAAAAGCAAACCTGTTTTTCAGGAAAAGCACCGGAAATCGATCAACCGAAGCATTTCCGGTTTAATTCAGCCGCATAATTCCGTGCGCTAAGCGTTTTTCCGGCGCATAAAATTGACACACAAACCTGCACACCGGCTTTGTTCATTCAAAACTATCTGTTTTTAAGCAACGGTTACGAACAGACGCCCGCAGCCTTTCAACTAAAACAATCAACGGCGGCCGAACAATCTTTCAATATCGGTAAGCTTCAGCTCGACATAGGTCGGGCGTCCGTGATTACAGGTTCCCGAACCCGGGGTTGCCTCCATCTGGCGTAAAAGCGCATTCATTTCTTCCGCACGCAACAGGCGGCCGGAACGCACCGAACCGTGGCAGGCCATGGTTGCCGCAACATAATCAAGCATAGCTTTAAGCCCGTTTGTGGTATCATAATCGGCTGCTTCATCGGCCAAATCGGCAATAAGGCCTTTGACATCCACTTCGCCAAGCATTGCTGGCGTTTCGCGAACTGCGACGGCACCGGGGCCGAAGGGTTCAATTTTCAAACCGAACTTTTGCAGCGTTTCTGCATGCGTCAATAGGCGAGTTGCATCTTCTTCCGGCAATTCCACAATTTCGGGAATAAGCAACATTTGGGACGGCAAAGGCTTGGAATAGAGTGCCTTTTTCAAAGCCTCGTAAACCAGCCGCTCATGTGCTGCATGTTGATCGACGATAATGAGGCTGTCTTCAGTTTGGGCAATGATATAGTTTTTATGGATTTGAGCGCGTGCTGCACCAAGGGGAAAACGCTGTTCCTCGACAGTTGGAATTTCCATCGCCGGACGGCTATCTGTCGTCGGTTGATCAAGATCGCCTAGCACATTTCCATAGTCTTCATTGAAGCCTGATGAAGGTGTTCTATAAAGCGGTTGGTTGACCATTTGCGCTGCTGGCGGCACCGGCGCTCTTGAATATGAATTATAGGAAAAAGCTCCGTTATTATAATAGGTCTGGTGCGGCGGAACAGATGATGAAGTTGGCACACCATCGGGACGAAAGCTTTTAAGCATGGCGTCCGCCCCCGTCGTTGCAGGGTGAATGCCGGCATGACTTAAAGCCTCACGGATACCGCCGACAATAAGCCCGCGCACTAACCCCTGATCACGAAAACGCACGTCGGCCTTTGCCGGATGGACATTGACATCGACATCAGACGGAGGAAGATTGATGAAAAGCACACAAATCGAATAGCGGTCGCGCGTCATTGCATCGGCATAAGCCCCGCGAATGGCGCCAAATATCAACTTATCGCGCACCGGTCGGCCGTTCACATAAGCAAACTGATGAAGACTGTTACCCCGATTGAATGACGGTATGCCTGCAAAGCCTTTGAGCTCCACGCTCTCTCTTACCGCGTCAAGAGTAATAACGTTGGGGGCAAAATCTTTTCCCATAATTTGGGTGATGCGCTGTAATTGTGCCTCTTCACCTGTACCGGTCGCGGGATAGTCAAGCATCGAGCGATCTGTACCGGAAAGCGAAAAACGGACATTCGGAAATGCAATGGCAATCCGTTTGACAATATCGGTTATTGCATTGGCTTCGGCACGGTCAGTTTTCATGAATTTGAGACGCGCCGGTGTGACGTAAAAAAGATCACGCACCTCAACAATTGTTCCCGCATTACCGGCTGCGGGACGCGGCCCATCAACATGTCCGGCATTGACAACAATTTCAGCCGCATGTTCCGAAGAAGCTGTGCGTGACACCAGTTTCAACTTTGAAACCGACCCGATTGACGGCAAAGCTTCACCGCGAAATCCAAGTGAATGAATGTCGTGAACATCATTGTCAAGTTTGGATGTGCAATGGCGCGAAATTGCCAGTTCAAGTTCGTCCTCGGCAATACCGCACCCGTTATCGGACACGCGGATCAGGCTTTTGCCTCCACCTGCCGTCACAATTTCTATCCGTGTTGCACCGGCATCAATAGCATTTTCGACGAGTTCTTTAACCACACTTGCCGGACGCTCTATCACTTCGCCCGCTGCAATCTGGTTAATTACGGTTTCACTGAGATGATGTATTGTCATGAAGCCTTTATAGCCAATTTATAAACCGACGTATAGCAAAAGCACATTTGTGCTCCGGCATTATCCCCCTTGAATGAATTATCTTGATTGAGGCCATATTAAAAAAAGCGCAAGCCTTTTAAAAAAGCTCGCGCCGTAAATATTTTGAACGATCCGGATAATGTATTTATCAGAGTGTTGCGTTCAATGCCTGTTCGACATCTTCCAACAAATCGTCAACATCTTCGAGACCAACCGAAAAACGCAACAATCCGTCACTGATGCCAAGTTCGGCACGTGCTTCGGGGCCGATGCTCTGGTGGGTTGTGGTTGCGGGATGCGTCATGATGGAGCGTGTATCTCCAAGATTATTTGAAATAAGCGGAATTGTCAGATGATTGCAAAAGGAAAAAGCAGCTTTTTTGCCACCCTTCAATTCAAAGGCAATCATTGTCGAACCGCCCGTCATCTGTTTTTTTATAATATCTCTTTGCGGGTGGTCGTCACGTCCGGGATAAACACATTTCGCAACTGCCTTATGCCCGCTGATAAAATCGGCAAGTTTTGCTGCCGAGCGTGTCATTTCCTCAACACGCAGCGGAAGCGTTTCGAGACTTTTCAACATGAGCCAAGCGACATAGGGGCTCATTCCGGGTCCTGTATGACGGAAGAAGTCCTGAAAATTTTCTGTCATCCATTCTTCACTCGATAAAACCATTCCACCGAGACAACGCCCATGCCCGTCAATGTGCTTGGTGGTCGAATAGACTACGACATCAGCGCCGAGTTCGAGAGGTTTTTGATAAAGTGGCGTTGCGAATACATTATCGACAATCACAGTTGCACCAACTTTGTGGGCAAGTTCCGAAACCGCTTTGATATCGACAATTTCCAAAGTCGGATTGGCTGGTGTTTCAAAAAATATTCCGCGTGTATTGGGGCGGATCGCCTTTTCCCAATTTTCGATTTTGCGCCCATCAATGATTGAAACTTCAACGCCATAACGGGGCAGGACTTTTTCAATGATGTAGCGACATGAACCGAACATGGAACGGGCTGCAACAAAATGGTCGCCCGCTTTCACAAAACATAAAATAGCTGTCGAGACAGCGGCCATTCCCGAAGCAAGTGCGCGTGCACTTTCTGCACCTTCCAACGCACACATACGTTTTTCAAACATATCGTTGGTCGGATTGGCATAACGTGAATAGACAAAGCCCGGATCCTCTCCGTCGAAACGCCTTTCGGCTGCTTCGGCACTCGGATAGGTAAAGCCCTGTGTTAAATAAATCGCTTCACAGACTTCTCCATAAGGAGAGCGTTGAGTCCCCGCATGAACCATTTCTGTAGCGGTACGGTATTTACGATGCGGATTAAGTGTCATATGTCACCTGCTTTCATCAAAAAACCTTTGCCGTCATGGTAAAGATTGAAAAAGAAGATGCCAAAAGTCCGCTTGGTCTTACGGCCTTTTAGCATTTTATCAGGGTTTTATGGAATTGGAACTGATGACTTTACGCTGCCATCGGAATGCGTTTAAATTTCATAAACCCAAGCGTGGCTGCAAGCCGGCCGGCCCAAATCACCACGGGATAAACCTTCCTTATGCTCTTCAAAAGCTTGCGTCAATCCGTGAACGCGTTAAAGAGATAATAGTAAATAGTAAAAGGTAGTCATCATGGCACGCTCAAGCGGCATTCTGGCAGATAGCGATATTCAAAGTTTATTTGAAAATAATATTTTGAAATCGTATCGCCCGTTAGACAAAGATCAGATACAGCCGGCCAGTCTCGATTTGCGGTTGGGCAAAAAAGCCTATCGTGTCCGTGCTTCTTTTCTCCCCGGACCTGAAAAACAAGTCATTGATAAACTTGAACAATTCAAGCTACACGAATTCGAGCTCGAAAATGGTGCGGTACTTGAAACGGGTTGCGTCTACATTGTACCTCTTATCGAAACGCTCGCACTTTCCGATGAGCTTTGTGCATCTGCCAATCCGAAAAGTTCAACCGGGCGACTGGATATTTTCACCCGTATCATAACCGATTATGCACAAGAATTTGATAAAGTCACCAGTGGTTATCACGGAAAACTTTATCTCGAAATAAGCCCGCGTACATTTCCTATTATTGTTCGCACCGGTTCAAGACTGTCGCAAATCCGTTTTCGTAAAGGTAAAAGCGGCTTGAATGAAAGCGAGCTTCTTGCCCTTCACAAAAAAGAAATGCTGGTTTCCGATGAGCATCCAAATATTACTGCAAGCGGTGTCGGGCTTTCGATTGATCTTACAGGTAATTCCAAGGGACTTGTCGGCTATCGCGGCAAACATCATACCGGCGTTATCGATGTCGACAAGCGGGGCGTGGCAGATGTGCTCGATTTTTGGGAACCGATTTATGATCGGGGTTCGCATTCTCTCATCCTTGATCCGGACGAATTTTATATTCTCGTCTCACGCGAAGCAGTTCATGTCCCGCCGCTCTTTGCTGCTGAAATGACACCATTTGACCCGTTGATTGGAGAGTTTCGCGTTCACTATGCCGGATTTTTCGACCCCGGTTTCGGCAATAATGAAGCCGGTGGCAAAGGCTCGCGCGCTGTTCTCGAAGTGCGCAGCCATGAAGTTCCCTTCATCCTCGAACACGGACAAATTGTCGGACATCTCGTTTATGAACATATGTTGAGGCATCCAAAATCTCTCTATGGGCGTGATCTCGGCTCGAATTACCAAGCACAGGGCTTGAAACTGTCAAAACATTTTAAACCACTTTGATGAGAGGGTGCTTGACAAAAAGCATTAAAGATTGCATCCGTGTGTCACGCATTTTGCGGGTATGATGTAATGGTAGCCTGTCAGCTTCCCAAGCTGAACGCGCGGGTTCGATTCCCGCTACCCGCTCCAGCTCTTTGACTGTTGCCTCTTTCTCTTCTTTCAATATTTATCCGCTCACTAATTATATTTTGTTTATGTGGATATGTTCCATTGAATATTTTAAACATAAAAAAACAGATTTACTTATTTTTAAAATTGTAAAAGTTATATATCTGCTATTTGATTACCGAATCAAAAATTATTTTTAAATTGAATTAAAATAATAATTAAAGAAAAAATCTTATATATGAAATATTGTTATCATTTTTATTATAAAAACTATCACTCATCACACTCATATGAACGGGTACTGAATTGACGCTGTTTTGACTTTATGCAAAGGATTGGCAAAAATAACAATCTGAAAAAACCCCGAAAATATTTTCAATCAGTGAGATGTTCAAATGATCAGGTTTAAAAATGGCCCTTCAAGAATGACTGTTTGTCTGGTTATTCTTCTAAGCTTGTTGGTATTGGCGGCGGGATTCTATTTCACTCTTCTCGGGGGGTATCTCCTCTATCTCGGGAGCCGGACATGGTATTATCTGGCGCTCGGTATCCTGTTGCTTCTGTCGGGTTTGTTTATGATCCGGCTCAATCGTCTGAGTGTATGGATCTTCGCATTTATCTATGTGATGAGCGCATTATGGTCTTATCATGAGGCGGGGTTTGATTACTGGCAACAATTTTCCAACCTCTTTGCTTTGTCTGTGGCACTTTTTCTGGTGTTGCTTGCCTATAGGCCGATGGCGCAAAAACAGGGAAAAATCGTCGGCTCGGCGTCGCTCGTTTTGGCCGGTTTGGTGTTTATCGGCATGGCGGCAACAATTGCCAGTTCGTTTATACCGAAAAATGTCATCCACGCGACAGAAAAAGCCAAAGCTGCATTACCGGTGCAACCGGCTAATGAACAAAAAGACTGGAAAAACTGGGGCAATGACGATTATGGTAGCCGCTTTGCAGCCCTAGACCAGATAACGCCTGCCAATATCAAAAAACTTGATGTTGCCTGGATTGCCCATACCGGTGACATTCCCCAAAGTAACGGCTCGGGGGCAGAAGACCAGAATACCCCGCTACAGATCGGCACCAATCTTTATGTTTGTACTGCCTATGGCAAGGTGCTTTCATTCGACGTCGATAGCGGAAAACAGAACTGGATGTTCGACCCTCACGGGACCGGACCGAACTGGCAACGTTGCCGCGGCTTGGGTTATCATGAGGCACAGTCAATCAAAGCTGTGAAAGCCGATACGGCTTGTCAGGCACGGCTGTTTTTACCAACGGGAGACGCAAGACTCATTGCACTTGATGCGGCAACCGGAAAACCTTGCGAAGAATTCGGAGATAAAGGCACTGTTGATCTTAAAGCCAGTATGGGTGAGGTCAAACCCGGTTATTACCAGCAAACATCGACACCACTTGTTGCCGGCGATGTTGTCATTGTCGGCGGGCGCGTGGCCGACAATTTCTCGACTGATGAACCGCCGGGGGTTGTCAGAGCCTATGACGTGAAAGATGGTCATCTTGTCTGGGCTTGGGATCCCGGCAATCCTGATATTCACGGACTTCCGCCGGAAGGGCAAACCTATACACGTGGAACACCAAATGTCTGGGCGGCAATGTCATATGACGAAAAACTCGGACTTGTCTATTTACCGACAGGGAATTCAACCCCCGATTTCTGGGCAGGCTATCGCACAGCCGAAGACGATAAATACTCGTCTTCCGTTGTGGCTGTCGATGTGAAGACCGGCGAAGTGCGTTGGCATTACCAATTTGTCCATCATGACATTTGGGATTTTGATACGCCCGCACAACCTGTTCTGCTTGACGCACCCGATAATGATGGCAATATCGTGCCGGCACTCGTTCAGGTCACCAAACAGGGAGAGGTCTTCCTGCTTAACCGTGAAACCGGAGAACCGATTGCGGATGTTGAAGAAAAACCGGTACCGCAGGGTAACGTTGCTGGTGAACGTTATTCGCCAACACAGCGCTTCTCTGTCGGGATGCCGTCATTCGGCAATGCAACTTTAACAGAAGCCGATATGTGGGGTACGACACCATTCGACAAGCTTCTATGCCGGATCGAATTTGCCAAAATGCGTCATCAGGGTGTCTTCACCCCGCCGGGGCTTGATTATTCATTACAAATGCCGGGTTCACTCGGTGGTATGAATTGGGGATCTGTCTCGATTGATCCGACATTGAACTATGTTTTCGTCAATGATATGCGCCTTGGCCTTGCGAATTATCTCGTCGAGCGCAAAGATATTCCTGAAAGCGCGTCCGGCATTGAAATGGGCATTGTCCCCATGGCCGGAACACCTTTCGGTGCTATGCGCATGCGCTTCCTTTCGCCGCTTGGCGTCCCCTGTCAGAAGCCGCCTTTTGGCACAATGTCGGCAATTGATCTCAAAACCCGCAAAATTGTTTGGCAGGTTCCGGTTGGCACTGTCAGGGACACGGGGCCGCTCAATATCGCACTCGGTGTGCCTGTTCCGATCGGAATGCCGACACTTGGTCCCTCTTTAGCGACACAATCCGGCCTTGTGTTCTTTGCCGGAACGCAAGATTTTTATTTGCGTGCTTTTGATAGCCGTACAGGTAAAGAAATCTGGAAATCGCGTTTGCCTGTCGGCAGCCAAGGTGGTCCGATGACTTATATTTCACCAAAAACCGGCAAACAATATATTGTCATTACTGCGGGCGGTGCACGCCAAAACCCGAAACGGGGTGATTATGTCATTGCCTATGCTTTGAAGGACTAGGCTTTAATAGAAGCAAAAACTTCTGTTTCCCGAACGTTTCAAATATCAGCAACGTTGGAATGAGCTAAAATCGGACCTGCCACTTTCATGTGGCGGGTCATTTTTAATGTTTATCCAATAATTTTTTTAAAGTTAAAAATAAAACTATTAAAAACAACACTTAAGTTTATTAAAAATATCATCTTTCTTATATATATTATGTTTCAATTTTTATTTATTTTATTTTAAAAATTCATTTGGAAGAAATATCGAGATGAATGTTTCGGCTTATTTTTCCTTGGAAAAACAATATTCTTCAAATTCATCGCCAAGCTGAAAACATTTTGAATATATTCTAACGGCCTTAAAACGTAGCAGCTGTTAGAAATCAAATCGGTAAAAATGGCCGGAAAACAAAAATCCTAATAAAAAGCCCGCAGAATATTGCGGGCTTGAGGCATAAAGTAGCTTGTAAAAATACCCTTTCAATCAGGCTATTTCACAAAATTTCATCAGAACCTTTTGTTCTTATCCTGTTTTTGTAAAATAGCACCAATTTCATCGACTTTTTCCTTTGATGGTGTGGGATAGCCGACGGTTGTTGAACCTGTTTGCGTATGGTCAACTGAACGTGCAGCAGGCTTCGGAGCATAATTATAATGCGCATCGGCGACCATAACCTGTTTTGGTGCAGGAGTAGGAGCCGTTTGGAATGGTAGATAAGGTTCTGGAGCTTTTTCAACCGGCTTTGCATGGGATACTGCCGGCTTTGCATCTGCTACAACCGTATTGGTTTGGTGAGTAAAAGCGCTTTTCTGTGATGAAAAAGGTTTGGCTTCAACCGGTACAGGTTGAGCCTGTGCAATCATCACCGGTTCGCTTGCGGGCGCTGTCTTGACCGGAAGTGCAGGTGCCGGTTCCGAAACCGCTTTTGGCGCTACTGGCTGGGCACCCCGACCCGGCGTTGTAAATTGGGGCGCTTTTCCGCTCTTTTCCTGTGCGAAAGCAAAAGCGACATCATAAGGTGCGTCATTGGTCGGGACTTGCAATTCGCCATCACGCCCGCGCTTTTCATAAAAAGCATTGCCACCGGCGACCTGGACATAATGGATGTTTTTATAAGGGAATGTCAAACCGGCGGTGTGAAAAAACATGGCGTTCTTGCTTTTTTTCGCCCGCTCGCCACGTAATACCGCATCAGCAGCTTCACCGGCTCTTGCCATTGCAGCAGGCTCGGTCATCGGTTTGGTCAAAACACCGGGAGCAAATTGATTGGGCTGGCCGACAACGCCGCAAATTGTCTTCGGATAAGCAGTTGAATTCACGCGATTCATGACGACGGTACCGACTGCAATCATACCATCGCGGCTTGAACGGTTTGATTCAAAATACATTGCCCGCATCAGGCAAGTGCGCTCTGTCAGGGGAAAGGAAGCCTGTTTATTATTTTTATGCCCGAAACCGAAATGGGTCGACGCACAGCCTGTAACGATGAACGGTGCAAGCATGATTGCAGCGGTACTTGCCCAACGGAGTTTTTTCATCTTATCAAATACCATTCTTAAGTTTCGTTTTCTTTCTCGCCTATAAAAACAAGGGCAAAAAAAGGCCAAATGAAGGCAATCCTTTTTAAGCCCCCATTGCGATCCGGTTTATTGAACCAAAATCCCTGAAAATGACTATCGCTTTAAACCTTTTAAAATTAATTAACCGCGTTTTTGCACCCCATGAACAACCGCAAAGACACCCATTGAAACGGGAAATCCAAAACAACCGAACTCTATCCGGATTTTCAAATTAACATATTGTTTTTGTTTGTTATTTTATTACCGTTTTAACGGTGACACACGTTCACCTCATCTGCTTGAAGGTCATTTCCCGCGAGTTTGTCATTGTGGTTCTTCACCAATTGTTAACGCTAAACCGACAAATTGTTCAAAACGTCTGATTTTTCTCAAAAAGCGGCCACAGAATTCCTCAAACGATAATGTCAGACAGCAATTTTACCGATTGCTTTAGCTAGGTTTTAGAGCTCTCCACGTGGCTATTGCTTTTCATTTTTTCTTTAGATTTTTCGACTTTTCCTACTTTCCCTTTATTGGCGTTCTACGCATTCTCGCTGTTATTTTTTATTTGCGTTCCCTGTTTTAAACAGGCAATTCTGCTTTTTATTCCCCTATTTGCCATCGGCAAACTACGTTATCCGATGTTTTGTTGAAGAGCGTTTATTGCCTGATCCGGGCGTTTGAAAAAACTTCGATTGCGGGGTGAGAAAAACATATTTTTAAATGAAAGACATGAAAAGCTGTGTTTATTTCTGCAAACACGCAGGCATATTTTTAACTGTCGAACGCGCGGACAAGTGTCGAAGCGCTCTGCCTGCCAGTTAAGAGAATGAACATCTCACTGGCAGAATGCACATGCAAAATAAGGGCTAGCTATTATTGTTATTGAAAAAAGCGCGTTCCTGCTACACCAAACAATAAAGCGTCATAGCACTGAAATTTTATTTAGATAGGTCGCAAGCGTTTTAAGGGCGTCACTAGGTCACGTTCCCAAACGAAAGGCCCTGTTATGCCAGATATTATTCTGCGGTTTTTCCGTCAGCGCCAACCTTATAGGTGGTGTCATCACGCGGACGGTCAGTGCTCAAATAAGTACCGGTCATAATATAGTGCAATGCCTCGGCAATATTGGTTGCGTGATCACCGATACGCTCGATATTTTTGGCGCAAAATAGCAAATGTGTGCAAGCCGTAATATTGCGCGGATCTTCCATCATGTAAGTGAGGAGCTCGCGAAACAACGATGTGTACATGGCGTCAATCTCTTCATCCCTGTTACGCACAGCATCAATCCGTTCAAGCGAGCGGCTCGCATAGGCGTCCAACACTTCCTTGAGCTGATTGAGCGTCAATGTCGCGAATGATTGCAGGCCATGATACAAACTTGCCGGTTGCCGGCTTTCGACAATCGCAGCCGCCCTTTTTGCGATGTTTTTGCCCATATCGCCAACGCGTTCCAGATCGGCTGCAATGCGCATAGCACCGATAATTTCGCGCAAATCCACCGCCATTGGCTGGCGTTTAGCAATAATTGCCACCGATTTTTCGTCAATTTCGCGTTCGGTTTCATCAAGAAACATATCATCGGAAATAACTTTTTTAGCGAGATCAAGATCGTTATTGATCACAGCATTGACTGCTTCTTCGATCATCTCACTGGCAAAAGTTCCCATTTTGGCAATTTTTGCTTCAAGGTAGCCCAATTCCTCATCAAATGAACGGACAGTATGATTGATTGGCATAAGCGTGCTCCCTGAATTTAACCGAAACGACCGGTAATATAATCTTGCGTACGTTGCTCTTTTGGCGATGTGAACATCATCTCGGTTTCGCCCACTTCAACCAGATCTCCCAGGTGGAACATCGCTGTAAATTGCGAAACGCGTGCAGCCTGCTGCATTGAATGGGTGACGATAACAATCGTAAAATTCTCGCGCAAATCATCAATCAATTCTTCAATGCGCGCCGTTGCAATTGGGTCGAGTGCGGAACAAGGTTCATCCATCAAGATAACTTCCGGACTGACCGCAATGGCGCGTGCAATGCACAAGCGTTGCTGTTGTCCACCTGAAAGACCGGTACCGGCATCATTCAAACGGTCTTTCACCTCGTCAAATAAACCGGCCTTGATAAGACTTTGTTCAACAATCGTATCAAGTTCCTTGCGTGATTTGGCAAGCCCGTGAATACGCGGCCCGTAAGCGACATTCTCATATATGGACTTCGGAAAAGGATTGGGCTTTTGAAAAACCATACCGACACGGGCACGCAATTCGACAACGTCGATGTCGGGATCATAAATATCCTGCCCGTCAAGAGTGATAAGACCGGTGACTTTTGCCCCGTCAATTGTATCGTTCATGCGATTGAGACAACGCAGGAAAGTTGACTTACCGCAACCGGACGGACCAATCAGTGCCATAACCTGATGTTCGGGAATATCAAGGTTGACACCATGCAACGCTTCTTTGGCGCCATAAAATACTTTGACATCCTGACCACGCATCTTGATTTTCATTATCAACCTAATCCTATTTTGTTCAAAGCCAGAACAAGTTTGCTAAATCACTCTATAAAACCATAATTCTACCAGCGCCGTTCAAACTTACGACGCAACAACACCGCCGCTATATTCATAATAGCAAGAAACGCCATCAAAATAATGATCGCACCAAATGTACGTTCATTAAAGGCACGTTCCGGTTCGTTTGCCCACATATAAATTTGCACTGGCAAAGCTGTTGCCGGTTCCATCGGCGTTGCAGGATAATTTGCAACAAACGCGACCATGCCGATTAATAAAAGTGGCGCTGTCTCCCCCAAAGCCCTTGCAAGACCGAGGATTGTACCGGTGAGAATCCCGGGAAAAGCAAGTGGCAAAACATGACCAAAAATCGTTTGCGTTTTTGATGCTCCCAATCCCAATGCCGCATCGCGGATTGAAGGCGGAACAGCCCGCAAAGCAGCCCGCGTTGCAATGATGATGGTTGGCAGCGTCATAAGCGTTAATACGAGACCTCCGACGATTGACGAAGCGCGCGGCAGATGCAGAAAATTGATAAAGATGGAAAGCCCCAACAAGCCGAAAACAATAGAGGGAACAGCCGCAAGATTATTGATGTTGACTTCTATTATATCATTGAATTTGCTGCGGCGGGCAAACTCCTCGAGATAAATGGCTGTTGCAACCCCAATCGGCAAAGACAATATCAATACAATTGCCATCATATAGGCCGAACCGATAATGGCAACGCCAAGTCCGGATGTTTCCGGACGGCTCGAGGCCCCGAATGTAAAAAGCCCTTTATTGAAGGCTTTATGCAACGTGCCATCGGAAGCGAGTTTTTCCATCCACCCAATCTGGCGGTTGGTGACTTTACGATTTTGTTCTGGAACAGATAGGTCGATTTGCCCTTTAAAAGCTGAATCAATATCGGCGGCGGCTAACACATCAATAGTACGGGTTTTACCGATATAATCGGGATGTTCGGAAAGAAGCTCACGTATTTCAACGCGCACGCCGCCAGAAATCATACGATTGAGTTCGCGCATTGCAGGATGATCATTTTTATCGATACCGAGTTTTTCAGCAAGAGCGTTGCGCACAAGAAGCGGATAATTTGCAGTAATGAGAACTTTGGGATTTGTGAGCCGCTCGCCTTTCGGGTCGATAATGTGTTCGTCCAGATAGACCGGCAAGGTCATTGTTGTCTGCTGAAACGCACTCACGCCCTGAGAGATAATCGACCACAAAAGAATAACGAGGAATAAAAGCCCCACACCGATTGCTGAAATCCCATATGCACGGAAACGTCGTTCCGCCCGATAACGGCGCTTTAACCCTATGTCACGTCTCGGCGTTTGAACAACGTTACTCATTCATATTGTTCCCTATATTTACGCACGACATAAAGCGCAAAAACATTCATCAAAAGTGTCAGTACAAAAAGCGTCATACCGAGAGCAAAAGCAACCAGTGTTTGCGGCGAATTGAATTCAAGGTCACCAGTGAGCTGGTTGACGATTTTTACTGTTATTGTTGTCATTGCCTCGAACGGATTAAGGGTCAGATTTGCGGCAACACCGGCTGCAAGGACGACAATCATCGTCTCGCCGATAGCCCGTGACGCGGTGAGCAATACTGCACCCACAATCCCCGGCAATGCCGCCGGAAGAACAACCTTTTTGATGGTTTCCGACTGTGTGGCTCCAAGCCCGTATGAACCGTCACGCAAAGCCTGTGGTACCGCCGAAATAATATCGTCGGAAAGTGAAGAAACAAAAGGTATCAGCATAATGCCCATAACAAGGCCGGCTGTCAAAACGCTCTGTGACATGATGAAGCCTTGCCCGCCTGCAATAGCAATTGAAAGATCACGTAAAAACGGCCCGACAGTAACCAGAGCGAAAAACCCGTAAACAATTGTCGGAATACCGGCCAGAACTTCCAATAACGGTTTGATAATTGCCCGCATACGACGGGAAGCATATTCCGACATATAAATTGCGGCAAAAAGCCCGACAGGAACCGCAAAAATCATCGAAACCAATGCAATATAGAGCGTACCGGCCAAAAGCGGCAGCAAACCGAATTGTCCAACAGTAGCCGCCGAGCCACTTGCACTAAAACGCGGGTCCCAAACAGTACCGAAAAAGAAATTCGATAACGGCACAACTTTAAAAAAACTGATTGTCTGGAAAAGCATCGAAAAGAAAATGCCGATGGTTGCAAGAATGGCCACGATAGAGGCAATAACGAGACCGGCAAAGATCATCTTTTCGACTTTGTTGCGGGCGCGTTTTTTTTCTCCCACACCATGAATTCCACAAAACAGGCCAACAATTGAAATAGCCAATGTGATAATCAAACAATAGAAATGGGACTTCGTTGCCCCTTTATACCATTCAACGGCAACAGGAATGAGACTATCCGCACCTCCACTTGGTAGCATAATTCCTTTTTTTGCCATATCGCTGCGTATTTTTTCATAAGTGAGTGAAGAAAAAGAATTATCACGATCAAGATCGGCAATGTCGGTTCGAGCGACTGAAAAAGCATGGCCAAGACTATCAACGGTACTTAATGCCAAATTATGGTTTAACGACTCTCCACTTTTTATGATGTCTGTCAGTCGGGAAGAAGCGTGTGCTTCAAGATAGATTGTGCTTCCCAATTGCCAGAGAAAAAGAAAAAGAACAGCGGGAACAACCGTCAATAAAAATGTCCACCAACCATAATAATATGGTCGGGAATGCAATTTTTTACCTTGTTTCTCGATTGTAACGGCACGTTTTCCCGATAGCACGAAACCGATAATGCCAAGAGCAAAAACAACCAAGATTAATAGTGATATGGACATTCCATTTTCCGGTTTTATTTCAAAAATAACGCGGGAATTTCCCGCGTCTGCTCACTTCATTTATCAATTGACATGACAGTTCCACTCTCGAATGCGGCTCTTTGCGCTTCCCGTTCGCTATCAGGAGCAGGAATGAGGCCATAATCGGCAAGTGGACCATCCGGTCCGATCATCTGGTCAGACAAGAAAAATTCGACATAGTCTTTCATACCCGGAATGACCC
This sequence comes from Bartonella sp. W8167, assembly GCF_016100335.1. NCBI lineage: Bacteria > Pseudomonadati > Pseudomonadota > Alphaproteobacteria > Hyphomicrobiales > Bartonellaceae > Bartonella > Bartonella sp. W8167. The sequence continues at coordinate 104,050 of NZ_JACFSQ010000002.1, forward strand.
CCAAATGGGCTTTTTTGACATAGAAAAACAGCGGACGGGAAACCAGATACTTTCCGCTTGAAATCGTGTCAACATTGGGGGTAACACCATTAACGGTAGCAAGTCGTAGCTTGTCGGCATTATTTTCATAAAATGCCAACCCGAAAACTCCTATCCCCGTTTTATTTGACATGACACGCGCGAGAGTTTCCGAATAATCGCCATCTATATCAATAGCCTTGCCATCCTTGCGAATGCTTATGCAGGCTGCTGATACCGCCTTATCATCCATCGAAAGAGTTTTCATGCTTTCGGCTGCACCACTTTGTTTGCAGCCTTCAGTCATCAATTTTTCTTCGAAGACTTCTCTCGTGCCATGTTTTTCGCCAGGGATATATGCGTTGATCTCCCAATCAGGTAATTTCGGGTCAATCTCGCTCCATTTTTTATATTTATTTGCAACAAGCTTCCCGTCAACAACAATTTGAGCTGCCAATGCTTTATAAACATCGACAGGCGTCAAATCGACGTTAGGACCGTGAATATCGCTTGCAAATACAATCCCGTCATAGCCGATGCGGATTTCTTCAACTTCCGTGACGCCGGCATCAAAGCAGGCTTTCAATTCGGTATTTTTCATCGGTCGCGAAGCATTGGCAATATCTATCGTATTTTCACTGATACCACGACAAAATTCTTTTATACCTGCACCTGAACCGCCCGATTCGATAACAGGTGTACGATAATTGGTAAAAATTTCACCGAATGTTTCTGCAACTATTTTTGCATAGGGTAAAACGGTCGACGAACCGGATATCTGGATATAGTCGCGAGCCAAGGCGGTTTTGGACAAACACGTAGTGGCCAATACCACTCCCACAACCGTTGCAAGCAATCTGTTCATCCATGCACTCCTGGACAACCGGCAGCTTTTTCTAACAAGGCTAACAATGGATTGTTATTTCTCTCATAATGCTTGTTACAATGTCTGATAAAAACCTCATACAGTCTAAAGCTATTGTTGACTATCTTTATCTCGGCTTTTTCAACCTTTTAATTTGTTTTCCACATGATCCCAGAAGATTTTTGCGGCATCGGCACCACCAAAACGTTTCAGTTCGCGCACCCCTGTAGGCGAAGTAACGTTGATTTCGGTCATATAGTTACCGATAACGTCGATCCCCACAAGAATAAGACCGCGCTTTTTCAAAGACGGGCCAATCCGTTCGCAAATTTCAACGTCGCGGCGGGTTAATTCCGTTTTCTCCGCACGGCCACCAATATGCATATTGGAACGGGCATCGGTCGAGGCGGCAACGCGATTGATGGCCCCTACAGCCACCCCGTCAATCAATATGATGCGCTTGTCACCGGCACTTACATCTTTCAGATAACGTTGCACGACAAAAGCTTCCGGATAAAGCTCGTTGAACATTTCAAGGAGCGAACCGAGATTTTTGTCGTCCTTTTTCAAAAGGAAAACCCCTGCCCCACCATTTCCATAAAGTGGTTTGATAATAATATCGCCGAATTCGGAGCGAAAATCATTGACCTCTTTTGCATCGCGGGTGATGAGCGTTTCCGGCATCAAGTCGGGGAATTCTGTAACAAAGAGTTTTTCAGGACTATTGCGCACCCAATTCGGATCATTCACGACCAAAGTCTTATCCATTATGCGTTCAAGAATATGCGTGGTCGTGATATAATTCATATCGAACGGAGGATCCTGCCTGAGCAGGACAACATCCATTTGTTGAAGCGGCGTGCGCTTTGGCTCACCCAATTCGTAATAATTTTTTTCCTCGTCACGCACCTGTAACGCTTCGATACGGGCAGTCACTTCTCCATTCAACATGGAAAGCCGGTCGGGTGTATAATGGAACAGCTCGTGTCCCCGCCTTTGCGCCTCCAATGCCAAAGCAAATGTTGTATCTCCCTTGATATGGATGGTCGAGATATGATCCATCTGGATAGCTATTTTCATAAGATTTGCCTCATATAATCAAAGCGGGCTGGTCAATTGTACCATGAATTACTAGATAGGAATAAAATATGACAAGGGTTAAGGCATGACGCAAGCACCAGACGAGAAATTAAACAAGGAAGAAATTGAGCGCTATGCACGCCACATTCTTTTGCCGGAAATCGGTGGTGCCGGTCAACAGCGACTTAAAGCTGCGAAAGTGCTGGTTGTCGGTGCGGGCGGGCTTGGAGCGCCGGTTTTAACCTATCTTGCAGCCGCCGGTGTCGGCACTCTCGGCATTATTGACGATGATGTGGTTTCGCTTTCAAACCTGCAACGGCAGGTTATTCACAAAACTTCGGCAATCGGAGAAAAAAAGACTGAAAGCGCTGCCGAAACTCTTAAAGCGATCAACCCGCATGTCAAACTTGACCTTTACCCTTTAAGACTAACGGAAGAAAATGCTGCCGGGATTATCGGCAAATTCGATCTTGTGATTGATGGTTCGGATAATTTCACCACCCGTTATCTTCTCGCCGATAGTTGCGAAAATTTAAAAAAACCGCTCGTCAGCGGTGCAATCGGTCGTTTTGACGGCTCTTTAACTGTCCTCATGCCCTATCTTGGCGGTGAACACCCATCCTATCGCGATCTCTTTCCGACCCCGCCACCCAAAGGTGTTGTACCGACATGTGCAGAAGCGGGCGTCATCGGTGCTCTGCCCGGTGTTATCGGTTCGTTAGAAGCTATGGAAGCCATAAAAATCATCACCGGTTGCGGTGAACCGCTTGTCGGAAGGCTGCTCCTTTATGACGGGCTGTCAGCCCGTTTCGAGACAATCCGCTATAAAAAAAGAGCGCAAAAACAAAAATAAAAACGCTGTTTTTTATTTTAAAACAACGCCTCTCGAAGCACGCAATTTGTTAGCTCCGTCTTTCTAGCCCCGTCTTTCTAATAAAGTCGGGCCATTTTGAATGTCGGGACCACTTATTCTGAAAGGACTATTTCTGTTTATCGGTCGACAAATTGTCGGAAGCAATGTTCTTTTCCAATAATGGACTGTCGGAATCCGATAATGGGCCGTTATAATCTTCAAGATTACCCGCATCGAGAAGCGTTTCATTGGTTTTATAGGCGGTGCCATCCGGCATGGTGTCGTGACGGCGCTCATGTCTATTTTCTGGCCTGTTTTTATGTTCGGGTGACTTATGCCCATTTTTATGTTCTTTTGTCATAATGTCTTTCTCCTGAAAGTCTCACAGCTAAAAGACATTGAGCGGATCAAAAACTTTTCAAGACTATAAGCTTTATTTCGTTGAAAGCTCTAATGCTCTTTCATAACTTCAACACAACACTTCCGACGATTGCCGGCTTTGAAACCCGAAAAATCCTCTCTTATGCGCTTTGTTCAACAAAAAGATAATTGTTATTTCTTGAAGCTATTCCAGCCAAGTGATGCACTATCGCCTGAACGTTTCTGCTGATGTTTGATTGCGCCGATTTTTATTTCACTTCAAAGAAAACACAAGAAAAATTCAAAATTCTTGCAAGCAAAGATTCGACCAATCAGATAACTTTTCCAATCAAAAAGCTGGACGATCTAAAACTGGCTAACCAAAAAACTTGGTCGATCAAAAAACCGCCCGATCGGTTTTGTTAAGCAGACATAGAATTTTCGCTTTGCTTGCCTGCGTTCATGCTTGATAAATATCAAGCTTCACCAATGTCATTCTTATCGACACTTAAATCGAAAGCGGCATTCATCAAAGCTCTGGTATATTCGGTTTTGGGTGATGAAAACACTTCTTCCGCCGGTCCATGTTCAACCATTTGACCATTTCTCATGACAATAAGATCATTGGCCAATGCTTTGACGACTTTCAGATCATGGCTGATGAAGAGATAGGCAAGATTGTGTTTTTGTTGAAGAGCGCGCAACAAATCGACCACCTGTGCCTGAACGCTCATATCAAGAGCCGAGGTCGGTTCATCCAGCATCACAAAACGTGGATTGAGAACCATGGCGCGGGCTATTGCAATACGCTGGCGTTGACCACCAGAAAACTCGTGCGGATAGCGATTGCGCGTTTCGGGATCAAGATCGACTTCTTCTAAAGCGCGGACAACTCGTTCATCGCGTTCTTCGTAATTCAGATTTTTCTCGTGAATAAGCAATCCTTCGGCGATAATTTCACCGACCGACATTCTTGGCGACAACGAGCCGAACGGATCCTGAAAAACAATCTGGATATGACGACGCAAAGGTCGCATCTGTTTGAAGGAAAAATGTTCAATATCTTTTCCGTCAAAACGGATATGGCCTTGTGAGGAAATCATACGGGTGAGCGCGAGACCCAGTGTGGTTTTTCCCGAACCGGATTCACCGACAACGCCCAATGTCTGTCCTTCACGTATCGTCACGTCAATATCATTGACCGCCTTGATGTAATCGACCGTGCGGCGGAAAAAACCCTTTCTAACTGGAAACCAGACCCTGACCTTTTCCCCCTCCATAACAACAGGAGCATTTTTATCGGCTTTCGGCGGGTTTCCTTTCGGCTCTGCGGCCAACAACTTTTTGGTATAGTCATGCTGCGGGTGGTTAAAAATATCGGCGGTTTTTCCTGTCTCGACAATTTTGCCACCAGTCATCACACAAACACGGTCGGCAAATTTCCTCACAATACCGAGATTGTGGGTAATAAAGAGCATAGACATCGAACGCTCTTGCTTGAGCTTTTCAAGGAGTTCGAGAATTTGCGCCTGCACTGTTACATCAAGTGCGGTTGTCGGCTCGTCGGCAATAAGAAGTTGCGGATTATTGGCAAGCGCCATTGCAATCATAACGCGTTGCCGCTGACCGCCCGATAATTGATGGGGAAATGACGACAAGCGTTTTTCAGGCTCGCGTATTCCTACTTGAGTGAGAAGTTCGATCGTGCGTTGGCGAGCGTCTTTATCCGACATGCCCTCGTGAACTTTCATCACCTCGCTTACCTGCCGCTCGACTGTGTGAAGGGGATTGAGCGAAGTCATCGGTTCCTGAAAAATCATTGCAATGTCTTTACCACGAACTTTCTGTAAAGATTTTTCATCAAGCTTCATCAAATCCTTATTGTCAAAAAGGATTTCGCCTGAAGGGTGGCTCGCCATCGGATAGGATAAAAGCTTCAGAATAGAAAGCGCGGTTACAGACTTTCCCGAACCTGATTCGCCGACAAGCGCGAGTGTTTCACCGGAATTGATGTCAAACGAGATGTGATCGACGGCAAGTGTTTCCTTGCCATCCTGACGAAACATCACTGAAAGGTCGCGAACACTGAGCAAAGCTGTCATTGGAATGTCTTCCTCGGATCGAAAGCATCACGGGCGGCTTCACCGATAAAAGCCAGAAGCGACAACATGACAGCAATAGCAACAAAGCCGGTAATGCCAATCCACGGCGCATTGAGATTGGTCGCTGCCTGCCGCATGAGTTCTCCAAGCGAGGCAGACCCCGGAGGCAAACCGAAACCGAGATAGTCAAGGGCGGTCAAGGTCGAGATACCGGCTGTCAGCAAAAACGGCAAATAGGTAAGCGCTGCAACCATAGCATTGGGCAGAAGATGGCGTATCATGATCGTGATATTCGGCACACCCAGCGCCCTTGCTGCATTGACATATTCAAAATTTCTTGCTCGCAAAAATTCTGCACGCACCACGCCCACCAGCGCTACCCACTGGAACAACAACATAATTCCCAACAGAACCCAGAAGCCTTGGGCAAGAACTGCCGCCATAATAATGATGAGATAAAGCGCGGGAACCGAAGACCAGATTTCGATAAAACGCTGGAAAATGAGATCGACCCAACCGCCGAAATACCCCTGCACTGCACCGGCAGCAATGCCGATAATCGAAGAAACCGCCGTCAAGATAACCGTAAACAATATGGAAACACGAAAACCGTAAAGCACACGCGCAAAGACATCACGTGTCTGGTCATCTGTACCAAGCCAGTTCCAATTCCCGATTGTGCATTCGGGATCCTTTGCACCGAGAGCGTAATTCTTGCACCGCTCGTCTTTACTTTGAAGCCAGAATGGCGGAGCCAGCGCAACAGGCTTGTTACCGACAGTTGTATCATAGGAATAATGCACCGGCGGCCATATCGCCCAGCCATGTTCGTTGATTTCTTTCTTGATATAATCTTCACGGAAATCGACCGTTGCAAGGACACCGCCAAACTTGGAATCGGGATAATCGAAAAGCACCGGAAAAAGCAGCTCGCCTTTATAGGATGCAATAATCGGTCGGTCATTTGCAATAAAATTGGCACCGAAAGAAAAGAGGCAAAGAATTAGGAAAATCCACAACGACCACCAGCCGCGACGGTTTTTCTTGAAGTTTCTCCACCGCCGTTCATTAAGCGGCGACAAAAACGGCCTTTTGTTGCGGCGGGGTTTTGCCGGCTTTGCCACGTCGATTATCAGTCCGGAAGGTTGCTTGCTCATCAAACGTCCCTCTTCTCGAAATCGATACGCGGATCGACAAGCATATATGTGAGGTCGGAAATAAGGCTGACAACAAGCCCGATCAACGAGAAAATATAGAGCGAGCCGAACACGACCGGATAATCACGATTGACAATGGATGTATAGCTTAAAAGCCCCATTCCGTTTAACGAATATAGCATTTCGATAAGCAGTGAACCGGTGAAAAATGAAGCGATGAAAGCTGCCGGAAAACTTGCAATGACAACAAGCATGGCGTTGCGGAAAACATGCCCGTAAAGAACCGCGTGTTCGCTTAAACCTTTTGCCCGTGCCGTCACCACATATTGCTTTCTGATTTCTTCCAGAAAACAGTTTTTGGTCAGCAATGTTGTGGTGGCGAAAGCGGAAATAACCATGGCTGTGAGTGGCAAAGCAAGGTGGTGGAAATAATCCAGAATTTTGCCGCCGAGCGACAATTCATCAAAATTTTCCGATGTCAAATGGCTTAATGGAAACCAGTCGAAGAATGACCCTCCGGCAAAAAGGACCATTAACAGAATGCCGAACAGGAAACTCGGTATTGCATAACCGATAATGATAACGGCACTTGTCCATATGTCGAATGTGGAGCCATCCTTGACGGCCTTCCGGATACCGAGGGGAATGGAAATTGCGTAAGAAATCAACAATTGCCATAGCCCTAAAGAAATCGAAACCGGCAAGGCACCTTTGATAAGATCGACGACAGAACGGCCTTGCGTATAGGAATCGCCGAAATCGAACCGGATATAATTCCACAACATTGTGAAATAACGTTCAAGCGGCGGTTTATCAAAACCGAACTGCTTTTCGAGTTTTGCAATAAATTCCGGATCAAGGCCGCGTGCACCACGATATTTTGCACTCGCGTCGCTACCCTGTAACGTTACCTCTGATGAAAGCCCGAGGTCACCGCCACCGCCGGCAACCCGCCCCATGGCATCGCCACCGGTCCCTTGCAATTGCGCAATAATATTCTCGATAGGGCCACCGGGAGTAAATTGCACAATGACAAATGTCACCGTCAAAATGCCGATCAATGTCGGTATAATCAGCAGCAAACGCCGCGCTATATAGGCCGCCATATCTCTCTTTCATCCTCTTGCCGGTATGAGTTTTGTTAAGCTCGCAACATGCGAATCAAACCGGTGCGTTCAATTGAACCCCTATTCTGGAACATTTATGGTAAACAAATGACAAACGGCTGATTTTTCAGCAATTCCGGTTCTTGGGCGTTCTAGTCCACCGCAGCTCTAGTTTTTGTCTTTCTTGACCCACCATGAGGGAATATCAACGCCGCTTGCTTCCGGCTGCGGTTCGGGGATACCGAATTTGTCCCAATAGGCAATATTAAGATGTTCGGCATACCATTGCGGGATAACATAATAATTCCACAACAAAACCCGGTCGAGAGCACGGGTTGCAGCAACGAGTTCCTCACGATCTTTTGCATAGATGACACGTTCGATGAGTTTATCGACAGCCGGATTTTTTATCCCCGCGACATTATAGCTTCCCGGCCGGTCAGCGGCTTTCGAGCCCCAATATTCCAATTGTTCATTGCCGGGTGAATCGCTTTGTCCGATGACCTTGATGACAAGATCGAAATCGAAATTTGCTTCGCGATTTTGATATTGTGAAGTGTCAACGACGCGCATGGATGCATTGATACCCAAACGTTGAAGATTGGCTATAAAAGGTGCTGTTGCACGCTCGAATGCCATATCACTCAACATCACTTCCAATGTGAAAACTTCACCCTTTTTATTGACAAGCCGGTTCTCTTCCAGATGCCAACCGGCTTCATTCAACAAACGCATGGCTTCTGTGAGATAGCGCCTTGATGAATCGGGTTTGTCATAAACGGGGTTGGAAAAGGGTATGGTAAAGACTTCGGCCGGCACTTCATCTTTGACCGTTTCAAGAATTTCAAGTTCCTTTCCCTGCGGCAAACCTTTTGCCGCGAGATCAAGCCCGTCGAAATAGCTTGAAATCCGATGATAATCATTAAAAAACATCGATTTATTGAGAGACTCGAAGTCAAAAGCGAGGCTGAGTGCCTGACGCACGCGCCGGTCGGCAAATTGTGGACGGCGGGTATTGATAAAGAATCCTTGCATACGTCCCGAGCCGTGAAAAGCGAAACTGCGCCGGATAACTTGCCCGTTTTTGACCGCTGGAAAATCATAGCTCTGGTTCCAGCGCTGGATACGATTTTCCAAATTCCAGTCGACGAGGTTACCTTTTTTGAAAGCTTCCCATGCAGCGTTCGGATCAAGAAAATAGCTATAATGCTCTTTATCAAAATTGAACCGCCCACGATTGACAGGAAGATCGGCTGCCCAATAGTTTTTAACCCTTTTCCACGTGATCGATTTTCCGGCCACAAAACTTTCAACCTCGTAAGGCCCTGACCCCAAAGGTATTTCGAGAGTTGGTGCAGTAATATCCCTTTTTTTACCCGTTTCATCGGTCCCCTCCCACCAATGTTGAGGTAAAACCGGCATTTGCCCCATCACATAAGGGAGTTCGCGATTGCCTTTTTCTTCAAATAGAAAAGTGACTTCATTTTCACCGGTTTTTTCGGCTTTTTTGACCGAATGATAATAATTGTTGAAAAATGGCGAATTGCTTTTCAAAACATTGAAGCTCCACACCACATCCTCGGCAGTAATGGGGCGACCGTCATGCCATCGGGCTTTTTTGTTCAAGCGGAATTTTACCCACGAAAAATCATCCGGGTATTGTGCGGCCTCGGCAATAAGGGGATAGTTGACCGACGTTTCTTCGGTCGAAGGTGCCATCAGTGTATCATATTGTTCCCCACCACCGCGGGAAGAAAAACCCGCTGCAGGTGTACCTGTAACAATATAGGGGTTGAAGCTGTTAAATGTGCCGGTGCGACTATCATTAAAAGTGCCACCTTTGGGCGCCTTCACATTGACATAATCATAATGGGTGAAGTTGTCGCCATATTTGGGTTCAACTCCGAGAGACAGGCTCGTGCGCCACTCGGGATCGGCGTTAGCTATACTATTAAGGGCAAAAAAGAGACAAAAAGCCAATCCGAGTTTCATCAAATCCCCAATCGATTTCAATATAGCCAATAGAAAACAGATTTTATTGATTATTATTCTTAAGGGGTTAAATGTGGCAATTCAACCGGCTCATCGGAAAGACTACGCAAATAAAGAATAAGATCGGCTCTATCCTTTTCATCTTTCACGCCGTTGAAAGCCATGGCCGTTCCGGGAATATATTTGCGCGGGGAAGCAAGATAGGCATCAAGTGTTGCAAAGTCCCATGTCTTGCCGTTTTCTGCCCGCATAGCGCGCGAATAGGTATATTCGGAAACCGAAGCAAACGGTCTTCCCACTATTCCATACAAAGGGGGGCCGACGCGCGCCGGACCATTTTTTGCCGGTGTATGACATAAACCACATTGGCCGAATACTTTGCGGCCATTTCCTATATCGGCCTGTTGAAGCCTTGCCGCCAGTGATATTTGTTGTTTCGGCTCTACCTTTTCGGTAATCGGTGCGTCTTCACCGTTGATTGAATAAACAATTTTTGCCGGTTTCTGGTGGTCATAAACAATGTCACTGCCATAAACGATTGCAAAAATAAAAACAGCCCAGAGAAGACAGGCGGCGATAAGGTCGTTGACAGTGGATACCTTCATAAAAAATTCGGTCGCTTAAATTTTATAGATGTTGAAAATTTAAGTCTTTTGCGTCATCAACGCAACATCTATAAATCGGATAGAATAAACTGGGATAATAATCTTCAGGACAATGATGATGGCTTTTTCTACTCTTATACTTATTCCTGCCCGCATGTCTTCAACACGACTTCCCGGAAAGCCTCTGGCCGATATTGCCGGAAAGCCGATGATTGTTCATGTTGCCGAACGCGCCAATAAGGCAAATCTCGGCAGGGTGGTTGTTGCAACCGACCATGAAGACGTTGCCAATGCTGTCAAGGCGCATGGAATGGAAGCTGTCATGACACGTCCCGACCACCAATCGGGTTCGGACCGTATCTATGAGGCATTAACGCTTCTTGATCCGGATAACCGTTTTGATGTCATCGTCAATGTGCAAGGTGATTTGCCAACAATTGCGCCGCATGAAATTGCTGCAGCACTGGAACCACTTGAAAACCCTGAAACGGATATTGCCACTTTGGGCGCTGAAATTTCGGTTGAAGATGAAAAAGTCAATCCGAATGTCGTAAAAATTGTCGGTTCGCCGATTGGAAAAACCAGATTGCGCGCACTTTATTTCACCCGCGCGACAGCTCCTTATGGCAAGGGGCCACTTTACCACCATATCGGCCTTTATGCCTATAAACGTAGAGCACTTCAACGTTTTGTCTCGCTACAGCCTTCCTATCTTGAAAAGCGGGAAAGCCTTGAACAATTGCGTGCGCTTGAAGCAGGTATGCGTATTGATGCCGAAATTATCGAAACTGTGCCTTTGGGGGTTGACACAATCGAAGATCTCGAACATGCACGCGAAATGATCAGAGCGGGAAAATGACAAAAACCAATAAAATAGCGTTCCAAGGTGATTACGGCGCCAATTCTGACACGGCTTGCCGGAACGTATTTCCGGATATGGAGCCGTTGCCCTGCACGACATTTGAAGATGCTTTGCATGCGGTCGAGAGCGGAGAAGGCGACCTTGGCATGATTCCGATTGAAAACACGCTTGCCGGACGTGTTGCCGATATCCACCATTTGTTGCCGCAAACAAAACTCTTCATTATCGGTGAATATTTTTTACCGATCCATTTTGAATTGATGGTGCTGCCGGGTGTTAAACGTGAAGAGATAAAATCGGTTCATAGCCACATCCATGCACTGGGACAATGCCGCAAAATTATCCGCGACAACCATTGGCAGGCTGTCGTTTCATCCGATACAGCAGGTGCTGCAAAATTCATCAAACAGGCAGGCGACCGCACACAGGCAGCCCTTGCTCCAAAACTTGCCGCCAAACTCTACGGTTTGGATATTATCGAAGAAAATGTCGAAGACTCGGAAAATAATGTAACGCGTTTTGTTATCCTCTCGCGGGAAGAGATACGTGCACCAAAACCCGAAAACGGCGAAAAGGTCATGACCAGTTTTCTTTTCCGTGTGCGCAACGTTCCGGCCGCACTTTATAAAGCCATGGGAGGTTTTGCGACCAATGGCGTCAACATGACCAAGCTTGAAAGCTATCAGGTTGGCGGCACATTCAATGCAACACAATTTTTTGCCGATATTGAAGGCCATCCCGATCAGCCGATGGTGCGCCTTGCTTTGGAAGAACTGGGCTTTTTCTCGACCAAGGTCAGAATAGTCGGTGTCTATCCGGCAAGTCCCGCCCGCGAAACGAAAATATATGGTTAAGGTTTAACGGCTCATCTAAACCCCGATCACAATAACCGGAATTTACGGAAAGCTGTCGAATGCTATATGTGCGCTTCGCGCATGAGTTTTCGTAAGAGTAATTATGTTATTTTAAAAACCGATAATCGTTAAAACCAATCGGGATAGAAATTTCAGCCGTAATCATTATGGTTATCGGTCATCACAGATATCAAATGGTCACCCTGTGCACGCGATTAACAAGCAAGTTTTCCGCATTTCAGGTATCACCCGCATTCTTGTCTGGAACCGAAATCCACATCTGTTGCAACAGACAATCAATGATGGATAAAAAAAGCTTTATCTCGAATGATATTATCCGTTGAATATCAGGAAAACATTCCGTGCCACTCCATTCTTGAACGAAAGAAGCTGACCGGCTTTAAACACAAAAACCATGGGCAGATAGTTTGCTAAGGCCATTCATTAGTTTACAGTCTGGTACGTTTTCACAAATTGTGAAAACGCATCGGCACTAAAACGATATCCTAATCGACAAATTTCTTTTCGAGCCACTGCCTGATCAAAAAATTGGCTATTGCTGCACGAGGAGGCAAATGCAAGCCTTGTTCATGGCGACCAGCCATCATCAGTGCTACTTCCTGACGGCTAAACCAGCGCCCGTCTTCCATCTCGTCATGACCGATCGTAATTTTGTCGTCGAGTGCTTCGGCATGACAACCGAGCATCAAAGAATGCGGAAAAGGCCAAGGTTGGGACGCAATATAAACCACCTTGCCAACCGGTATTCCCATTTCCTCGCGGGTTTCCCGACGCACTGCCATTTCCAATGTCTCGCCCTGTTCGACAAAACCGGCTAGGCAGGAATAACGCCCCTTTTCAAAGCTCGGTGTGCGGGCAAGAAGACACTTATCTTCGAAATGGACAAGCATGATAGCAACCGGATCTGTTCGTGGAAAATGCTCGGTCCCGCAAACCGTGCAGATGCGCTTTGCACCGCCTGCCGCAATCCGGCTGGGTTTGCCGCAGCGCGAACAAAAGCGGTTATTTTTGTGCCACATGAGCAATGAATAGGCTTGCGCCAGAACGCCCGATTGGGTCTGGCTGAAAAGTGCGCGGCTATAAGCTTCTCTTAGCCCAACCTGATTGAATGGTGAAGGAGGTTGACCGGCAAATTCTTCAACCGGCAAAGCAATAACCGGATTTTCGTCTTCCCAGCCAAGCAGGCAGGCTTCTTCCCATTGCGGCTTGAAGAGTTCCAATGATTTTTCATCAAGATAGAGTTCGGCAATCCCGTTAACATTGCGATAGACGATTGAAAAACCGTTGAGCACAATAAAACGCGCATGATGGTTTCTCTGCTCGGCAACGATAGTATCGGTGCGCTTTTCAAGCTGCCGGTTGATGGGGTTTCCGATAAATGCAATTGCAGAAGATGTCATATTCAATCCAGCTTTAATTCAATCGAGCCTCAGTTGCAGCTTACGAATAAGCTTATGAGCCGCTTCATCACTATAAGGTACAGGTTTTCCGTATCCCCAGACCGTTTTTGGCCAATTTATATCGCCTTCGTTACGCGCAATAATGTGCACATGGAGTTGTCGCACGATATTTCCGATAGCGGCTGTGTTGACTTTATCGCATCCGGTGATGGCTTCAAGAGCTACGGCAACCTCGTTCATTTCGGCAACAAGGACCTGTTCATCATCAACGGAAAGATGATGTATTTCTTCCGCTCCGGCAATGCGAGGCACAACAATGAGCCACGGCCAACGTGAATCATTCATGAGTCGGACATCGGATAAGGCAAGCTCGACAATGAAAAGACTGTCTTTTTCCAAACGTGGATCAAGTTTGAATGGCTGTTGCAACGTATTTATCTCCATGTTTTTCGTTTCACGACTTGCTTTTTTGTTCCAAATTAGCGATATGAACGCCGGGAGGTTGGTGGTGGACGAGCCACTCGCCAACCGGGTCAGGTCCGGAAGGAAGCAGCCCTAACGAGCTTCGGCACGGGTCACAGTGCCAGCCTCCCACTCATTATACCAGTCAAATCTTATTCAGGTCACGTCTTGTTTATTGGAAAATTCGGGCAGTGGTATTTTGAAAAATTGCCTGAACGGTCGAAAATCCCCACCTGAAATCCTATATTTCACACAACCGGTTGACGCAGACGTCGTCAAAGTTCACATTCAGGAAAATTATATTTCAGAAACTGGAAGAACACATGGAAAGCACTGAGGCAGAGACAGGTTATCGCGTCCTCGCCCGAAAATATCGGCCACAAAATTTTTCCGACCTTATCGGTCAGGAGCCGATGGTGCGCACACTCACAAACGCATTCGATAGTGGACGGATACCGCAAGCATGGATGTTGACAGGCGTTCGTGGCGTTGGAAAAACCACGACAGCCCGCATTCTTGCGCGTGCACTCAACTACAAGACCGACACAATCGATAAACCGACAATCCATATGGACAAACTTGGCGAGCACTGTAAAGCCATTATGGAAGGCAGGCACGTCGACGTGATCGAAATGGATGCGGCATCCCATACCGGTATTGACGACATAAGAGAAATCATCGAACAAGTACGCTATCGTCCGGTTGCCGCACGTTTCAAAGTCTATATTATCGACGAAGTTCACATGCTTTCGACACAGGCTTTCAATGGTCTGTTAAAAACACTGGAAGAACCACCTCCGCATGTAAAATTTATTTTTGCCACAACAGAAATTCGCAAAGTTCCGGTGACTGTCCTGTCGCGTTGCCAACGTTATAATTTGCGGCGGGTTGATTCGAATGTTCTGGCGGCACATTTAAGAAAAATCTCCGATCTTGAAAAAATCGAGGCGGAAGACAGTGCTCTTGCTATGATCGCCCGCGCCGGAGAAGGTTCGGTTCGCGATGCGCTTTCGATTCTTGATCAGGCGATTGCCCATGGTGGTGGCAAGGTCGATGCCGAATCTGTCCGCACTATGCTGGGGCTTGCTGATCGCACGCGTATTATCGACCTTTTTGAAATGATTATGAAAGGCGATGTTGCCGGCGCTTTGAAAGAATTTCGCGATCAATATGATGGCGGAGCCGATCCGCTTGTCATTTTGAACGAGCTTGCCGATTTCAACCATCTTGTTACGAGACTGCGGTTTACCCCCGAAATTGCCGATGATATTTCGCTTGTCGAAGAAGAGCGGGAACGCGGCCTTGATTTTTCCAAAAAACTGTCCGTGCGCGTTCTCTCGAGCACTTGGCAGATGCTTCTTAAAGGCACACAAGAGGTTGATTCGGCTGCAAGCCCGATTGACGCTGCAGAAATGCTTCTGATCAGGCTCACACATGCTGCCGATTTGCCAACGCTTGACGAGGCGCTGAAAGCCCTTGGCGAGGGAAAGCCAGCAATCAAACTTCCACAAAGTTCCGATACAGGAAAAGCCGCGGATGATTTAAACGGGTCGAGTGCCAATTCCGGAAAAAATATCATGGAAGAAAAATCCGCACCAAAACATGCGTTGGCGGATAATTCGACCGGCAGTGGCAATGCTTTTTCGACGGAAACTCATGAAACTGCCCGTGCGGAGAGTGATAATAGCTCTCGCATTAATGCCGTGGCAGAACAGAAGAATTTGCAAAGCTCTTCCCCGCAAAAAGCGCCAACCATGCAATTGGTGAGTACGTCTTCTGCCGCTTTGGAGCCGGACGAACAGGCTTTGCAAGACACCGCAAAAAATAACGAAACAGCCGAAAAGAACAGCGAGCCGGAAGTAAACAAGGTTATCCTTCATTCCTTGCAGGATGTTGTCGATCTTGCCGACAAACATAATGACATGCAGTTCAAACTGCTGGTCAAGGAATTTGTGCGTCCGGTTTCGTTCCGCCAAGGCCGTATCGAATTTGAACCGGCCGAAGGTATGCCACGTTTTTTTGCTCATGACATAGCAAAAATGCTCCGCGAATGGACAGGCGAACGCTGGACAGTAACGGTCGTCAACGAAGGCGGCGGATTAACTTTGCGTGAAGAGGACGAGAAAGCCCATCAGGCACTGCTTTCGGATGCCGAAGCCGACCCCGATATTGCCAAGATTTTGAGATATTTCCCCGGTTCAAAAATTGTCGATGTGCGTGTCAACAAATCCGACGATGGCCTTGATTTGACCAATAATGACGATATGACTGGTGAAGACGACGAAAATGACCAAGGAGAGTAAATCCCATGCGTGACATGATGGGTATGATGAAAAAAGCCAAAGAAATGCAGGCAAAAATGCAAGCCATGCAGGATGAAATGGCAAATATTCAGGAAACAGGAACGTCAGGTGGTGGCCTGGTCAGCGTAACTTTGACCGGTCAGGGAACCGTTTCTGCAATCAAAATTGACCCTTCACTAGTAAAAGCTGATGAAGTTGAAATTCTTGAAGACTTGATTATGGCTGCCCATAACGAAGCCAAAGGAAAAATTGAAAACACAATGGCTGAAAAAACTAAAGAAATTACTGCTGGTCTACCGATCCCTCCCGGTTTCAAACTTCCATTCTGATATGAATTGCCATTAATTGTTACCCTTAAAAAAGAGGGACAATGGATGAAAAATAAAAGATATTACAAAAGTTTCGTTGTGTGAGGGCACAACGGCTTTTGTTTGTCTTGAATAACAATTACCAATAGCCAGCCTATTGAAGTTAGCGCGAAAGTTCAATTCTTCCTTCAAAACCGGATGTTACTTAAATCTTGCGGCGTGATAGGTGAACGATTGCATTTTGCCGAAAATGCTTTTGTCTTTTTCGAAAAATGGTTATTGAAGCAGAAAATTGCACTGTCGGAAGATAAAGAAAAACACTGTAAGGAAGAATTGTGTGAAGCAATCAGTTTAATTAAACATTCTTTGTTTTGAATGATCTGCTCCAATCTACCGATGAGGAAAGTGCCCCTCTTATCCGTTTCAGTGAACAACTGGCATTTTCCGGAAGTTTGCATATATATTTTTAAAAGAGTTTATCCATGTCAAAGCATCTTGCGGGTCCAGAAATAGAAAAACTTATCCAACTTCTTGCACGTGTTCCTGGTCTTGGTCCACGTTCGGCAAGACGGGCTGCACTTTTCCTTATCAAGAAAAAAGAAGCTTTATTGAAGCCGCTAGGCCTTGCCATGCAGGATGCTGCCGAAAAAATACGCATCTGTTCGGTCTGTGGTAATGTTGATACATCCGACCCGTGTTCGGTTTGCACCGACCCGAGACGCGATCAATCCACAATCATTGTTGTCGAAGATGTCTCCGATCTGTGGGCGCTGGAACGGGCGGGCACTATGCAGGTCAAATATCATGTTCTGGGCGGACACCTTTCACCTCTCGATGGCATCGGACCGGATGATCTCAACATAGCAAGCCTTGTCAACCGCGTGGCTGAAGGCAATGTCAAGGAAGTGATTCTCGCGGTCAATGCGACGATTGAAGGCCAGACAACAGCCCATTATCTTACTGACCAGCTTCATTCCTATCCTGTAAAAATTACCCGTCTGGCACATGGCGTTCCTGTTGGCGGGGAACTTGACTATCTTGATGACGGCACTTTGGCGGCGGCCTTACGAGCAAGGACGAGTCTTTGAAGAATGTTGAAAACGCTTCGTTTTTTTACAGCATTTATCATTCTTTTTGCCGCTTTGGTGGCAAACGCCCCGGCCATTGATCGGGACGCGATCAATGGTCAATTTAACAATTGGCTTAACAAGGATTTTTATAACGACGCTCTCAAATCAGGAATTTCGGCAGGAACATTTTCTGAAGCCCTTTCCACAGTCGCGCCCAATCTCGCATTACCCGACCTTGTGATTCCAGGAGAAAAACCGAAAGCGCAAAGGCGCCAAGATCAGGCGGAATTCAGTGCACCGGCCAATTATTTTTCGGCAAAAACACTCGCCCGCCTTGTTAGTGATGGCAAAACACAATTGTCAGAAAACCGTGGAGCCTTAAAAAAAATAGAAAAACAATATGGCGTTCCGGCCTCGATTGCACTTGCCATATGGGGAAGGGAAACCAATTATGGTAATGTCAAAATTCCCTATAATGCTTTTGAAGTTCTCGCGACCAAAGCGTTTATGAGCACACGAAAAGACATGTTCAAAACCGAGCTTATTGCTGCATTGACCATTGTGCAGGACCATTACATGGATGCGGCTTCCATGAAAAGTTCGTGGGCTGGTGCTTTAGGTCAACCGCAATTCATGCCAACGTCCTATTTGAAATATGCTGTCGATTTTGATGGTGATGGCCATCGCAATATCTGGACATCAACACCGGATACTCTCGCATCTATTGCAAACTACTTGAAGCTTAACGGTTACAAGGCGAATGCCGGCTGGGGCTATGAAGTCAAAGTTCCCGAAACTGTCGGCTGTTTTCTGGAAGGGCCCGATCAAGGCAAAATGTTAAGTGAATGGCAAAGGCTTGGCGTGTTACCGAGATCTAATAAAAAAGTGCCGCCCCTTGATAAAAGCCGTCCACTATATCTCCTTATGCCTGAGGGGCGTCTGGGACCAGCCTTTCTTGTAACCGACAATTTCTATGTATTGAAATCCTATAATATGAGTGATCTTTATGCGCTTTTTATCGCCACGGTCTCGGACGGAATTGAAGGGAAAGGTGGCTTTGTCGAGCCATGGCAAAAAATCGACGAACTTTACCAGTCGGACGTTTTGAACTTGCAAACAAAATTGCAATCCCAAGGATATGATATCGGCAAAGCCGATGGTTTTGCAGGCTTCAAAACCCGCCGTTCCATTGGCTTATGGCAGCAAAAGCAAGGACAGAAACCGACCTGTTTTCCGAGTCGTTCTTTAATTGCGGATATTCGCTAAATGGCATCACATTCCGGTTCCAAGACAGTCATCTATGCAGCACTCGCAGGCAATCTTCTCATAGCGCTTACTAAATTTGTAGCCGCTTCTTTCACCGGTTCGTCGGCGATGTTGTCAGAAGGTGTGCATTCGATTGTAGACACCGGCAATGAATTATTATTACTGCATGGTTTGAGACGTGCATCCATTCCCCCCGATCGGGTCCATCCATTCGGCCATGGACGGGAGCTTTATTTCTGGAGTTTTATTGTTGCCTTGCTGGTCTTTGCGTTGGGTGCCGGCGTATCGTTTTTTGAAGGAGTTTTACACGTTCTAAACCCTGCGGAAATTCGCAATGTAACCGTCAACTACATTGTACTGGGTCTATCGGTATTCTTTGAAGGAGCGTCATGGCTTTTGGCTTTGAGACATTTTCGCCGCACTAAAGGTAAACTCGGCTATCTGGCGGCTGTTCACCGTTCCAAAGATCCAACCGTGTTTTCCATTCTTTTCGAGGATAGTGCTGCACTTTTGGGAATTGCAATTGCTTTAAGCGGCATTACTGCCTCGATTCTTACCGGCAATTTTATTTTTGATGGTATCGCATCACTTGGAATTTCTGTTATTCTTGCCGTTACTGCGATTTTTCTTGCAAGGGAATGTAAAGGACTACTTCTCGGCGAGGCTGCCCTTCCCGAAGTGCAAAAGGCAATTTTCAACATTGTATCTGCAGATCCAGATGTGCAGAAAGTCAACGGAATTATCACCCAACAGATGGGCCCCAATCAAGTGGTTGTCAATGTCAGCCTCGAATTCGAGGACAAACTGACTGCTCCGAAGATAGAAGAATGTGTGCTGCGCATCGAAAGAAATCTCGCTGCGGCAAGACCGGAAGTTGTCGGATTTTTCGTAAAACCGCAGACGGCCGGAATCTGGGCAAGACGACGGGAAAAAATTGAAGCAAATCACGAAGACAATAATGATAGTGATGAAGAGTAAAAAATAGTCGGGCAGTATCTACAAACTGCTGATTTTACCGTTTTTAATTCAACAAAATAAAATTTTAAAAATATACTGTTATTTTTGTAACATAATAACCTTCATGTCTCCGACATACTCTACTATGAAGCCGAACAAGATATAGTTATTCTGTAAAATAGTAAAAAACGCTGTTTTCCGTTTTTAAAAGAACCGGCTATGCTTTATGCTGCAAGTGCTGCATAAATTCGCTTACAGCACAACAAAAGTTCCGGTTCATGCCACCGGAATCCCGTTCATAAATATGGTTTGAAAAGATAGTCCGTATTTTACTGTCGGACTTAATCTTTCGGGCGCAATCTTACGATGAGATCGACGTGCGAAATTTCCATACCTTCCGGCGGTTCGGGCAAATTGCCGACAATCGGCTTTCCTTCAGGACCGGAAGGGATATCGACAATTTCATTTTCGCCTTCAAGAAAAAAATGATGGTGGTCGGATATATTGGTGTCAAACCAGGTTTTCGAACCTTCGACGGCAATAATCCTCAAAAGTCCGGCATCGGTGAATTGGTGCAAAGTATTATAGACGGTTGCAAGTGAGACTGGTACCGACGCTTTGACCGCTTCGTCATGCAATTCTTCGGCGGCAATATGGCGGTTACCTTTGGAAAACAACAAATCCGCCAAGGCCAAGCGTTGTCGTGTCGGCCGCAAACCCTTTTCACGTAAGCGTTTTTCCAATTCCACAAGCGAATGATAAATCACTATTTTCCCCGTGTTATCTGGTAATGCCCACCATCTTTACCACAGCTTGTATATATTGAAAAGCATTTGCAATCAAGTATACTTGATTGTTATCATCATCTTTAAATAAATGGTTTTTCAACTTATACGCGCGTTTTGTCGCAAAATTCAAAAATAAAATGGATGAAGAAGGTATTTTGTCATCAAAAACTGTCGAAAAACGGTTCCAACATTGTTGAATATGCTCTAAGAGTATGTCGTAAAAAGCGCTAAGAGTTATAAAGTGCTGACGGATGGAGTAACAATGGCTGAACAAAAGTCTAGCTACACGTATGAAGAGCTTTTAAGCTGCGCACGCGGCGAAATGTTCGGAAAAGGCAACGCACAATTGCCGGCTCCACCAATGTTGATGTTCAACCGTATTACAAAAATCAGCGAAAATGGCGGTGAACACGACAAAGGTTTGATTCGTGCCGAATTCGATATCAATCCGGATCTATGGTTTTTTGCCTGTCATTTTATTGGCGATCCGGTCATGCCTGGCTGTTTGGGGCTTGATGCCTTGTGGCAACTTACAGGTTTTTTCCTCGGTTGGTTGGGGGAGCCCGGTAAGGGACGCGCTATCTCGACGGGGGAAGTAAAATTTTCCGGAATGGTTACCCCGAAAACAAAACTTGTCGAATATGGAATTGATTTCAAGCGTGTCATGCGTGGCCGGCTTGTGCTCGGTATTGCCGATGGTTTTGTCAAAGCCGATGGTGAAATAATTTATAAGGCTGCCGATTTGCGCGTAGCCTTATTCAAGGAATAGCAAGCATTCTTTCAGATAAACAAAGGTTGCAAGCCTTTGTTTACGGAAACCCAAGGAGACACTGATGCGTCGAGTAGTTGTAACCGGTATGGGAATTGTCTCATCAATCGGGAATAACCCTGAAGCAGTCCTTAACAGTTTGCGCGAAGCGAAATCCGGTATCAGTTTTTCGCAGGAATACGCAGATCTGGGGTTCCGCAGTCAGGTTTACGGCATGCCGCATATCGACATTGAAGCATTGGTTGATCGTCGTGCTATGCGTTTTCACGGACGGGGAACTGCCTGGAACCATATTGCAATGGATCAGGCAATTGCCGATGCAGGCTTGTCATCCGAGGAAGTTTCAAATCCGAAAACCGGTATCATTATGGGCTCTGGCGGGCCTTCAACACGGACAATCGTCGACTCGGCCGATATTGCACGCCAAAAGGGGCCCAAACGCGTTGGTCCCTTCGCAGTGCCGAAAGCTATGAGCTCGACTGCTTCGGCAACATTGGCCACCTTTTTCAAGATAAAAGGCGTTAATTATTCGATTTCCTCCGCCTGTGCGACATCCAATCATTGTATCGGCAATGCTTACGAACTGATCCAGTTCGGCAAGCAGGATCGCGTTTTTGCCGGTGGTTGCGAGGATCTTGATTGGACGCTGTCGGTTCTCTTTGATGCTATGGGCGCCATGTCGAGTAAACGCAATGCAACCCCCGAGAGTGCTTCACGTGCCTATGATGTCGGTCGTGACGGCTTTGTCATCGCCGGAGGTGCCGGCGTTCTGGTGCTTGAAGAGCTGGAAGTTGCCAAAGCACGTGGTGCAAAAATATATGCCGAGATCGTCGGATATGGCGCTACATCCGATGGTTACGATATGGTGGCCCCCTCAGGTGAAGGGGCCGAGCGCTGCATGCGCATGGCTTTATCAACAGTCAAAAATAAAATTGATTATATCAATCCACATGCCACATCGACTCCCGTCGGTGATCCGCCCGAAATAGAAGCCATCCGCAAGGTCTTCGGTTCGGGTGATTCATGTCCGCCAATTTCGGCAACGAAATCGCTGACCGGCCATTCACTCGGAGCTGCCGGCGTGCAGGAAGCAATTTATTCCCTTCTTATGATGAAAAATAATTTCATCTGTGAAAGTGCTCATATTGATGAGCTTGATCCGGCGTTTGCGGATATGCCGATTGTACGCAAACGTCTTGATAACCAAAAACTGAACACAGTCCTGTCAAATACTTTCGGCTTTGGCGGAACCAATGCAACGCTGGTTTTCCAGCGTTACGAATAAACCGGACACTTTCGTTGAGAGAGTGCCACAGGCTTACGGAGAATATGATGGAAGGTTTGATGAAGGGCAAGCGCGGCCTCATAATGGGCGTCGCGAACGACCATTCAATCGCCTGGGGAATAGCATGTCAGCTCGCACAAGCGGGGGCTGAACTGGCTTTTACCTATCAAGGAGATGCATTTGGAAAGCGTGTCCGCCCCTTGGCAGAAAAACTCGGATCCAAGCTTCTGCTTGAATGCGATGTCGAAAATATCGATTCAGTCGATGCCGTTTTCGATCGACTGGAAAAAGAATGGGGTACACTCGACTTTGTCGTCCATGCGATCGGTTTTTCGGACAAATCGCAGCTTAAAGGGCGCTATGTCGATGTAACAACACGTGAAAACTTCAGCCGGACAATGGTTATTTCGGCTTTTTCCTTCACTGAAATTGCCCAACGTGCAGGAAGACTGATGCCTAACGGCGGTGCATTGTTGACCTTGACCTATGGTGCGTCACAGCATGTCGTGCCAAATTACAATGTCATGGGCGTTGCAAAAGCTGCACTTGAATCGATGGTGCGTTATCTGGCAGCCGATTTCGGGCCACAGAATATTCGCGTCAATGCAATTTCTGCGGGTCCTGTTCGCACGCTCGCCGGTAATGGTATCGGTGCGGCAAGAGCTATCTTCTCCTATCAGAAACGCAATGCACCTTTGCGGCGCACAGTCGATATCGAGGAAATCGGAAAATCGGCTCTTTATCTTCTCTCTGATCTTGCTTCCGGCGTTACCGGTGACATTCATTATGTCGATTGCGGCTATAATATTATGTCTACGCCGATATTGGAAGAACTCAAAGAGAGTGAAGAATCACGCGGCGAGTAATTTTCGCCGCGTTCTATTTTCGGGATTGGTGGGATATGCTTTGAACACGTTCATTGCTCTACTGATGGTCTTCCTTTCAATTCGCCATTCTTAACAGGCTTTCAGCCTTGGCAACTCTGCTTCTAAAAATTATTCCCGCATAGTGAATAAACCGGCCTTCACACCAACGCGACGGGCGGACATTATCATTGTTATGCCGACATTGATTGCTGCATTTACCCTCGTGCTCAGACATCCGTTTATAAAAGTACAGCCTCGGGCGCTAAAGTCGGTCGGAACGCTATTGACAATTGTATTTGTTGCCAGAGCAATTGGTGAATTCCGTTTGGTCGGATTTTTCAAATCTCTCACTGTTATCGAATTGGCGTTTTAAAATTCGTGTTTTATTCACTATTTTGTCTTTTGATCAGTTGGATTTTCTTTTTCCTGACTTGGCGCTAAATAGCCAGTCACGACAACTCCGACGAGCGTTCGGGCAATTAGGGATGTATTTTTTTACTCTTCCCTGCGTGCCTTCCTTTAAAACGTTATTTACGCGCTTCAATCACTTTAAATCCGTTCTGCTCTTCCAGAACCAAAACTTTTCGGAAACATTTTTGCAAAGTCGCTTCGTAGGGCAATTGCCGATTGGCCACCATGAGAAAACACCCTCCCGGTTTTAACCGTCGAGCAGCAGTTTCGATGAATTTTTGCCCCAACGTGACATCTGCCGCGCGTCCGTCATGAAATGGCGGATTTGACAAAATTGTATCATAAATTCTTTCAATCGGCTCGCGTGTAATATCCTGCCACAGATAATCAATCGTGATTCGATTAGAGAGCCTGCCCAGATGCATTTTTGCAGCAGCAAGGGAATTGTAGTCGGCCTCATAAAGATCAAGCTCGCCGAGCTTTTTAGCCTCCTTTATCGCTTCATAGGAAAGATAGCCCCAGCCGGCACCAAAATCGGCCGTCTTGCCGAAGACAACTCTATCCATATATTTGACCAACATTTGCGAACCTTGGTCAATGCGTCCATTCGAAAACATGCCTGCTTGTGTTGTAAAACCGTCATCAAATGACTGCGGACGTTCAATGAGCGTTTCCAGCAATTTTTCATCAAGCTCTTCAGGCACAGTCAACCAGAAAACAATTCCATGCGCTTTTGAAAGCTTTTGTTCTACCGGAACAATGACATTAACCCATTTCATAAAAGATGAAGCGCCGGAAGATTTATCTCCGCTCACCACAATTGTGCCACCGGCTTTCACCACGCGCAAAAGCGTAAGAAAACGGTTCTGGTTAAATTTTTTATGCTTGTTAAGTTCTAGCAAACCACCAGAAAATATCTTCTTTTCATCAGACATTTCGGGCAAACATTTGAAACCGGCTTCCTGAAAATTCAAAAAATCTGCCCGCCAAGGCTGGATAATTTCGATTGATTTGACCCACTCTTTTTCCGGTTTTTCTGTCAAACCGAAAGCACACCAGAAACTATCCGGTTGCGGGAGTCTGATAACACCCTGACGAAAAGGCAAGAAAACCGACATTTCAAGCTCGCTTTTTTAAATTCGCTTTTTAAGAAAGCCACATATTTCTCCTTTATCGTCCTGCTGAAAAAGGTGCAATTTTAAAATCGTAACCAGGGTGACTACACACTATCCATTCGAGAAAATGTGCAGGAATTTTCGCTTATCCTTGATAGGCGAATTCTGTCACTCGCATTGCCAGTCGTTTCGTAGTTTTGCGCTTTTTAAAAATGCTTTACCGGCAAATTTTAGGAAACAGCCTAAAGATTAATCTGTCTCGTGCATTGCGGAAGAGGCTCAATTCAAGAGAGATATGGGGTTAGAATTGTCAAACAAAAAGCCGCTTATAAAAGCGGCTTTTCGATTTTTCAGAATTCTGAATTCCAAAGATTACTCTTTGTCTTTATCAGCATTCTTCTTGCGACGATGTTTCTTTTCGGGCTTATCGGATTTTTCATCCTTTTCGCCTTTATCGTGTTTTTCACTCTTTTCACCATTGTCGTCATGGTGTTTTTCAGTCTTTTCATGCTTTCCATGTTTTTCGGCATGGTCGGCATCTTCAGACTTTGGGGTTTCTTCGCGCGGGATTTCCTGCCCTGTTTCCTGATCGACAACTTTCATCGACAGGCGAACTTTGCCACGATCGTCAAATCCCATGAGTTTGACCCAAACCTTCTGCCCTTCCTTGACAACATCGGTTGTCTTGTTAACGCGTTCGGGAGCCAATTGTGAAATATGAACCAATCCATCACGCGGACCAAAGAAGTTGACGAAAGCACCGAAATCGGCTGTTTTCACAACAGTACCCTGATAGATCTGGCCAACTTCCGGCTCATCGACGATGGAATGGATCCAGCGTTTGGCAGCTTCAATTGTTTTGGCATCGGAAGATGCAATTTTGATTGTGCCGTCATCTTCGATATTGATCTTTGCACCGGTTTGCTCGGTAATCTCGCGGATCACCTTACCGCCGGAACCGATAACATCGCGGATCTTGTCGACCGGAATATTCATCATCTCGATACGCGGAGCATATTCACCCAGTTCGGAACGTGCGCCGGTCAAAGCTTTGGCCATTTCACCAAGAATATGGATACGACCTTCTTTTGCCTGTCCGAGAGCAACTTTCATGATGTCTTCGGTAATGCCGTTGATCTTGATATCCATCTGCAAGGCTGTGACACCATTTTCCGTACCGGCAACCTTGAAATCCATATCACCAAGGTGGTCTTCATCACCAAGAATATCAGAAAGGATCGCATAACGGTCGCCTTCCTTGATGAGCCCCATAGCAATACCGGCGACAGGATGCTGCAGTGGAACACCGGCATCCATCAACGCCAGGGATGTACCGCAAACGGTTGCCATGGACGACGAGCCGTTAGATTCGGTAATTTCCGAAACAGCGCGAATTGTGTAGGGGAAACTTTCCTGCGAGGGAAGCATCGGATGGATTGCACGCCATGCAAGCTTTCCATGACCGATTTCACGACGCCCCGGAGAGCCGATACGGCCGGTTTCACCAACTGAAAATGGCGGGAAGTTATAATGGAGAAGGAAGGTTTCCTTGTACATTCCGGTGAGCGAGTCGATATATTGTTCGTCTTCACCGGTTCCCAATGTTGCAACAACGACTGCCTGTGTTTCACCACGCGTAAACAATGCAGAACCGTGGGTGCGCGGCAAAATGCCGACTTCCGTATAAATCGGACGGACTGTTTTCAAATCACGACCATCAATGCGGCTGCCGTTATCAAGAATATTCCAGCGGACAATTTTTGCCTGCAAATGCTTGAAAACTGTCGCGATTTCTTCCGAATTATATTCCGGTTCTTCTTCGCCTTCCGGCATGAATTTCGCGTCAACCTTGGCTTTAACCGCATCAACAGCAGCATAACGCTCCTGCTTGTCGGTAAGTTGATAGGCCTTACGCAGATCCTTTTCGGCGAATTTGAGCATCTTCTTTTCCAGATCGCTCAGATCTTCCGGAGCAAATTCGCGCGGTTCCTTGGCGGCAACTTCGGCAAGCTTGATAATTGCATCGATAACCGGTTTGAAACCGTTATGACCGAAAATAACGGCACCGAGCATAACATCTTCGCTGAGTTCCTGTGCTTCCGATTCAACCATCAAAACAGCATCGGATGTGCCAGCAACGACGAGATCAAGCTTCGATTCCGGCATTTCGTCGATATTCGGGTTCAGCACATATTTGCCGTTGATATAACCGACGCGTGCGCCACCAATCGGCCCCATGAACGGAACACCCGAAAGGGTCAAGGCAGCCGAAGCTGCGATCATCGACAAAATATCGGGGTTGTTTTCAAGGTCATGTTGCAAAACAGTGATGATGACCTGTGTTTCGTTTTTGTAGCCTTCGGCAAAAAGCGGGCGGATCGGACGGTCGATCAAACGTGAAATCAATGTTTCACCTTCGCTCGGACGACCTTCGCGTTTGAAATAGCCACCTGGTATTTTACCGGCTGCATAAGTCTTTTCCTGATAATTGACTGTGAGCGGGAAAAAATCCTGCCCGGGTTTGGGTTCCTTTTCAGAAACTACCGTGGCGAGAACGATTGTTTCGCCGTAAGTTGCCATAACTGCACCATCAGCCTGACGCGCAATTTTGCCTGTTTCAAGAGTCAGCGGGCGGCCAGCCCAGTCAATCTCTACTTTATGAGTGTTAAAAAACATTTCTTGTCCTTGATTAACCGTAAAAGGTACCTTCACCTTGTTAACGGTTCAGTTCTTTGGTCATGCCATGGGCAAGACAACGAGGCGCATCCGATGTTTTTCCTGATGCGACCGGCAATCCTGCCCCATGACGGTTCCTCTTTTTCGCCAGCTTTTTCAAGTTGTCGAAATTGAAAGGCGGGAAACCACATAATTTCCCGCCTTGATTGTTTAGCGACGCAAGCCGAGCTTGGAAATCAACGACTGGTAACGCTTTTCATCGACACCGTTAAGGTAATCGAGAAGGCGACGGCGTTGGGAAACAAGTTTCAAAAGACCACGGCGGGAATGGTTATCCTTTTTGTGGGATTTGAAATGCTCGGTCAAATTGGCAATACGTTCAGACAAAATAGCAACCTGTACTTCCGGCGAACCTGTATCGCCTTCCTTGGTTGCATATTCTTTGATCAAAGCCTGTTTACGTTCAGCAGTAATCGACATCGGTTCATCCTTTCAAAAAAAGTGGGACATTGAAGACGCCCCGGCCGGGATGTCGTCCAGCTAGGGTCTATGAATCGGCAAATGCAAAAAGCACATGCACGGTGGCTTCATATATAGGAATTATACTTGAATTACTAGTCCTACCTTTTGTTCACTAAAGTTTTCGACTATTTTCGCTTTGCTATTCTCTTTCTCTCGCAAACAATGAGAATTCAGGCAATTAGCAAAAACGTAGACAATGAGCAGAAAAAGCTATTATCTGCCACTCTTCACGAATTCTCTTTGAAATAAAAGCATTTACTTACCGAATTCGGTTTCCAGTTCTTTTTGAATAAAATAATTTCTCTCGCAATATCTCAAAAATATACAAGCATTCTCTTATAGTCGAATAGCGTAATCAGGCATTGTTGATAACAATAAGTGTGCAGATTTTCACAACCCGATTGGAATGACGTTACTTGACACTTGCGGCTTCAACGGCGCTCACTTAGATTGGGTGCAATAAAAGTCCAATTTCCGGGAACCGATGCAGCAAAAAAGCTCGACACTTGCGCCATTCAAAAGCCAGGCTTTCAGAAGTCTGTGGGCGGCAACGCTTGTTTCAAATCTGGGTGGGCTTATCCAGACAGTCGGGGCCGGCTGGATTATGACATTAATCAGCACGTCCCATTCAATGGTGGGGCTTGTTCAGGGCGCCAACACTTTACCGGTTGTGATTTTTTCGCTTCTCGCCGGTGCTCTTGCCGATAATTTCAACCGTCGGCAGATAATGATAACCGCGCAATTGATGATGATGGCTGTTTCAGTTCTCCTTGCCGTTCTCACCTGTTTAGGTCTCTTGACGCCGTGGCTCCTTCTCGCCTTTACATTTCTGATCGGCTGTGGCTCGGCTCTTTATAACCCCCCTTGGCAAGCAACAGTGGGAGATATTGTGCCGCGTGAAGATATTTCTGCGGCGGTCACATTAAATAGTGTCGGCTTCAATTTGATGCGCAGTGTCGGGCCTGCAACCGGCGGTGCAATTGTTGCGGCCTTTAGTGGCGCGGCAGCGTTCGTCGTCAATGCTTTCAGCTATATTCCGCTTCTTGGTGCGCTGTTTTTCTGGAAACCCGATTACGCAAATAACGGTTTGCCGCGCGAAAGACTCGTCGCAGCAATGTCTGACGGCTTACGTTATGTTTTCATGTCACCGCATCTTTTAAACATCATGACGCGGGCCTTCATGTTCGGCCTTGGTGCGATATCGGTTCTTGCACTTCTTCCCATTATTGCCCACGAAAAGCTTAATGGCGGGGCACTCATTTACGGAACATTGCTTGGTTCTTTCGGCGTGGGGGCTATTGCTGCCGGCATTATCAATTCCTGGGTAAGGCGGCACTTTCCCTCGGAAGCAATTGTTGCCGGTTCATTCATCGGCTATGCGCTATCTTGTCTGTTACTCGCTTTGAGTGACTCGTCAATCATTGCCCATATCGTCCTTTTTCCGGCCGGCATGTGTTGGGTTCTGGCACTTTCGCTCTTTAATGTTTCGGTGCAATTATCAACACCGCGCTGGGTTGTCTCACGAGCCTTGGCTCTTTATCAGACATCATCTTTTGGTGGCATGGCCGTCGGAAGCTGGTTATGGGGAAGTCTTGCTGACAATTATTCGCCCGTCATTGCGCTTTATATATGTGCTGCATTCCTTATTGTTGGTGCGTTAATGGGATTTAAATTCACCATCTTTGAAATACCGAGCATCAACCTTGACCCGCTTGATCAATTCCGCGAACCGGAATTGCATCTCGACCTTCAGGCCAGAAGCGGCCCGATCATGATTCTGATCGACTACGAAATCAAGGACGAGAACATTCCGGAATTTCTTGAAACAATGTCGTTGAGACGTCGCATCAGACTGCGTGACGGTGCAAGGCAATGGACGCTATTGCGTGATCTCGAACACCCGAACCGCTGGGTTGAAACCTACCACATGACGACGTGGGTGGATTATTTGAGGCATAATCGCCGCCGCACCAAAGCCGATGCCGACGTAACGGAAAAACTTCGCAAGCTGAGCGAAATTCCGGAAGGCATGCGCGTTCACCGCATGATCGAACGTCACACTGTGCCGGAAGCCAACCAGATACAAGTCAAGCACTCAGCCCATCATCTGCACTGAACCGGTATCTAACGAGAAAATAAATAAGCGTGCTTTTTAAAAACTGGTCGAGCGCCACATAACTTGTTGTCCGCCCCTTCTCCGATTTTGATGATAAACCGGAATCGGTACGTCAAGGAAAACAGCATATTTGCCAATTCCATCCCTGTTTCCAATTCTACCCCTGTCTAAAGCTACATCTACAATATATCTGCAGCAAGCAAACACTGAATTCGGTTTTTTAAATTAATATTTTGAATATGGGGAGGTATGGTCGGCTTAATTGATAATTCTGTTTCTTCTCAATTTACTGTCCCACCCTCTCAACAGATTATTATATCCTTCAAAAGGACCGTTTTTGGTAAGCCGGCATATGTGCAAAATATCGATTGTGAAACACAAATTGTGTGTCGAACTATCTGATGTTTTGACAAAATTATTGGCGGGAGTTGTAACAAGCCGGATAGCCGATGTTTGCCGGAGCCCGCTCCGACAAAATCAACTATTTCCGCCCCAAAAAAATCACCCATTGACTAAAATTCGTTAAATGGGCCGATGGTGAAACACCTATCTTTTTTAGTTTTTTATGAAATCATCCGATTGTGAAAACACGCTTGGGCTTAAACTGGCCTTTTTCGATCATACCGATTGCCAGCAATTTTCCCTTATGCGTTGCACAAACCTCATCTTCATCAACAGGTGCGTCACGACCGCGCAATAAAACGGGGTTTCCCATTCGCACACGATAAGCCTGTTCATCGCTTAAGGGATATTGGGGCAGAAATTCGAGTGCCGCACCAGTTTCGATCAAAAGTTCATCCAGAGCCGAAAAATCGCGTGGCGGATAGATGCCATTCTCGTCGGCCTCACCTCTTTCCGGCGCTGCAGCCTCCAGATCTTCAAGGCTAACAAAATCATCTTCGACGAAAGGCGAAACTTCGATGCGCCGCAAATTGGCAATATAGCCATAGCACCCGAGTTCTCTTCCCATGTCGCGAGCTAGAGCACGCACATAAGTCCCCTTGCCGCATTCCACCTCGAAAATCGCATTACCTTCCGGTGTCATATCAATGAGTTCGAGGCTGTCGATTTCAACTTCACGTGCCGGAATTTCGATTTTTTCACCTTCACGCGCCAGATCATACGCACGATTGCCATCAATCTTGATGGCAGAAAATTGCGGCGGGGTTTGCAGGATTGTGCCAATATAATGAGGCAAAATAGATATTATCTCCTCTTTGACCGGGCGCTTGGCGGAAGTTTTTGTGATTACACCTTCCATGTCATCGGTATTGTGTTCTTCACCCCAGGAAACTGTAAAGCGGTAAACCTTTGTGCCATCAACAACATAGGGAACAGTTTTTGTGGCTTCTCCCAAAGCAATTGGCAACATGCCCGAAGCAAGCGGGTCAAGTGTTCCGGCGTGACCGGCTTTTTCGGCCTGAAACAGCCATTTGATTTTGGAAACGGCCTCGGTCGACCCCATGCCCTCCGGCTTATCGAGAATCACCCAGCCTGAAACCGGACGGCCTTTTTTCTTTCGCTGACGCGCCATAAAATTCTATTCCTTTTCCTCGTCATCGTGATGAAGATCACGGGCCACTTCCGGCGAATGCAACAAGGCATCGATTTTTGCAAAATTGTCAAAACTCGTATCCACCTTGAAACGGAATTCCGGCATATATCTCAATTGCCGCAACTGGGGCCCCAACTCGCCGCGAATAAATCTCGCGTGATGATTAAGCGCTTTTACAACCTCTTCTGCATCAGCATCGGCAAGTGGGGCGACAAAACAGGTTGCAACGCGTAAATCCGGAGACATACTGACTTCGGTTGCACTAAGCACAACACCGTCAAGTACCGGATCCAGAATAACTCCGCGCTGGAAGATGGAAGCAAGAGCATGGCGAACCTGTTCACCGACACGCAATTGCCTTTGGGACGGACCAGCATGTTTCATAGCTACTACCTTTGATTTTTCGGGCGCATATTTTTAAGATCAATCCCCCGAAATCTTGCCGAACGATCAATTCGCATCGAATTAAAGCGGCCAACCACCACTCGAAAACCGGCGCAACTTTCGTTCATCAGACGGGATCTTCCGTTTAGCCATATCTTTCAATAATATGGCCAAACATATGTTGAATTAGAGCGAGCGTTTAACGGTTTCAACGCGGAACGCTTCGATAATATCTCCAACGCGAATATCATCGTAATTCTCGAAGGCCATACCGCATTCCTGACCGGCAGGAACTTCGGCAACCTCGTCTTTGAAGCGTTTCAAGGTCTTGAGCTTGCCTTCATGGACAACAACATGATCACGGATAAGGCGTACACCCTCGCCACGCTCCATCTTGCCTTCCGTAACACGGCAACCTGCGACCTTTCCAACTTTGGAAATGTTGAAGACTTCGATAATCTCTGCATTGCCAAGGAAAGTTTCGCGCCGTTCCGGCGTCAACATGCCCGACATTGCTGCCTTCACATCGTCAACAAGATCATAAATGATATTGTAATAACGAATTTCGATGCCTTGGGCTTCGGCTGCATCACGTGCCTGACTATTGGCACGAACGTTGAAGCCGATAATGGCAGCATTGGATGCTGCAGCCAATGATACATCGCTTTCCGTAATACCACCGGGAGCGGCATGGACAATATGCGCGCGCACTTCGTCATTACCGAGTTTTTCAAGCGCTGAGGTAATGGCTTCGACAGAGCCCTGAACATCCCCTTTAATAACCAGCGGAAATTCTTTCATACCGCTCGTCTGCATCCGGTTCATCATCTGTTCGAGCGAACCGCGCGATCCTGCCTGCCGCGCAACTGCCTTCTCACGGGCAAGACGCTGACGATATTCGGCAATCTCGCGTGCCTGGGCTTCATTGGCGACAACTGCAAAACGGTCACCAGCCTGCGGTGTGCCTTGCATACCGAGAACTTCGACCGGCATTGACGGAGTTGCCGCTTTGATATGGGCGCCACGGTCATTGATAAGGGCACGAACACGTCCCCATTCATTGCCGGCAACGATAATGTCGGAAGGATGCAATGTGCCCTTCTGGATGAGAACCGTTGCAACGGCACCGCGACCGCGATCAAGCTGTGCTTCGATAACAACACCTTCGGCCGTACGATCAGGATCGGCTTTCAAGTCGAGAATTTCCGCCTGTAACAAAATTGCTTCAAGAAGCTTGTCGATATTCTTGCCGGTTTTTGCCGAAACTTCCACTTCCAGTGTGTCACCGCCCATGCTTTCGACGAAAACTTCATGCTGCAACAATTCGGTTCTGACCTTTTGCGGGTCGGCAGCCGGTTTATCAATCTTGTTGATGGCAACAATAATCGGCACACCGGCAGCTTTTGCATGGTGAATGGATTCAATCGTTTGCGGCATGACACTGTCGTCGGCTGCAACAACCAGAACCGCAATATCGGTTACCTGCGCACCACGGGCACGCATCGCCGTAAAGGCCGCATGTCCCGGTGTATCGATAAAGGTGATCTTCTGTCCCTTCTGTTCAACCTGATAGGCGCCGATATGCTGGGTGATACCACCCGCTTCACCAGCCACAACATTGGCATGACGGATGGCATCAAGAAGCGATGTCTTGCCGTGGTCAACGTGCCCCATAATGGTAACGACAGGTGGGCGCGGTTTGAGCTTTGCCGGATCATCGGGAACATTGAAGAGACCTTCTTCAACATCCGATTCAGCAACGCGTTTTACCGTGTGGCCGAATTCTTCAGCAATCAATTGCGCCATATCGGCATCAATCACATCACCGGGCTTCAACATCTGCCCCTGTTTCATCAGATATTTGATGACGTCGACAGAGCGTTCGGTCATACGTTGGGCGAGTTCCTGAATAGTAATGGTTTCAGGAATTGTCACTTCGCGGGAAATCTTTTCGCGCGGTTCCTGCATCTGCGAGCGTTTGAATTTTTCTTGGCGCCGACGCATAGCAGCCATTGAACGGCCACGTGAATTGCCTTCCTCGTCAAGTGCACTGCTCAATGTCAGTTTGCTGCGGCGGCGCTGTTCGCCACCCTTCACTGCTTTTGGAGCACGTACCTCGGATTTATTGCCACCGCCACGACGCGAGCGACGATCATCCTCGTCATCATCAACAATATTACGTTTTGCGACAGGAGCCGCTGCACGTTGTTTAGTAACGGGTGCAATATCAAGTTCAATCGGTCGGTTGGCCGCCTGCTTGTCGGTTTTAGGACGATAGCCATCCTTGACCTTATGGACTTCATGCTTTTTAACTTCCGGCTTGTGAGCTTCAGTTTTTTCAGCGTCATGAGCCGCACGAGCTTTTGCATCCTCTTCCGCCTGCTTGCGTAAAAGTTCTTCGCGCTCTTTAGCGCGTTTTGCTTCTTCCGCCTGACGACGCTTGGCTTCTTCCTGAGCACGTTTATGCTCTTCTTCCTCAAGCTTATGTTGTTCTTCGGCGTGAAGACGAGCTTCTTCCAGTGCACGCATGCGTGCTTCCATTTCAGCCGAGGAAAGATTGCTGTGCGGGTGCTGCAAGGAAACTTTGGGAGCCGTTTCTGTACGTGGCTTTGCTGTCTGAGCGACACGCGGCTTGGTCACAACGTGCTTGACTTCGACCTTTTCATCCGGACGGGTAATCTTGCGCCGTTTCGTTTCGACAACGACCGCCTTTGTACGTCCATGACTGAAATTCTGCTTGACTGTACTGGTTTCAACCCCGGGGCGTTTTAAGGTCAGCGTTTTCTTGGCTGTTTTCTTGTCGTTATTGTTTTCCGTCATTCCGTTTCCTTCACGGCTTCTACCGTCTTCTTTTCCGGCCTAGTGCTTCC
The DNA here is from genome assembly GCF_016100335.1 of Bartonella sp. W8167. Taxonomy (NCBI): domain Bacteria; kingdom Pseudomonadati; phylum Pseudomonadota; class Alphaproteobacteria; order Hyphomicrobiales; family Bartonellaceae; genus Bartonella; species Bartonella sp. W8167. The sequence goes on from NZ_JACFSQ010000002.1 coordinate 139,048, forward strand.
CGTCGCGGTAGGCAACAAGTCTTTGCACTGTTTTGATGAATCCTTGTGCAAGCTTCAAATTCAATAATGCAGCATGTACCACAGGATTGTCACCAAAAGCCACACCCATTTCATCACTGTTGAATAAAGTTACAACCGGAATGTCTTGCTTATCCGGTCGTCTAACCGAGTAAATTGCTTGTTCAATCTTGCGTTTACCATCAAAAGCTGCTTCTTTCGAATGTAAAACAAGACATGCTTTACCTGAACGTATTGTCTGTTCAACTTTGGTTGCACCGGTGACAATAGCACCCGCCTTTCGAGCCAGAGCAAGACGACCGAGTGCCGCTTTGACCAAAAGTTTGTCCACAAGTTCGACAAGCCCCTGATCCACAATAATATCAGTCTTCAGGCTATGTGTAAAAGCCTTGCGTTTTATTGCTTCTTCAAGAACAGATTTCGAGGCGGAAATCCAGGCTCCCCGCCCCGGCAAATCGGCTTTGATATCAGGCACAAGATGACCGTCAGGTCCGGCAACAAAGCGGATAAGCTCGTGAGCATCACCACTCTTTCTTGTCAGGATACATGTACGGTCATTCATCAATCAGCCCATCTTTCCTATTCAGCCGGTGTTTCTGTTTCGGCAGTTTTGGTAGCATCTTCAGGCGTTGCCGTTTGTGTGTTTTCCTCCGCCCCATCGTTCTCTTCCGGCTTATGAAGATCTTCTTCTGTCATCCAGCCGGCTTTCAAACGGGCTGCGACAACCATTGCTTCGGCATCGGCACGACTTATATCGAACGGTGTAAGAACACCGGCAAAATTCTGTGTTTCGCCATCTTTACGTTCGCGCCAACCGGCCAGATCATCAACGGCATAACCGGCAAAGTCCTCAATCGTTTTGACGCCATCCTCACCGACAGCAACCATCATCGCCGTTGTCATTCCCGGCAATTCACGCAATTCGTCGGAAACACCAAGTTTCTTACGTTTCTTGTCGAGTTCGGCTTCCTGTTTATCGATATAGTCTTTCGCACGTTGCTGGATTTCAGAAGCGGTTTCTTCGTCAAACCCTTCAATCGAGCTGATTTCATCCGGATCGACATAGGCGATCTCTTCAATAGAAGCGAAGCCTTCGGAAGCAAGGACCTGTGCAACCATCTCGTCAACATCCAGAGCTTCCATGAACAATTTGCTACGTTTTGCAAACTCTTTCTGCCGATTCTCGGATTCTTCCTGTTCTGTAAGGATATCAATATCCCAACCTGTCAATTGCGAAGCAAGACGGACGTTTTGACCACGCCGTCCAATTGCAAGGCTAAGCTGGTCATCAGGCACAACAACTTCGATACGTTCTGCATCTTCATCAAGAACAACTTTAGCCACTTCCGCCGGTTGCAAAGCGTTAACAATAAATGTTGCCGCATCTGGAGACCACGGGATAATATCAATCTTCTCGCCCTGAAGTTCGTTGACGACAGCCTGAACGCGGCTACCACGCATACCAACGCATGCACCAACCGGATCAATCGAGCCATCGCGCGAAACGACAGCAATCTTTGCACGTGAACCGGGATCACGGGCAACCGACTTGATTTCGATAATGCCGTCATAAATTTCCGGAACTTCCATAGTGAAAAGTTTGGCCATAAATTGCGGATGGGTACGCGAAAGGAAAATTTGCGGCCCGCGTTGTTCGCGCCGGACATCATAGACATAAGCACGAATACGATCGCCATAACGGAACGACTCACGCGGAATGAGTTCGTCACGACGAACAATTGCCTCACCGCGTCCCAGATCGACAATGACATTGCCATATTCTACGCGTTTGACAGTGCCGGAAACAATTTCGCCAACCTTATCCTTATATTCCTCGTATTGGTGATCGCGCTCGGCCTCACGCACTTTCTGGACGATGACCTGCTTGGCCGACTGGGCAGCAATGCGCCCGAATTCCATTGGCGGCAGCGGATCAGACAAGAAATCGCCGATTTCAGCATCAGGTTTGCGTTTTCTTGCGTCTTCCAGAGAAATCTGTGTCGCATAATCGTCAACCGTGTCGACAACTTCCAGCAAACGCTGCAACTTGATTTCGCCGGTTTTGGAATTGATATCGGCACGGATATTGGTTTCCTGACCATAGCGTGACCGCGCAGCTTTCTGGATAGCATCAGCCATTGCAGAAATGACAATTTCACGGTCAATCGACTTTTCGCGGGCAACGGCATCTGCGATTTGCAGAAGTTCAAGCCTATTAGCGCTTACAGCCATTGATTCTCTCCTTCTTTGTGCCGCTTCACGGCATCGACTAAGTTATTTCTTTTCCGGCTTGGACTTTTTTCGACTGTCCCCGCCTTTCAAACTCTTTTGTGTCTTGCCCGAATTCTCCGGTTTCTTAGAACCGCTATCGGGTCCAAGATCATCATCCGGAATAAGCTGCTGACGCAACGCTTTGTCTTTTGCCAGTGCATCACGGATAAGATCATCGGTCAAAACAAGATGCGCATCAGCTATCTCGCTGAATGGAACTCGCACAGCCAAAGCTTCACCATAGGCTGCCTTGTCTGTATTGAGAACAAAACCATCCTCATCGACATCGCTAATTGTCCCGCGAAATTTCTTTCGCCCATCTATCATTCCGGTTGTTTCTATTTTTGCAATATGGCCTTGCCAACGCGAAAAATCGGATTTTCTGACGAGTGGACGATCAATCCCGGGCGAAGAAATTTCCAGATGGTATTTTCGCTCAATGATATCTTCAACATCAAGAATAGGAGAAACGACACCACTGACTTCCTCGCAATCCTTGATTGTCATTGTACCATCGCCACGTTCGGCCATAATTTGCAAAGTAAGCCCATTAAGACCGGATAAGCGGACACGAACAATCCGGTAGCCAAGAGGTTTCAACACCGGAGCAACAATTGCAACGACACGTGCTTCAACGCCTTTTTCTTCAAAAAGACGCGGTTCATCCAAATCACTTGCTTGTCCGCTCTCGCTCATACCCAACTTTTCCAAATATAAATCAAACCATTCCGGTAACAAAAAAGAGCGGGCTCGGAAAACCCACTCTTCATCAAATGATCAAGAATTTTCTATAATATACACCTGATGAATTTTGTTTTCAAGTAGAACATTTCGAATGTTTAAGACTGTTCTTCAGGCAATATTTCCGCCCGATAATTTTGAAGAGTTACCTCTATTTTCTGACAAATGTGAGATAAGCGGGTACGCGCCCTTCCCGTAATGCCTTTTCTTCATAGCGCGTTCCCGGCCAGGCCTCAAAAGGCAATTTCCAATCTGCAGCCCCATTGGCTGCCCAGATAAAATCCGGATGATGTGCACAGTGAAAAAGTGTCCAGTTCACATAAGTATCAATATCGGAAGCAAACCGGAACTTGGCTCCGGATTTCAAAACACGCGCAAAACGATCGAGATTCTTCATATTCACGAAGCGGCGTTTCCAGTGTTTCTTCTTCGGCCAAGGGTCAGGATAGAAAAGATCTATTCCGGCAATTGATGATGGCGGCAACCAGTCGAGCAACCGCGTGGCATCATCATCATAAAGCCGTATATGTTTCAATCTGTCTTGATTGTCTTCCAAAGCACCAAGCATTTTGGCCATTCCGTTAATGAATGGCTCGACACCGATAAAACCGGTTTGAGGGAATCTATCCATTTCATGGGCGAGATGTTCGCCACCACCAAAACCGATTTCAATGCGTATATCGTCGTAATTGTTTTTTGCGTCTCCGGAATTATTGAATAGGTCGGCGAGCCTTTCAGGTGCAGGTTTTGACAAATCCAATTCAAGAACGGTAAGCAATGTCTCTTCGCGTTTTATCTGGGCGGCACGCAATGCCTTCCCCCGACGTCGTCCGAAGAAAGCCTCGCTTGCCCGTTCTTTATGTCTGTCCATTACGCCGCCTTGATTGCCTCTTTCAGCGCCTTGACGAGATTTGTCCGCTCCCACGAGAACGAACCATCGCGTCCAGGTTTGCGACCAAAATGCCCATAAGCCGATGTTTTTGCGTAAATTGCTTTATTGAGTTCGAGATGCTTGCGGATTCCCGATGGTGACAAATCCATAACTTTGCGGATTGCAGCTTCGACGACACCTTCATCAACTTTGCCGGTTCCATGCAGATTGACATAGATCGAAAGAGGCTGCGCGACGCCGATTGCGTAAGAAAGTTGGATTGTGCAACGATCGGCAAGTCCTGCAGCAACGACATTCTTGGCAAGGTAGCGTGCCGCGTAGGCCGCCGAACGGTCAACTTTGGTGGTATCTTTACCGGAGAATGCACCGCCGCCATGAGGAGCTGCACCACCATAAGTATCAACAATAATTTTACGCCCGGTAAGACCGGCATCTCCATCCGGACCACCGATAACGAATTTTCCCGTCGGATTGATATACCAATTACAATTGTCGGCAATTTTTATATCGCTCAATGCTTGACGGATATATGGTTCGACGACCGAGCGCACTTTCTTTGAATCCCATGTCGGATCAATATGTTGGGTAGAAAGAACAATGGAGACCACTTCTACCGGTTTGTCGTTTTCATAACGAACAGTCACCTGACTTTTTGCATCCGGTCCAAGCTTGCTTGCTTCGCCTTCGTCAAGATGGCGGGCAATCGACAATGTTTCGAGAATTTTATGGGCATAGTAGATTGGTGCCGGCATCAAATCCGGTGTTTCTCTACAAGCATAGCCGAACATGATGCCTTGATCACCTGCACCTTCTTCACCCTGACGGTCGGATGCGTTATCCACGCCTTGGGCAATATCTGCAGATTGGGAATGCAACAAAACATCAATCTTCACTGTTTTCCAGTGAAAACCTTCCTGTTCGTAACCGATTGCGCGAATTGCACGACGGGCAGCTGAACGGAAGCGTGACGGGTTGATAACCGGATCTCCCTTCTTGTCATGGACAAGCTTGCCGTTTTTATCTTTTTTCAAAAGTGTATCAGGCACACGGACTTCACCGGCAATAATAACACGATTTGTGGTTGCCAGAGTTTCACAGGCAACACGGACAGACCATGGATCAACACCCGATTTGGATGCTTCCTTATAGATCATATCGACGATTTCATCCGAAATACGGTCACAAACTTTATCGGGATGACCTTCCGATACCGATTCACTGGTAAAAAGATAATTCTGATGAGACACGGGAAACCCCTCTAGAAAGACGACGTTTGCATTCTTTCCGGATACTCCGGAACGAAAAACGACAATTGCCTTATTTGCCAAGCTTGTCGAATTGCGTCAATGCCGTTTTAACGTGAACCGTGAAATAAATGTGATATTTGTCATTCAAATGGTAATTTTGATATATGGGCTATCAATCAAGTCTGCTTGAAAAATAGTGCGGCGACAAAAGCACGGAAATTTCTTTTAAAAAAATCAATAAATTTCAAATTGGATTTTAAATAATTAATCGGAAAATACCGTCTGACTTTTTCCCAGCCTCTTCAATGAAGAACGTACCTACAAGAAGAAGAACGCATCTACAAGGAATTCGATTTTTCGTCTTCAGAAAGTGCCTTTGCCAAGTCGATAATTTTGCGTCGGACTTTCGGATCCTTGATATTGGTAAAAGCACGCAGAAGCTGAATTCCCTCATTACTCGAACAAAAATCCATGAAGTTATTATCTCCCTCACGAAAACCTTCCGACGTACGGGTGCCCGGTGCTTCTTCGAAAAAATAGGATACCGGCACATCAAGAATTTCGGAGATCGCCTGAAGGCGGCTGGCACCGACACGATTGGTGCCTTTTTCATATTTTTGTATCTGCTGGAAGGTAATGCCGAGCTGCTCCCCCAATTTTTCCTGACTGAGCCCAAGCATATTTCGCCGTAGTCTGATGCGGCTTCCCACATAAACATCAGTCGGGGCGGGTATTTTTTTGGGTGCGGACATGATCTAACTTTCTCGCGTCAATACTGATCCATCTTCATAAGCCTGAACCAATGCAGATGATTTTGTTATTTAGGGGTTTTAGTATCGGTCCCCCGCTGGAACCAATTTTCATGCGCATAACACCCCATTGATTAGCACTTGTCAATCGAGTGTTCCTTTTTTACGAAACCAAACGTTAAACTTAACATCAGTATAATAAAAAATACAGAAAAAGCTTGGATAAATTTTGTTTTCATGTTCCATATCGGAACAATGGAAGAGGGTACTGGTACATCAATTAAACCGATTTTATCAAGATCCAAACTCCGCACGATTCGCCCATAGGGGTCAACGACTGCCGAAATTCCATTATTGGCTGCACGTATAAGTGGAATTCCCATTTCAACAGCACGTAAACGAGCCTGATCGAAATGCTGGTATGGTCCCGGTGTGACACCAAACCATCCGTCATTGGTAACGTTTAAAATCGCTTGAGGTTTTTCACCTTCATAGTCCATACCATCAGGAAAAATCACCTCGTAGCAGATCATCGGTAGAAACACAAAACCATCCGGCATCTTCACAGTTTTTCGTATCGGCGTGCTGCTATACCCCCCTGCCATTACAGCCAATGCATGAAGGCCTATTTTGTCAAAAAAATTCTGGAAGGGCAAATATTCGCCAAACGGGACAAGATGCACCTTGTCCGAAGACGACAGAATATTGCCATTACCATCAATTGTTTCAATTGTATTGAAATATTTATTGTTTTCGTCATTCGGTGCGCCACTGCTTCGGACTGCCCCGACAATTGCCCATTGATCCGGTTGGAGAATAGAAGCGATGCGCATTTTTGCTTCCGGCACATAGTCCAGTATATAGGGCACTGCGGTTTCCGGCCAGACAATATAGGCAGGTTCATGCGCACCATTTGTGAGCGGTTTTTCGCTCAGTTGCATATGTGCATCAAACATTGCATAGCGAACCTGATTGTCAAGTTTCTCGTCCTGTTTAATGGAAGGTTGTATGAGTCTTACCCACGTGTTGGCGTTGTCATAGTCATTGATCGGAGGTGCTTCATAAAGCCGGATAGCACCGAACCCCGTATGCGCACCAAAAAGAATAACGCCGATTGTTAAGGCAAGCCACCGGTGGTTTTTGTCATAAAAAGTAGCTGGCATTGAATAAAGAAGCACGGCGAGCGCATTCATTCCGTAAAGACCCACCACTGCGTCGGACTGCATAAAAAGCGGCGTCGGCATAATTGTGTAGCCGATTGCATTCCAGGGAAAGCCGGTAAACAATGTGGAACGCAAATATTCGGCAATACCGAGAGCAAACGCCAAAGCGAACAGACGGGATAGCCCCTTTTTCCAAAACAGAATAACAAGCCCGCCTGCAAGCCCCCAGTAAAGAGCAAGATAAAGCGGAAGCCCGAAAATTGCTAAAGGAATGGCCCAACCGAAACTTATGGGGTCGACCAGCATGGCACTGGAAAGCCACCAAAGACTAAAAACGAAATAGCCGAAGCCAAAACTGAAACAAGTAAGAAAGCCGAGCTTGAAGCGCTGCTTCAAACCGGAGGCGACAGCAACCTTATCAAGCAATAAAACCAGAACAGGAAAAGTAACAAAAGCCAGCGGGAAGAAGTACAAAGGCGCCGTTGCGAGAGCTGTTATTCCACCACAGACAAAGCTTACGAAATGCTGTTTCGAGCCTTTAAGCTTTCCAATATAAGTGGTTACTCCTGCCAAAATCTGCATGTCCGGTTTCCCCCACTTGCCTTTTACCTCTGGTAATTTCAACATCCGACAAGAAGATTGATTGTGACAGGAAAGAAAATACGAAACACCCGTTTTATAAATCGGACGGGGTGTTCTCCTTTTCCTGCTTTGGATGGTTCTGTAAAGGTTGGATTCGGATCCGTTTGATGCGGCGTTTATCGGCTTCCAGAATACGGAACTGGTAGCCGGGAACCGCTTCTACAACTTCCCCTTTTGCCGGTATCCGATCCAATGTTGAAACAATAAGTCCGCCGATTGTATCGACGTCCTCTCCATGTTCGCCCACCTTGAAATCCGGTCCCAGAGCTTTTTCCACCTCATCAAGATCGGCACTGGCATCAACAAGCCACCTGTTATCCGGTTCTTTGATAATGGACATGTCGACATCATCGTGCTCGTCTTCAATATCACCGACAACAAGTTCGACAATATCTTCCATTGAAGCAAGGCCATCCGTTCCACCATATTCGTCAATAATCAGCGCCATCTGAGTTCGGGTTGCCTGCATACGTGTCAAAAGCTGCCCTGCCAACATCGACCCGGGAACGAACAGAACACTGCGTATCAAATCGAGATTGCCGACAGGTTGCGACAGATCCACTTTGGAAAAATCAAGGCATCCTTCTTGTTCTCCACTTTGGGCTTTATGCGTAATGTAATTCAAAACATCACGAATATGCAGCATGCCACGCGGATCATCGAGACTTTCCGAATAGACCGGCATACGCGAATGACCGGATTTTTCGAACTCTATCAATGTCTCAGCCAACGTCGTTGTAATATCAAGCGCTTCGATTTCCGAGCGCGGTATCATCACATCCTCTACACGGGTTTCCCGAAGGCGCAAAATATTGTTCAACATGAGACGTTCTTCCGGCGAAAACAGCGAATTCGCGTCTCCCTGCCCATCGGAAAGGGCATCTGTCAGATCTTCTCGCAAGGTAGAATTATTGCGGGAACGCATAAAAGAAAAAAGATTGGCAAATAAAGACTTCTTTTCACTGCTTCGCGATTGTGAAGAACTTTGACCGGCCGATGAACGGTTAGACTCGTCTTCAATTGATTTATCTGTTTTTTCTGTCATGACTTTTTAAAGTTAGAATATTCAAAAGTAAAATACTTCACCTTTTTGCTACCGCATTAAAACATATATAATTCAATATATGTATAAAACGCCAATAGCAAGGTTCATCTTGTTACTCAATCATTATAAGGATCGGAAATACCAAGAGAAGCGAGAATTTTTCTCTCGAGAGATTCCATTTGTTCTGCTTCTTCATCATTTTGATGATCATATCCCGTCAAATGAAGAAGCCCGTGGACAATAAGATGGCTTAAATGGTCATCGAAGCTTTTATTTTCCTCCTGCGCTTCACATTGAACCGTTTCACGAGCAATAACAATATCACCCAGAATTGGGCCCGGTCGCTGCCCCGGTTGAATAGAAAAAGCGGGAAATGACAGGACATTTGTTGCCTTGTCTATGTGGCGCCACTTTGCATTTATCGTACGGATATTTGCATCGTCGGTAAAAACCAGACTGAGCTCGCTGTCGGCATCGTCGAATTCGAGCACGTGCAATGTGGCTTCAAGCACACGATCAACGAGCATTCTCAAACTGTGTTCGCTTTGCCAGCCATCAGCATTTATTGCAACGTCATAACGCACTGTCATTTTGATAAATTCTTTTTTCCGTTATTGTCTAAAGCGCGGTTCTTTGCATTTGCACGGGCATCCCGATCATAAGCTGTAACGATAGCCGTCACCAATGGATGGCGCACAACATCCTTTTGGCTAAAGTGCACTGTTACAATATTATCAATGGAATCGAGAATGCGCATTGCTTCGGTCAATCCCGACTTTTGTCCAAACGGCAAGTCGATCTGGCTCGGATCCCCGGTTACAATCATTCGCGAACCTTCTCCAAGGCGGGTTAAAAACATTTTCATCTGCATTGACGTTGTATTTTGCGCTTCGTCAAGGATAACAGCCGAATGTGCAAGCGTGCGCCCGCGCATAAAGGCAAGTGGTGCTATCTCGATAATATCGGCTGCCATTGCGCGTTCGATCTTTTCTGCCGGCATCATATCATAAAGTGCATCGTAAAGAGGCCGCAGATAGGGATCGACTTTTTCTTTCATGTCGCCGGGTAAAAAGCCCAATCTTTCACCGGCTTCGACTGCCGGACGAGACAGAATAATCCGTTCAACCAGCCCTCGCTCGAGAAGCATCGCTGCATGGGCAACGGCAAGATATGTTTTACCTGTTCCCGCAGGTCCCACACCGAAAACCAGTTCGGCTCGTTGCAGCGCACGCATATAAGCATCCTGTGTAGGCGTGCGGGCATAGATTGTTTTTTTGCGTGTGGAGATATGGGCCGGCGTTACTTTTGGCGGATCCTTTTCAGGGCTTTCCCGATCAGTTCTGGCGTCCGATGTTGCAGCAAGAGCTATTGCTCCGTCAACATCCGGCAATCCCGGTTGCAAGCCGGTTTTAGCAAGTTCATAAAGCTGATCAAGGGCTTGGCGAGCTACTTCTATATCCTGCTTGTTTCCACTGATTGACACTTCATTTCCCTGTGCACGGATATCAAGCCCCAATTTTTGCTCGATGCGAGCCAGATTTTCGTCAAACTGCCCAAAGACAACATTTGCTTGCCGATTATCCTCGAAAACAAGTACAACATGATCCATATCGGATGTAGCTGTTTTAACAGTGGCAGCAACAGTCGTCGCTTTGCCGGATTTTTTTACCTTTCCGGTTCCTTCGATCTTCAATGTTTTCTTTGTTCCGGTTGAATCGTTCAACCTTATCTCCTCAAAAAAACGTTTCTGTCAGCAATATATGGACTAAAAAACAAAAGAAAACCCGCTTTGATGACGAGCGCTCCAATTGAAAAACGTTATCGTCAGTTTACCGCATTGCCAAAAAGACTGTTCGGAAGAGCTTTGGTTATATCGACCGGAATAATTTCGCCAATTTTCGCATTTGTTGAAACGACAACAGGTAACAACCATGGCGAACGGCCAACCATTTGCCCGTCATGCCTGCCTGCTTTTTCAACAAGCACTTCAACACGTTCACCAATTTTCGACTTTAAAAACCGGTGCTGCTGATCAAGAATGAGAGTTTGCAAACGTTGCAGGCGCTCGTCTTTGACGCTTTCGTCAACATGATTTTTCATCGTTGCTCCCGGTGTTCCCGGACGTGGAGAATATTTGAACGAATAGGCGGAGCTATAGCCGACTTCTTCAACAAGCTTCATTGTGGCTTCGAAATCCTCATCAGTTTCCCCCGGAAAACCGACGATAAAATCACCCGAAAAAGCTATATCCGGACGTGCCTGACGGATACGGTCAATCAGTTTCAGATAATCGGCAGCTTTATGCTGGCGGTTCATAGCTTTGAGGATGCGGTCGGAACCTGATTGTACCGGAAGATGTAGATAAGGCATCAACATTTCAAGATTGCCATGAGCTGCGATAAGGCTGTCGTCCATATCGCGCGGATGACTTGTCGTATAACGTAACCGCTTCAAACCATCAATCTTTGCAAGCTCGTAAAGAAGATTACCCAACCGCCACTGACTGCCATCTTGCGAAACACCATGCCACCCGTTGACGTTCTGCCCAAGCAAAGTGATCTCTTTTACACCTGCATCAACAAGTTCGCGTGCTTCATTGATTATCTGTCCGACAGGCCGCGATACTTCAGAACCTCGGGTATAGGGCACAACGCAAAATGTGCAGAATTTATCGCACCCTTCCTGAACAGTCAGAAAAGCCGTAACACCACGTTTTTTCACAGCCTGACGGTTATGATGCGGAAGATGGGCAAATTTATCTTCAACGGCATATTCGGTTTCAACAATCTTCTTGCCCTCGTGCACCTTGCGTAACAGTTCAGGCAGGCGATGATAGGTTTGTGGCCCCACCACCAGATCAACTGTCGGGGCGCGCCTTAGAATTTCTTCCCCCTCGGCTTGGGCAACACACCCCGTCACACCTATTGTCAAGGGTTTTGAAGGATCGCGGTCCTCGCGCATAACGCGCAAACGCCCCAGATCGGAATAAAGTTTTTCGGCAGCTTTTTCACGAATATGGCAGGTATTAAGCAATATAAGGTCCGCATCGTCAGGAGATTGCGTAGCAACATAGCCTTCTGCGTCAAGGCTATCACCCATGCGTTCGCTATCATAGACATTCATCTGACAGCCATAGGTTTTGATATAAACCTTACGGGCATTGCTGTTTTTTTCTTTTGCTTCACTCATAACGCATATCTATCCGGTTTTCTTTGAAATCTCAATCATTTTGCTGAATGGTTCTACGCATGATCAAGGCATCACTATGGCCTTTACCGGTTTGATAATATCCGGGCCTGCGACCGACCTCATTAAAACCGGAACTTTTATAGAGAGCAAGAGCTGCTTTATTCGTCTCGTCAACTTCAAGAAAAAGTTGTTTTGCCCGTTCCTGATAAAGATATCTGAAAACGGCGTCCATAAGTGTCCGCCCTATTCCTTTTGAACGATAACGGGGATGCACAGCAATTGTGATGATTTCTGCTTCATCAATAACCAATCTACAAAGAATAAATCCCAATATTTTTTCCGGTTTACCCATTACGCTCACAGTAAAACCGAACATTTGTGGATCAGTCAAAAAAGAAGTGAAGGTTTCTTCATCCCATGCATGATAGAATGATTTTCTATGTATTTCATGTAGAGCCTCACTATCATCGGACGTGATAGGGGCAATAGTAAATCGCGATTTCGAAAAAGGAAAACTTATCATTCCTTTTTCCTGGGAAGAGAAAAACCCATTTGCGGTTTAGCATCCGCTTCGCGCAAATAAAGCGGCTTCGGCGCACCGTCCGACTTTTTCGACTGCGAGAGAATTGCAAAACTTATAACATCCGGTGCAGCAATAGAAAAAATCCGATTCTCCGCTATGCCTGCAGAATGAGCGATTGTTTCGGCAAAAGGGCCTGCAACGATTGCCTTATTATCAAGGGACGCAACAACGTTTTCGCAAGCCTTCACCTCGGGTGGTATAAGCGGTTCGAGCTTTTCGTCAAAATCCTGCCGGTAGACCATGTCACGACCGGCATCAATAACAGCTATTACATGGTGTTCCGGAAAGCGCTTAAGAGCTTCAAAACCGATTGCCTCAAGCGAGCTCACGCCAACCGCCGGCTTTTTCAAGGCCAAAGCCAGACCTCGTGCTGTTGCCACACCAATACGAACACCGGTAAACGACCCCGGACCGATGTTTACTGCGATGCGATCAACCTTGTCGAGATCAAGCCCTGACGTATTTTTCACCGCAATGATCTGATCAATAAGCTTTTCGGCGTGTCCTTTTCCGATGTTTTCACTCACCCGCGCCAGAACACGACCGTCGTTGATTAACGCTACGGCACAATTTGAAGAAGCTGTATCTAATGCTAATGTAATCATTCAATGTCTATTAAATCATTGTTCATTGAAACAAAAGAACAGAGGGATCGAATTTGGCGAATTTTTGAGCCTTTTGCGAACACTGTGTCAATGGCTTCCCTTCACAAATATCTACGCATCCTCAAAAACCTCTGCCTATTTCGAAACCGAAGCCATGAGCTGCCTCTATGAAAATAGCTAACGCCCCTACCGCCGATTATTTTAATCTATTAATCTTTCCGTTTTTCGTCGCGGCTTTTGCGTCTTAAAAAAATCGGATTGTCTCATTTCGGAGGCTACCCCGTCATCATTCTTCAGATATATTGAAAGAGATTATAAAGAGAAACATAAACATTATATTCCGGATAAGAAAAGGTTATAAAAATCTTATGCCTGCAACGGGTTTTATCTTAAGGCTAGAGAAACGATTACCGCTCTTATCTTTCTTAGAAAGCAGCACTCGACCGCGATCACTTATCAATCTCGTTCATAAAGTGCGTTTGATCCAAAAATACGAATTTTCGCCAACAAAAATATCGCACCTATTGATATTTTTATTTTTGTTTGTTTTTATAATATATATAAATTAAAATAAATATAAAATTTTATCATAGCGTACAGTGATTTATATTTATTTCATATAAAAGATAACATTCTAAAAAAATAAAAATATTTTAGATTAATTCTAAAATTTTCTGAGAAAAATATCCTTTATAAAATCGGTTTATGTGGCTGATAATGGAAATATATCAACCGAAGGAACGCTAATTATTTTATTTTTTTGATTGGAATATTTCCGGAAAGGTGTATTCTATATTTGCATCACCGCACTGCCTTTGAGAATGCTTGACAAGGGTAGAAATTCCAAGCGGAACTTTTTAGCGTTTGGTGCGTTTAATATTACGCAATTCAAATCAAGCGGAGATTAAGACAATATGTTAAAAACTCATAAAACCCGTAATGACATGCCGTCAAACACAAAGACAACTGCAATTGCCTTGTTGAACAAAAACCTGGCAACATTGATTGATCTGGCACTTATCACAAAGCAGGCACACTGGAACTTGAAGGGTTCCAATTTTATCGGTGTTCACGAAATGCTGGACGGCTTTAGGGATGCGATTGATGAACATGTCGACATCATTGCCGAACGTGTTGCGCAACTCGGGGGTACTGCGCTGGGAACCGTTCAAGCTGTTGCCGGTACCTCGAAATTGAAGGCTTATCCGACAGATATTTACAAAGTACATGATCATCTTAATGCATTGATCGAACGTTATGGCGACGCTGCCAATGACATGCGTAAAGCCATCGACGAGGCTGACGAAGCCGGAGATGCTGATACGGCAGATATTTTCACTGCTGCATCGCGTGAGCTCGACAAGAGCCTGTGGTTTCTTGAATCGCATGTTCAGGAAGCCTGATCGAACCGCTTTAACGTGGTATAGTAAATCTCTTAAATATAGGAAGCAGCTCTGTTGCTTCCTTTTTATTTGCCAAGTTTTTGCGATAAACGCGGCGATTTGCCGAATTTACGCAGTAAAATTATCAGAATACTACGGAGGAACATTTCTGAACAAACTCTGCATAATAAACGCAAAAATTTATTGGATGATTCAAAAAGCAGTTTTCATTTAAAATTTAAAGCGGCGGGCTTGTGGTGAAACCGGATGATTTTTCGCCAATGGTTTACCCGTTCCGTCGCGTACCTACGCATTTTCTTTTTAACGATGCTTATTGGTAATTTATCAACGCCTTGCCGCAGAATATGGCATCGCTACAAAAATTTGATCGTCTGCGTTTTCTCGATTTTCGGAAATGGTGTCTTACAATCAGAAGTAGGCGGATATTGAAGTGTTCGTCGATGAACTGACGTATTCCGGATCGACAAGCACGGATTAAATACCCTTTTAGACGTCCCCCCCTGAAAACACTTATGACGCAGGGTCTATCAGCTGTTACACACCAACTATACTCTCCTCAGTCGACACCCCTCAAAATTGAAAATATGCTATTGAGCCAATCTTCTAAACTCATACTTTGATTTCACCGGTGACGCGCGTCATTGAATTGTGCTCCACAAATTGACACCTTGCCGAATTAATGCACCTCGGAATTGCCAGGGACGTACCGAATATTTCTACTAATCTGCTAACCGCTGACGACCTCTAACGGAGGGGTAAGCATGCCCCCTTACTCCTTCGATAATCTTTTGCTTCATAGGCTCCGCACAGGTTGGATACCGCTTTAAAAATTCCGGCTCCCCGCAGGATCCCAAGACACAAACATAATTGAATACTTGTTACACCCGTTCATTGCTGTTTATGACAGCCATGAAAAATTGAAAAAGAACCATTAGGACCTTACACCGGGCATATACATTCTACGAACGGGAGAAATGTGGGCATCGTTATGCGCGAGCCTCGGTGCAACCGGAAACTTTCGAAACCGGGGCCGTTGGAATTGTTGAGGTTAGTTATATGGCTTTCTGGGCTAATGGAGGCGTGTAACATAATATGTGCCTTTATGGCCGGTTTGGCGCTTTGGAGCTTGTTGGACAAAGTTTGTGATCAAATTGGATGGCAGATAGGTTGTTTATAGATGTTATCACTCTACGAGCACCATTTTCCAACATATGACTCCATGTGCCGTTGCAACAATCTTGTTGGGAACTGTGCCGATAAATTACCGTTAAAAGGTATTGCCGCTGGTAAAAACTTCTATTTCTTTCGGAAGCGACGTGGTCGCTTTAAATAGCGTTTATGGCTTCAGGAAGCCATCGTCCATTTTTGGGTTTGATTACTTGTGGTGAGTTTCTTAAAGCAGAACAACGTTCGAAACGGTCAATTTCTCGAAAGCCTGCATTTACGACGGGTTTATAACGTTGAACGTTCGGCGAAAATTTTTCAAACCAGATAGCAATTGACGAGAATATATCAATCGGAAATCAACTAAATTTTTTATTATTCTCACCCCCGCATTTTCCTTCCGGGCGCTAAATCATTTGCAAGGAATATTAAGAACTCTTGATAAAAAAAGCCCCGCTTAAGAGCGGGGCTTCATATCTCTATTGTTTCAGTGACAATATTGATTATTGAGCAGGTGTAGCTGGTGTTTCAGGTGCAGCTTCTGTTGAAGGTGCAACCGGACTACCACCCGGAACCTGATCGATAATAGCATCAGGCTGAACGATACGACCCGAACCGCCCATCATGTTGTAGTTCAAGTGAGAAATTGCCCACCATGTACCACCAATAACGATGAATACGCAGAGAGCACCAAACCACATTGTACCGACCATCCACTTCGCATCCGGACCTTCGTTGAGGTGGAGGAAGAAAACGATCTGGACGACTATCTGAATGAGAGCCATGCCAATGAGGTAGATAACCTTGGTGCTGACCGCCCAATTATCAAGCATTCCTTGCATAACAGGAATGAATGAAGCGAGGGTCAATATAACAGCCAGAATGAATCCGACCATGTATTTGCCGGTTGTTACACCGTGTGCTTCTTCATGTTCGCTCATTATAGTGCTCCCAAAAGATAGACGGTGGTGAAGACACCAACCCAGACGATGTCGAGGAAGTGCCAGAAGATAGACAGACAGGTTAAACGTGTCTTGTTATCTTTATCCAAACCGCGACGGCCAAGATGCGCAAACATCAGTGCCATCCAGATCAAACCGGTTGTAACGTGGGCGCCATGTGTACCGACCAGCACGAAGAATGACGACCAATAAGCCGACAAAACTTCTTTACCGAATACGCGAACTCCGGTTTCAGGATCAATTCCAGCATAAGCATTCGGATCAAAGAAGAAAACATTTTCCTTACCGAAGAGAAGCTCATGGAATTCGTTCAATTCCATTCCAATGAATGCAAGACCAAGAATGAAAGTAATAGCGAGCCAGGTTTTTACCCCGCCGAGATTACCCTTGTGAACCTGTACCATTGCCATGCCGTAGGTGATTGACGAGAACAGCAGCAAAGCGGTTTCGCAAAGCACGTAATTGAGGTTGATGAAATCCTTACCGGCAGGTCCGCCACCGTAAGCGGAGGCGAACACTGCAAATGTAGCGAAGAAAGTCGAAAACAGTACAAGATCAGAGAGGATATAAACCCAGAATCCGAAGACAGTTGTCGAACTTCCGTCGTGATGGCTTTCCGCAGGAGCGGTTGTTACTGCTGTAGCGCTCATGCTTTTACTCCTTGTGCTTTGAGAACAGCGCTGAATTCGTCTTCAGTCTTCTGTACGTCCTCAGCTGAAATGTAGTGACCTGCATGATCGGCATTCAACGAATGGAGCAGTATAGTTACGATGAAAGCTAAGAAGCAAACCGCAGCTAACCACCAAATGTGCCAAACCATCGCAAACCCGATAACCAGCTCAAGAATTCCACCAATAAACCCGGCAATCGTGTTGTTAGGCATATGGATTTTCTCGAATCCCGAAGTTTTACGATGCTCACCACGTTGCTTCATATCCCAATAGGCATCGTCCGCTTGAACGACAGGGACAGTAGCAAAGTTATAAGCAGGAGGCGGGCAGGATACAGACCATTCCAAAGTACGTGCATCGCCCCACGGATCGTTCTGTGTGATCGGCAATTTGCCTTTATGCTTGATGCCATACCAGATGGCGATCAAAACTTGCAGAACAAAGCACAGGATACCAACAAGGATGATAAATGCACCTACGGCTGCTGTAATAAACAAAGGCTGCCAGCTTGGTTCGACATAGTGCTGCAAACGACGTGTTGCACCCATCAAGCCAACTGCGTAGATCGGCATGAATGCTACATAGAAGCCGATAAACCAGCACCAGAACGAAGCAATACCCAATGCGCGGTTCGGCTTGACACCGAAAGCTTTCGGGAACCAGAACGCCAATGCACCAAGGTAAGCAAACACAACACCACCAAGAATTGTGTGATGGAAGTGAGCAACCAAGAACAAGGAGTTGTGGAACTGCCAGTCTGCAGGAACGATCGAAAGCAGAACACCGGTAAGACCGCCACCAACAAAGGTGAACATCATACCCATGCACCACAACATCGGAGGTTCGAAGCGGATGCGCCCTTTATACATTGTGAAGAGCCAGTTAAAGACCTTAACACCGGTCGGAATAGCGATAATCATGGTTGCCGCACCGAAGAAGGTATTAACGGCCTGACCACCACCCATTGTGAAGAAGTGGTGTCCCCAAACGATGATCGAAAGGATCAAAATAACCAACAGCGCCCAAACCATTGAGGTGTAACCGAAAAGCCGTTTTGACGAGAATGTCGGAACGATTTCGGAAATGATACCAAACGCAGGAACAACAAGAAAATAAACTTCTGGGTGACCAAAAATCCAAACGTAGTTGATCCAGACCATCGGGTTACCACCCGCTGTATTGGTGAAGAAGTTCATGTCAAAGTAACGATCGCCAATCAACAAAGCGTCTGCGACAGCAAGCGGCGGATAGATGATCAATCCAAGTACGTTGGAGACGAGCACGCTCCAGCAGAATACCGGCATCTTCCACATTGTCATTCCTGGCGCTCGACACTTGATGATAGTGGCAACAAAGTTGACACCACTCATCGTCGTCGCGATACCTGATAACTCTAGTGACCACAAATAATAGTCAACACCTGTATCCGGGCTATTCAACAACTCCGAGAACGGAGGATACATCAACCAGCCGCCACGGCCGAAGTTACCAATACCGAGCGAAATGTTGATGAGAACTGCGCCAGCAAATGTTGTCCAAAAACCAATGTTGTTCAAGAACGGAAAGGCTACGTCACGAGCGCCAAGTTGTAGCGGTACCACATAGTTCATAATACCGAACATCAGCGGCGTTGCCATAAAGAACAGCATAATCGTGCCGTGCGCCGAGAAAATCTGGTCAAAGTGATCAGGCGGTAGATAACCCGCAGTCTCTGTTCCAAGCGCGAACGCTTGGTGTGTACGCATCATGATAGCATCTGCAAAGCCACGAACAAGCATGACAATTGCAAGGACGATATACATAATGCCGACGCGCTTGTGATCAACAGATGTGATCCAATTGCGCCACAATATTCCCCACCAGCCAAGCAGCGTAATAGCGGCAAGAATAACGACGGCCAATGCAACTACAACAAGGCAGGTGTAAAGGACGATCGGCTCATTCGTTAGCGCGTGAAACGCTCCGGCTACAGGGTCTGTAAGTCTTCCAAACATTTTTCAACCCATATTAAATGAATTTCGGTTTGGAGGGGACATTGCCTTTATAAGGCTGAAAGCCCCTTCCTTGATGATTTTATTTCTTCTGAACCACACCGGGATCAAAGACGGAGCAAAGCTCACCCCACAAAGATTTCGCTGCAGCCAATTTCATCTGATCTTCGTTGCAAGTTGTGCCTTCATCAACGCAACGGTTTACGATGCGATAATATAGACCTTTTTCAACTTGCGAGAAATAGCGAATCTCTGCGTCTTTCTGTTTGCCTGCGACATCACCCATTTTCGGGGAATATGAAAGCTGACGGTAACCGGCGCGATCGAGCGTTTCCTTGCTTTCACGAGCTTTGGAAATCCAGTTGTCAAAATCAGCCTGGGCTACAGAGTTCCACTTGAAGTGCATTTCAGAGAAGCCGTCACCACTATAATTAGCGGAAGATCCTTTGAATACGCCCTTGCGATCAGCAATAAGATGCAACTTCGCATTCATTTGCGGCATTGCATACAAAACTGTCCCAAGACGCGGAACCCAAAAAGCGTTAACCGAATTTTCCGAAGTCAACTGCAACAGAACCTGACGGTTTTCCGGTGCATAGATTTCGTTAATCGAAGCAACGCCATATTGCGGATAGATAAACAACCATTTCCAGTCGAGTGCTACAGCATCGATCTGGAGCGGTTCCTGTGCCCCAGCAACAGCTTTATCAAGCGGCTTTGAAGGTTCGAGCTTGAATGTAAAATAAGACATCAAGCTACCCAAAATGATAATGACAAGAATCGGAATACCCCACATCAGGGTTTCCACTTTATTGGAGTGCCCCCAATCCGGCAGATATTCTGCTTGGGTGTTGGTAGCACGGTATCTAATTGCGAACGTAACGATTGCGATCATCACAGGAACGACAATACACGCCATTACGATAACGCACGTAATAATCAAAATTAGCTCATGGCGCGCCACATAGCCCGCCGGGTTCAGAACATCGAATTCACAACCCGACAAGAGCAAAGCGGATGTTAAAACGCCCAGCAGCCCTGTTAGTTTACCAAAGTTCTTCATTCCTACCTGCCTCTTTATATGCATTGCATATTATTGCACGAGGGTATTTCTATTAATTCGTCACGGAAAAGCAGGGTTTTCCACTTCTCCGACATTCCCCGTCAGGCAGAATAATTGTCCCAAAAAGACATAGAAGCCCGACTTGGACTGACGTTGCCACAAGTACAATTGTGGCATCATCTAGGCACGTCTTACTCTTCGGGTGAAAATTCGCAAGGGTTTTGTCCCCCCCTGCGTCAATATTGCGCGGTTTTTGAGACAATTTTTGATTCACAAATCGTGTTTTACGATATATTCCACTGCAAATTGGTAACCGGCACTTCCACAGCCTGCAATGACAGCGTCGGCCCGTTCCGACACAAACGAGTGGTGACGATAGGCCTCTCTTTTGTGGATGTTCGATAAATGAACCTCGACAACCGGCCCCTCAAACATTTTCAATGCATCAAGAATCGCAATCGAAGTATGGCTATAGGCAGCCGGATTAATGATAATGGCAGCACTTTTCCCTATGGCATCCTGAATGAAACTTACCAATTCCCCTTCAAGGTTGCTTTGCAGAAAATCGATATCGAATCCGTGCGCACGGGCGCATTTCCGGGTAAGTGCCTCGATATCTTTCAAAGTTTCATGACCGTAGATCTCCGGCTCGCGTTTGCCTAAAAAATTGAGATTTGGTCCGTTCAAAACAGTAATCTTTTTTGCCATAGCCATATTTCCCTCTCCAGCTCAACAAGCTCACTTCAGATCATAGACCATCGTCGTCCAATATTCATTAATTGTTCACAACACTTCCGTTTGATAATTCAAAAAATTGGGCCCGATCTTTCAGATCGGCAAAAAGTTGTTGGTCGGTTCCCGTCATGAAAGTTTGTGCACCGAGCCTTTCAAGACTATCAAACAAAACTTTGCGCCGGCGCGGATCGAGATGGGCTGCCATTTCGTCCAACAGAAGAATCGGTGTCATGCCCGATATAGCCGAAGTCAATTGCGCATGGGAAAGGACAAGGCCCGTCAAAAGTGCTTTTTGTTCGCCGGTTGAACAAAGGCCGGCCGGCATATTTTTCTTGGCGTAATAGACCAGCATATCGCTTCTATGGGGCCCTTCGAGAGTGCGTCCGGCAACACGATCCGACTCACGTTTATCATGGAGGCTCTGTCTATACTCCTCTTCGACATCAACTGCCGATTTGCGCGCTAATGCCTTTTCGATTGTTCCCTCTATGTCGAGGACGGGACTGGGGAAAGTCTCTTCACTGTCAAAATTTTCAATATCGGAAATAAGCCGCACAACGTCCATACGGGCAGCGGCAATAGCAATGGCGAGCTCCGCCATCTGGACTTCCAATGCATTAAACCA
Source organism: Bartonella sp. W8167 (assembly GCF_016100335.1). Lineage (NCBI taxonomy): Bacteria > Pseudomonadati > Pseudomonadota > Alphaproteobacteria > Hyphomicrobiales > Bartonellaceae > Bartonella > Bartonella sp. W8167. The sequence goes on from NZ_JACFSQ010000002.1 coordinate 160,807, forward strand.
CCGTTCGTCACGGCTGCCATCAGTCAAAAGACGATTTCGCGCACGCATTGCTTTTTCAAAATCCGACACACGACGGGCATGTGCGGGGTCAATTGCCAGAACCATACGATCAAGAAACCGTCTGCGATCGGCTGCCGGCCCTGTAAACAGCCCATCCATAGATGGAACAAGCCAACTGATGCGGCAATAATCGGTGAGCCGGTCAGACGCTACACTTTCTCCGTTTATCCGTATTCTTCGTCCAGTCGAGGCAATATCACTAGCTGTCCCGATGCTGGCATCTCCATAAAGAGCAGAGTGTAATTGGGCAAAAACGACAAACCCGCTGTCTTCTACCTCATTGATTGGTGAATTCAGACCGGCTATTGCAGTTTCGGAGTCGACGGTTTCTTGTTTGCCGGATTTTTCAAAGGTTTCGAGAGACTCATCTTCCCTTTGATTGACAGCATTTCCGTAGGCAGAACCCAAGACGGGATTTGAACGAATAACATTATCATAGGCCGCACGACGCAACCCCCGCCCGGGAGAAAGAAAAGACAACGCTTCAAGCAGATTGGTTTTGCCTGCTCCGTTATGACCGGTAAAAACAACAAGCCCGTCGGAAAAGTCGGCAGAAAAGCTTCGATAGTTACGATAATTGGTCAGTCTCAGTTGCCGGACAGAAACTTTTGCAGCCCGCCCGCCAGTTTTTTCCACCATTCGTTTTCTATACACGCATTGGCATCAACACATAAAGTGCGTCTGCATCATCACTATCACGAATAAGAGTCGGCGCCCCCGCATCGGCAAGCATGAAGATCGCATTTTCACCATTAAGTTGAGCCATGATATCAAGAAGATACTTGGAATTAAAACCGATTTCCAACGGCTCTCCCTCATAATCGGCAACGATTTGATCCTCGGCGCTACCTGAATCCGGATTGTTGACCGTAAGCGTCAATTGACCATTTTCGATTGTCAATTTGACGGCTCTCCCACGATCACTGGAAATAGTCGAAACGCGATCGACAGCGGCGGCAAAACTTTGCCGGTTGATGGTCAATTTCTTGTCATTGGCCAATGGTATAACACGCTGATAATCGGGAAATGTACCGTCGATCAATTTCGAGGTCAGCACGACAGAAGCAATACTGAAACGTATTTTCGTTTCCGAAACTTCGATTTTGATTTCACTTTCCGTCTCTTCGCCCAGCAATTTTTGCAACTCGCCGACGGCCTTGCGCGGAATAATAATACCCGGCATACCTTCCGACCCTGAAGGCGCATCGGTTTCAGCTTCTGCCAAACGGTGCCCGTCTGTGGCCACAGTGCGTATTTTCAAGCCTTTATTATCAATAACATGAAAATAGATGCCATTGAGGTAATAGCGCGTTTCTTCTGTCGAAATAGCAAATTGTGTGCAATCAATGAGTTGTTTCAGGGCTGACGCCGACAATGTGAAACTATGACTGAAATCACCGGCATTAAGCTCGGGAAAATCTTCCTTGGGCAAGCATTGCAAATGGAAATTCGAGCGACCCGAAACAACCTGCATAGCGTTGCCGTCATCGGAAACCGAGAGCATAATCTCGCCACCTTCGGGAAGTTTTCGAACAATCTCGTAAAGAAGATGGGCAGGGACAGTCGTCGATCCACTCTGTTCGATATTTGCCGTGGTTGTTTCTGTAACTTCCAGATCGAGGTCGGTAGCCTGCAATTCGACACCGGCATTAACCGTATTGATCAAGACGTTGGAGAGAATAGGAATCGTATTGCGCCGTTCGACGACGCGATGGACACGACCGAGAGACTTTAACAGATTGCTACGATCGACTGTGATGCGCATATTGGACACTCTCTTAACTTATTCTGCCAACCAGAGAATTTCTTGTTGCCTAACTTTGTACGGAACGATTCCTTCAAAACAAAGAATCACCTGCCAAGAAAAACAAATAAGAACCAGAATGGCAATATTCTTGCCTAAAATGCAAGTTTATTGCCCTTATATCACTTTTGTGGCCCGCGAGACTCAGGAAAAACACAATCAGGCTGACTGCTCATCAATCAGACGCTTGAGCAATTCCAGTTCTTTTGCCAATTGCTGATCGGCACAAACCATATCTTCAATCTTGCGCACGGCGTGAAGAACAGTGGTGTGATCGCGTCCGCCAAAGCGACGCCCGATTTCCGGCAACGAACGCGGTGTCATCATCTTTGCAAGATACATAGCAACCTGACGTGGTTTGACAATTGTACGGGTTCTCCGATTTGACAACAGATCCTGCTTGGAAACATTGTAATGGCGTGCAACGACCCGCTGGATTTCCTCAATGCGAATTCGCTTCGGCTCGCCCGAGCGAGTAAGATGATCAAGCAATTCATCAATACGGTTCAACGACAAATCGGGCTCGAATGACTGACGGAACAGGAGCTGGTTGAATGCACCTTCGAGATCGCGTCCGGAACCGGAAACGATTCTTGCAATATGCGCCAGAACTTCATCGGGAATGGAAATCGAGGGATCATCATGCTGGGCGGTTTTCAAGCGCTTACGCAACATTTCAAGACGCATATCGAAATCGGGAGACTCAATTTCCAACGAAACCCCGCCTTGTAAACGTGAACGAACACGTACATCAAGCGACTCGAGCTCGGCAGGGGCGCGATCGGCAGCAACAACAACCTGTTTTGCACTATCAAGCAGCATGTTGAGCAGATGGCAAAATTCATGCTGGATCGACTTGCCCTGCAAAAACTGCATATCGTCAATAATAAGCAAATCAATGTCACGCAATTGCTCTTTGAATGATAATGCATTGTTGTCGCGAATGGCCGTTGCAAAACGCCACATAAAATATTCAGCCGTCAGATAAATCACCCGAACCGGTGTGGGGCGTTGCAAAGCAGCAGCCGCAATAGCCTGTAAAAGATGGGTTTTTCCCAAACCGACAGCGGCATGAATAAACAAAGGATTAAAACGTAAAGCGCTTTTATGGCTTTCCGCAATGGAACGGGCGGCGGCAAGAGCAACGCGATTGGATGGACCTTCTACAAATGTGTCGAACGTATAACGCGAGTCGAGCGGTGAACCGAAAACACTTTGCTGCGCCTCGCCCGAAAAACGTTCGGGCCGGTTATGCATAGAAGAAGCTGTTGTATTTTCTTGCTGAACATGAACATGGGCATCTTCGTCTTTATGCGTAACGGTGTGTTTTACCACCCGATTCATACCGCGCACGACAATATCGACTCGCAATAGTGTTGGACATTCCTGACGCCAGAGTTCGGTAAGAATAGTGGCATAATGATTGGTAATCCATGAGCGCAAAAACGCCGTAGGCACCGATAAACGAACTTGACTGCGACTGAATTCGTCAAGCTGCAAACGCCCGAACCAGCTAGAATATGCCTCGTTACCGACGTGAACTTTGAGCTGCGCCATAACACGTGCAAAAAGTTCATCCCCTTCGTCTTGTGCTACCAGATGATGAAGACTTTCTTTCATCCCTGTTTCACCTGACTCTATCCCGTTCAAATTTGACATTTTACGCAACATTCTCTCTGACGATAACCGAAGCAAGACTGGTCATAACCATTACCCTCACATCCGCCAACGGTTCTCGCCTTTAACACCAAAATTAAAGCAATTCGCACAAAACAGATTTCCGCGTAAACTCAGTTTCGTTAAACCGGTACACATCCGTTTTATCCTACAAATTCGAATAAACCCCTACAAAACTGCCATTCTCAAGATCAGACATCACCGGCATGTGTTCCAAACGTATTATCCACTACGCGTTCGATATACCGGTAACCCTGTCCCGACGATAGCTCATCAGACATTTCACAGGCCAAGCACAAATGACATTTTGTCTTTCAAGCAATTGCAAGGTTGCTTTTATTGCGCCCCCCCTTGCCCGGACAAAAATCAAAATCGCTTTACCCTTTCAACTGCACCAACGAACCTTTGACCCTACTTGGCCGAAGACTCATGAAACATATGGAAAAGCTATCATTTCCGAAGATGACCATACAAAAACGCTTCCCATAAATGCAAGGGGTGAATGGAAGCCGAAAATGGCTTTAACAGCCGACTCTTCCAATCCGTAAGCCGGATAGAAAAGCGTAATTACTTTGATTCAATAAGCTTTTTTCAATTATCTACACCGACTTTTGTCCGCCGAATTTTTTTAAAAAAATTTTTAAAAAAAATACTTGACAAAAACCGAACGTAACAGGCTTTCCTGAGGCTTGTGGATAATAAGTCTAATTATTTGTTTTTAAACGATTTTTATACCATTTTTTGAAACAGTATTTCATTCTAAAAATATTAATTTTTACGGTTAATTTTTCTCTTCTTGACATAGATCAAAACATAAAAAAACCGGTACCAAAAGATACCGGTTGGAATCACTATTTATGAATAAAAACACACACTCGAGCGAGCGGTTTTTTAAAATGTCAGGCCGAGATAGCTTTCAATTTCTTAGCCAAACGAGAAACTTTGCGCGACGCTGCATTTTTATGCAGAACACCTTTTGTGACAGCACGCATCAATTCGGGCTCGACAGCTTTGAAAGCAACTTCAGCTGCGGCTTTATTGCCGCCGGCAACAGCATCATCAAACTTGCGTACGAATGTACGAATACGTGTACGACGTGATTTGTTAACTTCTGTGCGCGTTGCAATCTTACGCACTGCTTTTCTGGACGAAGGTGTATTCGCCATAAGTCTATCTCTCTCTTCTTATTGAACGGCCATAAAAGCCTAGAAACACAAACTGCGGCCAAGAGCCGCTTAATCTTGGCGGGCTTATAGCTTAATTCAGCCGCTCGCGTCAATGAGATTCTCTCAAATTGTCATTTAAAAATAAACGGGGTGCGATTTCCCACCCCGTTTATCATTTTTTTTAAAGCTGCCAATCAGCCTTCTTTTGCCAAATTACGAAGAACATACTGCAAAATGCCGCCATTATGGAGGTAATCAAGTTCATCGACAGTATCGACCCGGCAAAGAAGCGGAACTTCCTTGACAGTGCCGTCACCGAATTTGATCTTGGCAACAGTTTTTTGGCGCGGCTTCAGATCATTGATGCCATCAATAGTGACAACTTCATCACCTTTCAAGCCCAATGAACGCCAGCTCTGTCCATCCTCGAAGACAAACGGCACAATACCCATACCAACAAGATTGGAACGGTGAATACGCTCGAAAGATTGAGCAATCACCGCACGTACGCCCAAAAGATTGGTTCCTTTGGCCGCCCAGTCGCGGGATGAGCCGTTGCCATATTCGATGCCTGCGAAGACAACGAGTGGTACATGCTCGCTCTTATACTGCATAGCAGCATCATAGATCGATTCTTCTTCCTTGGATGGATAGTGAATGGTGTAGCCACCTTCGCGTCCATTCTCGCCAAGCATAAAGTTACGGATACGGATATTGGCAAAAGTGCCACGCATCATCACTTCATGGTTGCCGCGACGGGTACCATACTGGTTGAAATCGGCAGGTTTTACACCATGTTCGATCAAATATTTACCAGCCGGAGAATCAACCTTGATAGAACCGGCAGGAGAAATATGGTCTGTCGTGATCTTGTCCCCGAAAAGTCCGAGGATACGAGCTCCGTCAATATTTTTGAGCGGTGCAGGTACTTTCGGCATATTTTCAAAATAGGGAGGATTGCGAACATAGGTCGAGTCTTTGTCCCAAGCATAGGTTTCTCCCGCTGGAACCTTGACTTTCTGCCAGTTTTCATCGCCCTTGAAGACATCCGCATATTTTGATTCAAAAATCTTGCGGGTAACATTCTTTTCGATGAATTCCTGAACTTCCTGTGAAGTTGGCCAGATATCCTTCAGATAAACCGGCTTGCCATCCTTGCCGGTTCCAAGAGGTTCTTTTGTGAGATCCTTGGTGATGGTTCCGGCCAAAGCATGGGCAACAACGAGCGGCGGTGAAGCAAGATAGTTTGCCTGAACATCGGGTGAAACACGCCCCTCGAAGTTACGGTTTCCTGAAAGAACCGCTGCAACAATCAAGCCTTTATCGTTGATGGTCTTTGAAATTGCCGGCGGCAGAGGACCCGAGTTACCAATGCAGGTTGTGCAACCGAAACCGACCAGATTGAAGCCCAAAGCATCAAGATCTTTTTGCAGTCCGGAATTGACCAGATAGGCTTCAACCACCTGCGAGCCCGGAGCCAGTGAAGTTTTAACCCACGGCTTGGATTTCAAGCCTTTGGCAACCGCGTTTCGAGCAAGTAGACCGGCCGCAATCAGAACGCTCGGATTGGATGTATTGGTGCAAGAGGTGATCGCTGCAATAGCGACATCTCCGTGGCCAATGTCAAAATCCTCGCCTTCAACCTGATAGCGTGTTTTTTCACCGGTTGTTTTCTTATATTCATTGTGAAGAGCTGTGGCAAAACTTTTACCGACCTCTTCAAGCGGCAAACGCCCTTCCGGACGTTTCGGACCGGCCATGGACGGCACAACCGTTCCCATATCAAGTTCGATTGTATCGGTAAATACCGGATCAGCCGTATGGGAATCATGCCACATGCCCTGAGCTTTTGTATAAGCTTCGACAAGTGCAATCCGCTCTTCTTTACGGCCTGTCATATTGAGGTAACGGATAGTTTCCTGATCAATCGGGAAAAAGCCGCATGTCGCGCCATATTCGGGGCTCATATTGCCAATTGTCGCACGATCGGCCAACGTCATATGTTCAAGACCCGGGCCGAAGAATTCGACGAATTTGCCGACCACGCCTTTTTTACGCAACATCTGTGTTACGGTCAAAACAAGATCGGTAGCTGTTATGCCTTCCTTGAGTTTGCCGGTCAGACGGAAGCCGATAACCTCAGGCAACAGCATGGAAACCGGTTGTCCAAGCATTGCCGCTTCAGCTTCAATACCGCCAACGCCCCAGCCAAGAACACCCAGACCATTGACCATAGTGGTGTGGGAATCGGTACCTACGCAGGTATCCGGATAGGCTATCGTGTGGCCGTTTTCTTCTCTCGTCCAAACACATTGGGCAAGGTATTCAAGATTGACCTGATGGCAAATGCCGGTCCCCGGGGGAACAACGCGGAAATTCCGGAAGGCCTGTTGCCCCCATTTCAAAAACCGGTAGCGTTCGCCATTACGTTTATATTCGAGTTCTTTATTGTGCTGGAAAGCCAGCGGATTGCCAAAATCGTCAACGATCACCGAGTGATCAATAACGAGGTCGACCGGAACCAACGGATTGATTTTTTCCGGATTTTCACCAAGTTTCACCATTGCGTCACGCATGGCTGCAAGATCGACAACAGCGGGAACGCCGGTAAAATCCTGCATTAAAACGCGTGAGGGGCGATAGGCAATTTCAGCGCCTGCTTTTCCCTTGTCGTCCAGCCATTTGGCGATATTTAAAATGTCGTCTTTCTTGACCGTGCGACCGTCTTCAAACCGCAACAGGTTCTCGAGCAGAACCTTCATTGAAAATGGCAAGCGGGAAATGTCGGGCAAACCGTTCTTTTCGGCTTCCGTCAGACTGTAATAAATATAGTCTTTGCCATTGACATGGAGTGTTTTGCGGCACTTAAAACTATCTATTTGAGACACGACTGTTCGTCCTTATATCTGTGCGAGCCTTAAGCTCCAGGAACGAACGCCACAAACTGCGGGTCAAGATCGCAGCTACGGTGCGGGTGCAGTCATTTCCGCTGTCCGTTCCTCAACCGCCAGAACAAGCAGATTTGGAGACCGGCCCAAAAATTGTCCACACCGACCGCTGGTATGGTAACCTTGGTATAGTTCCTTTTCTGGAACTGTTCCAGACGTAATCCATTAAAAAAAATGTGTTTACTTGTTAAAAGGCTCCGGCCATCTTAAGAAAGGTTAAATAAAATCCGGTGGTTACATGGAAATAACAGCAGTTGATCTGAGTGCAAAACGTGGTGAAGAGGTGTTGTTCCAACACTTGAACTTTACAATCCACGATAGAGAATTGCTCACAATTACCGGTCCGAATGGCATCGGCAAGTCGACTTTGCTGCGAATCATTGCCGGTTTTCTGCAAGCAAATGAAGGAACTATAGAAGCAACGGAAGGCGGGCAGATTTTTCCTGTTGCTCTTGTCAGCCATTATCTTGGCAGTCAAAATGCCATGAAAACGCATTTGACCGTTTTGCAAAATCTCGAATTCTGGTCGGATTTCGATTCTTCACGACTTTTGTCGCCAATGGAAGCACTTGATCAGGTTGAACTTTCCGGAATTGAACATCTTCCCTTCGGTGTTCTTTCAACCGGACAAAAAAGACGCGTCGCCATTGCACGGCTCTTATTATCCCACCAACCTTTATGGCTCTTGGACGAGCCGACATCAGGGCTTGATAAACATGCAAGTGCGATTTTTGCAAAAATTATGGAAGAGCACAGAAATCGTTCGGGCATGATTATTGCAGCAACCCATTTACCACTTGGCATAGAAGAAAATCGTCATATTCTACTTGACGATTACCTTCCCGATTTCGAGGACAGCTGATGAAAGCCCTTTTCTTGCGCGATTTGCGTATTGCTTTTGGTCCGGGAAGTTCTTTATTAACGGGACTTCTGTTTTTTGCAGCAATTATCGTTATAACCCCGTTTGCTGTCGGCCCTGATCAGGAAATTTTGTCCCGCATCGGACCAGGAATGCTCTGGATTGGAGCGCTTCTTTCAATCCTTCTAGGACTGGACCGCATGTTCCAGACTGACCGTGATGACGGCAGCCTTGACCAACTCATATTGTCCCGACACAGAAAAAGCTTGAGTCTCGTTGTTTTTACCAAATGTTCTGCTCATTGGTGTGGAACTATTCTGCCACTTATTCTTTTTACTCCGGTGCTAGGTTTGATGCTCGGTCTTGGTGGAACAGCAATAGGCGGTCTCATGCTCACACTTTTATGCGGTACACCTGCGATTACCCTGATTGGTGCAGTTGGTGCGGCGCTTGCAACCTCGCTACCGCGTGGCGGCGTATTGATATCGGTTATTGTTTTGCCGCTTGCCGTACCGGTTATGATCTTTGGCGTGTCGGCAGCCTATGCAACCACCGCTCCGGGTATTTCGTTCATAAACCCGTTACTGTTTTTGATCGCTCTGTCACTGTTCTTCTCGATTCTCGGCCCATTGGCTGCGGCTTTAACACTTGCTTCATTATCGGACTAGACATCACATCTTCGTCAGATTGGTGTCATATGTTGGTCTGAATAAAGAAAGATAATTGCGACAAAAACAAAACCCGACCATAAGGGATATCATGGAATTGATACAAAAGAAGACAAACCGGTTGCAATCGTTGGCTAACCCGACGCGTTTCATGGGGCTAAGCGGTAAAGTTCTGCCGTGGCTTAGCCTTGTTGCTGTTATTGTTCTCGCCTGTGGCCTTTTCATGGTCATGCGCTCGCCCGACGATTATCAGCAAGGCATGACAGTACGCATCATGTATCTTCATGTACCTTTTGCATGGCTTTCCATGTGCTGCTACACGCTGATGAGCGTTTCGGCACTGGGAACTTTGGTCTGGCGTCATCCGCTTGCCGACGTATCGCTTAAAAGTGCTGCTCCGATTGGTGCCACTTTTACTGCTCTTGCCCTTATAACCGGCTCTCTCTGGGGGAGGCCAACATGGGGCACATGGTGGGAATGGGATGCCCGACTTACTTCCGTGCTCGTGTTGTTTTTGATTTATCTTGCGATCATCGCGCTTTCACGGGCCTTTGACGACGCAACAAAAGGCGCAAAAGCTGCGGCTATCCTGACGCTTGTCGGTTTCATCAATATACCGATTATCAAATTCTCCGTTGAATGGTGGAATACACTTCATCAACCCGCCTCAATTCTTCGCAAAGGCGGCTCGGCTATTGATAGCGCCATGTTATGGCCGCTCTTTACCATGGCTATCGGTTTCACATTGGCATTTTTTGCTCTTTATCTTGCAACTATGCGTACCGAAATTACCCGTCGGCGAGTTGAAACAATGCAAAGAATGGCTGCACGGCGCCTGCGTCAAAAGGAAAACGTAAAATGACCACTGAAAATGCAATTGGCATTTCCGACCGTATCGACATATTTCTGGGCCATTTCGACCATAGTCAGATTGTCACCTTGAGCTATGTTGTCTCGGCCGTTGTCCTGTTATTGCTGGTTTTATACATTGTCCTTAATGGCCGTCATCAAAAAGCCCGGCTTCAAAAACTTGAACAGTCAAATGCCATCCGCGCCAACAAAGTAAAACAGTGAAGATCATGGACGCGCCCAAGAAAAAAATGAGTGTTCCAGTGATGATCGCCCTTTTTGGGCCGTTCATCCTGTTTGTTGTTCTGGTTGTTATCATGTTCAGCCATATGGAAACGACCAATCCCGACACGGCCAATCTTGTTCCCAATGCACTTGCCGGCAAGCCTGCACCTGCAACAGTTCTGCCCCTTCTGGGTCAAGCCGGCTCCTTCAACCCTGACGATTTCAAGGGGCGCGTTACGCTTGTCAATTTCTGGGGGTCATGGTGTCCGCCATGTCGTGACGAACATCCCGTTCTTATCGAAATTTCAAAAGACAAACGCTTTGACCTTGTCGGCATCAATTATAAAGACAGAGAAGAAAACGCGATACGTTTCCTTGATAATTTCGGAAGCCCTTTCAAGCTTGTCGGCTTTGACCCGAGCGGCCGCGCAGCCATTGATTGGGGGGTTTACGGTCCACCGGAAACTTTTCTTTTAAACCGCGAAGGCATTATTGTTTATAAACATATCGGGCCGTTAACGCCACAAATCTATAAAGATGAAACATTGCCACAAATCGAAAAGGCCTTGAGCAGCAACAGTTCGTCGAGCAAGAATACTTCGTCGTCCGATAATTCTGCATACTGATGTTACCCTTACGGTGACAAAAGCTTCATCAACAGCAAAACATCAATGCGATCATATTGACCCTTGCGTTTACAAATTGGTCTTTTTTTTAAGCCAATAAATATTCCCGAAAACAGCGCAAATTATTTTCGAAAAAACGCGTATCCTTTTTCACGAAATTGATTGACGCGCATTTACGCTCGCTAACAAAATAAAAACAATCCCGTTGAAATACAAAAAACCGGCAACACATTGCCGGTTTTACCTCGTCAAGTTTTTCAAATCAACGTTCGAGACGCTCGATAAACCAGCGTGTCAGATTGATCCAGACATCATCTTTTTCGGCCAGATCCTCGACCCCGTGTTCGATATTGGGGTTGTCGTTGACTTCAATAACCACAATACCTTCATCGGTTTCTTTAATATCAACACCGTAGAGGCCATCGCCAATGCAACGCGCCGCTTTCAAACCGATCTCGACAACTGCCGGCGGTGCATCGGGAATAGCATAGGTTTTAAAACCACCTTCCAGTGGTTCGCCACCATTCGGATCATGTTTGATGATTTGCCAATGATGGGGCGCCATTTCATACTGGCAGACAAAAAGCGGTTTGCCACCCAAGACACCAACACGCCAATCGAACTTGGTCGGCAAATATTTTTGCGCCAGCAAAAGATCACTGTCTTTGAGCCACTCATGCGCAAGGCGGCGCAATTCTTCCATTGAGCCAACGCGTTTCACCCCGCGTGAAAATGATGAATCCGGAATTTTCAACACCATCGGGAAACCGAGAGTATCTGCCGCTCTTACCAGATCATCATTGCCGCCTATCATCACCGTAGGGGGAACCGGTACACCATTCGCGCGCATCAACTCGTCAAGATAGACTTTGTTCGTACACCGGATCATCGACATCGGGTCGTCGATAACCGGCATATTTTCCTGTTCCGCGCGACGTGCAAAACGATAGGTGTGGTTAGATATATTGGTTGTTTCACGAATAAACAGCGCATCGAAATTGGCAAGACGCGCAAGATCTCTTGCCCCGATTGGTTCGACTTCCACACCAAGGCGAGCCGCAATTTTTGCCCAATGCTTCAAATCTTCGACATTGGTTGGCGGCAATTCTTCTTCCGGATTGCATAAAACTGCAAATGTCCAGCGTGGCGGCACTTTGTGACGGGCTTCTTTCCAGGCTCGTGTCGTATAAGTTTCCATAGCCTCATAGAAAGCGTCGCGACTTTCACCTTCAAGCTTTTGCCAATTGGCGAAACCTATTTTGTGAATACGCGCCCATTCGCCCGGAATAACATGGACTTCCAATGCCGGAGCCCGATACCAGTCAAACAAAAGGTGACCGAATTTTTCAAAGCGGTCACCTTTTATATCATTTGAGTTATCGGTAATTCCAAAAAATACCCTGATAATTTCCGGTGCGCGTGTACCGTCTCCTTTCAGGGCTTTGTTGAGACAATCTTCAAGCTCGGGAATAGATTTTTTATAAAGTCGGCGTTCCGACAGATCAATCATGGTTTCCACCGAAGGTAACACACGATGCCCGCGGGCTTCGGCAAGAAGCGAACAGTAATAGGCGCGGCTTTGATAACGGTAGGAACGTGACAGGTTGATAATACGAGGACGCTGACCGGCAAATAATGCAGGATTAGCCAAATAGTCGCGATGTGTCATGACCTTGTGCGTGGTCGCACCATTATCTACGTCAGACACTCGCCCAGCAAGGATTACACAAATAGTCATAGGTAACTAGCTTTTCTCCAATATGACGGCCGCGCGCAGACCGTCTTTTCCAAAGCGCGCAATATGATCGAACACTTTATAATTCAAAGGCAAGTTTGCAGAATCGGCAATTGTCTCGCCTTCATCTTCCTCCACCCATGGATCATGGATAAGGATATGGCTTCCGTCATCACCGTGAACCAGTACCCAATGGGGAATTTTTTCACCAAACATATGGTAAAAACTGATAAGCACAAGCACCAGAGCACCGCGCGCGAGGGCTGCGCGAATGTCATCCAGCGTAAAAGCGGCAATTCGCACCGGAATATGGGCAGCATCAGCCTGCTCGCGAAAATCGGTCTGGGCAATTTCCATAATTTCGCGTTTCTTGGGATCACGTACCGAATTGATAAATAGAAATTCATAGCTTGTGACGATGATTTCGGCTTTCAAGCCATAATTATGGGCAAGAACCGCAAGGCCGAACGGTTCGCATCCGCCGGGTCCCGAAAGCATGAAGACAGTGGTGGCGCCGCGCCACAGTCTAAGTTCGAACACAGGATCAAGGCGGGATTGAGGATTGAAATATTTGAGTGCCATCATCAGGCAGGCGGCACCACAGGTAAATTCCGAAGTCTGCTGGTAATAGGGCACAGACGTTTCAACAGGCGTGTCTCCACGCAAAGTTTTTTCATAACGCAATGCCGGTGTATGATCGGCATAATAATCAAGGTAACGACCGATCGGGCGGTAACGGAAGCGTTCGTAAAGTTTGATTGCCCGTTCATTGTCTTCGCGAACTTCAAGGCGCATATAAACGCGCCCTTCATCAAAAGCCGCCTGCTCTGCTGCTTCCAATAGTCGAGAACCGACACCTTTTATTTTGCCACCGGGTTTGACAGCAAGTGAATAGAGCCGTGCAAGAGCAGTGCCTTTACGAAACAAAATCATTGCATAGCCGATAATTGTGCCATCAAGCTCGGCAACAATTGTTCGGGCTGTCGGCCGGTCTATCAATGTGCGAAAGGAGCGACGGGAAATCCTGTCACTGTCAAAGCAAGCCTCTTCAATCGCAACCAATGAATCTATGTCATCAATTGTCGCTTGCCGTTTTATCAAATTACCCATTCACCTGCTCTCAATTTTTGACGCCTTTCAACATTTCAGACGTAACACAGTCCATATAAGGGTTTTTTTACGCATGAATAGGCCATATTTCAGCTTTTTCAAGAAATCAGTCAAAGCTATCCCATGCTTTTTATAAATGGATAGCAAAACATCTTTATCTTCTCTTGAAATCATGCCGTTAACCATATAAAAACCTTAAATATATGAAAACACTATGTTTTCAATTTTAACCATAATTCAAATCTTAACGCGGTGTTGCATTCCTGTCATTGACTAGGAACCAAAGTTGGACTTTAACCTTTTGTTAACGATCTTTATCGTGACAGGTTAAATCGAGTACAAAAATGGTGTTTGCGTTCAGAATATTGGGAGTGGCGATTTTAGCTGTTGTCGGCATGACAACGGCAGCTAAAGCAGCAAGCGAATTTATGACCGTCAACGGCCAAACATCCCAGCCTATCGGACATTATGAATTTTGTGAACGCCTCCCCCATGAATGTAAAATCCGCAACAGTGTACTCCAACCTGTCAAATTGACGCAAAGCGTCTGGGATATGATGCTTGATGTCAACCACAGTGTTAATGCACGCATTACTCCCGCGACAGACATGGAACTTTACGGCAAGGAAGAATATTGGACCTATCCGGTAAATGCCGGCGACTGTGAGGATTATGTTCTGGAAAAGCAGAAAGAATTACGCGACAAAGGCATTCCGCTTGCAAGTTTGCTGATTACAGTTGTCCGCAAGCCCGATGGCGAAGGTCATGCGGTTTTAACTGTCCGCACCGATCGTGGCGACTTTATACTTGATAATTTGCGCGACGAAGTATTCAACTGGAAAGATACGGAATATACATATCTTAAACGTCAATCGACGCAATCTCCCGGAAAATGGGTAAGTATCGAACAACGTGACGATATTGTCGTGAGCTCGGTTAACAATTCCGGAAACTGAAAAACGTTTCACGCCCGCTTCAAATATTGATAGTTGAACTTACTTTTGTTTGAGAAGCCGTCTTCATCAGCTTTTGTAGCTGAAATACGGCTATAATCGATTAGCTCACGTCTGCTATATTTCTTCGCACCCGTCGCTATATTACAATCTTGTCCGGTTCTATGTCACAAGTTTGCCGGATAAGAAAGAACGTCCGGCACGTTAAAACTTTTACCTCATAGAAAGATCAGTATCGGTTTTTGACTGGAATAATATTTCATTGCCATCAATTAACCGCAAACATCGATCCGTTGGTGTAAAGTTTACGGCAACGCTGATTTTCTCGGAAAATTTTTAAGCAGCGGGTCAAGGCTCGTTAAGCCCCGCTCGGCCGGTTCAAAGCGCGTCTGGCAGACTTTAGTCGGTTTGTCCTCTCAAAACCGGCTGAAGACAAAAAGCAACAATCAGAAAGGTTTCCCTTCTATAAAGAGTTGTTCCAGACGTTTCATATCACCGGAAATATCAAAACCTTTTTTAGCAAGCCATTGGTCGTCAAGATAGGTTGAACGGTAACGTTCACCACTATCGCAAATCAACGTTACGAGTGAACCATGTTGTTGCTTTTTAATCATATCGGAAATGAGCTCTGCGGCTGCAAAGACATTGGTACCGGTTGATCCGCCACAGCTGCGCCCGATAAGGCGGCTTATAACACGCATAGCTGCAAGACTTGCCTGATCGGAGACCGAAATCATGCGGTCTATCACATCCGGCATAAAAGATGGTTCAACACGTGCACGCCCGATCCCCTCAATAACCGAGCGGCAACAATCTATTTCCTTTATCGAACGATCAGCATAATGGAGATGAAAGACCGAAGCCTCCGGATCGGCCACACAAAGCCTGGTAGAATATTTGCGATACCGGATATATCGCCCCAATGTCGCCGATGTTCCGCCGGTTCCGGCACTTGCAACAATCCATTGCGGAACGGGATGCAGTTCCTTGGCCATCTGGCAGAAAATTGAATCGGCAATATTGTTGTTCCCCCGCCAATCGGTTGCCCGTTCGGCAAAAGTAAACTGGTCGATATAATAGCCCCCCAATTCATCCGCGAGGTTTTGCGCTGTTACATAAACCGATTTCGGATCGTCGATAAAATGGACGCTGCCTCCATAGGCTTCAATAGCTGCGATTTTTTGTGGTGAGGTCGTCCGTGGAATAACTGTCACAAAAGGAACACCGATCAATTTGGCAAAATAGGCTTCCGAAACTGCAGTCGAACCGCTCGACGCCTCGACAATCGTTGTCTTGGGGCCAATTTTCCCATTGCAAAGAGAATAGAGGAAAAGTGAACGCGCCAGCCGGTGTTTCAGGCTGCCGGTCGGATGACACGATTCATCTTTCAAATACAGCGTTATTCCGCATGGTTCCGGCAAATCGTAACGGATGAGATGCGTGTCTGCCGAGCGGTTTATTTCCGCTTCTATGATTTCGATTGCTTTTTTTAACCATTCGTGGCTGCAAGAATGCGGCGCGTCATAGCTTACGGATAATTCAACTTTATTCACTTCAAATCTTCCTCCTGGAAAGACCTGAAATTATAAAATCAAATATTAAATTTGAAGAAAATACAGTTTATATTTTCTAATAAATAAAAAAACCTTGGAATAAACATTCCAAGGTTTTGACGTTTACTAGAATATTATTCTCTTCTACATCAACGATCAGGCTCTTACGCGACGACGTTCCGAAACCGGTTGGAAAGCAAGTTTTGCGTGAAAAGCACAATAAGGGCCAGAGTCACCGGCATCGGCACCACAAAAGTAGAAGTCATCCGACAACGGGTCACCAATTGGCCATTTGCAAGTGTTCTCGCTTAACTGCAACAGGCTCAAATGCCGTGACATCGGAACAACCACATCGGTTGATGGCTGTTCTTCCGCTTCTGAAACAGCATCGGCAACAAAATCCAGTTTCAAAGCTGTAGCACCAATGCTTGAAGGCTGCGGTTTTGCTGCAGCTGCGACAGCGGCGGCAACCGGCTGAACCGGCGTTGTACGGGTTGCGCGCGGTGCTTGCGGAGTAGGATTAACAACGGTTTCTGCAGGTTTTTTCGTGCGCGGCGTCGTCTTTGTTGTTTTACCGCGTCCTGACAGTTTCAATCGATGAACCTTGCCGATGACGGCATTACGGCTAACTCCGCCAAGCTGGGCAGCAATCTGGCTGGCACTCAACCCGTCACTCCAAAGCTTTTTCAAAAGTTCAACACGTTCATCTGTCCAGTTCATACCGGCACTCCGTTCCTTAATTTCCATCATTGCCTCATATCAGATAAGTGGCATGACAATTAACTTTATCATCTCTTTTATTGCCGGAATCCATCCCTGCGCTAAGAAGCGCAAAGCAGTCATACTTGTTATGATAATTATCCGGCAGAACCAAAAATGTTCCAGTTTTACGCTAAGTACTACTATACGCTTTGACTCTATGACAAGGGTCTACATGACCTTATATAGGTGTTTTGAGACGTTTTCCCCAACTTGCGAATCACTTTTTTTGGAAAATTCGAAAATTGCTCGTGAAAAATGTGATTTTTGCAAGATATTTTTTAAATATGGTCTTTCAAAGGCATCAATTGACTTTTTTCCCGACAGGCAGGATATTGAAAATGGATAGATTTTAGCAGCGTCGTGGCAAAATACGGCGCTGTTGATATTTTATCTCTGATAAAAACTGTTTTTCAAAAAACCTAACGTTTCATTCAGAAAAACAGAGATAATATTGTCCCTGCTATGACAGAGAGCCGGACTGTCCGGATTTTGTCACAGAGGAAAATTGACGATGGAGTAGGAGACCAGGCAATGACCCAAAACAATGCGCAACCACTTTATGATACTTTTGCACGTATCGGTTTGCGCTTCACGCGAGGAAATGGGGCCTGGTTGATCTCCGATAATGGTGAGCGCTACCTTGATTTTACCTCCGGTATTGCAGTCAATGCACTTGGCCATAATCACCCGAAGCTTGTCAAAGCCGTTGAAGAACAGGCCAACAAGCTCTGGCACGTATCAAACCTTTTTCAGTCTCCTGAACAGGAGAAAGTAGCAGAGAGACTTTGTGCAAATAGTTTTGCCGACAAGGTGTTTTTCTGCAATTCCGGCGCCGAAGCAATCGAATGCGCGATCAAGACGGCCAGACGTTACCAATATGTCAGTGGACACCCTGAACGTTATGAAATCATAACTTTTGAAGGTGCTTTCCATGGCCGCACACTGGCCACTCTTGCAGCCGGCGGCCAACAAAAATATCTTGAAGGCTTCGGCCCGAAAGCTCAAGGTTTCGTACAGGTTCCTTTCGACGATGAAAAGGCATTGCGTGCTGCAATTGGCGAAAAGACTGCCGCTCTTCTTATCGAACCTATTCAGGGTGAAAGCGGGTTACGTCCGGTTCCGACCGAATTCATGCAATTATTACGTCGCATCTGTGATGAAAACGGCCTGCTTTTTATCGTTGACGAAGTGCAAACCGGTATGGGGCGCACGGGCAAACTTTTTGCCTATCAATGGTCGAATATCGAGCCGGATATCATGGCGCTTGCCAAAGGCCTTGGTGGCGGTTTTCCGATTGGCGCCTGCCTTGCAACCAAAGAGGCAGCAAAAGGTATGACACCTGGCACCCACGGTTCGACATTCGGCGGGAATCTTCTTGCAATGGCCGCTGCCAATGCGGTGCTTGACGTCATGTTGTCCGATGGCTTCCTTGATCATGTCAATGCCATGGCCAATCTTTTCAAACAGGGATTGGCTTCTATCATCGACAGGTTTCCCGATGTTGTTCAATCCATTCGCGGTATCGGGCTTTTAACAGGGCTTAAATGCGTTGTCCCGAACGTTGAACTTATCGCCGCTATGCGAGATGAAAAACTTTTAACCGTTGGCGCAGGAAATAATGTTATCCGTCTCTTGCCACCTCTCATTGTGACCGAGGATGAAATCCGCGACGGCCTTCACCGCATTGAAAAAGCTGTCCAATACGTTTCTAATGCCCACAAACAAAAATAGGCTTGTTATTATGACGAAGAATATTCGCCACTTCACTGATCTTTCAATTCTTTCACCCGAAACTGCACGCAAAATCATCGAGCATGCCAAAAAGGTCAAAGCTCTTCTTAAAAAAGGGCAGTCGGAAAAACCGTTTATTGGCAAAACACTTGCCATGATTTTCGAAAAACCGTCAACACGCACACGCGTTTCGTTCGATGTCGGGATGCATCAATTGGGCGGCGAGGCCATCATGCTCACCGGCTCGGAAATGCAGCTTGGCCACAGCGAAACGATTGCCGATACAGCACGTGTATTGTCGCGCTTTGTCGACATCATTATGATCCGTACAACGGCTCATACCAGAATGCTGGAACTCGCCGAATATGCGGATGTTCCCGTAATCAATGCTTTGACAGACGACACCCACCCCTGTCAGATTCTCGCCGATATCATGACCTATGAAGAACATCGCGGACCAGTTGCCGGTAAAACTTTCGCGTGGATGGGTGACGGGAACAATGTTCTGCATTCCCTGATCGAAGCTTCGGCATTGTTCAAATTCAAGTTGAGAATTGCAACACCTAAAGGTAGCGAACCACAACAAAAATACATTGATTGGGCGCGTCAGCATGGTGCCGATATCGTTCTTACCAACGATGCTGAAGAAGCCGCCAAAAATGCCGATTGCATTGTTACCGATACATGGGTTTCTATGGGGCAGGAATTCCGTGCCCGTGGCCGCAATGTATTCCAGCCCTACCAAGTCAATGAAGCATTGATGAATTTGGCAAAGCCGGATGCATTGTTTATGCATTGTCTTCCCGCCCACCGCGGTGAAGAAGTTGTTGATGCTGTCATCGACGGCCCGCATTCTGTTGTCTTTGACGAAGCCGAAAACCGTTTGCACGCCCAAAAGGCTGTTCTTGAGTGGTGCTTGCAGGCGTTAAAATAATACCTATCTATAAGGCTACTTGCAAAAGGTTCTAGTGTATTTACCGGCTTCAGGCATTATGAAGTATTCATCTGGACAATATGTCCAGAGACTTCATTGTGCCAGAGCATCTTTGCTTTTTAAAGTAAAATCAAACAGAACCATTTTTGCAATAATACTCTGGCAGTCTTTAAGGAAATGCGGTTTTGACAAAAGAAATGAATGTAAACGACCAATCGGCTCAATACAAAAAGAGCCCTTCCCTTGGTGATTTCAATTTTGCTGGCGATGATGCAGTTGTGCCTTTCGAGGTGGAAGAGCTCGACGCACGTGGCCGCGCTGTACAATTGGGAACCGCGGTCAACAGCATTTTGTCGCGCCACCACTATCCAGAACCAGTAGCGCGGTTGCTGGCTGAAGCGATGGTTTTGACTGTTTTACTCGGCACATCATTGAAATTTGATGGTAAATTCATTTTGCAGACCAGCTCCGACGGGCCGGTCAATCTCTTGGTGTGCGATTTTAAAACCCCGTCCAGTTTGCGTGCTTATGCAAGATTTGATGAAAAGAAACTCGAAGAAGCTGTTGCTTCCGGTCATGATGCCCCTGAAGAACTTCTTGGCAAAGGAACTTTGGCACTCACAATCGATCAGGGCGAACATATGCAACGCTATCAGGGGATTGTTGCACTTGACGGTTCGAGTCTTGAAGAAATAGCGCGTAACTATTTCAAACAATCGGAACAGATTCCGACCGAAGTCAAGCTTGGCGTTGCGACACTTTTCGACCGTGATGAAAATGGCCATTCAAGAGAAAGCTGGCGGGCTGGCGGTGTGCTTGTCCAACATCTTCCAAAGTCTTCCATCGAAAGCAAAACGACCAAGAAAATTGATAAGAAGACCGATCTCGACCATTGGACTGAAGTCAAGGCACTTGTCGACACGATCGAAAGTTCCGAGATGACGGATCCACAGGTAGGAGCGGAAAGACTATTGTTCAGATTATTCCACGAACATGGTGTCAGAGTTTTCAATGCAAGAACTATTCTTGATCAATGTTCATGCTCGCGTGAAAAAATAGAAAATGTCTTGAATACCTTCACCGCGGACGAGATAAACTCCAGCATTGAAAATGGCAGAATTACTGTAAAATGTGAATTCTGTTCGACGGTATATAATTTCAATCCGGAAGAATTCCGGAAAACTCAAGACAATGTAGCCAATCTGAAGGCCAAGCAAAATTGATAAGTGCAATGCAGCCGATTGGCTGCGTTGCCTCATCTTGCATTGGTGTAATTCTTATAACTTAAACCGATGATGTAAACTGTTGGGCCTTTTCTATCCAATCGTGTCGGTTTACAGGGGTTTTGTTTTCTTGAAAATTTAAACAGGTCAAAGAATATCATCAGAAAGCAATCGTGTTTAACCTTGTCACTTGCAAGTTCTCCTGTCCGGCTCCATTTCTCGCTGTCTTGTTGATTGGTGTTTCACCTTGTCGCCTGCACAAATAATTGTCGAAATGGCTTTAACAAACTGATTATAGTTTCAGTTGACGCCTTTCGACATTCATCCGTTCTAAACAAGGGCAAATAAAGTTGTTTGAGGAATCTCATCAATCTTTTCTCAAAACGGTTTTCAAATCTGGAAAAGTACAGATGATGAAAAGCAAAAAACGAGACTGGTGCTTCCTCTATCTTTTGCTCGTTAATTTTTTGGCTTCACCATTAAAGACAAGTGTCCTTTCGCTCCTCAAATCAGGTTATTTCATAAATAGTAGTGAGGAAGTGCTTGCAGGGCTTAAAATGATTGGATAGTGCAATCGAACCCTCTTAAAATTGCCGGAATCATTCTGCTATTCTAATGATAGAGCGGAGTGAACAATCCGGTTTCCGATTTAACGCGTGAGTTTTTAACATTTTTCAAAGTCTTCCCATGTTGGCCACATTCCATAAAAACATTTGTTCAGAAAAATCGGAGCTTTGAGCCAATGCGCTTGACTGATGATGACCGCGCATTGCCGCCGCAAAGAGGTTCCCGTTCCAAAGGGGGCAAAACACGGGGAACCGGAAGCAGGCACGGGTTCATTTTCCGGCTGGTCAAATGGTGTTTTGTATTAGCAATATGGGGCGTTATCGCAATTGCCGGCTATGTCGGTTATGTTGCGCTCAGAATGCCGCAAGCCTCGACCTGGGATATTCCCCAACGCCCGCCGAATGTACGTATTATCGATCGTAACGGATTTCTGATTGCCAATCGCGGAACCACCGGTGGAGAAGCCCTTTCATTAAAAGAAATGAGCCCGTGGATACCAAAGGCCGTGGTGGCAATTGAAGACCGCCGTTTTTACGACCATTATGGTGTTGATCCGATTGGAATTGCGCGCGCAATGGTAACTAATATTATCCATAGTCGCAGCAAACAGGGCGGTTCAACACTGACCCAACAATTGGCCAAAAATCTGTTTCTTTCTCCCGATAGAACATTGGAAAGAAAGGTGCAGGAAGCGCTACTTGCGCTCTGGCTCGAGCATAAATACACCAAGGATCAGATCCTGGAAATGTATTTGAACCGCGTTTATCTTGGTTCGGGTGCTTATGGTGTCGAGGCAGCCTCAAGACGATATTTCGGAAAATCGGCAAAAGATGTTGATCTGATGGAAGCCGCAACTCTGGCGGGATTGCTAAAAGCGCCCTCGCGCCTTTCTCCTGCTCGTGATCCGAAAGCTGCCAATGACCGCGCCAAACTCGTTCTTGCTGCCATGAAAGAAGAAGGCATGGTGAATGACGCCGAGGTAGTGATGGCAGAAGCCGAACCGATGGCGAGGGCTGAATCTTATTGGACAGGTTCGGAAAACTATGTCGCCGATCAGGTCGTTCAACAATTACCATTTCTGATTGGCGAGACCGATAAGGATATTGTTGTTGAAACCACACTTGATATGACACTTGAAAGGGCTGCCGAAGAGGCAATCCGCACACAAATTTCCGAAAATGGAGAAAAACGCGACGTTAGTCAGGGTGCACTTGTATCAATTGATAAAAGCGGGGCAATCCGCGCCATGGTGGGCGGAGTAGACTATGCGCAAAGCCAGTTCAACCGCGCAACCGATGCAAAAAGACAACCCGGTTCCACGTTCAAACCTTTTGTCTATCTTGCTGCGCTTGAAGCCGGCCGTACCCCCAATACAATTCGCAATGATGCACCCGTCAGAATTGGCAATTGGACGCCGAGAAATTATGGCGGCAAATATATGGGTGAAGTTACATTGACCACTGCCCTATCCCATTCGCTAAACTCTGTTGCCGCCCAATTGATTATGGAGGTCGGTACCGACAAGGTCATCGAAGTGGCTCACCGTCTCGGCATCCATTCGGCTCTTTCGGACAATGCCTCGATTGCACTCGGCACGTCGGAAGTGAGCCTGCTTGAATTGACCGGTGCATTTGTGCCTTTTGCCAATGGCGGTTATAAGCCGCAACTGCGTCTGATCTCGAAAGTGGAAGATACGAACGGTAAAACCATATATGATTTTGGTGAAATTACTGCCAATCGCGTTGTCGAACCGGATATTGTCGGCATGATGAACGCAATGCTTGAACAAACTGTCGAGAATGGCACAGCACGAAAAGCTGCAATCGACCGGCCGTCAGCCGGAAAAACCGGCACGAGTCAGGATTTTCGTGACGCATGGTTTATCGGCTATACAACTGATTATGTAACGGGCATATGGTTTGGCAATGACGATGGCCACCCGATGAAAACAATCTCTGGCGGTTCGCTTCCCGTACGCGCGTGGAAATCCTATATGACGGTTGCCGAAAAATCGTTACCGGTTTCGCCGCTTCCGGGCAATTATAATCTGCAAAATGCAGTTCCCGGAGGCAATGATATTTTACCTGAAAGCGAACAACCTTCGACAACGCCTTATCCGGCTCCACCGCCTGAACCGGGAAGCAGTGACGATTATTGGGCTCCCCGTCCACAAGCCGACGTGAATGGTGGGGCTCAGCCGGCACAAACCAAAAAACGTTCATTCTTCGACTTTTTACGTGGCCGATGACAAGGAATGCGCTAAAAATAGCTAATGTCGCTGGCAATTTGCCGTGAACACGATAAAAGTATTTTTACGGGCTAAATATTTTCAATTTCCAGATAGGGTAAGCACATGCCAACAATCGTCAAGAAGCTGTGTTTTATCATACCGTTAATTCTATCGTTCATCGGTGAGGCCGAAGCTTTAACCGTTGTTCCTGCGGGTAACCGTAATGCGGTGCAACCTCAGGTTCCCGGTGCATCGGCAAAGCGCACGCGCGAACTTTCGACAAGCTATGCTGCAAAATATGCCAAAATTTACAATCTATTGAAGAATGATAGCAAACTCAGAGCACGGATTATTGCAACTGCCAAGGATTACGGCATCAATCCTATCCACATCGCGGGTGCAATAATTGGCGAACACACCTATAATGTTGATGTCTATGACCGTTTACAGACCTATTATGTGAAAGGCATGTCCTATCTTAATCAAGGTGTACAATTTGCCTATAACGGGGAAGATGTAACCGATTTTGTCAAACGCAAACAGTTTTCCCCGTGTAACGGACTTTCCGACAGCTATAGATTATGGACATGTCGCGAAAATATCTGGGACAAGGATTTTCGAGGTAAAACAGTCGACGGGAAAAAATATCCCAATAACCGTTTCAGTGCGGTATTTTTCCAACCGTTTTTTGCCGGTCAGACTTTCGGATTAGGACAGGTCAATCCGCTCACAGCCTTGATGATGTCGGACAGAGTTAACCGTATTTCCGGTTTGCCCAAACTTTCTGCGGAGAATGGCGGACAAGTCTATAAAACCATTATGGATCCCGATCAGACCATTCCCTATATTGCAGCAACAATCCGCCAATCCATTGATGCTTATCGCCAGATTGCCGACTTTGATATTTCGGAAAACCCCGGTTTGACTGCCACACTCTATAATACCGGAGGGGCAGAAGCACGCGCGCGGGCATTGGCCGAAGAAAACAAACGGGCAGTTGCACATGGGGAACAACCCAAATTGCCGCAAGAAAATTATTACGGCTGGTTTGTAAACAGCAAAATCGGCGATCTTGAAAAGCTGTTTTAAAAACCTCCTCATTATTGCTTTCTCTGCTATTTTCTCTATATCTCCATTGTTAGATAATCCGGCGATCTGATAATTCTTTTCATGATCAAATTTCGGCAGATCTTATTTCATACTGCCTGTTTCAAAAGCTTTCCGGTTATTTTCTCTTTCCTGCCAGAAATTGAAAATGATAATTTTTTTCAAAGCTCGGATAGGTTCATCAGCCAATCAAAACTATCTGTTTTGAAACCGCATCTGCTTGAACGTCAATTATATCCGCTACCAATTAAATTATGGGGTACAGAAAATAATTCCTGACGATCAGAAAAACAGGCAGAACAGTTTTATCAAATCAGTTTTTTAATTGCCGCCGCAAGCGCACATAAAGCGCACCTTTACCACCGTGATTTCGCGGAGCATCTTCAAAGGAAGATATAATCTGGCGGAAAGGTGCAGTCTCCAGCCAATGGGGAACGGCCTGCCGCAAAACACCTTCACTGCCGACAGACAAACCTTTTCCGGTAATGACAAGAACGTGACGCAAGCCGCGATGGCGTGCAGACTGTAAAAAGTTAAGGAGTAAAGAGTAAGCTTCATCGCGATAAAGGCCGTGAAGGTCGACGCGTCCCTCGATCTCGACACGTCCGCGCGATATCTTCCGATAAGTCGGCTTATCGAATGGAAAAAGCTTCGGCGGAGCTGCTTTCCGATCATTATCATCATCGGTTATAGTGTTCAGTCTGGTTTGCCGTAAAAGCTCCATTGAGAAAACGGCCGGCATATCCTTGATCTCGACAGTGAAACGCTCCGATTTTGCCAAGGGAATTGCAGTACTCCTCACTTTATCCCATAAAATACGGTCTTCAAGTTTCAGCCGATAGAACTCATCCCGATTATTATCACGAGCCATGGTCATGCAACCTTCAAGTTATACGCCCGATGTGATCGGCTGAACCTAGCGTTTCTAGAGAAAATTACTCACCATCTTCTGTGCCGATAATTTTCCAGTTCGGATCGCGCGATTTGACATCCCGTGCAAACGTCCAGATATCCTTGATTTCAGCTATTGTTTGCGGGTCACCATCTATAAGTTTCTGGCTATCATCGTAAGTTGCCGAGATAATCTCGCTCTCGACCCTGATTGTCAGTTGTGCAATATCCGCTTCGCACGAAGCGTCGACAATTTCTATTTTATCAATGCCGACAAACGTGAATTTGACATTTTCACCTTTT
This sequence comes from Bartonella sp. W8167, assembly GCF_016100335.1. Taxonomy (NCBI): domain Bacteria; kingdom Pseudomonadati; phylum Pseudomonadota; class Alphaproteobacteria; order Hyphomicrobiales; family Bartonellaceae; genus Bartonella; species Bartonella sp. W8167. Next base: position 186,788 of record NZ_JACFSQ010000002.1, read on the forward strand.
TTATCACGCTCATCAATTGCTGCAGAAAATCCCGCATAAACTTCGTCGGATAAAAGCGTTTTCAGTGTTTTCTTATCCCCCTTGGCAAAAGCAGTTACGACCATTTCATAAGCCACTCTCGCACCATCAAGAAATGAATTGGGTGAAAATGTCGGATCTTCTTTGCGGATAGCGCGCAATCCTTTGTTAAGGTCGCTGTCCTCAGGGGCAATTTTATCAATATCGGAAAAATCATCGGCTACTTTGACTTCCGGCTTTGGTAATGCAACGACGGTATCGGTTTCCTTGTCTTCCGCTTTTTCCGCTTGACGTGAATAGGGGTCGAAGGGCGGCCTTTCAAAACCTGTGCGTTTTCCCAACACACTGCGTAGCTGCAGAAAAACCACCACAGCAATAACCAGAGCAATAACCAGTACAATGTCGAAATCCATCTGCGCGGCCGATCTCCAAAACTCGAAAAATGGGTATCACTACAACAATGCGGTGATAAGCTTTGATTTAAATATATAGAACAGCAAAAGCCATCATTCAAATATGGCTTTTTAATCCCTATTTAAAGAAGGAATTATATTTCTGCGATCATTATGCCTTAAAAAATCTGGAAAGGACAACATTGGTGAGAAATATCTACCGTAATACCCCCAATATTGCCGGCGTATTTTTGCTTGCCGCAATTTTTATCGAGATTGCCGGTTTCATCATTGTTGGAAAAGAGATAGGCGTCCTTGCAACATTAGGCCTTATCATTTTGTCTATGATCGTCGGATTTATCCTTCTGCGTATTCAGGGAATTACACTCCTTGCAAAAATGCAGCACGAACTTGCTGCCGGCCACATACCTGACCGCGAACTTGCCCACGGTGCATTGCTTATCATGGCTGCTATCCTGCTGATCATTCCGGGTTTTGTTACCGATATTATCGGCCTTTTGCTTTTTATCCCGCAAATACGTGATCTCTTATGGAAATGGGTATCGAAAAGAATGACCGTCCGCACCAGTTTTTCATCCGGTTTTAGAGAAAACAGCTACGAAAGCAGTCATTCGCAAACGATTGATCTTGATGCGGAAGATTATCATTCATCCGATCCCGAACATTCGCCATGGCGTAAAGATGACGATAACAAGCGTCTGAATTGATAATAAAGCGAAAAATAGTGAAAGGCGGTGTCCCTTTTATTGCAACAATGCCTGCGACATGCTAGCCCGTAGTATCTCCAACCCCTCATGGCGCATTTTGGCGCTAATCATGGAAGGTTTTCATTATGGCCGAAGGCGAAGCAAATAAAAATGGCGAAGCTCCCGTATTCACGGTTCTAACGCAGTATCTCAAGGATTTTTCATTTGAAAGCCCGAATGCTCCACAGGCATTGAGACCACGCGAGAAAGCACCCGAAATCAATATCGGTATCAACGTTAATGCCAATCCCATGGAAGATGACAATTATGACGTTGTCCTTTCGCTCACTGCCAAAGCTGGCGAAGGCAAGGATATGCTGTTCAACGTCGAATTGGTCTATGGCGGTGTTTTTCGTGTAAAAAACATTCCTCAGGAACATGTTATGCCGCTGGTTTTCATTGAATGCCCGCGCTTGCTCTTTCCTTTCGCACGCCAGATTGTTGCCGATGCAACAAGAAATGGCGGCTTCCCGCCTTTGATGATCGACCCGATCGATTTTGCCGGTTTGTTCCAGAAGCGCGTTGCCGAAGAACAGGCAAAAGCACAAAAGTCCAATCCTTCGTAAGAATTTAAAAACTCTTCGATCAGTCCAACATTCCCGCGAAATTCGCGGGAATTTTTTGTCTCGTTCCGATTTCCTTGCCCAACATTGACAAAATAATAATGTGGCTCGCCCAAGATAGACAAAATAACGACTGTAGCCATCCGTCTTTTGTCGTTTAATTTTCAAAACAAAATATTTTAAAAAGCGGACCGAAGCGCATTTCAGTCAATCACTTGCAAAACCGAACTTTATTGATTGTTCAAAGCAAGAAAGATCCATTCACTCTGGCTAATAAACAGAACAATCGCTACCGCACTTATCAAACCGTATTATATCTAGCCCCGCCTCCTGCGATATGAGGTGATTATTAGCAAAGAAGCTCCCGCTTGCAGTTTTAAAAACATCCCATTCTAACCGCTAAAAAATAAGCCGATAGCCGCTTTAACCGATACGGTTTTTCAAATCCTGCTATTTTGAAAATACTTATTGAATGTGTGTTACCTGTCGCGCGGATGAAGCTTTAGTAACACCACTTTCCTGCTTTATAATGAAAAACGGCAATTCAATTATAAAACATCAAAAACGTCATCGTTTATAAAAAAACCCGCCTTTCAAGGCGGGTTTTTCTGATTTGTTTAAAAGCCATCGCAGTCAACTGCGACGCCAGAACCGAAAGGATTATTCCTGTTCCTGCTTCTTCAACGCGGCTCCCAGAATGTCGCCGAGTGAAGCACCGGCATCCGACGAACCATATTGTGCAACAGCTTCTTTTTCTTCGGCAATTTCCAAAGCCTTGATTGAAACTGTGATCTTGCGGGTCTTTTTGTCGAATGCGGTAACGCGGGCATCGACCTTCTGGCCGACAGTGAAGCGTTCCGGACGTTGTTCATCACGATCAAGCGACAAATCCGAACGACGGATTGTTGTTTCGAGATCATGATCGACCAGTTTTACATCAATGCCATTGTCGTGGATTGCTGTAACTTCGCAGGTAACAACAGCACCTTTGCGCAATTCACCAGAAGCAACAGCTTCACCGACCTTGTCACCGGAAAGCTGCTTGATGCCGAGTGAAATACGTTCTTTGTCGACATCAACATCAAGAACAACAGCCTTGACGACGTCACCCTTGTTGTATTCTTCGATAACCTGCTCGCCAGGACGGTTCCAGTCGAGATCGGATAGGTGGACCATGCCGTCAACATCGCCTTCAAGGCCGATAAAGAGGCCGAATTCGGTTTTGTTCTTGACTTCACCTTCAACAACAGAACCAACAGGGAATTTGTTGGCAAAAGCTGTCCACGGGTTTTCGAATGTCTGCTTGAGGCCCAGAGAAATACGGCGTTTTGCCGGATCCACTTCCAGAACAACAACTTCAACTTCCTGAGAGGTCGAAAGAATCTTTCCGGGGTGAACGTTCTTCTTGGTCCAGCTCATTTCTGAAACGTGGATAAGACCTTCAATACCCGGTTCGATTTCAACAAAAGCACCATAATCGGTAATGTTGGTAACAGTGCCCTTGATCTTCTTGCCAACAGGATATTTGTCGGTAATGCCTTCCCACGGGTCGCTCTCAAGCTGTTTCATGCCCAGAGAAATACGATGTGTTTCCTGATTGATACGGATGATCTGTACTTTTACGGTCTGGCCGATCGAGAGGATTTCAGACGGGTGGTTGACACGGCGCCATGCCATATCGGTAACGTGCAAGAGGCCATCAATACCGCCGAGGTCAACGAATGCACCGTAATCGGTGATGTTCTTGACAACACCCTCGACAACCTGACCTTCTTCAAGGTTTTGTACGATTTCAGAACGCTGTTCGGCACGGCTTTCTTCAAGAACTGTACGGCGTGAAACAACAATATTGCCACGACGACGGTCCATTTTCAAAATCTCAAAAGGCTGCGGGGTATGCATCAACGGCGTTACGTCGCGAATCGGACGAATGTCGACCTGGCTGCGCGGCAAGAAAGCAACGGCACCATCAAGATCAACTGTGAAACCGCCTTTGACCTGACTGAAAATAACACCTTCAACGCGTTCACCGGCATTGAATTTTTCTTCCAGACGAACCCAGCTCTCTTCACGGCGGGCTTTTTCGCGTGAAAGAACAGCTTCACCCATCGCGTTTTCGATGCGTTCGACATAAACCTCGACTTCATCGCCAGGCTTAAGCGAGCCGTCTTTACCCTTGGCACCGAATTCCTTTAACGGAACGCGGCCTTCGACTTTAAGACCGGCATCAATGATTGCCATATCTTTTTCAATTGCAATGATGCGGCCTTTGACAACCGAACCCTCGACAAGATCATGGGTCTGGAGGGATTCAGCCAAAAGGGCTTCGAAATCCGCTTTTGTGGGATTGTATTGTGACATAGAAACTCCTGAAGAAGTGCCTTTTGATAGGAATATGAAATAAGGCACGAGCGCCGGGTTAGTGTTAAAACGATGCTATTTTCCTGCCGCCCGCTCTTTAGCGGGGTAGTTTGGCGCATGGCCGGAAATAACATTTCTCTTAAGTCTTTTACCGTTTTTCTATAATTGGATCAATAATAGCACAAGCGGCAGCAAACGCGCCTTCTATACTCAATTTTGTTGTATCAAGCAAGTGCGCATCTTTTGCAGGTTTCAAAGGGCTTTCGGCGCGCTTCATATCGCGTTCGTCACGCCGCTTAAGATCGGCAAGAATAGCATTATAATCGGCTTTCTCGCCCTTGCCCACCATTTCATTATAGCGCCGCTTGGCCCTCACTTCAGCTGCTGCAATAATATAGAGCTTAACATCCGCATCAGGACAGACAACTGTTCCGATATCGCGCCCGTCAAGAACCGCCCCTTTACTTTGTTCGGCAAAAGCTTTTTGCATGTCGACCAATGTTTTGCGCAAACGCCCCATCACCGCCACTTTCGATGCTGCTTCACCGATTTCATGTTCGGATAAATGCGCCCGATCAAGCGAACCAAAATCTATTAATGAGGCTGTTTTTAAAGCAATATCCTCGTCATTGAGTGGCAAACGACGTTTTAAGAGTTCATCGGCAACCGCGCGATAGGTCAAGCCGGTATCAAGATAGGAAAACCCGTAATGGGAGGCAAGTTTTCGCGCCAATGTGCCCTTTCCCGAAGCGGCAGGCCCATCAATTGCAATAATAAACGGCTTGTTCGGGGTCATTCGATATGCGCTCCCAATTTGGCCATTAGCCCCATAAATTCAGGAAAACTTGTTGCAATCATGCGTTTATCATCAATTGTTACAGGCTTTGCAGCTCCAAGACCGAGCACCAGAAAGCTCATGGCAATGCGGTGGTCGAGATATGTTGTGACAATTCCGCCACCAATATTTTTTGCCGAAGGGTCGCCAGTCACGATCAGGAAATCTTTTCCTTCTTCACAGTCAACGCCATTTTTTTTCAAACCGTTGGCGACGGCCGCGAGCCGGTCTGATTCCTTGACTCTGAGTTCTGCAAGCCCTTCCATGACAGTTTTTCCCTCGGCAAAGGCGGCTGCAACTGCAAGAACGGGGTATTCGTCGATCATTGAAGGCGCACGCTCTTTTGGCACCTTTACCCCTTTTAATCGGGATGAACGCACGCGAATGTCGGCCACCTCTTCCCCGCCGGTCTGTCGTTTGTTTTCAAAACTGATGTCAGCTCCCATTTCCAAAAGTGTAGTGATTAATCCGGTGCGGGTGGAATTTAACAACACATTTTCTATGGTTATATCCGAACCTTCGGTAATCAAGGCTGCCACAATCGGAAATGCTGCTGATGACGGATCGCCGGGAATGGTAATATCCTGCCCGTGCAATTCCCCCTGCCCCTCTAGATGGATATAGCGCACACCGTCATTATCTGTCTCGACCTCAAGATCGGCACCAAAGCCCACAAGCATCTTTTCGGTGTGGTCACGTGTCATGACCGGCTCGATGACGGTGGTAATGCCGGGGGTATTGAGACCGGCAAGCAAAACGGCAGATTTCACCTGTGCCGATGCCATAGGAACGCGATAGGTAATCGGGTTGGGTGTCACAGCACCCCATAATGTCAAAGGCAATCTGTCACCTTCCGAGGCTTCTACCTGCACGCCCATCAGCCGTAACGGATCAAGGATGCGCCCCATCGGCCGTTTTGACAGGGATGCATCACCGATAAAACGTGTCTTCATTGCGTAGGTACCGACAAGCCCCATCGTCAATCTCGCACCGGTTCCGGCATTACCGAAATCAAGCGGTTGTTCGGGTTCCAAAAGGCAACCGTTTCCTGTTCCATGGATAACATAAACATCATTATCCTTCGTGATTGTTGCACCCATGGCCCGCATGGCATTGGCTGTGTGAATAACATCCTCACCTTCCAAAAGACCGGAAATGCGGGTTTCTCCACTTGCCAGAGCACCGAACATCAATGAACGGTGGGAAATGGATTTATCGCCCGGTATCCAGATATGTCCGGAAAGATCGGCAGATTTTTTCGATTTAGCGGGAAGCGGTTCAGACATGGCAAACGTATTTCTTCTTTATATATAGGAAAAGCATGCTTCTAACATAACGAGTTTCATACGTCATGAAAAAATACATCGCTTGAAGGAAATTGAACATGGTTCTTATTGTTTATCTTTGACAAAAGCATATTTTTGCGCTTAAGCACCGTGAACGGATTTTTTGATTAATCTCAACGGCATTTTTATGGACGCGTAAATGCTCGTGTCCGGTTAAAATGCTTTCAAACAAAGGCGCGTGGCTATTTTTATAAGCATGAAGCAAATAGAAACAGCACGACCAACCAAAAGAGGCTCGGTCCATGGCAAAACCTGAACTTGGAACCAAAAGAATAGACCCGGAAACGGGAAAGAAATTCTATGATCTCAATCGTGACCCGATTATTTCACCTTATACTGGGATCTCCTACCCAAGATCCTATTTCGACGCCACAGCCGACGCTAAGGGCGAGGATGAGGAAGAGGAGACAGAGACGGAGGACCTTGACACGGCATTAGAGAAGCCCGAATTCATCTCGCTTGAAGATGCCGATGATGAAACAAAGGGTGGTGAAGAAATTCCTGACATCGGTGACGATGAGGATGTCGACCTTGGTGACGATGATGATGACGCATTCTTGCCGGATGATGAAGACGACGAGGATGACGACGTTAGCGGCATTATCACCGGCGGCAATAAAGTTCATAAAGACGACGACATTTAACGAGATCAAGAAGAGGAAGTCGCTTTCTTTATAAAGATTGCAATTTCCCTCTTGATCTTTGGCGCCACTCAATTTAAGAAGCCGCCAGACATTTTGTCTTGATCCCGGAAGGTCACGTCGTGACCTTCTCATCTTGAATGGGGCTATAGCTCAGCTGGGAGAGCGCTTGCATGGCATGCAAGAGGTCAGCGGTTCGATCCCGCTTAGCTCCACCAATCTTGAAAAACCTTCCAGATTCAAAAACTTCCTTATCGCAATTTTATAATTTTTGCTGTTGGACTTCTTTGACTTAAGGTCCATTTTTTTCAACGCGGTTTTTATCTTTTCGTTTTCAATCCGCTGTCGTTATTGTTTTTTCTATTCCGCCCGCTTTCCGTTTTTTCTCCAACCTCACGATTTTTAGCCTCCCTTGAGAAGCCGCCTGAAACATCAGCAAGAAATCCGGATTTCTCGGAATCTTGATCGCTTCAATCATAACCAAAACATGTTCGATTATTTTTGTGCTGTCGAATTGATTGACGAGAGCAGTGATAAACTTGATTGCTTCACATTATCAATTATAAGGCATTCGTTAGACGGCTAATGAATTTCGGAAAGTGTTCTTATGTCGCCAAGAGACCGATTTTCATTCAACCATTGGCACAATCAATAAGGAGTTCGGCACAGAATTTATGTTGGAAGATATCTACAAAGTCATCCATGAACGGCGCGATGTGCGCGATGAATTTTTACCCCGACCGCTTGATGATGCTGTTATAAAGAAACTCCTTGAAGCCGCCCATTCAGCACCTTCCGTGGGCTTCCAGCAGCCGTGGAATTTCATTCTTATCCGCGATAAAAAACGAAAAAACCAAGTCAAAGAAATTTTTGCCAGAGCACAGGCCGAAGAAGCAAAAATTTTTACCGACGAAAGGCGCAAGCTTTATAACCGACTGAAATTACAAGGAATCGTCAAAGCCCCTCTTAATCTTGTTGTCACATGTGACCGCTCGCGCGATGGCCGCACCGGTCTTGGCCGTTTTCATAATCCGCAAATGTCGGCTTATAGTTGCGTTTGTGCTGTGGAAAATTTATGGCTTGCGGCACGGGCCGAAAACATCGGTGTCGGCTGGGTTTCTATTTATCATGATGATGAATTGAAGGCGTTGTTAAAAATTCCGGCTGAAATAGAAATCATTGCCTATTTGTGTATCGGTTATGTCAGCCACTTTTATGACAGTCCGGAACTCGAGCAAAAAGGCTGGCGCAAACGCGTACCGCTCGAAAGCCTTATTTATCATGAAGAATGGCCAAAAGGTGCGCAATAATATTGCGTTTAAATAATAATATTGCGTTTAAATTTAAAATTGTTTTTGATTCTAATCTAAATGTGATTGAGCATTGATCAAAAAAGCGTTTAAAATCCTTGCGTTTATATGATCTGTGCGGCAAAACCGTTACTACATTGGAATTATTCAAGGAAATTCGAAATGCCTCCCTATCGCTCAAGAACTTCTACTCATGGCCGGAATATGGCCGGTGCCCGTGGCTTATGGCGTGCCACAGGAATGAAAGACGGAGATTTTGGTAAGCCGATTATTGCGATTGCCAATTCATTTACACAATTTGTTCCAGGCCATGTCCATCTTAAAGATATGGGACAACTCGTTGCCCGCGAAGTGGAAAAAGCTGGCGGCGTTGCCAAAGAGTTTAATACAATTGCTGTCGATGACGGTATCGCAATGGGGCATGATGGTATGCTCTATTCTCTTCCATCCCGTGAGATCATTGCCGACTCGGTTGAATATATGGTCAATGCCCATTGTGCAGATGCTTTGGTATGCATTTCCAACTGCGATAAAATTACTCCGGGAATGTTGATGGCAGCCTTGCGGCTTAATATTCCGACGATTTTTGTTTCCGGCGGACCGATGGAAGCGGGAAAAATCAAATGGAAGGGCAAAGAGCTCGCCGTTGACCTGATTGATGCGATGGTTGCGGCAGCCGATGACCATAACAGCGATTCGGAAGTTGCCAATATGGAACGGGCAGCTTGCCCGACATGCGGTTCATGTTCGGGCATGTTTACAGCAAACTCGATGAATTGCCTGACCGAAGCTCTGGGGCTTTCGCTTCCCGGCAATGGTTCAATGCTTGCAACACATGCCGACCGCAAACATCTTTTCGAGAAAGCCGGCCACCGGATTGTCGAACTGGCCAAGCGTTATTATGAACAGGATGATGACAGTGTTCTTCCCCGTTCGATTGCAACATTCAAATCTTTTGAAAATGCAATGACACTTGATATTTCAATGGGTGGTTCAACCAATACGGTTCTTCATCTTTTAGCTGCCGCGCAAGAAGGCGAAGTTGATTTTACCATGTCGGATATTGACCGGCTTTCACGCCACGTTCCGGTTATTTGTAAAGTCGCACCTGCAGTTGCGAATGTACATATGGAAGATGTCCACCGCGCCGGTGGCGTGATGGCAATTCTGGGCGAGCTTGACCGCGCAGGCCTTATCCATAGCGAGGTTGCAACGGTTTATGAACCGACATTGAAGGATGCTTTGCGCAAATGGGATGTCAAACAGACAAATAATCCCGAAATCCATGAATTTTATCGTGCCGCTCCGGGTGGTATTCCGACACAAACTCCATTCAGCCAGTCACGGCGCTACGAAACAGTCGACCTTGACCGCGAAAAAGGCGTCATTCGTGATGTCGACCATGCCTATTCGAAGGATGGCGGTCTTGCCGTTCTTTACGGCAACCTCGCCAAGGATGGGTGCATCGTTAAAACCGCCGGTGTCGACGACTCGATTTTGAAATTCAAAGGTCCGGCACGGATTTTTGAAAGTCAGGATTCGGCCGTGGTTGCAATTTTGAACGGCAAAATCAAACCGGGAGATGTTGTGCTCATCCGTTATGAAGGCCCGCGCGGTGGCCCCGGAATGCAGGAAATGCTTTATCCGACAAGCTATCTGAAATCGAAAGGTCTGGGAAAGGTTTGTGCTCTCGTCACGGATGGCCGTTTTTCCGGTGGTTCATCGGGTCTTTCAATCGGCCATGTTTCACCGGAAGCTGCCGAAGGCGGCACGATTGGTCTTGTCGAAGAAGGCGATATAATCGAAATTGACATACCAAATCGCAAAATCCATCTTGATGTTGACGATGCAGCACTGGCAAACCGCCGAAAGAAAATGGAAAAGAAAGGCGATAAAGCCTGGAAGCCGGAAGAGATTCGTAAACGCAAAGTCTCCAAGGCATTACGCGCTTATGCAGCCATGACAACATCGGCAGCCAAAGGCGCTGTTCGCCAAATCTAATTTTAAAATTTTCTCTCCCGTTATGATTGGTAAATTATAGCGGGAGAGTTTTATTGTAATTTTTTAGTATATATTGTTATTTTTAAATATGCCGTGACATTCAAACGCGAAGTCGGCCTCGAATTATTCCCGAACCGTTAAGGGGGGCGAATGCCAGTTATTGATGCGTTGGCAAAACATGCCACTTTGACACCCGACAAAATTGCGATTTCAATCGCCGGAAATGAAATCAACTATAAAACACTCTACCAGCGAGCCGAAGCTCTCAGAGGCAATCTTTTCAATCTGGAAAAACGCCACCCTGATCGTTTCGGTTTACCGGATGACGGCCGTCTGGTGCTACTCGCACTCCCGAACCATTTCCGCTTTGGAGAAATTTTTGCTGGTGGTTCGGCAAGCCCGCATTGTGTTGCTGTTCTTTCTGTTGCCACGCCACCAAACCAGATTGAAGAAATCATGCGTCGGCTTAGTCCCGACATTGTCATTTGCGAAAACAAAAACTGTATTATTGCTGAAATTGCCCGAGCGCTTGATCTACCAGCGCTTTATGTTGAAAAAGATGCCGACACCCAGTCAACTTATGACCGTTTTCTGGCAACTTATGACCGTTTTCTGGAAGGAACTATCCCCGATAAAACGATAGCCGATCTACCGCTTGGACCGTTTTTCATAGGCTTTACATCAGGCACAACAGGGCTTCCCAAAGCTTTTATCAGAAATCGCCAAAGTTGGCGAAACTCGCTTGTCCCCGGACGTGAGTTCTTCGGCCTCGACAAATTACATAAATCGGTTGCCCCGGGGCCCATGGCGCACGGCGTAAGCCTTTACGCTCTTATCGAAACGTTGGATAGCGGACAGACTTTTGAAAGTGTCAAAAAATTCAATGTCGATGAAGTATTGGAGCTTCTTAAAACTGCCGACCGTTTTGTCGGCGTGCCAACCATGCTTAACGAATTAAAACGACGGGCGGATGAGAAAAAGTCGGTTTTTCAGCAAGTAAAGCAACTTGTTACCGGAGCTTCGAAATTTGATCGGCAACATTATGCCGATGCACGTGCACTTTTTCCGAATGCAGAAATTTTACAATATTATGGTGCCTCCGAATTAAGTTTTGTTGCTGTCAACAAAATGACCCCCCGAACGCTTTCACATGAAAATTCCATGTCGCCGGTAGGAAAACCGTTTCCCGGTGTTAAAGTTACAATTCGTGATGAAAATTTGTTACCGCTCACGCCCGATAAAATCGGCACGATTTTTGTCGAAAGTGATTTGATCTCGGATGGATATTTATGGGGTGACAATGGCAAGGCATTTGTCCGTAACCAGTATGGGGCAACTGTTGGCGACCTTGGCATGATCGACAAAAATGGCGAACTTTATGTAATGGGTCGTGCCGGCAGCATGATTATTTCGGGCGGCAACAATATTTATCTTGCCGAAATAGAAACGGCATTGAAAACTATCCCAAATATCAGTGAAGCAATTGCTTTCGGAATTGCCGATGACATTTATGGAGAACGTCTTGTCAGCGTCATTTCATTCAAAGATGCCCCGTTAACGGCAGATGAATTGCGCGAGTTTTGCCGCCCGTTAATGGAAAAATTCAAAATCCCGAAAGATTTTTATATGATCAACCATTGGCCAATGACGTGGAGCGGAAAAATTGCCCGCGTCATGGTAAAAAGAATGGTTGAAGAGGGTGCCCCTGAAGTTACAAGGCTTTAAAAATGGATGAAAGCAGAACACCTGTTATTATTGCGGCGTTGAGAACGCCGATAGCGCGCGCATATGGTGCGCTTTCATCTGTTGATGCGGAATATCTTCTAAGCCCGCTCATTCAGGCACTGGTCGAACGCACAAACATCAAAAAAACAGATATTGATGATGTTATGATCGGTAATGCTGCGGGCGGTGGCGGTAATCTCGCACGCCTTGCTGCTTTAACTGCCGGATTGCCGGTTGAAATTCCGGGTGTAACAATAGATCGGCAATGCGGGTCAGGTCTCGAGGCGGTTGTTATGGCGTGCCGACTTGTTGAGGCGGGAGCGGGTAAAATTTATCTTGCCGGTGGTGCAGAAAGTGTATCGACTGCGCCTTGGCGCATAAAACGTCCGAAAACGCCACGCGAATTGCCGCAATTTTTTTCCCGTGCCCGGTTTTCACCGGATACAATCGGCGACCCTGATATGGGAAACATGGCTGAAAATATTGCCAGACATTTTGGTATATCAAGACAAAGACAAGATCGTTTTGCACTTCAAAGCCATCAACGTGCCTTGAACGCTCAGGCTGAACATCGTTTTGACGATGAAATCATAGCACTTCAAACAGCAAAAGGCCTATTTTCCTCTGACGATTGCCCGAGAGCAGGTTTAAAACTTGAAACTCTAGCACATTTGCGACCGGCTTTTGAAAAAAACGGAACGGTAACGGCCGGTAATTCCTGCCCTTTGAATGACGGGGCAGCACTTGTTCTTGTGACATCGCTTGAAAAAGCCAAACAGTTGGGCATTCAATACGGAATCATTTTTATTGATAGTGCTGTAAGCGGTGTTGATCCCAATCTTGCCGGCGTGGGGCCGGTCCCCTCGACAAAAAAACTGCTACAAAGAATGAAGCTCGACAATTGTTCACATTTTGACGTCATTGAATTCAATGAAGCCTTTGCAGCGCAAGTACTTGCCGCCATTGACGCGTTGGATATATCGGAAGAACAAATCAACCGTGATGGTGGCGCAATTGCGCTTGGACATCCTTTTGGTGCATCGGGCGCTATTTTGACAACACGGCTTTTTTCCCAGATGAAAAACCTGTCAGATGATGCACTTGGCCTTGCGACAATGGGAATTGGCGGCGGGATGGGAATAAGTGCAGCTTTCCGACCATTTCACAAAGCTTAAAATCAATTCGCATGGGTGAAAGCCGAGGTGTCATATTTTTTCGTCCTGAAGTCAGCGTTTTCGGCAATAATCGGTTTTCTGCCTCACTCATCAACGTGGGATAAAAGACCGCGATCAGTGATTACATTATATAGTGTACTTAAAAAATATCCGTTTTGTTTTCGAATATCATTCCGCCTTGCATCATACCGCTATCGTTAAAGGTTTTAAAAAACCGGGGTGCACGCGATCTTGAAATATTCGAAAAACCATCACGCGCGGCAATTGTTTATTGCTTGCAACGGCATTCGTTAAACTCTGCCGTTATTTTCAAGCCATAGCCAGCTGTTTCAAACGATAGAGTTCTTCCAAGGCTTCCCTTGGCGAAAGTTCATCAGGATTGATTTCCTTCAACGCCTCTTCAATTTTAGAAGCTTTTTTATTGTTCTCTGTTTCCCGCGACAGTGCTACAGAAAAAAGCGGGAGGTCATCAATCAGCTTGGCAGCTTTACCCGCAACTTCACCTTTTTCCAACTGATGGAGAACATCTTTTGCCCGCGACAAAACAGCGGCCGGAAGGCCTGCAAGTTTTGCCACCTGCACACCATAAGAACGGTCTGCCGCACCATTTCCCACCTCGTGAAGAAAAACGACATCGCCATTCCATTCTTTGACTTTCATCGTCACATTATGAAGGCGATCAAGTTTTTCGGTGAGTGCCGTCATTTCATGAAAATGGGTGGCAAAAATTGCTCGACAATGATTGACTTCATGAAGATATTCGATGGCTGCCCAGGCAATAGAAAGTCCGTCAAATGTCGACGTTCCGCGGCCGATTTCATCAAGAATAACCAATGAACGCTCGGCGGCCTGATTGAGGATTGTTGCCGTTTCCACCATTTCAACCATAAAGGTTGACCGGCCATGGGCAAGATCATCGGCAGCTCCAACGCGGCTGAAAAGCCTGTCGACGACACCGATATGGGCTGAACCGGCGGGAACGAACGACCCCATCTGCGCCATAATGGCAATCAAGGCATTCTGACGCAAAAACGTTGATTTTCCCCCCATATTAGGGCCGGTGAGCAACCAAATCGCACCATATTTCGCGCCATTCTTGGGAGAAAGATTACAATTATTGGCAACAAACGGTTCTTTGGCCTGTTTTCTCAATGCTTGTTCAACCACCGGATGGCGTCCAGCGACAATCTCGAAATCGAGCGATTGGTCTACAATCGGGCGACAATAGCCTTGTTCCTCGGCGAGAGAAGCATTGGAGGCGGAAACATCAAAAACAGAAAGTGCCATGGCCGCTTGCCGGATAAAATCGGCTTGATCAGCAATTTCTTCAACAAGCTTGTCAAACAATTCAAGTTCGATTGTCAAAGCGCGATCGGCTGCATTGGCAATGCGGCTTTCAAGATCGGCAAGTTCGGTTGTCGTAAAACGCATGGCATTTGCCATTGTCTGACGATGGATAAAACGGCTTTTTGCTTCCGTCGTTTCTGTCAATGCCGGCGCCTGAAGGGCAGTGACTTCGATATAATAACCGAGAATATTGTTATGGCGGATTTTAAGCGCTTTAACGCCCGTTTCTTCAGCATAACGGCCTTGCAATTCGGCAATGAACCGACGCGATTCGTCACGCAGGGTTCTCAGTTCATCAAGTTCCTGATTATAATTTTTGCGAACAAATCCCCCATCCCGCTTCAACAACGGCAAATCATCGGCAAGAATACGATCAAGATGGCTGTGCAGATCAACCGGCAATTTTTCAAGGGTTGTTAAAGCATCGCTTAATTCTTGCGGCAGAAGTTTGCCCGCAAACAGGTTTCTCACATCACAAATAACAGCAAATCCGCGCTGGATTGCTGCCATATCACGGGGGCCGCCGCGGCCAAGGACAAGCCTTGAAAGTGCCCGCGGCATATCCGGCGCGCTCTTCAAAATAGCCTGCAAATTTTCGGCAAACCGCATATCATTAAGAAAATATGCAACCGAATCGAGCCTCTCATTGATTGCAACCGGTGCAATCAATGGCGCCATCAAACGTTCGCTCAAAAGCCTCGCACCGCCTCCTGTAACTGTCCGGTCGATTGCTTTCATCAAGCTGCCATCACGCTGTCCTGAAAGTGTGCGTGTCAATTCCAGATTGTTGCGGGTTGCCGGATCAATAAACAGGGAGGCATTTTCATCTTCCCTTAAGGGGCGCATGAGAGGTGGACGCTCGTTGATCTGTGTTTTTTCAACATAACCGATAGCAGCCGAAATTGCCGAAAGTTCTGCACGATTGTAGTGCCCGAGCCCTTCCAGTGTCGCCAGTTTGAAATAATCGCAAATGTTGCGTTCAGCCATATTGCTATCAAAAAGGCTTGCTGCTTGTGGTGTGACGATGCGGCCGAGCTGGTTGAATAGCGGCTTTAACGTCTCGTCGTGGAAAACATTATCAGCCACAATCAGTTCTTGCGGGTCGATGCGCATGATATCGGCAAGCAGACGATCGGCATGAGCACGGCTTACTTTAAAAATTCCTGTTGAAATGTCGATCCATGCAATTGCAAATTCCTGATCTTTACCCGATCCGGTGCGCGAAAGCGCCATAAGATAATTGGCACGCGCCGGATCAAGCAACTTGTCTTCTGTCAAAGTTCCCGGTGTGACGAGACGGATAACATTGCGCCGCACAACCGATTTTCCGCCGCGCTTTCTGGCTTCGGCCGGATCTTCCATCTGCTCGCAAACGGCCACGCGATAACCGCAGGCAATGAGTTTTTGCAAATAATCATCTGCAGCATGAACAGGAACGCCACACATTGGTACATCTTCGCCCAGATGCTTGCCACGTTTGGTAAGCGCAATTCCCAATGCTTTGGAAGCTTCAACGGCATCATCAAAAAAAAGCTCGTAAAAATCACCCATGCGATAAAACAACAAATAATCGCTATTTGCCGCTTTTATCTCGATATATTGCTCCATCATCGGGGTGATACGCTCGTCGGAGCGAATATGCTTTTTTCCCGGCTTTTCTGTCGCCATTTCGTCGTTTAATTCTTCTGCCATGCCTTTTTTAACCTTTGCTTTCGGCTTGTCACCAAAGAGCTTTCTTTAAACCGCAATGCTTTATCGGAATATTTCAAGCTATAGCATCCAAACTATGTGTCAGGCCATTCAATATGTGTTTTAATACCCAACTCTTGTCGATTGAAATGTCGTCAGAATTTGTTGCCCGAACCGTCCGGACAATATATGCAGGAGCGAGAAAAAATTGGACTTCTTTTTATAGATAATCCATAATTTCGGGTTATTGTCGCATTTCGACCGGCTAAAATGGAGCGAACACATTCGCTACACCAGAAAATGATAGAAAAATGAACAAAAAAGACCAAAAAAACTCCGATAAAACAAAATCTTACAGCACGATAGAACAGGAAGCGCTGGATTTTCACAGCCGTGGGCGTCCGGGAAAACTCGAAATTGTCCCGACAAAGCCGATGGCAACGCAACATGATTTGGCTTTGGCCTATTCGCCGGGTGTTGCAGTGCCTGTAAAAGCGATAGCCAAAGAACCGGCACTTGCCTATGATTATACAGCCAAAGGCAATCTTGTCGCAGTTATTTCCAATGGCACAGCCATTTTGGGGCTTGGTCATCTCGGTGCTCTTGCCTCCAAACCGGTCATGGAAGGCAAAGCCGTTTTGTTCAAACGTTTTGCCGATGTCGATTCCATCGACCTTGAAGTCGATACAACCGATGTTGAAGCTTTTATCAATTCGGTACGTTATCTCGGACCCTCTTTCGGCGGAATAAATCTGGAAGATATAAAGGCTCCGGACTGTTTCATTATTGAAAGCCGTTTGCGCGAATTGATGAACATTCCGGTTTTCCATGACGATCAGCATGGGACAGCTATTATTGCAACAGCAGGCCTTATCAATGCGCTTTACCTCACCGGACGGGATATGAAACATACCCGCCTCGTCTGCAACGGCGCCGGTTCTGCCGGTATTGCCTGCATTGAACTCATCAAAGCCATGGGGTTCAAGTCGGAAAATGTCATATTGTGCGACACCAAGGGCGTCGTCTATGAAGGCCGTCAGGAAAATATGAACCAGTGGAAAGCCGCCCACGCAGTCAAGACCGACAAGCGTACACTTGCCGAGGCACTTGAGGGGGCAGATGTTTTCTTCGGCGTTTCGGCCAAAGGTGCTCTGACACCCGAAATGGTAAAATCCATGGCGCCAAAGCCGATCATTTTTGCCATGGCCAATCCTGACCCTGAAATCACTCCGGAAGAAGTTGCCAAAGTGCGTGATGATGCCATTATGGCAACAGGGCGCTCGGATTATCCGAACCAGATCAATAATGTTCTGTGCTTCCCTTATATTTTCCGCGGAGCGCTTGATGTACGTGCGAGCACGATCAATGAAGCAATGAAAATCGCTGCTGCCAAAGCAATAGCCCAACTTGCCCGCGAAGAAGTGCCTGACGATGTAGCGGAAGCCTATCGTGGCAGCAGGCTTAAATTCGGGCCGCATTATATTATACCGGTGCCGTTTGATTCACGCTTGTTGTCGGCCATTCCAACAGCAGTTGCCAAAGCGGCAATGGAAAGTGGCGTCGCCGGCAAGCCGATTGCCGATCTTGAAGCTTATGCGCGGGATTTGCGTGCTCGCCGTGACCCGATTGCTGCAACTATGCGCGGCGTTTACAATCGCGTACGCCAGAATCCGAAACGAGTTGTCTTTGCCGAAGGTGAGGAAGAACAGGTGATGCGTGCAGCTGTTTCTTACATCAACCAGAACCTCGGTAGTGCCATTCTGGTCGGACATGAAGATGTTATTCAACAAAGAGCGCAATCAGCAGGCATCGACCTTAACAGATCCGGCATAAAAATTGTTAATGCACGCCTTTCGGAACGTAACAATGCTTATGCCGATTATCTTTATAGCAAAATGCAGCGCAAAGGCTGGCTGTTGAGAGACTGTCACCGCTATATCAATAATGACCGCAACCATTTTGCTGCTTGCATGTTGGCATTGGGCGACGCTGATGCGATGATTACCGGTGTTACGCGAAATTATGAAACCGGACTTGCAGATGTCCGCCGCGTTATCGACGTGAAAGCCGGCGAACAGGTCGTCGGAATTTCGATGGCTATTTGCCGTGGCCGTACGGTCTTTATAGCCGATACAGCTATTTCCGAACATCCTTGTTCGGAAGAAATGGCCAACATTGCCGAACAAGCAGCAAAATTTGCTCAGGATATGGGGTATAAGCCCCGCGTTGCACTTCTCGCATTCTCGACTTTCGGTCATATGAAGGGCGAAGGGGCCCAACGTATTCAGGAAGCAGTCAAATTGTTGAGAGCGCGCAATGTCAATTTTGAAGTTGATGGCGAAATGAGTGCCGATGTCGCACTTAACCCGAAAATGATGGAGCAATATCCTTTTATGGGATTGAGTGAACCGGCAAACGTTCTGGTTATGCCGGGCTACCATTCCGCTTCGATCGCCAGCAAAATGTTGCAGGAACTCGGTGGTGCAACCCTGATTGGCCCCATTCTCGTCGGTCTTGAAAAATCGGCACAGATTGTACCTTTAGGTGCGCGTGATTCCGATATTGTTACAATGGCAGCTTTGGCTGCCTATAACACGACAAAATAATATCTTAACTTTTAAAGAGCCTCGCTTTTGGAAAAAAGCGGGGCTTTTGTTAACGGGTTAAATGTTAACCATTTATTTTTTTAAAGCCCATTCAAATGCTGGCAGGCTTTCATCGCCAAACTATGCTAATATATCAAGGCCGGGGCTGAATTTCCTTTTATAATGTGCTCGGCTTAATGCAATTTTTCCGACTGCGTCATATCTTTACCAACATGTAATATAAAGTGTTTTACGTTTACCAAAAAAACTGAAAACCGGGTTTAATAAAAAAGATATAGTTTACCGTTAAAAGAACAGGCTAAATTCTGTCGAACAGGCTTTCTAGGGCAAGGATGAAATAAAATGGCGGAAACGGCATCATCAATCAAATGGCTTCTTTCTCAGGAAACGGAAGTACGCTATCTTCCTGATACAGCTTTTCCAATCCGTTCGACTTTCAAATCGGAAGAGGAATTGCAGCAGCTCGCCCACGAGATGGCCGAAGGTAAAAAAATTGTTTTGCCGGAATATACTCCGTTCGATTTCAGGGAGCGGCTCACCGAAAATTCCAAGCTCATCCTTCATACTTTCCGTTCAACCGACGCTGCTGCCCGCAACAACGAAACCATCACGCCGGCAGCACAATGGCTGCTCGACAATCATTACACAATTGACAAGACTATCCAGCAAGCACGTCGTGATTTTCCGCGCGCATTTGTCAAACAGCTTCCCCCTTATAAAGGCGAAAATGAACTGCCGAGAATTTTTGCACTGGCATGGCTCTATGTAGCTCATACCGATAGCAGCTTTTCGTTAAAAACATTGACAGCCATGGTCAACGGCTACCAACAGGTTGCAGACTTCCAGATCGGTGAATTATGGGCTTTGCCTTCAGCCGTCCGTATGGTTCTCATCGAAAATGCGCGGCGGCTTTCCATGCGCATCGAAAAAGCCCGCCTGATGCGGCAATTTGCAAATCAGGCAGCCGACAAAATGGCACTGGCCGAAAGTGACAATGCGCTTCAAGGCATTTTTTCAACTTACGAGGCTCTCGTTGCCGACCCGACATTTGCCGCCCACCTTCTTTATCGCTTGCGTGGTACTTCGGTCGATTCAACGACTGCCTTGAATTGGCTTGAAGAGCAGTTGCATCGTCACGGAAGCGATCCGGAAACGGCAACAGCCGAAGAACATTCACGCCAATCAACCGGTGGCGTAACCATGGGGAACGTCATTCGTGCCTTGAAAGCTATTGATGACGTTGACTGGACATACTGGTTTGAAACGGTCAGCCATGTTGATTTTCTGTTGCGTGAAAACAGTGATTTCGGCGAAATCGATTTTCCGTCGCGCAATACCTATCGCGTCATTATTGAAAAAATCGCACGCCGCTCACCTTTAAGCGAACTCGAGGTGACGAAAAAAGCACTCGAAATGGTCGAGAATGCAAAGAAAGACGGTATAAAAACCGGCGCTTCTGTTGCATGGTATCTCGTCGGACCGGGAAGAGAAGCTTTTGAACAGGCTTGCAATTATGATCGCCCGTTCTCGACGCGCTTCATGCGTTCGTTCCGCGCAATGAAAATTTTCAGCATTGCCATTCCGGTTTCTGTCATAACAATTCTGATCCTGCTTGCAGTATACGCATTGCTGAGGGAAGCCGGCTTGAGCCATGCATTGACGTTAACTTTTACAGCGCTTGCCCTTTTCCCGACAATGGATACCGCTTTTGCGCTATTCAATACTCTCGTTGCCTGGACTGTCGAACCGCGGCGATTGATCGGTTATGAATATAAAGATGGCATTCCGGAAGAGGCCAAAACGCTGGTTGTCGTTCCGACAATGATAACCTCGCGCGATTCTATCGACGAACAGATAAGAAATCTCGAGGTTCACTATCTCTCGAACCCGCAAGGTGCCATCTATTTTGCATTGGTAACCGACTGGGCCGACTCCAACAAAGAAGAAACGGCAGACGATCGGGATCTCCTCGAATATGCACAAAAAGGCATTGCCGATCTCAACCGGCATTATCGCGGAGACGGGCAGCCATTATTCTTTATTTTGCATCGCCACCGTCTCTTCAATGCAAGTGAAGGTTGCTATATGGGCTGGGAGCGTAAACGCGGCAAGCTTCATGAATTGAATCTGCTTTTGCGTGGTGATCGCGATACCAGTTTCTTCCCGACCGATCCACGTCTGCCAATGGATTGCCGGTTTGTCATGACACTTGATTCCGACACACGGCTCACCCCCGAGGCGGTTACACGTCTTGTCGGAAAACTCAATCATCCGTTAAACCGTCCGGTCATTGACCCGAAAACACATACGGTTAAAAGTGGCTATGGCATTCTTCAACCTCGCGTGACACCATCGCTCACCACCGGTGACGATGCGTCATTCCTGCAACGTGTCTTTTCCGTCAATCGCGGCATAGACCCTTATGTTTTTGCCGTTTCCGATACCTATCAGGATCTTTTGGGTGAAGGCACCTATACCGGCAAAGGTCTTTATGACATTGACGCATTCGAAATAGCACTTGCTGATAAGGTACGGGAAAACAGCGTCTTGAGCCATGATCTTCTTGAAGGCGGTTATGCGCGTGTTGGCTTTGTCAGTGATGTCGAAGTGGTTGAAGATTATCCGACAGCCTATAATGTCGATGTTGCGCGCCATCATCGCTGGATCCGTGGTGATTGGCAATTATTGCCTTATCTCTTCACCCGTCACAATATCAACCTCATCACACGCTGGAAAATGCAGGATAATCTGCGGCGTTCGCTCACACCGCTTATGTGGATTATCGCTTCATTGGCAGGCTGGTGTGTTTTGCCCCTTCATACAGCGGTTTTCTGGCAATTATTTCTGCTCCTTGGTATGTTTACCGCACCCACACTTGGTGTTTTGCGCAACATTATGCCGACGAGCATGGATAATTCCTTGCGCGGCCACTTCCAATCTGTGTTGACAAATATTGCCACAAGCACGGCAGATGTTGCACTGCGTACAACATTCCTTGCCTATTCGGCATTCTATATGGTTGATGCGATTATCCGTACACTCTATCGCATGTTTGTATCGCATCAGCATCTACTTGAATGGAAAACCTCGGCAGCAACACGCTCTTCGCCAAACACGCTTTCCTATTACGTCACAACCATGTGGCCTGCTGCATTGATCGGAGTGGTTTCGATTGCACTGCCGGCAGCACTTCATAATTCGGCAGTTTTTGTGGCTCTACCCTTCGGACTTGCGTGGTTTTTTTCACCGCTTATCGCGTGGATTGTAAGCCGCTCGGCTGTTTTTCAGGATTCTCTTGAAATTCGCCCGTCCGACAAAAATGAATTGCGCCGCATTGCCCGCCGTACCTGGCATTACTACGAAACTTTCGCCAATGCCGATAACCATTTTCTTCCCCCCGACAATTTTCAGGAAGATCCGGTACCGGTTCTGGCTCGCAGAACCTCGCCAACCAATATCGGCGTCTATTTGCTCTCAACGGTTGCCGCACGTGATTTCGGCTGGGTCAGTTTTGATGACGCCATCCAGCGTATCGAACGCACACTCGATACAATGGATAAGATGGAAAGGTTCCGCGGACATTTCTTCAACTGGTATGAAACCGACACTTTGCGGCCTCTGGTACCGAGTTATGTTTCGACTGTCGACTCGGGCAATCTTGCCGGTCATCTTGTAACATTGGCTGCGGCTTTAAAAGAATGGTCAGAAGCACCATCAGTATTCTTACAAGGCGATCTTGCCGGCCTTCTCGACGTTAACGACATTTTGCAGGAAACGCTGAACCTCATCCCTGATGACCGTCGCATCCTGCGCCCGCTTCGCAGAAGAATTGAAGAACGCATTGCCAATTTCCGCAGGGCTGTCCGCTCGATTATGGATGAACCGGAAACGGCAACATTCCGCACTGCAAATCTTACAACTGCTGCAAATGACATAGGGCGTCTCACAAGCGAGCTTGATGGTGAAATCGGCAGCGATGAATCGCGTCATGCCGTTTCATGGGCCGAATGCCTGATCGAGACATGCGAAGCCCACACACATGACGCAACAGCCGATCATGATACAGAAGCTTTACGCAAGAGTTTGAGTGATCTTTCAGCAAGAGCACGTCAGTTTGCTTTTGATATGAAGTTCGATTTCCTTGAACGTCCGGAACGCCGTCTGATGTCTATTGGTTACCGTGTTCAGGAAAACGAGCTTGATGAAAGCTGTTATGACCTGCTTGCTTCGGAAGCTCGCCTTTCGAGCCTGTTTGCCATTGCCAAAGGTGATGTCAAGGTCGAGCATTGGTTCCGTCTTGGTCGTATGCTGGTACCGGTCGGCTGGAAGGGGGCTTTGCTTTCCTGGTCCGGTTCGATGTTCGAATATCTGATGCCACCACTTGTTATGCGCGAGCCTTTGGGGTCACTTCTTGACCAGACAAACCGGCTTGTTGTTCGTAGACAAATTCAATATGCCAATGAACGTGGATTGCCATGGGGCATATCGGAAGCAGCGTTTAATGCGCGCGACCAACAGATGAATTACCAATATTCCAACTTTGGTGTTCCCAGTCTCGGACTACAACGTGGGCTTTCGCGCAATGCGGTTATCGCCCCTTATGCAAGCATTCTTGCCGCCCAATATATGCCGACAGAAGCGGTTGCCAATCTCGCACGCTTGCGCAAACTTGGCGCGCTTGGCGAATATGGTTACCACGATTCGGTTGATTTCACCCCGGCACGCCTGCGGGAAGGTGAAAAATGTGCGGTGGTCAAAAATTACTATGCCCACCACCATGGCATGTCCATTCTGGCAATTGACAATGTCATTTTCGATGGCCGCATGAGAGACCGTTTCCATAGCGATCCGGTGATTGAAGCGGCACAATTGCTGTTGCAGGAAAAAGCGCCCCGCGAAATTCCCATGGTGCATGCAAAAACGGCCAATCCGATGCGTAGTGATGCCGGAGGTTTTGAAGATGCGCCGGTGCGTGTCATCAAAGCCCCGCTTACCAAACCACGCTCGACCCTGCTTTTATCCAACGGGAATTATTCGGTCATGTTGACTGGCAAAGGTTCCGGCTATAGTCGCTGGAACAATATTGCTGTCACCCGTTTCATGCCTGATGCAGCTGAAGACCAGCAAGGCACTTTCATCTTTTTGCGTGATCCTGCCTCCGCCCGCTGGTGGTCTGCAACCGGTGAGCCGACACGCGTTGCCGATGAAGAAGCCTCAACCGTTTTCACCGATGAAAAGGCCGAATACACAAAAACAGTCGATGGTATAAAATCGACCGTCGAATGTATCGTTGCATCGGAAGGCGACGGAGAAGGACGGCGTATCGAACTTGTCAATACCACCGCGAAAGATCGTATCCTTGAAATCACGTCCTATGGTGAACTGGTACTGACAACTCCCGAAACGGATTCGGCACATACCGTTTTTTCACGTATGTTTGTAGAGACAGAAATTGCCGATCATGGTGGCACAATTTATGCGCGCCGCCGTAAACGCGATCCGAATGATCCGGAAATCCATGTTGCCCATTTTGTCACCGATACTTCGGGTGCTGTCCGTGATGCGGAAGCCGAGACCGATCGTCGCGTCTTTATTGGTCGCGGACGCTCTATCCGCCGCCCTGCAGCCTTTGACCGTGGTGCAACATTGACCGGAAGTCAGGGATGTGTGCTTGATCCTATCGCAGCAATAAGATGTCGTGTGCGTGTTCCGGCACACAAAAAAGCCGCACTTATCTTCTGGACATTTGCAGCAAATTCAAAAGAAAAACTTGCCTCGCAAGTCGAATATTACCGTCAGCCGAATGTATTCCAGCGCGAGTTTTCGCTTGCCTGGACACGTTCACAGGTCTCCCTTTACCAGCTCGGCATCAAACCGAAAGAATCGGTCGTTTACCAGAAATATGCGACATCGCTCATTTATCCGGATCGCACTTGGCGCTTGCCGTCGGAAGCACTGGCTGAAAATCTCGGGAAACAATCGGATTTGTGGCCAATGTCGATATCCGGCGACTTTCCGATCTTCCTTCTCAGACTTGATAATGAAGCGGATATCGAAGTCTTGCGTGGACTATTGAAAGCGCATGAATATTGGCGGATGCGGGGGCTGACTGTCGATATCGTCATTCTGAACGAACGGGCATTTTCTTACGCTCAGGATACCCAGCGAGCGATCGAATGGATCTGCGAAGGCTATCGTAACCGTACGGCCGAAGCCGACGGGCGCCAGCACATTTTCACTGTCCGTCGTGACCAGATGAACGAACAGAGTTTCAAAACCCTGCTTGCCAGTGCCCGCATCGTATTGCAGGCACAGAACGGTTCGCTTGCCGAACAGATGCAGCGGATGGAAAATATCGATTCCGACCTCTCCAACCGTAACAAAGCCGACACGGCCCAATTGACAAGCAAGTCACACACAAATGGCAAAGTCACCCAGCGTAAAAACGGCAAACAGGAAGAAGTTGTTATGCCGCTCGAACAAGGGCAATTTACTTCTATCGGCATTATCGGCGACCAGCATAAATCCTGCCCGCTCCCCGATGGGAAAGACCTTGCCTACTGGAATGGTTATGGTGGCTTTGACAAAGATAACAGCTATGTTATCCGCCTTTCAGGGCGAAACGCGACGCCAAATCCATGGATCAACGTCATTTCCAACGAACATTTCGGTTTTCATGTTTCTGCGGAAGGTTCAAGCTTTACCTGGGCGGGAAACAGTCGCGATTATCAATTGACGCCTTGGGCCAATGACCCTGTTGTCAACCGTCCGGGCGAAGCTCTCTACATTGTAGACCGCCGTTCGTTAAAGCGTTTCTCTCCGGTTTCGGTCGTTGAATGCGATGACAGCGCGCTCTATGAAGCACGCCACGGCCTTGGCTATTCGACATTCACATCTAAACATGGTGCTATAAGCCTTGAATTGACGCACACAGTCGATAATAAACGTCCGATAAGACTATCGCGGCTTGTCATCAAAAACGAAGACAAGACCCCGAGGAGCCTGAGACTCTATGATTATGTCGAATGGGTATTGGGCACAGTCAGAGCTAAAAATGCTCCCTTTATCATACCCGACTACGACAAAAAACGCGGTGCGCTTTTTGTTCGCAACCCATATCATACGGAAAAATCCGAAGAAGTCAGCTTCATTGCAGCGTCGAATGCCCCTTCAAGCTTCACAGCCGACCGAACAGAATTTATCGGTGCAATCGGAACGGTCAAACATCCGCAAGCAATCCGGCAAGGAGAACCGCTTTCCAATACGGTCGAGGCCGGACGTGATCCATGTTCTGCCCTTGCTTTCGATATCGAGCTTAAAGCCGGTGAAAAGAAAGAGATTATCTTCTATCTCGGCAATGCTAAAAATCGGGTAGGAGCCGAAAAGCTCCTTGATAGCGTCCGTAAAGAAACATTTACCTCTATTCTTGAAAAAGAGAAGAAAGAATGGACCGATTTTGTTTCCGGCCTACAGGTCAAGACGAAAGACCGTTCATTCGATCTGATGGTGAACAGCTGGCTCCCCTATCAAACCTATGCCTGCCGTATCATGGCAAGGGCTGCATTCTATCAGGCAAGTGGAGCCTTCGGTTTCCGTGACCAGTTGCAGGATACATTGTCACTCTTGCTGCTCAAGCCGGAACTTGCCCGTGAACAGGTCATCAATGCCGCATCGCGGCAGTTTCCTGAAGGTGATGTACAACACTGGTGGCTCCCCGACAGCGGTGCAGGCGTTAGAACGATGATTTCCGATGACGTGGCCTGGCTCGGCTATGGTGCTGCTCTTTATGTCAATACCACAGGCGATCATGAATTCCTCGATACAGATATTGCCTTTATTGAAGGCGACAAACTCAAGGAAGGCCAACACGACAGCTACTTCCAGCCGGCCATGTCGCCAAAAACCGCAACACTTTACGAGCATTGCGCGCTTGCCCTTGATCTTGCGGTCAAACGGACAGGCAAACACGGTTTACCGTTAATGCTCGGAGGCGACTGGAACGACGGAATGAACCTCGTCGGTATCGGCGGCAAAGGTGAAAGTATCTGGCTCGGCTGGTTCCTCGGAACAGCTCTCAAGGCTTTCATTCCCATTGCCGAAGAACGCAAGGATGAAAAACGCGTCAAAAAATGGACACATCATCTGGAGAAGCTCACCAAAGCGCTTGAGGCCAGCGGATGGGACGGAGAATGGTACCGTCGGGGTTATTTCGATAATGGCGAACCTTTGGGTTCACACACCAATGACGAATGCCAAATTGATACGATTGCCCAGTCGTGGAGTGTTATTTCGGGCATGGGAACGAAAGAACATCAAATAAAGGCCATGCAATCCATGCTTGAGCACTTGCTTGACGAAAAGGGTGAACTCATCCGTCTGTTCTGGCCACCCTTTGACAAAACCGAACTTGAACCGGGTTATATCAAGGGTTATCCGGCTGGCATTCGTGAAAATGGTGGTCAATATACCCATGGTGCAATCTGGAGCATTCTGGCACTTGCCAAACTCGACGATAACGACAAGGCTTATCAGGTCTTTTCAATGATCAACCCGATTTCACACGGGAAAAATCCGCATGTCTATCGCGTCGAACCTTACGTGATTTCTGCCGATATATATTCGGTCGAGCCGCGGCGTGGCCAGGGTGGCTGGACATGGTATACGGGTTCGGCCGGTTGGTTCTATCGTGCTGCTACAGAATCTATTCTGGGCATCAATCGTAAGGGCTCCAAGCTTTATATCACGCCTTGTCTTCCAAAAGACTGGCCGGGTTATGAAGCGACCGTCAAATTCGATAATTCAACTTATGTGATCAAGGTTACCCGCGGTAAAAATCTTGGCTTGACAGTTGATGACAAGAAAGTTGAAAAGCCTGAAAACGGCATCGGATTGAAAAAAACAGGACATCATGAAATCAATCTGACGATAACTAAATGACTTCAAGGAGTTTAAAAACTCCTTGAAGTTCCTCGCGAAGGCTTTACTTTCCTTTGTTCTTTTATCAATGTAACGTTCTTCCCATAGGGTAGAGACAATAAACAGATTGAAAGTGCTATGGCGCGAACTGATATTGCTGAACGTGTATATAATCACACATGGAAGCTTGATCCGATTATAAGATCGCTTCTTGATACCGATTTCTACAAGTTCCTGATGTTGCAGATGATTTGGGGACTTTATTCCGACGTCGATGTCACTTTTTCGTTGATCAACCGTACCAAGACGGTCCGGCTTGCCGATGAAATCGATGAAGCGGAATTGCGGGCACAACTCGACCATGCCCGTACTTTGAAATTCACCAAAAAGGAAATGATCTGGCTTGCGGGTAACACATTTTATGGTCGCAAGCAGATTTTTACCCCCGATTTTCTACATTGGCTTCAAGGCTTCCAATTGCCCGATTACGAGCTGACACGTAAAGACGGGCAATATATTTTGAATTTCGAGGGGCCATGGACCCATACTACAATGTGGGAAATACCCGCACTCTCGATCATCAATGAATTGCGTTCGCGTGCGGCTATGCGCAATCTTGGACGATTTGCACTCGACATTCTCTATGCACGAGCAAAAGCCAAAATGTGGAGCAAAGTCGAGCGGCTCAAAAAATATCCCGATATCCGTATCTCCGATTTTGGTACACGCAGGCGCCATTCATTTTTGTGGCAGCAATGGTGCGTAGAAGCGTTGAAAGAAGGTATCGGTAACTCGTTTACCGGCACTTCCAATGTGCTTCTCGCTATGAACAACGATCTCGAAGCTATCGGCACCAATGCCCATGAATTGCCAATGGTTGTTGCAGCCCTTGCCAATAATGACGAGGAATTGCTCACGGCTCCTTATCGTGTCATGCAGGACTGGAACCGTTATTATGGCGGCAATCTTTTGATTGCACTGCCTGATGCTTTCGGTACGGCTGCGTTCTTGCGCAATGCGCCCCAATGGGTTGCCGACTGGACCGGCTTTCGTCCGGATAGTGCCCCGCCGATTGAAGGCGGCGAACGGATCATCAAATGGTGGAAAGACCACGGCAAAGATCCGCGCGAAAAACTCATTGTTTTTTCTGACGCATTGGATGTCGATACGATTGAAGAAACTTACAAGCATTTTCAGGGTCGCGTTCGCATGAGCTTTGGCTGGGGAACCAATCTGACCAATGATTTTGTCGGTTGTGCTCCGAATGACATCAAAGAACTGGATGCGATTTCGCTTGTTTGCAAAGTTACCCATGCCAATGGCAGGCCGGCAGTCAAGCTTTCGGATAATCCTGAAAAAGCAATCGGCGAGCCGAATGAAATTCGCCGTTACCTGCAGTTCTTCGGCAACGAAGAACGTGTATCGAAGCCGGTAAGGGTTTAAAAAACTTTATTCGGACAATTTTCCATAATGCGAATTTTATCACTCCCGTCACTTTCAAGTGGCGGGAATTTTTTGTGCACCCATGTAAGCGACGACGAAGGGGAAAAGGGAACGTCACAGAGGGAGTGCTGACATGACATCCGATTTTTGTTTTTTGTCAGTTGTAACTTTGTTTTCCGTTTGACATAGAGCTTACAAGGAGCGCGGAAGCAAAAAGCCTGAACCAACTTTTGATGAAAAAACGTTTTCCCCGGCTAAGATTTCATTAATAACCAATTGATTTTCTCGAGCCTTTTTCTTTTCACTTTCAGGCTTTCCAAATTGTCAAACATCCCTTACGCATTTTAAGCGGAGGTGTCGAGGCTTTCTGCTCAATTGCCAAGAATGATTTAGCGGTGGCATTTTATCATTAATGTAGGAAAGCTTTGAGCACTCTCCCCTTCCTTTAGCCTCCTGCCCACTGTCCCCCGCCTGCTGGCATGTTCCGTCATATTGCGACTGTCACGCATTTTGTCTTTTGTCGTGCTATTGCCTATTGCCAAAAAATCACATTTGGGAAAACGATGGCGAACAGGCGTTAATTTGCGAACCTAGTTCTTTCTACTTCGCACTTTGAATAGATTAAAAATTCCGGCAAAGCTGAAACCAAACGGGACATTCCCATCAAAATGATTGAAATGTTTGTTCCCCTCATTCAGTCAGCGACATCGGTTATTTCATTGATCCGGAACGATAGACTTTAGAAAGCTCATTCGTATGGAGGACAAATTTTCGTATCTATGAAATCAATTGTTAAAAACGCGATTGCTTCATAGTCAGTGGTGCGAACACCATAAAAAATGACTTCCAATTTTTTAAATCCAAGTCGTACGTCGCAATTTTATAAATTGCACTCGGTAGGCGGTTGAAAAATCTCATTCAAAAATTATCGACTGACTGCCACATCATTTTTAAGCCCGATGAGTGAGAACAATTTTCCCATTTTAAAAGCCCCTTCTCCAACGCATGACTTTTCGCGTTTTAAGGCAATAAAAAACCGGCCATGAAAAGGCCGGCTTTTGAAAACAGTTCCTTGGAAAAGAACGCGATTTATCCCGATTTTAAATATTTCCGTTTTAGTACCGGAAACTTCGGCCAAATGCCGTTTATTACCGGCGTGCCAAACATTTCCCGCCTGTTTCACGGCGATCAAACATCAAGGTTCGAGACATTAAGAGCGTTTTCCTGTATGAATTCGCGGCGGGGCTCCACTTCATCACCCATCAATTTTGCAAAAACTCCATCAGCATCCTGTGCATCGCCGATTTTAACTTGCAAAAGCGAACGTGCATTGGGATCAAGTGTGGTTTCCCAAAGCTGTTCGGCGTTCATTTCGCCCAATCCTTTATAGCGTTGCATTGTAAGTCCCTTCTTGCCATTTGCAAAAATGGTATTGAGAAGAGATATCGGACCGGAAATTGTTTCTGTCGTATCTTTACGCCGCAAAACCGGAAGTTTTCCGTAAATTTCGTCAAGATGATGGGACATATTGTCGATCCGTTTTGCATCTGTCGAAGCAATCAATCCCATATCAAGGACGACAACATCTTTGACGCCGCGTAAAACCCGCTCGAAACGTAGCCCACCATCGTCATTCACATGCCCTTTCCAGCCACGTTCCATATCTTCGGCAATCATATCAAGGCGAGCTGCCACGCGATCGGCTGTTTCCTGAGTTTTTTCCTTCGTCGAAAGAGCTTCCGGATTGAGTGCACCGGCAATTGCTGCCTGTTCGACAACAGTCCGGTTATATCTTGTATGCAAGCCATGAAGCATGGATCTTATCATACGCGCATCTTCTACCAATTGGTGCAAATCGGCACCGGCGCGCATTTCGCCATTGGCAAGTTCCAGTACGCTGCCTTCAAGGCCCGCATCAATCAGCGATTCTTCGAAAGCTGTTTCATTCTTGATATATTGGGAAGATTTGCCACGCGTTACTTTGTAAAGCGGTGGCTGGGCAATATAGACATAGCCCCGTTCGATCAATTCCGGCATTTGACGGAAAAAGAACGTTAACAACAATGTGCGAATATGGGCTCCATCAACATCGGCATCGGTCATGATAATGATTTTGTGGTAACGCAATTTATCAGGATTGAATTCGTCCTTGCCGATTGATGTACCAAGTGCGGTAATCAGAGTACCAATCATATCCGACGACAGCATACGGTCGAAACGGGCGCGTTCAACATTCAAAATCTTGCCACGCAAAGGCAAAATAGCCTGATTTTGACGGGCACGGCCACTTTTTGCGGAGCCACCGGCGGAATCACCCTCGACGATGAAAATTTCCGATTTTTCCGGATCGCGTTCCTGACAATCGGCAAGTTTACCTGGAAGTGATGATATATCCAGAGCACCTTTACGACGGGTCAATTCACGAGCCTTACGCGCGGCTTCACGGGCTGCGGCGGCTTCTACAACCTTACCGATCAGAATTTTTGCCTCGGCCGGATGTTCTTCAAGCCAGTTGGAAAGCCCTTCATTGACAAGGTTTTCAACCACCGGCCGTACTTCGGACGAAACAAGTTTATCTTTGGTTTGAGATGAAAATTTGGGATCCGGTACTTTTACCGACAAAATTGCTGTCAAACCTTCACGACAATCATCTCCTGTCAGAGTAACTTTTTCTTTTTTGGCAATGCCGGATGTTTCTGCATAACCATTGACCTGACGCGTCAATGCACCACGGAAACCGGCCAAATGTGTACCGCCATCGCGTTGGGGAATGTTATTGGTAAAGCACAAAACCTTTTCATGATAGGAATCATTCCACCACATGGCCACTTCGACAGTCATACCGTCTTTCTGGCCGTTAATGTAGATAGGTTCGGGAATAAGCGGCTTTTTGGACTGGTCAATATATTTGACAAATTCGACAAGCCCGCCTTCATAATGCAATGTTTCTTCACGAACATCGGCGTGTCTGCGATCTGTCAAACGAATACGGACACCCGAATTCAAAAAAGCGAGCTCGCGAAGGCGCCGTTCCAACGTATCGAAATCGAACTCGACCATCGTGAATGTTTCGGTACTGGGAAGAAATGTAACTTCGGTACCGGTTTCATCGCCACATTCGCCAACAACTTTCAGCGGAGCATCCGGCTCGCCATGGGTGAAACTCATTTCATGAATTTTGCCCTTGCGTTTGATACGCAATTTCAGCCAAACGGACAATGCGTTGACAACCGAGACACCAACACCGTGAAGACCGCCAGAAACTTTATAGGAATTCTGGTCAAATTTACCGCCCGCGTGAAGCTGTGTCATAATGACTTCAGCAGCCGAGACACCCTCTGTCGGGTGAATTTCTGTCGGAATTCCACGCCCGTTATCAGTAACCGTGCAAGAGCCATCGGCATTAAGCGTCACTGTAATGAGAGTTGCATAGCCGGCCAACGCCTCGTCAATAGCGTTATCGACAACTTCATAGACCATATGGTGCAAACCCGAGCCATCATCGGTATCGCCAATATACATCCCCGGACGCTTGCGCACGGCATCAAGGCCTTTAAGTACCTTAATGGATCCGGCATCATATTCGCCTTCTTGATGCTGTGTTGTTTGATCACTCATAAGTCAGTCCATTTCTGCTTTGAAAACATTGTGTTAAACCGCCTTACGAATCAAGGCGGGCAAGCCTTTTATTTATACGCCATGGCCCCCGATTTACCAAGTTTTTTAAGCGTTTTTCCCGTGGATAGACGGTGTGTCCGGCTTGTTTGAAGGACTTTATATTGAAATCGACCGTATTTTTAGAAAAAGCCCGAAAGGCGATTAAAAATTGTCCTTTTATGATTTATCCAGAGTATGAACTAACCGGACAAATATAAATTCTTAAACATCCCCCTCTTCACATTGCATTCGTCTCAATGCAAAACCTCTTCTCCCAACAAAACGATCGGCATAATTGTTTTTCAATAAAATATTTAAGCACAGTTTAATCACATATGCCGTTATTTTTTATTGTTTTGTCAAAGCTTGAAAAGCTTGTTTCCAACGGCGTTCTTTCAAGCTTTGCAAAAGCGTCGTTATCATGGGCATTCCAAAAGAAGTATATCATTGCGTCGAACCAGCAAAACAGGCCATTGCGGATAAAAAGCAAAGCGAAAATGCTATGGTTCTTTCATCAACCGGCGTCGGAAACAAGCGTTGACTTTTGTACTCCGCGCATCCGCTTTCGTGCAACAAAAACAATTCAAGCTTTGACAAGAAGCCAAAGAATAAAAGTTTTACAATGCGGCCGTTACGATTATTTCTACCCGATAGAGAGGAGAAGCAAGTTGCGCTTCACATGTTGCACGAGCAGGAGCCGCGCTTTCTTCCAACCATGCTTCCCAAACCTCGTTCATAATGTCGAAATCCACCATATCGGCAAGCCAGATTGTTGCCGATAACAATCGGGATTTGTTGGTTCCGGCCTTTGCTAACAAGTGATCAATTGCCGAGAGCGCCTCGACTGTTTGTTCTTTGGTAGTTTTCCCGGGACTTCCGACCTGTCCTGAAAGAAAAACCATACCATTATAGATCACGGCTTCGCTCATCCGCTTATTCGCATCAATACGTTTTATCGTCATCTATTTTCCCTCAATGAATATTATTTCGCGTCAAATGCTTTATTTACTGGCATATCAAGAGCAAAAGTCTATTTTCTCATTTATCTTCATGACCAAGCTTCCAATATTATCAAAGTTTATATGAATCAAAGTCAACCAACCCTTCCGGTAACCGAAGCACTTCCCGAGCTCGACAAAGCTCTCGGCTTAACGGGAAAAGCTATTCTCGTTGCCCCGCCGGGTGCTGGCAAAACCACACTTGTGCCCCTTCATCTGTTAAAACAGGATTGGTGCAAAAATAAAAAAATCATACTGCTTGAGCCAAGGCGCCTGGCAGCGCGCGCTGCTGCACGACAAATGGCATCTAGTCTTGGTGAAAAAGTCGGTGAAACTGTCGGCTATCTCATGCGCTTTGATAAAAAAATCTCCAAAAACACGCGCATTCTTGTGGTAACCGAGGGCGTATATTCACGCATGGTTCTCGACGATCCCGAATTATCGTCGGTAGCAGCCGTTTTGTTTGACGAATTTCATGAACGTAGCCTTGATGGCGATTTCGGTTTGGCATTGACGCTTGATATAATGGAGGGATTGCGCCCTGATTTAAAAATTCTTGTCATGTCGGCAACACTTGATCGAGCAAGAATTGAAAAAGTCCTTCAGGGAGCACCTCTGATTGAATCAAAAGGACGAAGCTTTCCCGTTGATATTGTCTATCAACCACGAAAGGTAACCGATACTATCGAAGAAGCTATGGCAAAAGCCATCCGTCATTGGCTGTCATCACAGCCTGCAAGTATTCTCGCCTTTCTTCCCGGACAAAGGGAAATAAAAAAAACGGCGCAATTGCTTGCCGACAAGGTAGATAAAAATACCATTATTGCGCCTCTTTACGGGGCAATGGACATTAAAGAACAGGATATAGCAATCAAACCCGCTGATCAGGGGCGTCGTAAAGTGGTTCTTGCAACCTCTATTGCCGAAACGTCTCTCACAATTGATGGTATCGGCGTTGTTATTGATAGCGGACTTTCCCGTGTGCCGGTTTTTGAACCTTCAACGGGTGTCACAAGACTTGAAACAGTGAGAGCTTCGCGCGCTTCGGTTGACCAGCGCTCCGGTCGTGCCGGAAGAACAGCGCGTGGCATTGCGGTGCGCCTTTGGCACGAAGGACAAACCTCATCCCTTCAGGATTTCCAGACCCCTGAAATATTTTCAGCCGATCTTTCCAACCTTGTGCTTGATAGTGCTGCCTTCGGAATTACCGATTTATCAAAGCTTGTCTTTCTTGACCCGCCGCCAAAACCTCAAATTGTTGAAGCGCGCGAACTTTTAAAAAAACTTGATGCAATTGATGAAACTGGCCGTATCACACCAATTGGCGAGAAGATGCGTAAAACTGCTTTGCCGGTGCGTCTATCTGCCATGCTTATCAAAACAAGGACCATAGAAGAGACCCGCTTGGCGAGCGAGATTGCCGTGATATTGACGGAACGGGGACTTGGTGGAAACGACGATGATATCGGGCACAGAATTGAAAAATTCCGCACTGATCAATCCGACCGGGCAAAAACAGCGCGCTTGCTCGTTCAACGTCTTGTCAAAGGACAATGGCTCGATAGTCGGCCTGACAGCAAAATCGGGTTTGAAAATTCGGCCGCACTTTCTGTCGATCAAGCAGGGCGGCTCCTACTTTTTGCCTGGCCTGACCGCGTTGCAAAAGCAAGGGGCAACAAGGGACGTTTTTTGCTTGCCAATGGAAGAGGCGTTGCAGTTGATGAATTTTCACCCCTTTTCAAAGCGGATTATCTCGTGGTTGCCGATATGATAGGAAAAGCCGAAGAAGCGCGTGTTCTTGCCGCTGCAAAAATCGACGAAGAAACAATCCGCAACGTACTAGCCGATAAAATAGAAGGCCACACAGACCTTTCTTTCGATGTGCAATCGCGTTCTTTCCGTGCACGAGAAATTCAAAAACTTGGAGCAATCAATTTAAGCGAAAAACCGCTACCTCTCCCCTCTGGTGAGGAAGCCGATCATGCCGTTATCGAGGCTATAAGGCGTTACGGCCTCGATATGCTCCCATGGACCAAAGAAACCATCGCGTTAAGACGCCGTCTTCAATGGTTACACCGTGGTTTGGGCGAACCATGGCCTGATATGTCGGACGAAGAACTTTTAAAAAAACTCGACGACTGGCTATTGCCCTTTCTTCACGGAGAAGCGCGGATTGATACAATAAGCGGGAAAATGATTTATAATGGTCTTCTATCGCTTGTACCTTATCAGCTTCAAAACGAAATAGACAAAAAAGCCCCCACACATTTTACCGTCCCGACGGGGTCTCGCATTCCGATCAATTATGAAGGGGAAGCACCACTCATTTCTGTCCGCGTTCAGGAATTATTCGGGCTCAGTCAACATCCTTCCATTGCCGATGGACATATACCACTTGTTCTCGAACTTCTTTCCCCTTCCCACCGGCCAATCCAGATCACGCGTGATCTGCCGGGCTTCTGGCGCGGTTCATGGGCTGATGTGAGAGCTGAAATGCGCGGGCGCTACCCGAAACACCCGTGGCCGGAAGACCCGCTCTCCGCACTCCCGACGCGGCGCACAAAGCCGCGCGGCAGTTGAAATGAAGCCGAATATCAGCTTTAAACATTATGAAACGACATTGTTTCGTTTAACCGATTTTCCGAATAAATAGACGAGCTCACTTCGCAAAGGCAAAATTGGCAAAGGCAAAATTGATGGAAAAGGAATTTTTTCAACGCACATCCACCTATTCGCGCCGCTTGCGTTCGACAACGCTCATCCGCATACGCTGGCTTGCTATTTTCAGCCAGACGATAACAATTGCTTTTGTTTCGGTCTATCTGGGCTTCAAGTTCCCGATTGTCCCGTGCGCAATATTGATTGCTGCATCCATCTGGCTCAATATTTTTCTGACATTCTTTTATTCGATCAATGACCGCTTATCTTCGAATGTCGCTACTGCCATTCTGGGTATCGATATTTTACAGTATGCCGCTTTGCTTTATCTGACAGGCGGCCTGCAAAATCCTTTCTCGGTTTTACTGATTGCTCCGGCGGTCATATCTGCAACTTCACTGCCAAGAAAACACATCATCTTTCTCAATTTGCTGGTCATCATTCTGGCAAGTTTCCTCTCCACCTATTCCGAACCTTTGCCTTGGTATTCCGGTCATACTATTGAAATGCCAAGGCTTCTTGTTGACGGCATCTGGACGGCAATTGTATCCTCGCTCATATTTACGACAACCTATGGCTATAGGGTTGCGGAGGAAACCCGAAGCCTCGCCGACGCATTAAGTGCTACCGAACTTATTATGCAGCACGAAAAACATTTATCCGAACTGGATGGCCTTGCAGCAGCTGCGGCTCACGAACTTGGCACCCCGCTTGCAACAATCCAGCTTGTCGTCAAGGAAATGTATAACGGATTAAAGGATGATCCTGACATTGGCGACGATTTGCGCCTTCTGTTAAGCCAGACCGAGCGATGCCGGAACATACTCAAACGTTTGACAACACTTTCCAGTGAAGGTGAAGAACATCTTTCACATTTGAGCCTTCTGGAACTTCTAGAAGAGGTTTCGGAACCGCTTCGCGAATTCGGTATCGATATTGTTTTCGAAAAGGGTGAAACAACCGGCAAAGAACCGGTTTTCCCACGAAACCCCGGCATACTTTATGGCCTCGGCAATCTGTTGGAAAATGCCGTCGATTTTGCGCGCAGCAAGGTTATCATCCAATATAAATGGAATGAAAAATATGTAGCACTCACGATTATCGACGACGGTCATGGCTACGATCCTTCCATTCTCGATCGTATTGGCGAACCTTATACCACAAGCCGTCATACAGATAGTCAAGGCGGAGGATTGGGGCTTGGATTATTTATTGCCAAAACACTTCTCGAAAGATCGGAAGCAGTCTTGCGTTTCAGAAATAGTCCGAAAAAACAGTTCGGTGCAGAAGTCTATCTGGCATGGAGTAGAAAGGGGTTGACCAAGTCCAACACGATTTGACAATTTGTCGCAGTCAAGGCTAATGTTGACAATCAAGCGGTGGATTTTACCCCTAGCCGATAAAGGACGATGAATGACTGACACTGCACATGATCAGAATGCAATTGGGGCCGATACTTCTTTGCTTCTGGTTGACGACGACAAGCCGTTTCTTCACCGTTTGGCGCGTGCCATGGAAACACGTGGTTTCAATGTGACTATGGCCGAATCAGTGCAAGATGGCATCGCCAACGTGCGCCATAGCCCACCAGCATATGCGGTGGTTGATCTGAAATTGGGGGATGGTAACGGGCTTGATGTCATTGAAGAAATTCGTAAAATCCGCCCTGACACCCATATGATCGTATTGACCGGCTATGGCAATATCGCTTCGGCTGTCAATGCTGTGAAACTCGGCGCAATCGACTATCTCTCGAAACCTGCCGATGCCGACGACATATTCGGAGCTTTAACCCGCCACGCCGGTGAAAAAGCTCCAGTACCGGAAAATCCTATGTCGGCGGATCGGGTACGTTGGGAACACATCCAACGCGTTTACGAAATGTGCGACCGTAATGTTTCTGAAACCGCCCGCAAGCTCAACATGCACCGGCGTACTTTACAACGTATTCTGGCAAAGCGTGCACCGCGCTGAAATTAAAATGTCGTGACAAAACCGGAATGCCGCATGACACTTCTGCGCCAGTGCCGCTCTGATGCCAGTGCCGCCCTGATAAATGTCGCTTATTCCGGCACGCAACCTTTTTGACAAAAACCTGTCACCAAGAATGTCTGGAATTACGAAAGAATCTATAGAATTGCCCAAAAATGTAAAAAATTACTATGAGGCGTATACGGCCGGCTTTCTGATTTTTCGTGAATTCATCCGGCTTTCTCATCATTGTCGTCGGCAAGGTCGAATCCTTCGAGTTCGGCGCGAGTAAGTCTCCGTGCTGCAACCCTCGAAAATCGCAACATAACGGCTTTTCGTGTTGCTGCCGACATGCGATGTTCTGGCGCCTCCCGCATAATATAGCCGTCAAAACCATCGGCCAGAATAAACCCGCAATCTTCAGGAAAAAGCTCCATCGGAACTTCGTTGTGACTGGCAAAATAGAGGCGGTCGCAATGTATCCGGTAATCCGGCCATTTGTGATCGGCTTTCAAATCTCCAACAGAAGATTTGATCTCGACAATAATCACCTCTCCTTTGCGTGTAATTCCCACAAGGTCGGCCCGCCTTCCGTCG
Source organism: Bartonella sp. W8167 (assembly GCF_016100335.1). NCBI lineage: Bacteria > Pseudomonadati > Pseudomonadota > Alphaproteobacteria > Hyphomicrobiales > Bartonellaceae > Bartonella > Bartonella sp. W8167. Next base: position 225,804 of record NZ_JACFSQ010000002.1, read on the forward strand.
GCAAGCGGCAACTCGCTTAAAACAGGAATACCAAGTCGCAAAAAAAGTCTTTGAACGCCGTGGCGAACCATCAGAGCTTTTTCCGATTGACGCCCGTCGTCCAAGGGATGTTCTTTATGAAGATTGATAATCGGCATAACGCGAGAGTTTACTTGTTCCTTTTGAATTCATATCCGGCAGTTTTTTCATTGCTCGTGACTGTTGATCGACACGAGCCTTGAAACAACAATTCGCAAACACGTTTATCGGTAATTCTTTTATCTCAATCGGTTTTAGCGATCCAATTTACGAATGTCGGTTCACTCATGCCTGTTCATTGGCGCAAAATGACCAGTGCTACATTATTGGTGATGAACGCCCAATTCATTCAATGTCTTTTCAATCATCGGCAACATTTTTTCGACAATGACAGCAACGCCTTTTTCATTGGGATGTTTGCCATCGTCCAACTGCAGATCCTGATGACCCGCTACGCCTTCCAGAAAGAAAGGATAGAAGGCTACATGATATTTGTCGGCAAGACGTTGATAGATCGACTCGAATTGCTGCGCTTTTTCCTTACCATAGTTGGGAGCGCTTTTCATACCGACAAGTATGACCGGTATTTTGCGCTCTTTCAATCGTGACAACATGAAATCAAGATTATCTTCCGTAACTTTCGGGTCTATGCCGCGCAACATGTCGTTGGCACCGAGTTCCAGAATGACAAGCCCTGTTTGTTCGGGTACCGACCAGTCAAGACGTTCGCGGCCGCCTGTCGTTGTATCACCCGAAACTCCCGCATTGATAACTGATATATTATAATTTTTTGCCTGCAAGGCGGCTTCAAGGGCGGCGGTAAAAGATTTGTCGACGGGGAGCCTATAGCCGGCCATGAGACTATCGCCAAAGCCGACAATCTGGAACGGACGTGGCGGCGTCAAATCATCATCAAGAACTGTTGTTTCACTATTCTCTCGTGCCGGTTCCTGTATTTGCCCGGTTTCTTCAGCAAATAGAGGTAAACTCGCAATGCAGCCAAAAGAAAGGCCGATAAATGCGCAAATGAATGATCGCAACATTATTTCTCAATTCCTTTACGAGAAGTATAGTTATATTTTAAATCAGCTTATGGCATAAGAACAGGAGTTATTTGTGGCAAGTTCGCTCGTTAAACTGAAAAATATCGATCTTACTCTGGGTGAGGGAAGCTCGCGCGTTCACGTTTTAAAGGAATTGTCACTTACGGTAAATCAAGGTGAAACCGTGGGCATAGTCGGCCCCTCCGGTTCCGGCAAATCGACATTGCTTATGGTGCTTGCCGGGCTTGAAAAAATCGACAGCGGTGAAATAACCATTGCGGATACGCGCATCGACAAGATGAACGAGGATGAAGCAGCGATTTTTCGCGGGCAAAATATCGGCATTGTTTTCCAATCCTTCCAACTTATCCCCAACATGACGGCTTGGGAAAATGCGGCGGTTCCTCTTGAACTTGCGGGAAACAAGGATGCTTTCGGTGTTGCAAAAAAAGAACTAGAAGGCGTCGGGCTTGGTGGGCGGCTTCATCATTATCCTGCAACATTATCAGGTGGCGAACAACAGCGCGTTGCAATTGCTCGCGCACTCGCCCCCAATCCCCGTATATTGGTTGCCGACGAACCGACAGGCAATCTTGATGCCGACACCGGTAAAACAATTGCCGACCTTATATTCAAACGGGCAAAAGAACATGGATTGACGACTGTGCTTGTTACCCATGACCTTGGCCTTGCAGCACGCTGTCAACGCCAAATCCATGTAAAAAACGGTCGCATCGAAAATGAAAGCGTGATGCCTGCATGAAAAGATTTCAAGAACTTTGTCTGGCATGGCGTTTCTGTTTGAGAGAAATGCGTAGCGGCCTTAAAGGATTTTATATTTTCCTTTGCCTGATTGCATTGGGGGTTGCAGCCATTGGCGGGGTGGATGGCGTTTCAAAAAATATTAGCAATGAAATTAAAAATCAGGGGCAGGTAATTCTTGCCGCAGACATACGTTTTAGCCATACACAGCGCGAGGCAAATGAACAAGAATTGGCATTTTTCAAAGCCCAGGGAAAAATTTCCGAAAATATTCTCATGCGCTCTATGGCACGACGAGTCGATACAAATGATGGCACCTTGGTCGAAATAAAGGCTGTCGACAGCTCATACCCGCTTTATGGCAAGTTAAAAACCGTTCCCCAAGCCACAAACACCGAATTGTTCGGAAAAGATGGGAAAGGTTCTGGTGGTTTTGGTGTCGCAATCCAGAAACTTTTGCTTGACCGGCTTCAGCTTCACATTGGTGACAAAATTAGAATTGGAGATCGCGACTTTACAATTCGCGCAGTTGTCGAGGAAGAACCTGACCTCTTGTCGGAAGGCTTTCAGCTTGGGCCGCGGGTTTTTATGTCGATTGATGCTTTACGCGAAACGGGTCTTATCGTTCCCGGAAGTTTGCACAATTTTGTTTATCGGATCAAACTTGATAATCCGTCGGATAGCACCTTGCAAAACCTTCGGAATAACCATGAAAAAGAGTTTTCGGAAAATGGTTGGGCGATCCGCACCCACGTCGATGCTGCTCCTGTTTTGCAAAAAAACATCGAACGTTTTACCAGTTTTCTTACTCTTATCGGGCTTACAGCGCTCATTGTCGGTGGCGTTGGCATAGCCAATTCTGTTAACGCCTATATGGATAAAAAGCGCAAAGTGATAGCCATATTCAAAGCACTTGGTGCGCGTTCGCGTTTCATTGAAGAAATTTATTTTTCACAAATCATGCTCATCGCACTCATTGGAATTGTGATAGGGCTTGTTTTCGCGGCAATCATTCCCTTTGTGGCAAGTTTTGTCATCAGCCATTATTTACCATTCTTCGAGCACACACATTTTTCACCAGCCAGTCTCATCCTTGCAGTCATTTTTGCATTATTGACAGTTGCTGCCTTTGCAATACTGCCTTTATCCAGGGCCCGCTTTATTTCGGTAACGACGCTTCTTCGTCCTTTCGACGTTTCGACAATCAAAAAGTCGGATAAATCTGCGCAGCTCATTTCAGCAATATTACTTCTCATAACTGCAATTCTTGCGATTTCGACCGCATCGGACAAAAGACTTGCTTTCATATTTATCATCGCAGTCATTATTGTCTTCCTGGTTTTAAGAGCGGTTTCCTCGACAATTATTTTTGTCGCGCGCAAATGCGCCCATGTCCATTCAACCATTTTGCGCGTTGCTATAGCCAATATTTATCGGCCGCAATCCATTACCCCTTCGGTTGTTCTGGCACTCGGGCTGGGTCTGACACTGCTTGTTACGCTTTCCACAATCGACAGCAATTTGAGATTCGAGCTATCTGGTTCGGTTCCCGAAAAGGCTCCTGATTTCTTCTTTATGGATATTCTGAAAAGTGATGCAGACGATTTTTCCAGCTTTCTGCATAAGCAAGATCCGTCGGGAAGCTTCAAGATCATGCCGACATTGCGCGCTCGTATCACAAAAATAAACGGTGAACCGGTAAAGAACAGACACGTAAAAGAAGACAGTGAATGGGTGTTGCGCGGTGACCGCAATATAACCTATTCGGCAGCTATGCCGGAAAACACTGTGCTTTCCGAAGGCAAATGGTGGAAAAATGACAGAAGTGATGCAATCGAGGTTTCTGTTTCCAAAAGGGAAGCAATCGGACTGTTTTTGAAACTTGACGATACTATTACTGTCAATGTGTCGGGGCGGGAAATAACCGCGCGCATCACCAGTCTTCGAGATGTCGATTGGGATTCATTCAATATGAATTTCGTAATGATTTTTTCGCCACAAGCCTTGCAAGCTGCACCACATGTTTATCTTGCAACTTTCAAAGCGGGCAATAACCATGCCCTCAATGAAGCGGCATTGATGCGTGACATTGCAAATCGTTTCCCTTCGATTACTGTCGTACCTGTTCGTCAGGTTCTTTTTGACGCGAGAAAAATCGTTGATGAAATCGGTACTGCAATCCGTGCTTCATCTGCGATCGCAATTCTTGCTGCAATTCTTGTCCTCGTCGGCACACTTTCTTCGACCAACCGGTCGCGTATTCATGATGCAGTAATCTTGAAAACCTTGGGTGCAACCCGCAAAATGCTCCTCAAGGCCTATCTTGCCGAATATACAATTCTCGGACTTGCAACGGCGATTTTTGCATTTATTGCCGGAACGATAGCCGGTTCAATGATCGGCCATTATAAAATGGAGATAACCAATACCCATTTTTTCTTCGGCTCGGGTGTCATGGTTGTCCTTGTCGCTCTTATCCTGACAATCGGTTTCGGTCTTATCGGAACCTGGCACATTTTGAGTGAAAAACCATCGCGTTTTCTTAAAGAATTGTAATGTGTTGAAAACAATGAAAGACTTGTAATTTATCAAATTAATGCCCATAATATCGGTTAGGCATGCTGGGGTTCCGCCAGCGGCGCCCGGATTTCAAGTGGGGGAAAACAGCTTTTCCAGCCATTTACCGACACCGTCCGGAACACAAGCTAAAGGATTATTTATATGGCTGATTTCAGAAACTTTCGCCCGACGACAGTCACTCAGGCCGATGCTTCCATTGACCAGGGACTGCGCAGTTATATGCTAGGCGTCTACAACGCGATGGCAATCGGGCTTGTTATAACAGGTATCGCAGCGTTTGCTATTGCTTCACTTGCAACAACGAGCGATCCGACACCTTATATGTTACCCAATGGCGTCCATCTGACATCATTCGGTGTTACCTTCTATACGTCACCGTTTGCGTATGTTGTGATGTTTGCCCCGCTCATTGCAGTTTTCTTTCTAAGCTTCAAAATCGAGTCGTTGAGCACAAGTTCGGCGCGCGCATTGTTTTTTGTCTATGCAGCACTTGTCGGTTTGTCGCTTTCGTCAATCATTTTGCGCTACACACCTGCAAGCATTACGCAGACATTCTTTATCACTGCGGCTTCTTTCGGTGCCCTTTCGCTCTATGGTTACACAACAAGACGCGATCTGACAGGCATGGGGTCTTTCCTCTTCATGGGGTTGATTGGCCTTCTGCTTGCCATGGTTGTCAATTTGTTCCTTGGCTCGAATGCGCTGCAATTTGCAATCTCGATTATTGGTGTTCTTATTTTTGCCGGTCTTACCGCTTATGACACACAGACAATCAAGGTTATGTATTATGAAGGCGATGCTGAAGAAACACGCGGCCGCAAGGTTGTGATGGGTGCTTTGACACTCTATCTCGACTTCATCAATATGTTCGTTTTCTTGTTGCAATTCCTCGGTCAGAATCGCAACTCCTAAAAATTCGAATATAAAACGATTTTTAAACCCCGCCTTTCTTAAAGACGGGGTTTTCTTTTATCCATTTTTAAAGGTTTTTAAATTTACTTACCCGGTTATGTGCACGGTTTTCCGATTGAATTTAAACGGTAAATGCAACAGCTTTCCGCTGCTCTTCAAAAGAAACAAATCCAATGGATAGGCTCAAACAATCTTGAATAGTTTTTTATCAAACACTTTCAGAACATTGCGAAGTTCTTTACCACGTTTCAAGATCAACCCGCTTGCAGCAATGACGCTGTAAGCACCCTGGCGGCTCGCCAATTTCGGATTTTTTTCAACACGGTAAAGCGGTATTTCGGCAGTGCGGCGAAATATGGAAAACACGGCTCTGTCATCAAGATGGTCAATCGCATAATCACGCCATTCGCCGGCAGCGACCATCTGTCCATAAACCCGCAAAATCGCGTTCAGTTCAATCCGGTTAAAGGCAACAGGCCCTATATGTTTCCTGGAACCGTTTTTTGAAAAAGCTTCGATTATTATTGCTTCATCGTCGCTCATATCAGCCATGGTGCTAATCTTCCAACATTTACGGATATTATTGTCCCATTTTAAATGGTGTAGACAATTTTTCTTGCAATAATTAAATCTTTTATCATATTCCAAAGAAAAAATAGATGGTAATAGTTTTCAATTTTGAGCGACAAATCTTGTAGTTTTAAAGCTGTCACTTCATATTATGGTTAAAGCTTTCGAGCGGGGCAATTCTGCTATCAGAAAAAATCATGGACATCCTCAAAAATAAAAAATTCCATTGGCCAAGCCAATTAAGTCAAAAAGCCCTTCAGACAAGATTGTTGCAAGCTGTCCGGAACCGTCATGGACATCGTCCGAAAGACGCCGATTGCGACACTTATGATATGGTTGTCGGCTCTTACAATATTCATAAATGTGTTGGTGTCGACAATGTTTTCGATCCCGCACGAATTGTCCATGTCGTTGCGGAACTTGATCCCGATATCATGGCATTTCAGGAAGCCGACAAGCGTTTTGGCGAAAGAGTAGGCTTGCTTGATCCGGAACTTTTGAAATCGGAAACCGGATTGGAACGCGTTCCGATCAATACCATGTCTCCACGAGGACTTGGTTGGCATGGCAATGCACTTTTCATCCGTAATGGCAAAGTCAAAGATATCGTTCAGCTCAATCTGCCCGGTGTTGAACCGCGCGGTGCACTCATTGTCGAGCTGGATATGCCGCTCGGGCTTATCCGCATTGTTGCAGCCCATTTCGGACTGTTGCATCATTCGAGGATTCAGCAGGCAAAACTTATTCTGTCTATTCTGGAAAAACGTGAAATCATGCCGACAATTATGATCGGTGATCTGAATGAATGGCGACTTGGCAGGACATCCTCCCTTAAAAGTCTTTCTCCGTTCTTTGATTTAAGACTCGGCACATTGCCAAGTTTTCCCTCCCGTTTCCCTGTTCTGGCACTAGACCGTGTTTTTGCCTATCCGCACGAGCTTGTTTCCAACATAGAAATTCATAACTCACCACTTGCACGGCTCGCTTCCGATCATCTGCCTATCAAGGCGGAGATCGACCTTGAAGGCGCTACCAAATTGCTGAAAGAACGCACAAAAACCGGAGCGATCAAACGCTTGAAATAAGCTGATTGATAAGATTCGATAAGACGTGTCGCGCGTGAAATAAAGGGTGATCGACCAACGCTGAAGGATTTAAAAACACGGAAGAAATCCAGTTTTCAAATTTATACTTCGGATTGCTGTTTAGATGGAAGAAGCCGGTAACTCCAGCTGGTTATACATCGTATTTGCACGCAAAAAATCTTATCAATTTTTTCAAAGACGATTAGAAGACAATTAAACGCCTCAAAGATAGGGCGAACCCAACCAGATCATTTTGTCGATCAAACGCGAAAGAAACGGTCGTTTTAAAAGATCTTCCATTCTGACCTCGTGTGCATTTTCCCGTTCGTGACTGATTTTTTGTGAAAGATAACAGGCAAGCGACTCGTCGAATATTTCCATATCAATTTCGAAATTCAGTCTTAACGAGCGCGAGTCGAGATTTGACGAGCCGATATAACTCCAGCGATCATCAATCTCCATGAGTTTGGAATGGTTGAATGGTCCTTCTGCACGCCATATGCGGCATCCGTCATGCAACAATTGGTCAAATTGCGCGCGCATGGCACAATCGACAAGTTTCAGATTGTTATTTCCCGGTACAACAATATCAACTTCGACACCCCGACGGGCCGCTGTAACCAGCGCACTTATCAACTCCCGATCAGGCAAGAGATAAGGCGTCATGATGCGGATATGTCGTTCGGCAAGCGAGAATGCCCCGATCAACATATGCTGGTTTGTTTCAATCAACCGATCCGGACCGGTTGGTACCACACGTATACACACCCCTTCATCGGAATTGTCCCTGATTGCAGGAATAGACCAGTTTTTTGTATCGAGATTTTCGCCCTTCGCAAAAGCCCAGTCATTGGCTGCAACCGAAAAAATATCGGCTACAGCAGGCCCCTCGACTCGAAAATGTGTGTCATCCGCGGTTTTTTCACCGCTGAATGTTTGGGAAAAACCGGCACGTATATTCATCCCTCCGGTAAAAGCAACACTCCCGTCAACAACAAGAATTTTTCTGTGGGTGCGCAAATTGGCGTAAGGCAGCCGCAAACCGATTATGATATTGCCGTTAAAAACAGCTACAGGAACGTTCTCGCGCCGCAAATCACGCACGATAGACGGTATCGAATAGCGGGCACCTACCGCATCAATCAGGACACGCACCTCGACACCGCGACGCACCGCGTCCGCTAAAGCAGCAACAAAAAGTTCTCCCATACTATCGCGGTCAAAAATATAGCATTCAAGAATTAACGAACGCTTCGCCGTACCGATTGCCTTTAACATCGCACTGTAAGCTTCGTCGCCATTATCAAGCACCGTCAGGTGATTGCCATGTGTCATGCGGCCGAGACTCACATTATCGCCGAGTTTTTTCATCGGCAGGGCAAGACGGCCAAATCTTTCCAGAATATAGCTATCCGAACAATCATAATTTTCGGCACGCGCACGCCCTTTTCCACCGGCATGACGATGACGTTTATAGACAACGTTGTCATGCATCCGGTTGATACCGAAAATACCATAGATTAAGGCTCCGATAATGGGCGAGAGCATAATAACACCAACCCATCCTATAGCGGTACGAACCTCCTGTTTTGTCATGGTGGCGTGGATTGCTGCCCCAAGTCCCAGAAAAAATGATAATACGGCTAGGATATGCGGCCAATAATTTTCAATAAACACATCCATTGGTTACTTTGCTTTCATTGGTCTTCACAGACGTTGATAACCGCTACAATGATTAACCTTCTTTATTTCTATGTTACTTCTTTCTTATATTCTATGATAAAGGTGGCGCGAAAATGGTATTGCCGGCATGAAAAAGCAATGCCATAAAACGTAATGTTCTGGAACAGTCATTTTGAAAAGGAAAACCGTCGTGAGTTCAAATAATTGGAATCCGTTGGAAGGTGCACACGAGCTATCGGCGAAATGGGGCTGGTTTTTGGTTCTTGGAATCATCCTTCTTGTTGTCGGTATTATTGCCGCTTTCACATTACCTTTTGCAACGGAAGCCGTCGCTATTTATATCGGCATTATGATGCTTGTGGGTGGTATCGTGCAGATCATCCACGCTTTCGGCGTTAAAAGTTGGGGCCGTTTTTTCTACTGGTTGTTAGCCGGTATTCTTTATACATTCGGTGGCATTGTCTGCCTTGTTCAACCGGTTCTGGCAGCGGCTGTCTTCACTTTCCTGCTCGGATTTTTGCTCGTCGTTGCCGGCGTTATCCGCGTGGTTATCGGTTTTCAGAGCCGCGAACTCAAAGGTCATGGATGGATTATTGCTGCAGGTATCATTACCGCTATTGCCGGCCTTATTATTACGACCGGCTGGCCTGCCAATACACTATGGGTTTTGGGATTGTTCCTGTCGATAGATCTGATCTTTCAGGGATGGGGCTGGATCGGTTTTGCAATCGGTTTACATTCGCTCAAAAATTCGGGCCTATAAAGTTTGAATAAAAATGGGGAAGAATATTCTTCCCCTTTTTTAACTTTTATCTCAGCTTAACCGTTCATAACAAACATTTGTAAGTCCGTGCTGCACGAAGCCAAGCTCGGCGGCTGCACCTTTGGACAAATCGAGTATACGACCGGCAATAAACGGCCCGCGATCATTAATACGTACGATAATCGATTTTCCATTGAATTTATTGGTCACGCGGATTTTGCTTCCAAGCGGTAATGTCTTATGCGCTGCTGTCATACCGAAAGGATTCATCTTTTCACCAGAGGCCGTTTTCGAATGCAATGCATACCATGATGCACCACCGCACTGGTTACCATGACTGACATTGCCATGATGTACGCTGGCTTGACCAAGATTGATAAAACTGACAACAAAGATTGCTGACAAGAACGGTAGAAGTCTTATTTTATCGGCTAAAAAACACATATCCTGCTAACTGGTTGGAGTTTCGGGGATTAAGCGAAATGAGGATATAACCTATGGTTGTGTCGTTCACATGGCCGTGAAAAGGCATTTTTGCCATTATTATCAATTAGTTGACCTATTTTGGGTCAATTTTCTATGCAACCCTGCGTTTTTAATAAGCATGGACGAAAGATGAAAGAATCCAACACACCGACGCCGTTACGCGTTATCTATCTGGTGATCGGTTGTCTTATGATTGTTTTGGGGATTGTTGGCGCCGTTCTACCTATTATGCCGACAGTGCCATTTTTGCTTGTTGCGTCGTGGTGTTTCGCAAGGTCATCTCCGCGTTTTCATAATTGGCTTCATAACCACAAGGTTTTCGGCCCCCCGATCAAACAGTGGGAAGAACAAGGGGTCATATCACCTTTTATCAAATTCCTTGCTGTTGGCGGAATGGCTGTCGGTTTTTGCTCGTTCTTGCTCATTGCCCAACCGGTTTTATGGTTGGCATTGATAACAATTGCCGTATTGATTTTAATTTCTATCTATATTTTGACGCGACCGTCCCGCTAATGTTTCGGCCGCTTACGGTTTCAGAACATGAATCTTGTCACCGGTCTTGAGAACCGGAATGACGACTCTACAATGAAAATAATTTTCATTCGTTCCGCTTTTGTCAAAGAAAATTCGAGCTTCTTTCGTGAACTTCCCAATGAGCCTTATTTTCCGATTTTTCGAAAAAACAACTATCAAATCAACAAATAAAAAAGCGCGGAAGAATCCGCGCTTTAAACAGAGATAACATTCGACGCCAATTATTTTACAACCGGCTTCGGGCTATTTTACAATCACCTTTGCACCAATTTCCGTGCGATTATAGAGGTCTATAATATCTTGATTGATAAGACGGATGCAGCCGGATGAAACATTGGTGCCAATTGACCACCATTCAGGTGTGCCATGCAGCCTGAACATACTGTCTTTGCCATCTTTATAGAGATAGAGTGCCCGTGCACCAAGCGGATTTTGCAAGCCCGGTTTCATTCCACCGGCAAACTCTTTCAATTCAGGTTGACGTACCAACATACGCTGTGGCGGTACCCAGTTAGGCCATTCTGCCTTGCGCCCGATTGTAGCGTTACCCGTCCAGCGGAAACCATCACGCCCTACGCCGATGCCATAACGCATGGCCTTGCCATCCGGCATGATATAATAAAGATATTTGGCTCCGGTATCGATGATAATTGTGCCGGGTTTTTCATCACTGGGATAGCCGACAATCTGGCGGCGAAACTCTGGCTTGATCTCGTTTGCTTTGATTGCGGGTATAACAAAACCACCATCATTGACCTGAGAATAGGCCGCAAGCGTTGATGACGAGCCTCCTGTTGTTGTACAACCGTCAAGCGTTGCGCTGGCGAGCAGTCCGGCAGCTAACAAAACAAATTTTACGCGCATATTCCCCTCTTTAATCAATAGGTCAAATCAGCAGACACGAATCGTATTCGTGTCACTCAATTAAATCCGCGATTGTTAATAGGCTATTAACCTTATACAGTTTGCGTAATTTTGATAGAAAAAACTGTTTCATTGAAAATTTTTACCCTGTTTTTTGCTTCAAACGCGCCCAAAATAGACTGGTCTTATAAGCTGTCTCGAAAAGATCAACGAGAAACTTCGAAGCTGAAAAAGCAACGAAGGTCATTCATGGAATATTTTTCGGATGAATATTTTTTTCGAAAAATAATGAGATTTACTTGGGATAGCTTTAAAAATTCAATTATACGTTGATAATTTCATTACTAATTTCCATGAATACGGTAATATTGCGATAGAGAGAAAACGCATACAATACAATATAATATTGTTATGATTGATCTCGATTTTGTGATTTTCAAACCGTATTTTTTACTTTGTTGCAACACCGAAGTAAATTAACCTTCTTAATAGAGAGAGGAAGAATAAGCCGTTTTAATGCCGGAAAACGAAAGGTTCTTTGCTTAAACATTTTCAAGCCACCTGATTTTGAAATGCTCGACGGAACAAAATAATTTCAGGTTGATCGGGTAATTTGGCGGTTATTTTATCGGATATGATTTGATGAATGGATAAGGTTGATCGGGATAGAGAATCAAAACAGTTAAAATCAAGGGCAAAACAAATAAAAATACCGGAAAAGAAAAAGGCCGCGCGGGAGGAGATGCGCAGCCTTTGATTCCGAATGCAGCTATGGGAGGAGGAGGTGCTGCATTCAACTTGCTGGATTTGGGAGGAGGAGTAATCCAGCAAGAGGTAAAATATTGCATCAGCCGCCGAACAACAACCCACAATTATGCATAGCTGTTATGCATATAGAAAGCCATTTGTTTTCAAACGGTTACGGTTAGCGAAAGGGCACAACGCCCCAATAATAGTGGAAAAATGTCTTAAAAAACCAAGGTTTCAGATAACGTTTTTTAAAACGATTTAGTTCGCGCCATACTTTTTGTAAAAATAGACGGTTGGGTTTAAAAATTTTCGCATTTTTCCGTTCCAAAAGAATGGTGCTGGTAAGTCCGATCTGGACAACAATCGCCGGAAAAATTTGTTCGATATTAAGTGACCCGAAAACTCCGCATTCCGGATTGTACATAATTTCATCAATCGGTGCAGTAACAAGTTTGACTTCATCATATAGTCGTCTGGCACAAGCTTTGGATATAATGTAGCCGCCAGAACAATAATGTTTGGTCACAAGCCGTCCAAGTTTATAATTGTCAGCAAGTTCAGTATCGAATTTTTTTAAAACACAAACGATTTGGGCAGTATCCAGCTTAACGATATCACACCCCTCAGGCACCCAATCCGCATTTTTCAAAAACTGATGAGCATGGGTAGAAAGTTTTATATCGTCTTCGAATACCGCTCCATAGGGTTCATCGCCTTCAGCAATCAACCGCCAGCATTCAAGATGACTGAGAAAACAGCCAACTTCGGCTCTTGTGATTTTTTTAGGCCACTTGCGAATACGCGTCAGCTTGTCGAATTGCTCTTCAGACAAAGAATGTCCGTCAACGGCTTTGACCCGGGTAAAACCGAGACCTTGTTTGGTAAATATGCTTTTTATATGAATTAACCTCTCTTCGGAGCGATCAAGATTAATCACATAACGTTTCATAGAGCTTAAGCCTCAGTGACAAATTAGGCTTAAGCTTCTAACATTAAACGGGGACAATACTCAAGCTGCCGATGAGCGAATGCGCGCTGTAATTGATATAAAAAGAAACGTAACGATAAAGAGAAGGGTCATGATCAGCACAATTGTCGACGCAGCATCGGAACCGAGAAACGCACTTGCATAAACGCCGAAAAGGCTGCTGAAAACCGCAATTACAACAGCTATCGAAATCATGAACGAAAAACGCTTTGTTACGAGATAGGCAATGGCACCGGGCGCGATAAGCAAAGAAATAGCCAAAATTATCCCCACAGCTTTCAATGCTGCAACGATTGTCAGGGAAATCATTGTAAGCAAGGCATAATGCAAAAAACGGACATTAAGACCCACAGCTTTAGCCTGAATGGGATCAAACGTGAAAAGCAGGAAATCGCGCCATTTTGCACCAAGGGTAATAGCCACCAAAAACGAGATGATGAAAGTCTCGTAAATATCAAGCCAATTTACACCTAACAAATGGCCGAACAGAATGTGATTGAGATGAAGCTCGCTTTCAATGCTGGTTGCCATAACCAATCCCAAACCGAACATTGAAGAAAACACCACTCCCATCACTGTGTCTTGCTTGATACGGCTGTTTGCCCCCAAAAAGCCGGTGAGAACCGCACAAACCATGCCAGCAAGAAATGCACCGAAGGCCATCATTGCCATGGTAACATCGGACCGATTGATGGCTTCCGCACTAATAAAAGGTATAAGTCCCAGAACAAACATCGTGAGCGGTGTCATCATATAGCCCGCAACGACACCCGGAAAAACCGCGTGGGAAATAGCATCCCCTAAAAGGGACCATCCTTTCAAAACCAGAAAGCAGGACAGCATTGCCATCGGCACTGCAACGGTCATCGTAATCAGCATTCCCCTGATCATGAAAGGAAATTGGAAGGGAAATAGAAGCGTATCCATCATGATTGAACTTTCTTCGCGCGCAGGCGTGCCGCGATAAAACCGTGTTTGGGGGCAAAGAAAAAACTCGAAGCAAATAGCAGTGCTTGCAGCAATACAATGACGCCCCCGGTTTGAGCATGAATAAGGTAACTTGAATAAACGCCGACAATGCTCGTGAGAATGCCGATCACAACCGAAAGAACAATCAAACGTTGAAAACGGTCGGTTATCAAATAAGCGGTCGCTCCCGGAGTAACAACAAGACTAATGACCAGAAAGGCTCCTACCGTTTGCATGGCTGCAACTGTTGAAGCCGCAAGCAGGGCAAAAAACAGGATTTTCAATCCTCTGGTGTTTATACCGATTGAACGGGCATGATTTTCGTCAAAGAAAGTCACCATCATATCTTTCCATTTGATGAAGAGTATAACGAGTGAAATGATGCCGATCAGTGCGAGCTGGAAGATATCTGTCGGGCTTACCGCCAGAATATTGCCGAGCACAATTGTATCAATGCTCACAGCCATCGGCTTTAAAGATTTCATAAACAACCCGAGTGCGAAAAATGACGAAAAAATGAGACCTATGATGGTGTCTTCTTTCAATTTCGTTCGCTCGTTGAAAAATAGCATGGCAGTGGCCGCAAGCCCTCCCGAAAAAAAAGCGCCCAACGAAAACGGTAAGCCCAACATATAGGCACCGGCAACACCGGGCACAATCGAATGGGAAAGTGCATCGCCAATCAACGACCAGCCTTTAAGCATCAAAAATGCCGAAAGAAATGCGCAAACACAACCAACCAATGCGGAAACCCACATCGCGTTTATCATAAAATCATAAGAAAAAGGTTCCAGAAGCTGGTCTATCATTGTGGCAACGTCTTTTGCTGATAAGGAGAAAGCACAAGCGGGTCTTCATCATCGCTGACGACGTCAACTCCGGTTAATGTTTGTTGAGGGCTAACCACCTGATGTCTTAATGCACCACCAAAGGTTTTTGTGAGGTTTTCTTCGGTGAAAATTTCGGACGTCGGGCCATAACCCAAAACCGTGCCCTTTATTAAAACCGTGCGATCGCAAAATTCGGGCACCGAGCCAAGATTATGCGTGGAAACCAGCATAACGGCACCGCTTTTGCGCATTTCTTTAAGCAAGGCAATGATTTGGTCTTCAGTTTTGATGTCAACGCCGGTAAAAGGTTCATCAAGTAAAATGACCTTTGCTTCCTGCGCTATAGCGCGGGCCAGAAAAACTCGTTTTTTTTGCCCGCCGGACAACTCACCAATCTGACGCTTGCGAAAGGGAAGCATATTTACCCGCTGCAAAGCATCTGTCACGGCTGCATAATCGACATCTTTTGGCTGGCGCAGAAAATTCATGTGGCCATAACGACCCATCATGACAACATCTTCAACCAGTACCGGAAAATTCCAATCGACATCTTCCGATTGAGGAACATAAGCGACAAGATTTTTCTTCAATGCATTGCGCACCGGCATACCAAAAACAGTAATGGAACCGCGCGACAGACGCACAAATCCCATGATAGCTTTGAATAAGGTCGACTTGCCGGAACCGTTAATTCCAACCAATGCAGTAATAGAACCTGTCGGCGTTTCAAAACTTGAATCGCGCAGTGCCGTATGTCCATTACGGTAGGTCACTGTGATATGTGATGCAGAAATTCCTTCAGTCTTCATTGGGCTAGTCCCTTGGCAATAGTGGAACTTGTTACTTTCAGAAGATCAATATAAGTGGGAACAATGCCGTCAGCCTCGGACAGCGAATCGACATAGAGCACACCGCCATATTTGGCGCCGGTTTCACGAGCAACCTGTTTGGCTGGTGCATCCGAAATTGTACTTTCCGAAAAAACCACAGGAATGTTGTATTTTCTCACGGCATCAATGACATGTTTAACTTGTTGGGGTGTGCCTTGCTGGTCTGCATTGATCGGCCAAAGATAAAGTTCTTTCAAATTAAAATCGCGGGCAAGATAGCTGAACGCACCTTCACTCGTAACCAACCAGCGGCGATCTTCCGGCAAGCCTGAAAGTTCTGCCTTGATCGGATCAATCGTTGCTCTGATCTTGGCTTTGTAAATTTCTGCATTTTGCTTGTAAGTTTCAGCGTTTTCCGGATCATATTTCACAAACGCATCGCGGATATTGTCGACATAGATCAAAGCAGATGTGGGCGACATCCATGCATGGGGATTGGGTTTGCCATTATATGGCCCCTCGTTGATGCTCATAGGATCAACGCCGGTTGAAACGACAACCCCCGGCACATTATGAATATTGTCAAAAAATTTCTCGAACCATAATTCCAGATTCAACCCGTTCCACAAAATAAGATTGGCACCTTGGGCCCGCATCAAGTCCTGCGGTGTCGGTTGATATTCATGAATTTCTGCACCCGGTTTGGTTATTGACTGGACTTCGGCTGCATCTCCCGCAACATTTTGTGCCATATCGGCGATAACAGTAAATGTTGTTACAGCCTTGAATTTCTGAGCGGAAAAACTGTTTGCAGCTGAAAAAAGACTCATCAAAACAACTATAACTGCGGATACAAATGTTTTGAGACCGACCTGTTGTAAAAAAGCAGGTTTCATATTCAAAAATCCTCTCACTTAATTTTCTTATTGCAAATGATTTGCAATTTCTATATTGCGTAACAAATCATATTGTTAATTGCAACTGCAAACTATTTGCAATAATAAAACAGCGATTTTTAGGTATTTGCTTATAACCAGTGACTGACAAGGAGCGTTTATGTTGGATTTTACGGGACACATCCGTCCGGTCGTCAAGAGCACAAAAAACGCAACCCCGATCCATGATATATTGGAAAATTGCGGGCTTCGCGTCACACGTCAAAGATTGATTGTTGCAAAATATATCTTTGGTAGGGAAAAATGCCTGATAGATGCAAACCGCCTTTATGAAGATATTGCTTCTTCCGGTGAGGATATTTCCCTTGCGACAATCTATAATACCCTGCATCATTTTACCAAAGCAGGATTGGTCAGGCCGGTTGCATCTTCCGGACAAAAATCATTCTTTATTGCCAATTGCCGTAACAGCAGTTTCTTCCACTATGAGAGCGGAAAAGTCATTGCTCTTTATGGTCATGAACCGGATGTACAAAAGCTCCCTCTTCCCCCTGAAGGCTTCGAAATAAGTCATATTGATGTTGCTATTCATCTTGTCAAAAAAACCGGTATCCCGAATGTTTCGGGAAAACCGGTTACAAAACCGGACGCCATTCACGCCAGATAATCAATCATCGACTTTTTGGCGAGTTATATTGCCCTGACGATCGATGTAGAGCTTGAGGCGTTGATTAGTTTTGTCAATTACTTCGGCTTTCCAGCCTTCGTGCTTTTCATCAAGCTCGCGAATTTTAAAGCCGCTTTGCTCCAGTTTCGTGGTCAAAGCCGACCAGCTGATACGTGCATTTTCTGCCGCGAATGATGAGCTCGCAAAACCTATAAGGCCAAAAGTCGCAGTGGCAGCAGCAAGTGCAATCATGCGAATTTTGTTCATTATCATATCTTAATCCTCCATTCGTATTGTTGACCCGTTGTACCACCAGAAATTGTAGATAACTTTTGGTACCCGTTTATCGCATATGGTTTTTATTCCACCCGATACAAGGGTAAAACCGCGTCATGACCTGTGTGTCAATCTTCCGGTTACCGGCCAAAAAAGTAAAAACGTTTAATCAATAAGAGCTTTTGCATTCGAATGATGTTGCCGGAAACAATTTTCCCGATCAATAATCCTTGAACAATCATGCCAGCATTTAAAAACAAAAGAAAATTCTAATCTGATCCGGCATATCACCACTCAAATCGTGACAACGGGGTCTAACAATCAAGGCTTTTTGTTTTTATCTATGTGCGTCAAAAACCGTTTTCATACACGTTAAAGGCTTTTTCTGTGTGATCAAACTTGCGGGAAATTCATACAAAATGTGAGCTTTAACCCGAATTTTTACAGCAAAAACGGTTTCATCGTTTTGACATAAAATGAATAGACTGCCTCACAGGTTGTAAGAAAAGACAGAAAAGAGCTTCGTTCCTAAAAACCGCATATTACAGAACATAAACCAAACATTCCTTTTGCTTTAGCCAAGCATTTATTGTGCTCTTTTTATGTTCTGCACGTGATACCCCACACGGCCGGGCTTTTGTGGTACTCGTTCTCTCATTAAGTGGCGCTATTTTGTGCCGAACATACGGTCGCCTGCATCGCCCAAACCGGGAAGAATGTAGGAAGCGGGATTGAGTGCCCGATCAACCGATGCAGTGAAAATATCGACATCGGGATGAGCCTTTTGCAACTGTTTGATTCCCTGTTCAACACTTAATATGCACACAAACCGTATTTCTTTAGCGCCATGTTTTTTCAATTGTTCAATGGCTTTGACAGCGGAATTTCCGGTTGCAAGCATAGGATCAACCACAATAACCAATCGTTCCGAAATATCTTCGGGTGCTTTGAAATAATATTCGACCGCTTCAAGTGTATTATGGTCACGGTAAAGGCCTATATGACAAACGCGTGCAGACGGCAAAAGATCAAGCATGCCGAAAAGCAGCCCCTCACCTGCTCTCAAAATCGAGGCAAGAACGAGCTTTTTGCCCTTGAGCATGGGAGCTTCCATTTCTTCCATCGGTGTTTCGATGTGAACGGTTTCAAGCTCCAGATCGCGGGTGACTTCATAACCAAGCAAGAATGCTGTTTCCCGCACAAGCTGGCGAAATTCGGCAGTCGATGTTTCTTTGCGGCGCATCATTGTCAATTTGTGTTGGACAAGAGGGTGGGAAACAATTGTTAAACCCATGGGCTTTTCTCCTCATTACAGCATTCTATATGTCGTATAAAACCATTGAAGTGGAATGAAAAGGGCGAAGCTCGACTGGTCCTACTTTTTCATCAGAACCCATTCCCTAAACGGATAAGTTAGGCTAGAAAAAGACGGGATAAATTTGAAAGGTCACAAATATGACTGCTGAGACAGAGCGCGTCGGCGCAAAAGGCGGGATGGAAGAAACATTCGGTTTTAAGAAAGTCGACGAATCGGAAAAACAGTCGATGGTCAACGGAGTTTTCCATTCTGTGGCCAAAAAATACGATATCATGAATGATGTCATGTCGGTAGGCATGCACCGTCTGTGGAAAGATGCATTTGTTGCATGGCTTCACCCTTCGCATCTTAATGGTTATAAAGTACTTGATGTGGCTGGTGGTACGGGCGACATTGCTTTCCGTATTGTTGAAGCTTCCGGTCGCCACGCTCATGCAACGGTTCTTGACATCAACAGTTCCATGCTGGAAGTCGGGCGCGAAAGAGCCAAGAAAAACGGCCTCATGCCCTATCTCGATTTTGTCGAGGCCAACGCCGAAAAACTTCCCTTTGAAGACAATACATTCGATGCTTATACGATTGCATTCGGCATTCGCAATGTTCCCCACATTGCCAAAGCCTTGTCGGAAGCCTTTCGCGTTTTAAAGCCGGGTGGGCGGTTTATGTGTCTGGAATTTTCGGAAGTTCAAATGCCGATTCTTGATAAACTCTATGACATCTGGTCATTTCAGGGCATACCGCGCGTTGGCCAGATGATTGCCGGTGACAAAGAGTCTTACCGCTATCTGATCGAATCTATCCGCAAATTTCCCCAGCAGGAAGATTTTGCTGCAATGATACGGACAGCCGGTTTTTCACATGTCAGCTACCGTAATCTGACCGGTGGCATTGCTGCCATACATTCCGGCTGGAAAATCTGAATGTCAAAACTTACCGCATCCTTCCGTCTTATGCGTGTCGGCTTCATTCTGGCACGAGAAGGTGTGTTAAGCGCACTCCCAAGCGATGGATTACCCGCTTCGCTCGCATTTTTCCATCGTTTCGCCGGCTGGTTTGCCAGAAAAAGAAGTAAAAAAACCAACCGGTCGGAAAATATGTCACGGGCAATAAACAAGCTTGGTCCATCCTACATCAAGCTTGGACAATTTCTTGCAACCCGTCCCGATATTGTCGGATCGGAAGTAGCAAAAGACTTGTCGAGCCTCCAGGACCACGTCGATACCTTTCCTCATGAACAGGCTATTGCGCAAATCGAAGGTTCGCTCGGCCGCAAAATAGATGATCTTTTTGTCGAATTCGGTCCGGCAATTGCCGCCGCCTCGATGGCACAAGTTCACCCCGCAACCGTGCGGAACCCTGACGGGAGTCTTCGTAAAGTCGCCGTCAAGGTTATCCGCCCCGGAGTAAGGCGGCGTTTTGCCAAAGATCTTGAGGGATTTTACCTTGCTGCAGAAATGCAGGAACGCTATGTGCCGGCAGCACGGCGATTGAAGCCGGTCAGCGTTGTTGACACATTGGCACAAACCACAAAAATTGAAATGGATTTGCGCCTTGAAGCGGCGGCACTCTCTGAAATTGCCGAGAACACAGCAAATGATAAAGGTTTTCGTGTTCCCGCAGTCGATTGGGAGCGCACAGGACGTGATGTTCTGACCATGGAATGGATTGACGGCATCAAAATGTCGGATATCGAAGGGCTTAAAGCCGCCGGTTTCGATCTTGATGCACTTGCTGTCACCCTTATGCAATCCTTCCTGAAACATACATTGCGCGATGGTTTTTTCCACGCGGATATGCATCCGGGCAATCTTTTTGTTGATAAAGATGGATGTATCGTTGCAGTCGATTTGGGCATTACCGGAAGGCTCGGCAAACAGGAAAAACGTTTTCTCGCTGAAATTTTATATGGCTTTATTACCCGCGATTATCGGCGTGTAGCAAACGTCCACTTTGAAGCCGGTTATGTGCCGCCCCATCAAAATATGGAAAGCTTTGCACAGGCCAACCGTGCCATAGGCGAACCGATCCACGGTCAATCGGCTGAAACAATTTCGATGGCCAAATTGTTGACTCTGCTTTTTGAAGTGACCGAACTTTTCGACATGCAAACACGGCCGGAACTATTGCTGTTACAAAAAACCATGGTGGTTGTGGAGGGCGTTTCCCGTTCGCTTAATCCCCATTTCAATATGTGGAAAGCAGCCGAACCGGTTGTAAAAGAGTGGATCACAAAAAATTTAGGGCCCATCGGCATGGCAAAAGATTTGACCGAAGGTGCGCAATCGCTCCTTACTTTTGCCCGCAGAACGCCGGAACTTGTCCGAAGCGTCGAACGCATCCAGAAGGGTGCCGATAAAATGGCGCAGGATGGCCTTCATCTTGATGATGATACGCTGAAAAGATTTGCCCTGATGCAGGGAAAACAAAACCGGTTTGGCCGATATGCTGTCATTCTAATCGCTGTTTGCATGGTGATTATCACTTATAAACTTGTTGTTTAACGCAAAGTCGGAACGACAACGAACGCTTCATTTTTTGCAAAAACTTTGGCGGCGTGTTGTTTCACGCCGCTCAAAACATCATCAAAACGCTACTATAACCGACGTTCTGCATTACTTAATCAATAAACGCTCGTCTTCAGGTTTGATTGCGTTTCAAACCGGTAAAATTACGAGATATTTTTATAACGCCTTATGACAAGCGTCCCGGCCGATATTCCAGTATCAAGTTGAAATACAGAACCATTTGGAAACTGTTATTTAACGCCGAGTTCAACACCTTTTTTGGCTCTTGGCGTTCCCATATGATCTTTAAGCCAACATTGCTTTTTCCTAGGGATAAATGAAAAAGCTATACACCGCTGATCTCCAATACATCCTATAAAACAGGAAAAATAATCCGTATTTTCGATATAAGTGTAATCACCACCCGTGATATCCTTATTACTCAAAGCCATAAAATCGGTTATTTTTACGCTATTCCTTTTGCTTGAGATAAAGGCTGCAGCGGCGTCTTTATTACGAATAAGGGCAACAACATCATATTTCAGCATACAAGCATGAAGGCGCTTGTGGTAGGTCAGTGCCTGACAACGCCCGTCATTTTCGCACATTTCTAAGCAATTATCGAAACTCACATGTTTTGCAGACCGGTAATCAAACCCGATGGCATCGTAATTATTTTGATTAATGAACGTTACGGTAGGCTGATTAACAGGTGGTACGTTGACGTTGCCCTGCACGCCGGCAGACGAATTTGATTGAGGCAATGGCTGGTTTACGGTCTGATTGGCCTCGTTGGTTGGCGTCGGGGCGTAACACAATATCTTATAAACCGAAGGCGTTGCTTTTTCGGTAATATCCGCAGTTGAAGGAACAGGTGCACCCTTATCATCATTGGCGTAAGAGACTGTTAAACCTTGCGCTTCTATAAATAGTGCCGCAACGCCTGCTCTCAGCGCGAAGTTGACATTTTGTGCAATAAATCCGGTTTGATCGGCAAAATTTTTCGATAGTCCGGCAGTGGTTATACCGATAACGTGACCATGCCTGTCAATGACTGGTCCGCCCGAATTACCGGGCTGAATAGGTGTTGATATCTGTAAATAACGCGCATCATTTTCGACACCTGAAAGGGCATTGACATTGCCGGTCGTCATTTTGATCGAATCCGATAAAAGACCGTCCAGTGGAAAACCGAGTGCAATAATATCTTCGCCCAGGCGGATGACATCACGCCTTAAAACCAATGCCTGCGTTTTTACTCCTGCCGCTGCCTTTATCAAGGCAAGATCATCATGGGAATCCATGCGAAGATCTACAGCATCCCCCGTATTGCCGATTTCCACACGTTGGCACCCTCTAACAACGTGTGCATTGGTCAATATCCAGCCATCATCAGTAACAGCAAAACCACTACCCGTAGAAGATGGCGTTTCAGCCCATGTTGCTTCATTCAATGTGGTCAATATCAATAAAAATGAAAGCAACTCTGGAATAAAATAACGCATATATTCTCTCCACATGATGAATTCTTCAATTACATCATTATATGAGACAAAATAGTCTGAAAATTTAAATATCAAATAAACGGTTTCATCCCAAAATTTAAAAATCATTTTTACATTATAATGAACGATACATAATGAATTCAAAAATAGTTGCGCATGAAGAACGGTTAAAGAATAAAATAAATCCGGTTGATGCACTTGCCGTGATTGTTTGAAAAGGCTAAACCGGATGATATTTTGATTTCATTGATTGCATATTTTGATTGCTTGAGAGGTTTTCCATGGCCAGTATTACAATTCGCAATTTACCTGATGAAGCAAAGGAAACACTTCGCCTTAACGCTGCAAAAAACAAGCGCTCTATGGAAGAAGAAGCACGACTGTTATTGATGTCAGGCTACAATGGAGAAATATTTCCGCAAAAAGCCAGTGTCAAAGAAATGCAATCATTGAAATCAAAGTCGATACTTTTGATTATAAGTGGCGGAGTTGCCGCTTATAAAGCGCTTGATCTCATCCGCCGCCTCAAGGAAAGAGGCGCCAAGGTTACTGTTGTAATGACCAAAGCGGCAACAGAATTTGTAACGCCGCTTGCCGCGGGCAGCCTTTCAGGCGGCCATGTTTTTACCGATCTCTTTCAACGCCATGAGGAACACGATATTGGCCATATAAGGCTCGCCCGTTCTGCCGATTTGATTGTTGTAGCACCTGCAACAGCCGACCGGATTGCAAAAATGGCAAATGGCATTGCCGATGATCTTGCGGGAGCAATTCTCCTTGCAGCCAATTGCCCGCTTCTTATTGCACCGGCAATGAATCCGGCAATGTGGAAGCATCCGGCTACACAACGCAATATCCGCACTCTTATAGCCGATGATATCAGAATGATCGGCCCGGAAAGCGGCGAAATGGCCGAAAGTGGAGAAGCCGGTCGAGGTCGTATGAGCGAACCGCTCGCAATTGTTGCTGCGGCCGAATCCATGCTTGATTGTGGGGGAACCCCCCTCTCCGGCAAGCATATTATTGTTACGTCGGGACCGACCCATGAACCGATAGATCCTGTGCGCTATCTTGCCAACCGCTCTTCAGGCAAACAAGGGCATGCAATTGCCGCCGCACTGCATCATCTTGGTGCACAAGTCACACTCGTTTCCGGTCCTGTCAGCATTCCCGATCCGGATGGCGTTGAAACAATTCACGTTGAAACGGCAATAGAGATGCTCGATGCGGTAAAACACGCCTTGCCTGCCGACGCCGCTATATTTGTTGCCGCCGTTGCTGATTGGCGCAGCGCCGAAAGTGCCGTGCAAAAAATCAAGAAACAATCAGTCCAATCTGCTCCCACATTAAAAATGGTCGAAAATCCCGATATTCTTGCCACAATCGGCCATGCTCCAAACCGGCCGAAGCTCGTTATCGGTTTTGCCGCAGAGACCAATGATCTTATCGAAAATGCGAAAAAGAAGCTTGATAGAAAAGGCGCCGATTTCATTCTGGCCAATGATGTTTCTGTCGATAAAGAGGGAAAAAGCGTTATGGGAGGAGATTATAACAGAATTTCATGTGTGAGCCGTAACGCTGTCGAAACGTGGCCGGAAATGAACAAAGAAGACGTTGCTAAAAAACTTGGCAAAAAAATAGCAACATTTTTTTCGTGAACGGTGAACCTTTTCGGTAATAATTCCATCCCGATAAATTTACATTTTGTAATTTCTATCAAAATTATCTTTTTACAATGCGTTGATAATTGGAAGCGTACTAGTAATACGCAATTGAAAACTTACATATTTTAAAAGCGGTTAAAAAGGACATTGGCAGGAATGAAAACGAAATTATTTGGGTTAAGCATTCTATTGATGGGGCTTGGTGCATTTCCAAATGCTTATGCGAACTCGCAGTGCGGAGTGCCGGAACTTACAGAATGCCCCACACCGGTCGATGAAAAATTGCCCGATGTCAAAAATATGTTGAAATGGAACATGGAAGACAGGATGATCGGCTTTCGCAACGATTATCGCGCCTATCCCGGTGACGTCTTCAAGCACTCAACACCTCGTCCATTGATGCGACAAATTCATGATATGTCGAGTGTTTCCTATACCGTCGACGGCCATTCTTATAACCTTCAGGAATATGTAGCACGCAACAAGATCGCCGGATTAATGGTGATAAAAAATGGTGTTGTAGTGTTGGAATTTTATGGCCGCGGTAATACACCCCAAACTTTGTGGACATCCCGATCTGTCGGTAAATCCGTCGTTTCAACCCTTGTCGGTGTGGCTCTCAAGGAAGGGAAAATCAAATCTCTTGATGATAAAGTCGTTCGCTATAATCCTGACGTCAAAGGTACCGTGTGGGCAAATATCACGATAAGGGAATTGTTACAGCACACATCAGGGGTCAAATGGGATGAAAATTACGAAGACGATAATTCCGATTTTGCCAAACTTACCCAGTGTGAAGCTTTGGACAATGCCTATACTTGTGTCCATGACCTTGTAATCAACAAAAAACGCGTAAAACAGACAGAGCCGGGGAAAGTTTGGGCATATTCATCAGGTGGTGCATGGCTTTTGGGCGACACTTTGGAAAAAGCTGTGAAGATGCCACTTGCCCAATATTTACAGGAGAAAATCTGGAAACCTTACGGCATGGTCAGTGACGGTGTATGGCATAGCTATCAAAAAGGTAAGCATGATACCGGCGCTCACGGCTTTAATGCAACATTGGAAGACTGGGGAAAATTCGGACAATTTGTTCTTTATAACGGTTTCCTTCCCGATGGCAAAACGATTCTGCCTGATCATTGGGTCGTTGATGCGCGCACATGGAACAAAGCAACAAATTCGGTTAATAAAAATCACCCGGAAGGAAGTTACGGGTTTGAATGGTGGAACAATGCTGTACCTCAATCTGCGGAAAACGTTTCACCCAAGCTTGGTCTGAGCAGTTCGGAAACAATGTGGGGCTTGGGAATTTACGGGCAGATGCTGGTTGTCAACCAGCAGGAGAATATGGTGATTGTCCAGTGGTCGACATGGGAAAAAGCCGAACCATCTTTTTCTGCCGAACCACTTGAAGCTTCATTGATGTTCAATGCAATTTCCAACAGCCTTAATCAATAAACGGTCATAAAAACCGGCAAAAGCGGATAACTTTGATTTATCTTTTTGCCGGAATCGCAACTTTACATTTGTGATCTAAAATTCGAAAGGGCTCCTATCAATGGATAGGAGCCCGTTTTCTTTCAGGCAAGTTTTTCACGTAACCCATTATTGCCGGAGATTTTTCGACGGCTAAAACTTAAGTCCTAAAGCTATTGTTCGCTGCAGCAGATAGGGTGAAACCTCATCGTTTAAATAAGTGTAATTCAACTTATCCGGCTTGGATCAGGCCTGCTTGCGTTGCAAAATCTCTCAATGAAAACTGCGCACGAGGGCCGGTTTGCTGGATGATGGCGCTGGCACAAAGTGCACCAAGACGCGCACTATCAATAAACGACATCCCGTTTGTATAACCATAAAGAAAGCCGGCAGCATAAACATCACCGGCACCGGTCTGGTCGACCACATGTTCAACCGGATAAATGCCGGCTGTGAATGTTTCTTCTCTCGACGTGACAATAGACCCATTGGCATTTCGCGTTACGCAGGCAAAGCCGCGAACATCGTTTCTTATGGCTGTAATGGCCATATCGAATGAAGATGTTTCATAAAGTGAAAGAAGTTCCGATTCGTTTGAAAAGACGATATCGACCGTACCGGTACGGATAAGTTCCAGAAATTCATCCCGATAACGGTCAACACAGAAGGAATCAGAAAGAGTAATGGCCATCTGGTTTCCATTTTCATGAGCGATTTTTGCAGCAAGCCGCATAGCCTGTTTTGCCCGCGGCGGATCCCACAAATAACCTTCAAAATAGATAACTTTCGAATCAGCAACTTTTGTTGCCTCGACGTCTTCCGGTCCGAATTCGACACACGCTCCGAGATAGGTATTCATCGAGCGTTCGCCATCGGGCGTGTTGAAAATCATACAACGGGCGGTCGGAGCACCGCCCTGCAAAGGACGTGTGTCATAAACAACACCTTGTCCACGAAGATCATGGGCAAAAACCTGCCCCAAATGATCGGCTGCAACTTTTCCCATAAAAGCGGCTTTGCCGCCAAGATTGGCAAGTGCGGCGGCTGTATTGCTCGCACTGCCGCCCGATGTTTCGACTGCCTGTCCCATGCGCGAATAGAGAAGTTCGGCACGTTTAGCATCAATCAGATTCATCGCCCCTTTAATGATGCCATTATTGACCAGAAAATCTTCATCGGTACGGGCAATTACATCGACAATAGCATTGCCGATTGCCAAAACATCATAATGTGCCATCTCGCTCTCTCCGTATTTTATTCTCCCTCGCTCATTACTCGTTCAGAACACAAAAGACCAGAGAGCTAAAGCCCCTCTTGTTTCTTTTTGCCTGCTTTCTATCTATATCCCCATGATTTTTGACGCAGCCTATCGCGCTTTTTCGCGCCTTTTCACCCCGCCATACCGTTCAATGCTTTGGAAAGCATTGGGCGTAACACTGCTTTTGTTGGCGATTTTGTGGTTCGGCTTGCGCGAATTATTCCTTTATTATATTTGGCCATATTTACAACAATATATGCCTGATTTTCCCGATTGGGCGGGTTGGCTCGGATTTGTTGCCGTCATTGTCTTTTCGGTAGGGCTTGCATTGCTTATGGCACTTTTGATTGCACCGATTACATCACTCATAGGCGGTTATTTTATGGATGATGCAGCCGAAATAATCGAAAAAACAGATTATCCCGACGATCCGGTAGGCGTGGCAATGCCGCTCGGCCGTTCGCTTGTCATCTCGCTGAAATTTCTGGCTTTAAGCCTCGTCGGTAACATTATTGCCCTGATCCTCTATTTCTTCCCCGGCGTCAATCTCGTCGCTTTTTATGCAATCAATGGCTATCTTTTCGGGCGCGAATATTTCGAATTTGCCGCCTGTCGCCATCGCACCGAGCTTGAAGCCCACCAATTCTACAAACAGAATTCGCTTTATGTATTTTTTGGCGGTCTCATCATTGCCCTTTTCGTTTCTGTACCGGTGCTCAACTTGTTGACGCCGCTTTTTGCCGCCGCAATGATGACTTATCTTCACAAAAGCCTGTCCCGGAAAAAACAAGCATTGTCGAGATAGATTACGGACAATTTCAACATCTTCTCGACTTTATCCTACTTTTGTGACAACAAGAGATTATGAAGCCTCTTATAAAAATATGCGGGTTGAAAACACCTGAAGCGATAAACGCTGCCATTGACAATGGTGCGCATTATATCGGCTTTATCTTTTTTTCAAAAAGCCCCCGCAATCTTTCGATTGAAGAAGCAAAACAATTGCGCCCGCTCATCAAAAAGCCGGTGAAACTCGTTGCTGTCACGGTCGATGCCGATGATGAAATGCTTTCGAAAATCGTCGCGAATGTCCATCCCGATATTCTCCAGCTTCATGGACACGAAACACCCGAACGGGTGAACTATATTGCCCAAACTTTCGGTTTGCCGATTATCAAAGCCTTCTCTATTCGTGAACAATCGGATTTTAATGAGGTCGCTGCCTATCGTGGTTTGGTGGATATATTTTTATTTGACGCCAAAGCTCCCGAAGGCTCACAATTACCTGGCGGGAACGGAATTTCTTTCGACTGGTCGCTTTTAAAGACGCTTGACGAAGACTGTCAAACCGTGCTTTCGGGTGGGTTGAACGCGCAAAATGTTAGAGAAGCCATCAGAATAGCTTCCCCTGACATTCTTGATATTTCAAGTGGCGTTGAACGTGCTCCCGGTGTTAAGGACATAAAATTGATTGAAGGTTTTTTTGATTCTGTCAAAAAAGCCGTTGAAAATTAAGGAGACTGACGTGGAAAAGTCGGCTGAAATCAATTCCTTTAAAACAGGCCCCGATGAAGCGGGCATGTTCGGCATTTATGGTGGGCGTTTTGTTGCCGAAACCCTGATGCCGCTTATTCTGGAATTGGAGAAAGCGTATAACGAGGCCAAAGATGACCCCGCCTTCAATATCGAACTGAAAAATCTTTCCACCAATTATGCAGGCCGTCCGTCGAAACTTTATTACGCCGAACGTTTGACCAAGCATCTCGGTGGAGCAAAAATCTATTTGAAGCGGGAGGATCTGAACCACACCGGTAGCCATAAAATCAATAATTGTCTGGGACAAATTCTGCTTGCGCGGCGCATGGGCAAAACCCGTATCATTGCCGAAACCGGCGCCGGACAACATGGTGTCGCTGCGGCTACAGTTTGCGCGCGTTTTGGTTTGCCTTGCGTTGTCTATATGGGCTCGACCGATGTCGAGCGGCAAAAGCCAAATGTGTTCCGCATGGAACTTTTAGGTGCCAAGGTCAACGCTGTTAAAGCGGGTAACGGCACATTGAAAGACGCAATGAATGAAGCTTTGCGCGATTGGGTAAGCAATGTACGCGATACCTATTATCTTATCGGCACTGCTGCAGGCCCGCACCCCTATCCGGAAATGGTTCGCGATTTTCAATCTGTCATTGGTAAAGAAGCAAGGGAACAAATCCTCGAGCGCGAAGGGCGCCTTCCCGATCTTTTGATTGCTGCTGTTGGTGGCGGGTCGAATTCGATTGGCCTCTTCTACCCCTTTCTTGACGATAAAACAGTACGGATTATCGGCGTTGAAGCAGGTGGCCGTGGCCTTAAAGGGAACGAGCATTGCGCTTCGATGACGGCCGGAAGCCCGGGGGTTTTACACGGCAATCGTACCTATCTCATCCAGAATGACGATGGCCAGATTCTCGAAGGACATTCGATTTCTGCAGGTCTTGATTATCCCGGTGTCGGGCCGGAACATTCGTGGCTAAAAGACAAAGGACGCGTTGAATATGTACCAATTCTTGACACAGAAGCATTGGAAGCCTTCCAGCTTTTGACACGCCTTGAAGGCATTATACCGGCACTCGAATCCTCGCATGCGGTTGCACAAGCCATCAAGGAAGCACCTAAGATGGATAAAGAGCAAATTATCATTGTCAATCTTTCCGGTCGTGGCGACAAGGATGTCCACACGGTTGGAACACTTCTTGGCATGAATATGTGAGTTTGAGAGAGCGGCTATGACAACACGTATCAAAGAAACATTTGAAAAAGCCAAGAATAACAATCGTCCGGCTCTTGTAACCTATATGATGGCCGGGGATCCGGATTTTGACACCGCGCTAAAAATTATGAAAGCACTCCCGAAAGCCGGTAGCGATTTAATCGAACTCGGAATGCCATTTTCCGACCCGATGGCGGATGGCCCGACCATTCAGGCTGCAGGTCTGCGCGCGCTTAAAGCCGGACAGACGCTCAACAAGACGCTGAAACTCGTTAGTGAATTCCGCAAAACCGACCAGACCACGCCGATTGTGTTGATGGGATATTATAATCCGATCTATGTCCATGGCGTCGACCAATTTTTGATTGATGCCAAAAAGGCTGATATCGACGGTCTGATTGTCGTTGATTTGCCGCCGGAAATGGATAACGAACTTTGCTTGCCCGCGGTCAAAGCGGATATCAATTTCATTCGTCTGGCGACACCGACAACCGACGACCAACGCTTGCCGAAAGTACTGGAAAATACTTCCGGCTTTGTTTATTATGTTTCGATGACGGGCATTACCGGTCAAGCCTTGCCTGATACCGATATTGTTGCCAAAGCCGTGAAAAATATTAAAAAACACACGTCTTTGCCGATTGCTGTCGGTTTTGGCATCAAGACCAGAGAACAAGCTGCAAAAATCGGTCGTGCTGCCGATGGTGTTGTGGTTGGAAGCGCAATTGTTAATGCAATTGCTTCAACTCTTGATAAGAATGGACACCCGAAAGGTGATGCTGCAAAAGCGGCTAGCGACCTTGTAAAACAATTGAGCGCAGGTGTATCGGAAGCCAGACAAGGCTGAATTGAAGCTTAGCCAACAAACAGGATAAGGTGACATAGATGAACTGGATTACCAATTATGTTCGTCCGAAGATCAACTCGATGTTTGGTCGTCGTGAGATGCCAGAAAATTTGTGGGTCAAAGACCCCGCCAGTGGTGAAATGGTTTTTCATAAAGATCTGGAAAATAACCAGTATGTTGTTCCGACATCAGGTTACCACATGCGCATACCGGCAAAAGCCCGTCTTGCAAATTTTTTTGACGATGGTGCCTATGAACTTCTGGAAAATCCGAAAGTTGTTATCGACCCGCTGAAATTCCGTGATGAAAAGCGCTATATCGATCGTCTGAAAGACTACCGCTCGAAACTCGGCGTCGATGACGATATTATGAATGCACGCGGCACAATCGAAGGAATTCCTATCATTGCAACTGTGCAGGATTTTGCCTTTATGGGTGGCTCTCTCGGCATGGCCGCAGGGGAGGCCATTATCAAGGCTTTCGAAACTGCCATTCAGGAAAAACGTCCTTTGGTACTCTTCGTAGCCTCGGGTGGCGCCCGTATGCAGGAAGGCACACTTTCGCTTATGCAAATGCCACGTACGACTGTTGCTGTCGAAATGATGAAGGACGCAAAACTTCCCTATATCGTGGTTTTGACCAATCCGACGACAGGCGGTGTTACAGCTTCCTATGCTATGCTTGGTGATGTTCATATAGCAGAACCCGGTGCAATGATCGGTTTTGCCGGCCCTCGCGTGATTGAACAAACCATACGCGAAAAGCTGCCGGAAGGTTTCCAGAGCGCGGAATATCTTCTCAAACATGGTATGGTTGATATGGTGGTCTCGCGACTTGAATTGAAATCGACCATTGCAAAACTTCTGCGTCTAATGATGAAATTGCCTGCACCTGAACATCATTCGGGCAAACATCATAGTAGTAAAGCCGCCTGAATAGAGATGACCGAAAATCGGGTAGACACGCTTATCAATAGCCTTCTCAAGCGCTATCCGAAAGGCTTCGACCTTTCGCTCGACCGTATCTCGCGGCTTTTGGAAAATCTTGGCAATCCGCATTTGAAATTGCCGCCGATTATCCATATTGCGGGCACCAATGGAAAAGGGTCAGCGGCAGCGGCTTGCCGTGCGCTTCTTGAAAGTGCCGGATATAGTGTCCATGTCCATACATCTCCCCATCTTGTCCATTGGAACGAACGCTACCGGTTGGGTCAACAAGGTGGCGGCAAATTTGTTGATAATGATACTCTTGCCGATGCAATAGAGCGGGTCACAAAAGCCAACCGGAACCAACCGATTACAGTTTTCGAATTGTTGACGGCTGTTGCCTTTCTGCTTTTTTCCGAACATCCGGCCGATGCTGTCATTCTTGAAGTGGGGCTGGGTGGGCGTTTCGACGCAACCAACGTCATTAAAAAGCCGGCCGTTTCTCTTATTATGCCGATATCGCTTGATCATGTTGCTTTGCTTGGCAATACGGTTGAAAAAATCGCTTTTGAAAAGGGCGGCATTATCAAGGAAGGTGTTCCGCTTGTCATCGGCAA
Source organism: Bartonella sp. W8167 (assembly GCF_016100335.1). Classification (NCBI taxonomy): domain Bacteria; kingdom Pseudomonadati; phylum Pseudomonadota; class Alphaproteobacteria; order Hyphomicrobiales; family Bartonellaceae; genus Bartonella; species Bartonella sp. W8167. Next base: position 258,174 of record NZ_JACFSQ010000002.1, read on the forward strand.
GCAGGAAAGCGATGGCGCTATCGATGTTCTGACAACCATCGCGCAAAAACGCCATGCACCTTTCGTCGTTTATGGTCAGGATTTTCAGGCCTATAACGATCATGGGCAAATGGTTTTTCAAAACGAGACAGGACTTAAAGAACTTCCGCTTCCGTCACTTCGTGGCGACCATCAAATCAGTAATGCAGCGAGCGCGATTGAAGCTCTAATCCATGCCGGTTTCAAATTGACCGATCAGGATATTGCCAAAGCCATGCAAAATATTGTCTGGCCAGCGCGAATGCAGCGCATCAAAGCCGGCAAGCTCATTGATTCTTTGCCAAAAACGATGACCGTTTTTCTCGACGGCGGGCATAATCCGGCAGGCGCGAAAGTCATTGCGCAAGAAATTAGGCATTGGAAAGAAAAAAGAATGGGACCGGTAACCATGGTTGCCGGTATGATCAACACAAAGGATTCCTTCCACTATTTCAAAGAGCTCGAAGGTCTTGTCGACAAGGTCTACACCGTACCGGTCTTATCAAGTGATAGCGGTGTAGCGCCTCAAGAATTGGCAAAAGTTGTCGGTTCGGCCGGTTTGGAGGCGGAAACCACGACATCAATTGAAGACGCTTTCCAAAAAATTTCAGCACTTGCGCCTCAAAGAACCATTCTTGTTGCAGGTTCCCTTTATATGGCCGGTGACTTTTTGAAGAAAAATGGGACACCACCGGAATAAAACGATTGCTAATCTCTTCAACATTTAATGAGAATAGTTCAAAAGACTTGCGTTCGGGCCAAAACAAGCTAAACCTTATAACAATAAAGGTGACGATTTTTAAGGAGTGCATCCCATGACGCTCAGTACCGAACTTTATCAATACCCGAAGCTTATTACCGTTTTCGGCGGCTCGGGGTTCGTCGGCCGCCATGTCGTCGAAACATTGACCAAACGCGGCTATCGGGTTCGTATTGCTGTGCGCCGTCCGGAAATTGCCTATTATATGCTGCAAATTGGCGAAGTTGGCCAAACCCAAATGGTCAAAACCAATGTGCGCAATCGTGAATCGGTTGCACGCGCTTTAATTGATGCCGATGCAGCCGTGTTTTTGCCAGGTCTTCTTTATTCACAAGGCAAAAATAATTACAACAATGTGCAGGTTGAAGGCGCTAAAAATGTTGCCGAACTTGCACAAAGTGCAGGCATTCCTCTCATTCACATGTCAGCTTTGAATGCCGATATCAATTCCAGCCTTCCCTATCCGAAAACCAAAGCATTGGGCGAACAAGCCGTTCAAAAAGCCCATAAAGATGCCATTATCATGCGCCCATCGGTTATTTTCGGTCAGGAAGATTCTTTCTTCAATAAACTTGCCGATATGTCGCGCTTTACCTGGATGCTGCCGATGTTTGGTGGCGGCGAGACAAAGCTTCAGCCGGTTTACGTTGGTGATATTGCCAAATTCGTCGTTGCCGCAATTGAAGGGCATATTCCAACAGGCAAGGTATATGAGCTCGGCGGTAAAGAGGTGATAACCTATCGGCATACTGTCGAAGAAATGCTCAAAGTTATCATGCGGAAAAAAGCGCTGGTTTCCGTACCTTTTGCACTCGGCAGTTTCATTGGCGGTATTTTCGGTTTACTCGGAAAAATTCCGATGATCCCGACCGTTACAACGTCCGAGCAGATTAAAATGCTCAAAAAAGACTGCATTGTTTCTGAAGAAGCAAAGCTCGAAGGGCGTACATTGGATGGAGTCGGCATTACACCAAGAGCAATGGAAGCTGTTTTGCCTTCCTATCTATGGCGCTTCCGCCCTCACGGCCAATTTGCAAAAAACACGAAAAATTACAGAAAAGATGTAAAAATCTGAAGACAGAATTTTTCTGTTTGGAATTTGCTAATAAAACGGGCGCCAGTCAAAGTAGCGCCCGTTATTTTGCATTATCTATTCGCCTAGAATTTGCAAATTTTTTTAATTGATAGGCTTTCTATCGTTTCAATAATACTTGTTCCGTTATTTCAATAATACCGGTTCTGTCGTTTCAATAAGCTACTCTTCTTAATGGATATTTTGACGCCATTCGTTGAACTGCCCTGCTTTTTGACCTCGCATCATTTTATAAAATTCCGCACAAGGGAAGTGTTTTTCTAAACTTCGGAAGTTTTTATTGTTCTAGTTGAAAAAATTGTTCGCCAGTTTTTGTCTTTTTCTTCCTAACTCGCTCCTATTCTCCCATCTGTTGCATATCTGCAAAAGCTTTGACGATTTTTAACACACTATTAACTATTTTTAGAGCGGCGCGATTTAGACTGTGCTATATAGACACACATTGAGGGTTCTGGAGTTAAACCATGAAAAAATTGTGTTCATTATTTATCGTTTTGATGTTCGCATTCTCGACAGTTGCTTGTACGCAGAATGAAAAAACAGTTGCCAAGTGGGGTGCCGGTGGTGCTGCTCTTGGTGCCTTGGGTGGCGCTGCATTCGGTCACGGTGGCAAAGCTGTTGCCGCCGGTGCTGCTGTCGGTGCCGTTGCTGGTGGCCTGATCGGTTATTCACGCACCAAGAATCACGTCCGCTACTGCCATTATCGCGATCGTAACGGCAAAGTATTCGAAGCACGTTGCAAATAATTTCAATTTTGTTTGATTTTGAAAGGCACGTAAAAATTTTTACGTGCCTTTCTTTTTATAAAGTTTTCCGGTCCTTTATACAGCTTTGTCAGTGAACCGTTCTGTTTTATTCCAGAACTGAATCCCAGGAACATGCACGCTCGACAGCTTTTCGCCAACCGGCATAGCGTTTTTCCTGTTTTGCTACATCTTTGGAAGGCTTGAAGACACGTTCAACTGTTGCGACCTTTCGCAATTCATCCAAACTCGACCAATAGCCCACGGCAAGTCCGGCAAGATAAGCCGAACCATATGCTGTCACCTCCAATATTTGCGGGCGCTCAACCGGCTTTTGCAAAATATCGGATTGGAACTGCATAAGAAAATTATTGGCAACAGCGCCGCCATCAACACGCAATGTCTTAAGATCTGTCTGTGCATCTGCCAACATGGCGGTGAGGACATCCTTGGTTTGATAGGCAATCGATTCCAGCGTCGCACGGGTAATATGGTTGCGGTTGACGCCCCTTGTCAGCCCCAAAATGGCCCCCCGGGCAAAGGGATCCCAATAAGGCGCACCAAGGCCGGTAAACGCCGGCACGACATAAACGCCATTCGAAGTCCCCACTTTTTCGGCAAAATATTCCGAATCTTCGGAATCAGTAAAAAACTTCAGTTCGTCACGGAGCCACTGGATAGCAGCGCCTGCCACAAAGATTGACCCTTCCAAAGCATAAGCAGGTTTGCCTTTTGCATCACAGCAAAGTGTTGTCACCAGACCATGAGTCGATTTGACGGCTTTTTTGCCGGTATTCATCAACATGAAACAACCGGTACCATAAGTGTTTTTGGCCTGCCCCTCTTCAACGCAGATATGACCGAACAAGGCTGCCTGCTGGTCACCGGCGGCACCAGCAATGGGGATACGTGTACCACCGCGCCCGCCAATATTGGTTTGTCCATAAATCTCGGAAGATGCTTTAACCTCCGGCAACATGGAGCGGGGAATGTTCAATGCTTTGAGCATCGTTTCATCCCAGTCCAGTTTATGAATATTGAAGAGCATGGTACGCGACGCATTGGTATATTCGGTAACGTGAACGCGTCCCTGCGTCATATTCCAGATGAGCCATGTATCAATCGTGCCGAAGAGCAATTCGCCATTATCGGCTTTTTGCCGTGCACCTTCCACATTTTCGAGTATCCATGCAATTTTTGTTCCCGAGAAATAAGGGTCGATGACAAGGCCGGTATTTTCCCGGATATAATCCTCGAGCCCTTCTTTTTTCAGTCTTGCACAAATGTCTGTGGTACGCCGACACTGCCAGACAATCGCATTATAAACCGGTTTTCCGGTTGCTTTTTCCCAAACAACGGTCGTTTCACGCTGATTGGTAATTCCGATTGCTGCAATTTCATCCGAGCTGATGCCTGCTTTGGCTAAAGCTTCTGTCAAAGTCGAGCTTTGTGTCGCCCATATCTCGCGCGCGTCATGTTCGACCCAACCGGGGCGAGGATATATCTGGGTAAATTCACGTTGGGCAACACTGACGATGTTGGCATCATGGTCAAGCACCAGAGTGCGCGAACTTGTTGTGCCCTGATCGAATGCGACAATGTATTTCTTTACGGCCATAAAAGCCTCCTGTTTTCTGGAAAATATGACCAATTATTTCAATTGTCTGCGGGCAAGAGGCTCGCCGATCAGTTTCGTATAGAAGGCAGCACCGACACATCCCCCGATGACCGGAGCAATGAGCGGAATGAGAAAATACGGAATATCCCTATTTCCCGTCATGACGCTATTCCCCCAACCGGCGAAATAAGCAAAAAGGCGAGGCCCGAAATCACGTGCCGCATTCATTGCAAATCCCGTCAGCGGGCCAAAAGCACCACCAAGCACAGCAACCAGTATACCGACAAGAAATGCGACCAAGGCACCACGTGGCAAACCATTGCCATCATCACTCAATCCTAAAATCACCGCCACCAGAACAGCTGTGATAAAAAATTCTGTCATAAATGCTTGTGAGAGAGTGATCTGGGGATTTGGAAAAGTTGTAAAAACACCGGCTGTATCAAGTGTTTTTGCCGAGAAAAGATTATAATAAAGTCCATAGACAACGGCGGCTGCGACAAACGCACCCAAAAATTGCGAAATGATGTAAGGTAATATTTTTTGTTTTGGAAATTTTCCAAAGAAAGCCAATGCAAAAGTGACCGAAGGATTGAGGTGAGCCCCCGAGACGCCTCCGGTCAAATAGGCTGCAAGTGCAACAGCCAACCCCCAGATAATGCTTATTTCCCATTGTCCGTAAGCGGCGCCGGCCAATTTCAATCCTGCAACGCACCCCATACCGAGGGCCAGAAATAAAAATGTGCCGGCGAATTCCGCAACGCATTCATCACGTAAAGTATTCACATCAGACATGTTTCCTCCAGTGGTTTGCTGCCTGACCCGCTTTACTTCATTGGACGGCGAACCCTTTAGATGGTTTTATGTTTTTCAAGGTATTGTCTTAAAGCTTCTTTTTCTTCGTCATTAAAATAGAGGCCAAGTTTCGAGCGACGCCACAAGACATCGTCAACATCCTTTGCCCATTCTTCACGCATCATCCATTGAACCTCGGCCTCATAAAGGCCGTGGCCAAAATGTTGCCCCTTGTCCTTTTTGCCATTATCAAAAATTTCCAGGGCTTCTGTGCCATAATTTCTTGCCAGACGGCGATGGGTTTTTGCATCGAGATCCGGCAAAATACTGGCAACTCTCGCTTCCATAACAGAAAGCGAATCATGCGGGAAATCGCCACCCGGAAGGCTGACTTCGGCAGTCCATGCAGGTTTGCGCTTACCCAAAGCTTTTTCGATGAAGACGAGGGCGTCTTCCGACAATTTACGGAAAGTGGTGATTTTGCCGCCAAATGCATTCAGCATTATCGGACCATCATTTTCCCGCATTTCTTTCAAAACATAATCGCGCGTTGCTTCCTGCGCTTTTGAAGCACCATCGTCATAAAGTGGGCGAACACCCGAATAAGCCCAAACGATAGATTCACGCAAAACAGGCTTGGTGAAATATTCACTTGCTGCCGAACAGATATAATCAATCTCTTCGTCGCTGATATGAACCTTCGCCGGATCGCCTTTGTAATCGCAATCGGTTGTTCCAATCAGCGTGAAATCTTCCTGATAAGGAATAGCAAAAACAATCCGGCCATCCTTGTTCTGGAAAATAAAAGCTCGGTCATGTTGATAAAGTTTTGGTACAACGATGTGCGATCCTTTAACCAGACGAACCGGCGGATGACCTTTAAAGCCCAAAGCATCCTGCAAGACGTGATTAATCCATGGACCCGCCATATTTGCCAGATAATCGGCAGTAACTGTCCACTCTTCACCATTCAATTTGTTTTTAAGGCCGATTTTCCATTTCTTGCCGTCGGCTTTGAGCGAAACAACTTCGGTGCGCACCATAATATCCGCACCAAGTCTTGCCGCATGGCGGGCATTGGCAACAACTAAACGTGCATCATCCACGCGGGCATCGGAATATTCGAAACCTTTGACAAAACCCGGCTTCAGAGATTCGCTATACTCTTTGGTAAGATCAAGAACCTTGGTGCGCCACAATTCCTGATGACGGCTTCCAAGATGATCGTAAATGAATAACCCCAAACGCAGCATCCATGCAGGGCGCAATCCTTTATTATAAGGCAATATAAAGCGCAAAGGACGAACAAGATGAGGTGCCATGTGCCAGATCACCTCGCGTTCCATCAATGCTTCTCTCACAAGACGGAAGGCATATTGCTCGAGATAGCGCAAGCCACCATGAATGAGCTTGGTAGAAGCACTGGAGGTGCCCGACGCAAGGTCATTCATTTCTGCCAGACCAACAGAATAGCCACGGCCAACAGCATCGCGGGCGACACCACAACCGTTGACGCCACCACCTATAACAAAAAGATCATAGTGTTTTTCGTTTTTCATTTAACCGACTTTCGACAAGGATGGTTTTCGTTATTCTAAGGATAGAATATGGAAGAAAACAAATGTCAACCGTAAAGCAAAAAAAATCACCAAATCTCCGTGTCTCGAAGAAATTGATTTCTGATTGAAATCAAAAAACGAAAATATAATGCCGTATATGCGTTATTTATCAACTATTGGTTTAACTCAAGATGATGTGTTTTAAAACAGAACAATTAAAAATTGTACAATAAATTACTTTCGCTTGTCGTTGAGACTCAAAAGCCGACAAAGTTTATAAAAACATGCCCTGATGCCTCGAAATTTTTCGGCGTCGAACGTTTTGTCCCCCCTTAAATGACACACATGCAAAACTAATTTTGAAGTGAAATTTTTATTCCCTTTTCGGTTTTAAAAAATCGCAAACATTTTCACGTTTTTCAAAAATAGCCCCGACCTCTGATGAGGCTTACCCGATATCAAAAGATAGAGACGACAATTATCGTGCCACCGTATTATCTACCAATGTTGCTGACATTCCTGTATTCGATTAGCAGAAGTGAACAACCACAAGAACCCGTTCAATTCTTTTTTGTCGGACAGCTGCGCAAGTGGGGGCGACGCTTCGTGTTTTTCGCAATGCATTCAAAACTTTTTTGCTAAAACAGAAATATCCGGTGTCTGATTGTTTTTGAACAAAGCCGAATGGACGGCAATTTTTCATAGCCGGAAAATTGATTGCTCAAGGCCGAAAATATCGGATTTATATTGTCGCCGCGTTTTTACAATGGTTTTGAAAATAAAGGGGCAAATCCGCTTTGCCCCTTAATCATTTTCTAAACTCTTCTCTCGACACTTGAGATCAGGAAAGACTATTGGCGCAATGTCGCTCCGGTCGATTTTGCAACATTATCGATAATTTTTTTCGCCAGAGCTTCGATATCTTCGTCAGTCAAAGTGCGTTCATGGGGCTGGATTGCCACTTCGATCGCAATTGATTTCTTATCTTCTCCAAGGCTTGCCCCCTCGAAGACATCGAATATCTCGACAGACTGGATAAGCTTTTTATCGGCTCCGCTTGCTGCACGAATGACCGTGGCAGCATTGACAGATTTATCCATGACAAAAGCAAAATCGCGCCGTATCATCTGGTATGGCGACAGAACCAAAGGCGGGCGTGTTTTGGTTGCCTTCTTGCGTGGTTCGGGAATACGGTCGATATAGACTTCAAAACCGCACAATGGTCCTGTTACATCAAGTTCCTCGAGAACATCGGGGTGGAATTCACCAAAGGTACCAAGAATAATTTTCGGCCCCAATTTGATAACACCGGAACGTCCCGGATGATACCACTCTGGAGCGCCAGTTTCTATCTGCACCTTTGAAGCGTCAAGCCCGCAAGCATCGAGCACGCAAAGTGCATCGGCCTTGGCATCAAAAACATCGACAGGTTTGGCAGAACCGGCCCAAAAACGCCCCGAACCATCAAGCTTGTAAGTACCACGGCGGATACCGCCGGCGACACGTCTTTGTGTCTCGGGTGTATTACCCTCGAATGTAGCCGAAATTTCAAATAGGCCGAGATCGGGAAAGCCACGATCGGCATTGCGTTGGGCAGCCGCAATCAATCCCGGAAGCAGTGAAGGACGCATATCCGACATATCGGCAGCAATCGGGTTCAATAGCTTCAATTCAGGCTTGCCGCCGCCGAATGCCTTGGCCTGTTTTTCCGAAATGAAAGACCATGTGATTGCTTCCATCAAGCCCCGACAAGCCAGAGCACGACGTGCAGAGCGCTGCCTGATCTGTATTGTGGTAAGAATTTTCCCGCTCACAGAAGATGGCCGTTCCAAAGGTTCCGGCTTGATATTGTTCAAACCATGGATACGCATAACCTCTTCGACGAGATCGGCCTTACCATCAATATCAGGACGCCATGTTGGTACTTTCACCGTGACAACATCGCCTTTGCCTTCAACAACAAAGCCTAAATGTTGCAATATGATTGTTGCCGCTTCATGGCTTAATTCCAGACCGGTCAAACGCTTGATTTCGGCAAACGGGAAGCGGATCACCTTTTGTTCGACACTCTTCGTCCCGATTGTATGGGCTTTTGAAGGCTTGCCACCACAAAGTTTCATTGCCATTTCGGTGGCAAAGGCCAGTCCCGGTTCCATAAATTCCGGATCGACACCGCGTTCAAAACGATAACGTGCATCCGAAACAATACTGAGCGAGCGCCCCGTTGCTGCGACATTGCGTGGATCCCACAATGCCGATTCAATGATAACATTTTTCGTGTTTTCATCGCATCCTGTTGCTTCCCCACCCATTATGCCACCAATGGACTGGACACCATTATCATCGGAAATGACGCAATTATCCGGTCCCAATTCATATTCCTTGCCGTTAAGGGCAAGAAGTTTATCACCCTTGCGCCCACGACGGACGGTGAGTTTTCCTTTTACCTTATCGGCATCAAAAACATGGAGCGGACGGCCGAGATCAACCGTAATATAATTGGTCATGTCGACAAGTGCATTGATTGGACGCAAGCCGATTGCATTAAGGCGGCGTTGTATCCATTTCGGCGACTGGACATTGTTGACGTCACGAATTTCACGCCATGAAAATCCGAGACATAAAGGCGCCGTATCACCAAAATCAAGCGACACGGTTACCGACGGCTCTCCTTCGCCGGAAATAGAAGGAACTTCAAGCGGCTTCAACTTTCCAATGCCGCTTGCTGCAAGATCACGGGCAATGCCATAGACACCCGTACAATCAGGACGGTTCGGCGTGAGGCCGACATCAATGAGCGGATCATTAAGACCACAATAGGCAGCAAACGCTTTGCCTACGGGTGCATCGGAGCCAAGTTCGATAATGCCGTTATGTTCATTTGAAAGTTCAAGCTCGCGTTCGGAGCACATCATGCCGAAACTTTCGACACCACGGATTTTACCGACTGACAAAGTAACATCGAGCCCCGGAATATAAGCGCCCGGAGGGGCAAAAACCCCGATCAATCCGGCCTTCGCATTAGGAGCACCACAAACCACCTGAATGGGTTTATCCCCGCCGGTATCAACAGTCAAAATCTGTAAATGATCCGAATCGGGATGTTTTTTGGCTGTCAAAACTTTGGCAATTACAAAAACATCAAAGCTTTTGCGGTCATCGACGCTATCAACCTCGAGGCCTATATCGGTAAGCCGATCACAAATCTCGCCGAGCGATGCGTCTGTCTCCAGATGATCCTTCAACCAGGACAAAGTAAATTTCATTGTTCAAAACCTCTTTTCAAAACGCAAGACGCGGGTGTGAGTTTATGAATTGCTGAGACCGCCAAAAAGCGTTGGCACATCAAGCGGACGGAAACCATAATGTTCGATCCAGCGTATGTCGGCATCAAAAAATGCACGCAAATCGGGCATGCCGTATTTCAACATCGCGATACGATCGATTCCCATTCCCCAGGCAAAACCCTGATATTCATCCGGATCAAAACCGACGTTTTTCAACACATTCGGGTGCACCATGCCGCAGCCCAATATTTCGAGCCAGTCATTGCCCTCGCCGAATTTTACTTCTGTACCGGAGCGATCACACTGGATATCCACTTCCATCGACGGTTCGGTAAACGGAAAGAACGAAGGGCGAAAACGCATCTTCAATGAAGGAACTTCAAAAAATGCCTTACAGAATTCTTCATGTACCCACATAATATTGGCAATGGTCGATTTTTTATCGACAACCAGTCCTTCTACCTGATGGAACATCGGTGAATGGGTGGCATCCGAATCCATACGATAGGTTTTTCCCGGAATGATAATGCGGATTGGCGGTTTTTGCTTTTCCATCGTACGAACCTGAACGGGCGATGTATGCGTGCGCAAAAGTCGCCTTTCGCCTTTCTCGTCCGGATTGAAAAAGAACGTATCATGCATCTCGCGGGCGGGGTGGCCTTCAGGAAAGTTGAGGGCGGTAAAGTTATAATAATCGGTTTCGATATCCGGCCCTTCGGCAATGGAAAAGCCCATATCAGCATAAATTGCGGTGATCTCGTCAATCACTTGTGCAATCGGATGGATGCGCCCGCGGGCTTCCGGAGATGGACGCACAGGCAATGTAACGTCAACTGTTTCATTTTTAAGACGCGCTTCAGTTGCCGCACGCTTCAGTGCCTTGCGTTTTTCGCCCAAAAGCTCCAGAACCCGATTTTTCAAACCGTTTATCACCGGTCCGGCTTTTTGGCGCTCTTCAGCGCTCATGCCACCAAGGCTTTTGAGTTTTTCCGAAACACTGCCCTTTTTTCCAAGGGCGCTGACACGCACTGCTTCCAGTGCCTGCTCGTCTTGTGCAGCTTCAATTGCCGCACAGATTTCTTTTTCCAGACTGTCAATATCGTTCATGTCTTTGCCTGTTCTTTAAATTGGATGCCTGTTTTTCAAATTGGAAGAAAGAAACTCCATAGCGCTTAACATACGTTTGCCATCACCACCAAGGTAAATAAACCGTGCCAATTTTAACGGAGTGATAAAAATAGAAAAAAACCGGACAATTTTTTCAAGCTGTTTCAAGGTCTCCGGTGAAACTTGCTTTTTCCATGCATCAAAAGCGGCATTATCGGTTTTGTTTTTTTCAAGTGATTGCGCCGACACTTGAAAAAATAATAACCACGCATCACGCGCCTGGGCTGTGGGAATTGGCATCACTGCTTCCGGCTCTTCCTCGAAATCGAAAAAACCGAGCTCGTTTCCTGCCATAAACATATCACGGGGATGAGGCCTGCCATGCACTAGTCCGGCGTGATGCACTTTTCCTAAAGCTTCACCGCATTGAACCAGTAACTTTTCATGTTCGTGAACATCTGTCTTTTTTAAAAAATCAAGGCGTTTTTGTACAGTTTGACCAACATCGGAAATCATCAAAGCCGGTCCATCGACGGCAAGAATTTCGGGAACTACTATACCTGCTTTGCTGAATTTCTCGATTTTACGTATTTCCTGCTCGTTCATGGCAAGGGGATCACGCAATGGCGAAGATTTCATAAATGCAGCCGGTAATAAAAAAGATAAACGGTCATGAAGCCGCTTGCCCCATGGGCGCTTTTCAATTCCCTGCCGCTTGATCCAGACCTTTTTGCCCTCGCGCATGACGCTGGCAATGCGCTTCCCTTCACAAGAATGAAAAAGCTTCTTGTCAGAATCGCTCAATGGCTCGGATATGAAAGAATTTATCTCGCTCATAACGCCTCAAAACAAAAACCCGCAACCGGCTTCAACCAGTGCGGGTTCCGAAAGAATGTTTTGTTTTTAAAGGAACGCGACCGGCTTACTTGACGGCGCCTTCAAAAGCATTCGGTGTGGTTTTCTTCAAATATTCCAACGCCTTTTTTGCCGAAGCAACAAGCTTGGAGAATGTTGCAGGCTCATGAATAGCAATATCTGAAAGAACCTTGCGGTCGATCTCGATTCCTGCCTTGGCAAGACCATCGATGAAACGGCCATAAGTCAAGCCCTCAAGACGGACAGCAGCATTGATACGCTGGATCCACAATGCGCGGAAACTGCGCTTGCGATTTTTGCGATCACGATAGGCATATTGCCGTGAACGGTCGACAGCAGCTTTGGCTGTACGGATTGTATTTTTACGACGTCCGTAAAAACCTTCAGCAAGTTTGATAACTTTTTTGTGTTTGGCGTGTGCAGTTACGCCGCGTTTTACGCGTGCCATGTCATAATCTCCTTAAGAGCTAACTTTTAAAGGCCGTTCGGCAAATAGTTTTTGATGATTTTCTTGGCGTCAGGTGCACCAAGAACCATGGTGCCACGTGCATCACGCAAAAACTGGTTGGAACGTTTGATCATGCCATGCTGCTTGCCTGCGGCAGCTGCCTTGATTTTGCCTGTAGCGGTAATTTTGAACCGCTTTTTGGCAGCCGATTTGGTCTTCATTTTGGGCATTTTGCTTCTCCATTGTTGTGATTGATGTTCGTACTGACCAAAGCACGAACAAGCATAAAAGTCGTCACGGCATGCCCTGCCGGACGGCTTGAACTGGGTTCTCATAAAACAGAGCCTCACAAATAGCAAGCAGACTTTTATGCAAAATACTTTTTTTCATGGCGCAAAAGCCAATCTTTACGCCACAAACCGCCAGCATAACCGGTAAGCGAACCATCCGCACCGATCACCCTATGACAGGGGATGATGATTGCAATCTGATTTTGCCCGTTTGCACGTGCCACCGCCCGCATAGCTGTAGGTCTATCCAATCTACGCGCCAATTCACTGTAAGAGCGTGTCTCCCCCGCCGGTATTTGGCGCAAAGCCTCCCAGACAAGGGGTGCAAAGCCACCAGAAACTTTGGCAAGCGGTGTTTCAAAATGGCAGCTTTTTCCTTGATAATAATCGGCCAACTCGGCTTCTACCTTGTCAATTACCGCTGTTCTTTCAAAACTGATGGAAGAGCGGGTCGCGGACTGCAATTTCTTGAGTTCTGTCAACAGCCCCTTGCGGTCGAAAAACTCCAAAAGATGCAAGACATGTTGGTCACTGACGGCAAGCATTTCACCTATCGGTGTTTCAATCCACGCCGCTTTTAGAAGAGTGCGATTTTGTATTGCTTTCGGTGGGTGACCGATGAGCTTGAGGATTGCTTCACGAAAGCCGCTGCCCGAATCGTAGCCGGCGGAAAGTTGTGCTTCGATTACCGGTTGTCCGTGAGAAAGCAGTACAGCCCCCCGGCTTGCTCTTTTCAAGCGCACTAATTCGAGAAACGTCATGCCTATCTGGCGTTTAAAAACGCGCCGCACTGTGGAAGGGTCAAACCCCATCCGTACAATATCGTCTTCCGACCATATGTGATCGGGATTTTCATCCAGTCTCGCCATTAAATTACGAAAAAGCGGATCAACGTGGCCACCTGCTTCCAGCGGATGGCATTTCTGGCAAGGCCGATAGCCCTGTTCGAGACATGCCGCCGCACTGTCACAGAAAAATACGTTTTCCCGCTTGGGCTTTCGCGCCGGACACGATAGCCGACAAAAAATGCCTGTCGTTGTCACGCAAACAAAGACATGCCCGTCATAGGAGCGATCCCGATTGATCAGAGCTTCATAAAGCTGGTCTGTATTATTGGTTAGAAGTGTCATGAAAGTTTATATAAGCCAAAAAAAAGCAATTGTGCGCCGGAAATCGGGCGCACATTTTTATAAAATTTAGCCCCCAAAACCGGCCAAGCCTGTCTGTTATTTCACCGGGCAGTTCCAACGATTCCGCTCCGACTAATCGGATAATGTATAATTTTTGTCTTTAATGTCATTGGCTATCCGGAAATGTCATTGGCTATCCGGATTGCCGCAAACAGGATTAATCTTTTGACTGTTAAACCGGAACCGGCGCACCATTGCCTTTCACTTCGACAAGAGGTGCGGGAATAGAACTTGTTTTAATAGCTGCCTTGCAAATATCGGCAATAATACAATGCACACAATCCGGTTTACGGGCTTTACAGATGTAACGACCATGTAAAATCAACCAGTGATGGGCGTAGGCCATATATTTTTCGGGTATTATTTTGACAAGTTTCTTTTCAACCTCTTCAGGCGTTTTTCCGGGTGCCAGTTCTATCCGGTTACAAAACCGGAAAATATGGGTGTCAACCGCCATAGTCGGCTGATTAAAAGCAACATTAAGCACAACATTCGCAGTTTTACGCCCGACACCTGGAAGTGCCATCAGAGCTTCTCTGGTATCAGGCACTTTTCCGGCATATTTTTCGTTCAATATTTTGGAAAGCGCATAGACATTTTTGGCTTTTGCCCGCCACAGGCCAATCGTACGGATATAACCGGCAATGCCTTCTTCTCCGAGATCGGCCATCTTCGCGGGCGTATCGGCAACAGCAAAAAGCGGTTTTGTTGCTTTGTTCACGCTTGCGTCGGTCGCTTGTGCCGACAAAACCACCGCCACAAGCAAAGTGAACGGGCTTTCATAAACAAGATCGCTTCTCGGATTTGGTCGCTGAACCGAAAAACGGCGAAAAATTTCTTCGATTTCGTCACCTGTATAGGCAGTTCCCGCTATTTTCCCGACTTTCGACCTTTTGGCCTTCACATCCGTCATTACCTTTTAAAAACCTGTCTTGAACTTCAATCTTGAAATTTCCATATAACAGCTAAAAGCAGAAAATGCCAAAACGGGTTTTCTGTTCAATAGTCGCTTCGAAGAGGACTACCTTATGACACGCATGACACCTTTTTCCAACCCGTTGCTGTTAGGCTTCGAAACAATGGAAAAAACGCTCGACCGTTTGAATAAATCGGGCGATGGCTATCCTCCTTATAACATTGTGCGTTTGTCCGGTGAGGAACCAAATGAACGACTGCGAATTACATTGGCAGTCGCCGGTTTCACGCCGGAAGACCTTGATGTCACGGTTGAGGATAATCAGCTTATTATTCGCGGTCGGCAAGCTGACGATGAGGAATTCGAATATCTCCACAGAGGTATTGCCTCTCGCCAATTCCAGCGGGCTTTTGTGCTGGCAGATGGAATAAAGGTAGGGGCTGCGGAGCTCAAGAACGGCTTGCTTTCAATAGATCTTGAAAGACCGGCTCCGGAAAAGCGCGTCAAACGCATTACGATCAGTGCCATAGACGACGAGTAATGCGACAGGAGAAGAAAATGAAAAACGAAAAATCTTTGTCCATGCAGGAATTTGCTTTGCTCGGTGAGGGCGAACTTGCCTATCTGCGCAAAATTCGTACCGATGAATTAAGTAAAAAATTTCCGAATATGCCACCAATGACACCCGGCATTTCTTTATGGGCTTTGTTCGGGGCTGGCGGTGAGCCGATTATCCTTTCCGATGTTCGCGCCAAGGCTCTGGAAGGCGCAAACGATCAGGAATTGAAAACGGTTACCTTGCAATAAAACGTTCGTTGGGAAACGTTTTATTTTTTCAAGCTAAATGACTGGAATCGGGACTATTCTTAAGTTTTGTCAACATTTGAATGTTGCCATAAATTTTGAAAGAATTGTGCCCGATTTCTTCGTTGTTTGTTCAGGAGCAGATAAAAAATAGTCTCCCGGTTCAATGAGATTTACCGATTGAATTTATGAGGTTTTATGACTTCTATTGCAATCGTTGCAGGTCTTAATCTGATTGTTTAACACTACCCTCCCCTCAATTACACGTTTAAGATGAAGCAAAAGACATCTTGATAAAGCCTTTAAACGGGGAAATCGTATCTCCAATAGGGATATATATTTATCCATAAACGTTTTTAATTTCAGAGTTACATTTTAAATGTAAAAATGAAGATAATTAATATAATTTTATTTATTTGTCAATATTATTATAATTGTTCTATATATATTTTCAAATTTATGAGATAATATAAACAATATTATATTAGTTATATTGTTTTATAAAAATTCATCTGGCTATATCTTTATATATTATAAAAAATATTCTTTTTTCTACCGTTTTTTTAAACCCGCTCATTAAAATGTTTTTCTACTTGGCAAGGAGAATTTTTCTCTTTCAATATTTGCGTCAAGCGGTTAATATTGAGGAAGTTTCTAGCGCTTTTCACTTAATGTAGTAAAAATTTTTCTACCTTATATTTTTTACCTTTTAGAAGAACAGCTATCATGAAAAACGTTAAAAATACGATTTATCTGCTTATAGCAAGGTGCAAAATTCTTCCTATCAGCAGGATCGTGACGAGGGGGTCGTTTTGCGAAAACAGGCAGTTATAGCTTTTCTTATTTTTACTGTGGTCGGTGGTTTCGGATTATGCGTTTGTCGTTGCATGACAAACTATTTTTTATATTCACGTTTTTTCAATGACCGTTTCATTCTCGATATGATGGAAAATTTCAGTAGTATCGCGGCTATATTATTCTATCTTGCGGAAAATCTGCTGGAAGCTGCCGTTTTTTCGATTTTTCCTACAGTCTACCTTTATCAGTTAAAAAGATTGCCTATAGTATTTGTGATGTCCTATTCGGGGGCTATTTATCTGATGGGGGCAATCGGAGTTGCTTTCTATCTTAATCTTGCGCGTGTTACATTACCGCTCAATTCAATTCTCGTTTACGTGCTACTGACACCATTTCTTTATATCATTGTACCAATCTGGTTTGCCTATATGGTCTATTATATTTATTGGCTTGCACACGCGGAAATGAAAACTTAAAAGTCATCTAACAACTCGATGACTTGTGAGCATTATGACAGACCATAATAAATCAACTCTTTATAGCTACCCCATGCGTGGCTTTGGCGTTATTACAATTTTTCTGTTGCTTGGGCCTGCCGTCCAGACAATTGCCGGAGTTTATCTTCTTCATCATTGGGTTGGCGGCACAAATCTGCTCGTAGAGATTTTCGATGTTTTTAGTAACGATGTGCGTTCAAGATTTTTATCCGGTTATTCCTATTACATGCCTTCGGTGTTTTTAAGCGGAGTATTTTGTTCTCTTCCTCCCTCACGAGGACTAGGGCTTTCACTTTCAGCATCCATTTGGCGTACCATTCTGGTTAGTTTATGCGTGGAAATATTCTATATTGTTATGTCCCAGATTGTTACGCCCGAGCCCAATATGGTGCATATAACAAGTGAAGATATTCTTCGTAGGCTCTCTTATGGCTTCATCCAATGGATATTTGTCGGCTGGGTTTGCTGGATTCTTGCAACCGGTTTCAGACTTGATAAACCGGTCAATGATTGATGTCCGGCGGTTGGAGCAAAATACTTCTCGAAACAGATCGATACCTATCTGTTAAAACCTGAAAAACCTGTATGTTTTAAAAAACTGTAAAGCAAGCGCGAGCGAAACATTTTAAAATAGTATTCCAAAGGTCTGAAGTTCGGAAAAAACCGCGCTTTCGTTTATTACGCAAAAAACGGGATTGGCTCCATGGTAATACTATGCTGTGACAGTTATCAGTATTCGAGAATAAAGGATATTTTTTCTCATGAGTAAAAATGCCGACATAACAGTACGCCCCGTCGGTTTTTTGCTAGCGCGCTTTCTCCAAGCTGTGCTTGTCTTTGTTGCTGGGATTATCATTCTGCCTACAGCATGGTCTTTCTTTTTCCTCCTGTTCGGCGGATGGTTTAAAACATTCGGCTTTTCATTGACCATTGCTTTCTTCCGGCCTTATCAGATCTATCTGCCAAGTTTTATAACCGCCTGTCTCATCGCTTTTATATTGGCGGCGAGAAGCGCGAGCTGGGGAAGTATTTCCCTGCGATTTACGTTGATAACCTCGGTCTTGATGGCACTTTTGTTCGACGGTGCCATTCGTGCTTTCAAATTTCTGTTTCCCACACTTTTTGCCAGTGTGGGTATCCAGAATGAAGCATTCCTTTATTGGACAATTGCATGGATTTTTGCCGGTTTCTTATTCTTTATCATTCTGAACTTGAGCGGCCTTACATTGCGTTACAAGGAAATAGAACGGCCTCGGCTTGTTGATGCTATGAAATTTGCAATCGTCTATGCAATTTACGGTCCGGTACTTTATATCATCATCACATTATGGATCATGGTAGGTGATAGTTTGAGCTATCTTGGAGCGCGCGGTACAATCTCCGGAGAAATAAACACCGCCGGCCTCATGCTTGTGAGCCTTACCGTTTTCTGTGGCGTGCGCAGGCTGCGCCTTCAAGGTTCCCTCTCCTGGCGCTGGCTTTTTAGCATAACAATCGCCATCTCTCTGGTTTTCTGGATTGTTGATAGTATTTTTGTATCGAAATCGGATTGGCAGCTCACTGGACTTTATGTTTTGGCTGTTTATCTTTTGACCGCTATCAGCCTTTCTTTAATTGGCGGCGTGCTACTATATTTGCTGGGTGTGCCATTTAACGGGAAACGTTTTCAAAAAATCATTCGGCCATCGCCCCGTTTCCACCATGGAAGCCGGTTGTTTTTTGCACTTTTTCTGTTCATTATCTTTTTTATTTCTGCACCGCCCCTATGGCAATCGGGAACGATCCTATGGCGGGCATTGCTCTTTTCCTTTCCGCCAGCTTCGTTTTTTACCGCCAGTCTTTCTCTTGCCTATCTTAATGCAGGCCTTATTTTCAGCGGATTTATTGCAATTATTGCGTTCCTGAAACGCCAGATAGACTTCGTTTCTATCTTTCTTGCGGCATTTATTTGTGCCCTTTGCAGCCTATTTCTGCCAATAAGCTATCTGGGCGTCAACTTCGGCCTCGTTTTCAATTCAATCGGTTGTTCAATGCTGCTTCTTGCCCCTTGCGCAGCATTCGGATTTTACATTTCTCACCTTTGCAAACAGGTTGTTGTGAATTCAGGGAAACCTTGAAAAATTTACGTAATTGTCTCGACGGCACCGGAGACTTGAAGAGGCCTGATATTTTATTCCCTCTTTCTACAGTTCCATTTTCCTTCTACTGGCAGTCGAATTTTTGTAAGTTAAAAGCTCACAATATTTTGTATAGGTCTTCAAACTCGTCACATAGTTGGCCGGTTAAGACACAAAAACTGAAGACAAATCCATATTTGAAATCATATTTTTCGATAAATTCAATAATCCGATTGAAAGCACTTCGCTCATCTTTGGCGAACATTGCAGAAGATTGGGACCAGTGATACAAATTAACAGATTATTAATATTCTCAGGCGGAGTGGTGTTTATGAAACCTGTTGTGGCTGCGTTCATTATGTGTCTTACCCTGTGCTCTTTCGCCTTCGCTCAGGAAGGCCGGAATAATGACAAGACATCAACAACCCCTGAGCAAGCAACAGCGACAGCACCAACGAAATCAACAACAACGACAGCACCCGCAGTAGCAACAAAAACGACAGCGCCTGTTGATGCAACCAAGGTCGAAGGCAACCAACAGCCCGAAAATCCTTCTCCGGCACAGAATACACCGACAGAACCATCGGGAAAGCCTATGACTTTTGCTCTCCACACAAGCAATGAAGGTCAATGTCCCACATGTCGCTGGATCAGTGCGGAAGGCAACATCGTTCCAGATACGCCCGCATCGTTCAATCGCTTTCTTGAAGAAAACAAGCTTGCCGATCCGCTTTCTGTCCCCGATGGCTTGTTGATATCTTTTCACTCCAACGGAGGGGATATCCTTGCGGCAATTGCATTGGGCAGAGAGATCAGGAAACATAATTTCGATACAACTGTCGGCAACACAATCGTTAAACCTCTGGAAAATGAAAAACTGGCAAATCAGAATGATGACAAATCTGCCGATAAAGCAGATAGCAAAGCCGACGACAAAGACAAAACCGAAAATAACCCTGCTTCAGAAACACAAGAAGTCAAAACCGTTTCGGAACGGATCGACGGAATATGCCGGGAAGCTTGCATATGGGCATTTCTGGGCGGTAGAGCTCGCAATGTCAATAACGGTAAACTGGAATTACGCACCTACCGTCCGCCACTTGACGGAGCTGGTACCACCTCTGGTCAGGAAGTCAGCGTACGCCAACAACAACTTGCCGACATTGCTTATATAACAGATTACTCGGAAGAAATGGGGTTTAATCCCGTCATAGCTTTCATAAATTGGGATAATGCGGATTCACATATATTTTCAAGTGATGAAATACGAAACTATTCGATCGATTTTTCACCTGATGTGATTGGAAAATGGCAATTGGCGCCAATTAACGAAACACTTGTCGCAATAGCTTCAAGCAATGACAAAAAGACTTCGGCACGTCTTTATTGTGATAGTCATAAAACAATGTTTCTCGAGATAAGTGGACCAACACGCTATAGCGCAGAGAACTATCAGAATTATCAGCAAACCGTTCAAACGTTACAAATCTGGGGAATGAGTGTGGGGATAAGCCAGGTGCAGACCAACTTGTCTGAAGGGCGGGTCGTCTACACAATCGAGCTTCCGAAAAGTCCGTTACAGGATTGGCATGTCGACGCGCCCTTTCTCAAAGGAGATAACGTAGCTGAACCGTTAAAGGGAATTTTCAATATTGAATTTTCCGATATGCCGGGTCTGAAGCAAGCAGCACGCTTCGTTATGAACAACTGTCCTTCGACATCACGCTAATAGGCATCGTTCACCTTCATTTTTCCAACTTGAAAAAGATTTCCAGAATGGCGAAAGGCATAAAAACGCCCAATAGAAAAAACACAATCGAGACGGGCAATTGATCCAATATTTCGCTTACCCAACTTGTCTCGTTCACAGGTGCCTGCGTTAGCATAAACATTTCGGCCATTGTCGTCAGGTGAAAAACACCGGCTTTCAGATAGACAATCAGATCCGACAAACCATAGAGCCCTGAAATAATAAAAAGCGGAACGCAAAAGACGAGCGCCGTCAAACACACGACGTTTTCCTTTTTTTCTCGCTTTTGATCGGAAACATCCCCGTCATCATAGATAACGGGGTTGCCGAAATTATCATTCTCGTAGAGATCCAGTTTGACCATTTTCAATAATTACCTCGCAACGTTGATGACGCCTCTTTTAAACGTCCAAACTTGCGCGAGGATGGCGCAAATAAAAAGCGGCCGGTTAAATCGACCGACCGCTTTTAAAACTTGAAATTAATTTTCGAATATTAACTGATAAACTTATTTCAAAGAATTACGATCAAGCTTTTATGGTTCTGAGCCTAAACTATCGCAACCCCGTTATAAATCAAACTATATCAGTGCTTCTTGTGATGAGAGGCAACGCGTTTATGATGCACATTGGCTTTCTTGTGGTGAACAACGGCTTTTTTATGGTGATAAACCGCATGTTGTTCAGCATAAGCAGGAGCCAACGACATTTTCGATACACCAAGAGCAAGGTTCAAGCCTTCATGGGCATCAACACTCAAAGGCTGCAATGTGAGACCATTGGCTGGACCGAAGCCAAGGAGTTGACTACCGGCACCGGCTGCAAGGCTGATGCTTGATCCAACACCACCATAATTACCTGCAAGCGATCCATTGGAATGGGCATTAGGCGAAGTTGCAAGAACCCACCATGTCATTTTGGTGCGGCCTGTTACACCGAGGTCAAGACCGTAATTTTCTATGCGACCGACATAATGGTCGTTGATCGAATGACCGTTAATCGGGATAAATTCGCAATCAAGCGCTTTTGAAGAGCTTACAAATTGTCCAATACCGCCCTTGCTGTCGCAGGTAAGTGTACCTGATACCAAGCCCGTTGCACCAGCTTGTGTTTGCAGGGATAAAAGCGCAGTAGCAGCAAATGCCAACGATGCAAAAAATGTTTTCTGATGTTTCATCATTTACGTTCCTTCCTAAATGCTAAACTCGTTCAACAACGAAAGTTCCAAAACGTAGTTTCGACTGGAATATAAGCTCTCGAACGCCGAAACACTAATGAATTAATAAATTATTACAAATGTGTGATTTTAAATAGGCCTTTTTTAAAAAAGACAAGACAAGAAAACCGAAAACCCCGGCCTTGCGACCGGGGTTCAGAACTCTTCATTTAATATGATTGAAAGTATTAAGCTTATAAAAGCTGTCCATTATGGATGGGGGTCTGCAGGAGGTTCCGGCGCATCAGGCCCTTTAGGACCTTCAGGGCCATCTTTCGGACCCGGATGCGGCAAAGCATAGCGTTCCAGTTTTGCTAACTGGTCAGCGTCCAGAACCTTACGCAGTTCACTTGCAGCGTCTTTGAATTTTTTAGCTTTTTCAGCACGATCAAGAGCCCGATCGGCAATTGGTTCACCAAAAATAGGCTTTACCGCATCGGGGGCTGGCTTAGCATCCGGAGCTGGTGGTGGCGGCGGGGTAAGGTCAACCAGATCAACAAGGCTTGAAGTATATTTACGCCATGCATCAAGCTGGTTTGAACGAATACCGACAGCCGTTTCCATCGCTGAAAGCTTTTCAGCCATATGCATTCCGGCATGAGGCCCTCTGAAATGTTCATGTCCTTTTTCCGGCCCCTTCGGACCTTTATCCTCAGGCCAGATATGATGATGAGGCGGCTTTGGATGATGTTCACCATGTGCAGGCGGCGGTGTTGGCTCTGCCAAAGCAGAAGAAACGAAAGCCGGAGCAAGCAATGATGAAGCAAACACTGACGCAAGCAGTAATTTTTTCATTTTTATACTTCCTTTTATAGAACAGATAATAAAATTACTGTTATTAATTTTATTTCTTAACTAATAATCTGGACGCCCAAAAAGGCGAAATTGCGGTAAAAATCGAGCAATTATGAGGCCTTAAATTAATTCTTGGCAATGTTTGGCTAATCCCGTTTCATCACCTACCGACGAAAATCGCTCACTGTTTGATACGGGCAATATCCTCTTCCGGAATTTTATGATCAACCACCCGTTTGCGGTGGAAAATGAAAAGTCCTGCAAAGATGATAATTGCCGCTCCGATAATGATGTAACGATCCGGATAATTGTTGAAAAATATTATTCCGAAAATAATGCCCCATAGCAGCAGCGTATATTGCAAAGGAGCAAGCACCGAAGCCGGTGCAAGCTTTAATGAACGGGCAATCAAAAGATGGCCACAGCACGATACGACACCAAGAAGTGCCATTGCACCCCATTGTAACATTGTTGGCTCTATCCAATGATTAATTGTCAAAACCAATCCAACAAGAAGTGCGCCGATTGTTTGCCAGGTAACGAGGACAGTATCCGTGACATCTTTTAAAACACGGCTCAAAACGATAACCATCGAAAAGCCGAAACTGCCGAGAAGCGCAAAAATCGATGGCCATGAAAGCATGGCCGATGATGGACGAAGTGCAATAATAACGCCGATAAAGCCCACAAAGATTGCAAGCCAACGCCGCCAACCGATACGCTCATTCAGGAAAAAGTGCGATACTGCTGCCACATAGATCGGCCCTGCCATATAAAATGTAACGACATCTGCCAGAGGCAAATAAGCGACAGCTGCATAAAACAGCCCCGTATCCATTGTGGCGAAAACCACCCGCAGCAAAATAAGAAACGGTTTTTTGGGCTTAAACAAATTTTGTGGCGTGACGGTAGTAAGCATCGGCCCCAAAATCAGAAACGCACCAATCGAACGCAGCATTAAAACCTGTCCGACAGAAAATGTTGCTACCAGCCACTTGCCCATGGCATCATTGGCTGCAAACATGAAGTCGCCGAGAAGCATCAACAACATGCCCATAAGCACGATGTGATCGGACGTTTTTACCGCTTTAAACCAATTCATAAAACCAGTCTCACGAAACCAAATTATTTAAAGAATCGCAGTTCAGAAACGAGAATTGACAGATAAGTCAAATTTTGTCCATTGTATTTTCTTTCACTTAAAAAAGCAGTCAAACCGTTAATCGGATAAAACAACCACGTCTTTAAAAAACGTTGCAAAGCGGGATAGGCACCCTGGCTTGCACTGATTACGTTATGTTTCGTTAATACGTTTTGGAACGGGAAAAACGTAAAAACACTTTCGAGCTTTATATAGTGATACCGTCTTCAATTGTTACTATTTGTCTCCGGATTCAATAAAATGACAATGACATTTTACAATTCCACCCGTGCACATAACAAAATCATAGTAAATAAAGACAGACCACTTTATAACGACATTATGACTTTCCGAAAATATGGCTAATGCGTCGGTTCAAAATTGAAATTTATGGCGCAGATTCCGGCTTTAAAAATTGGGAGAAAAAATTGGCCGATAAAAAACTCGAAGAAACCCACCTTATCAGCGATGTCAAACTTCCGAATGATGAAAAAAGCCTCAAAGCTATAATCAATGAGGCGAATGGCCGAATTACAGTTTGGGAAGGTGGGGTATTTATTCCTCTTGCCTTTCTGGTGCTGGGAATTGCGCTCATTGGCACTGCCTATCAGAATTTTCAAATAGGAAAGATGATGACAATGGTCATTCTTGTTGCCTTGGCGTTGTTATTATTTGTTATTCTGATCCGTACGATGATACGTCGCCGTATCCCCTATATGGTACTTTCCCCGGAAGGATTGGAAACCACTGTATTCAAAACGCCTGTGCCATGGCGCGGAATAACAGATTTCCAGATCAATTCTTCAAAAAGCAATTCGATGAACGTCGCCGTAGGTATGGAATTTGTTATCGACGACAAATTTTTACCTGAAGAAAATGCAAAATGCCGCGGCGGCTCCTATTATGACAAGGCAAAAAAGAAATTGATGATTTCCGGTTTCAATTTCCGGCTTGAAACCAATCGGGATAAATTGATCAACGAGCTTGATACATATCGCAATGCAGCTCTTGCCCGTCATAAACTTGAAATGAAAAAATATAAATAATTCCGGCAGGCCTTTTCCCTTTTATCAAGCTTCACCAAAAAGGCGCATGATTCTATCTGCTCATGCGCCTGATCTTTATCTTCAAAACGGGCTAAGACCTGCCTTTTCGAAAATAGAATTTTATTTAACGGCGCCCGCAACGGCGCAATTGCTGGTCATAACGGCGTGCCATCTGATCGGTTCTTTCGGCAGCCGATAAAATGGCGCTACTCGCCCGCCCGCCGGTACGGGCATAAGCACTATGTCCCATATAATAATTAAGATAAAGAGCATAGGCGTTATTAGGATTGATACCGTTAAGTTTTACACTTTGGCTGTGATACCAGCCGATAAAATCGGCCGCATCTGCAAAATTGGTGCGCTTTGCCCCGCGATTACCGGTAGCACGGATATAATGTTCCCATGTTCCGTCAAGAGCCTGCGAATAACCATAGGCTGAAGACCGACGCTTCCATGGAATAAAGCCGAACAGTTTTTTGCGCGGCGGACGGGCATTATGCTTATAGCCAGATTCGGTATTCATTGTTGCCATGATAATCGGCATCGGTATACCATAACGGCTTTCTGCCTTTTTGGCTGATTTCTCCCAATTATTGAAAAAACCATCCTTTTGGTCAAAGACGGCGCAAACATTGTTTGTATGTGTAGGGGCTCTCGATGCACAACCACCCAGCACCGCTACAAGCGCCACGAGAAACACTATGCGCTTCATGATCAATACCTCTGTTTTGACTAACGAGGATATAGTGGTCGTCTTAACAGATTGTTAAGATGTTTGTTAACCATGTTTCCAGCTTTTACCCTGTTAGCGTGTTAGCTGGTTCAAATTTCAACTATTTGTTTAGAGTTGAAAAAGAGAATTGTCCGCAATGATATTCATTCTAAGGACATTTCTCATGAAGTGCTTACGTCTAAAACTTCACTCGAACTCGTTGGGAGCCACGGCACTCGCAGGAACCTTGGGAATTGGCATTTTGTCCCTGACAGCTATTCAACCGGTTGTCGCACAATCGATTTTTCTTTCCGGCGGTGGTGGTGGTGGCGGGTCGCTAACCGGAAATGGTGGTTATGGTGCAGGTGCTCTCATCAGCGCGGAAAAGCCTGATATTCGCGGTCATGGTGGTCAAGGTTCGGGTGAAAATGGAGGTACTGGTGGCGCTGGTGGCACTGGTGCTTCGGATTCGTATACCGGCAAAAACACGTTGACTGACGATCAGAAAAATGCGCTGGACGGCATCAACTTTGGCGATATATCGTCAGGTAACGAATTCATACACAATCAAGGCGGCTCAGGAGCAGATGTTGGTGCGACTATTGAGAAGGATATCAGCATAGAAAATATTATCCTCGAGGCCGGCGATGGAGGAAATCCTGCGTTATTACCTGAAGGCCAGTCAGGAACTGTAGGAGCTGGTGGACCAGGAGGGAACGTGCGTTTAAAGGGTTCCGACAAAAAAATCACAGTTACGAAAAATATAAGTATTACAAGTGGAAAAGCAGGCGGCAACGATCCGAGCAAAAATAATGCCGGCAATATTGAATTCTTGGCGGGATCTGTAATTGTCGGCGGTGAGGATGTCTCTATCAACCTCACACGTCAAGACGGGGAGTTAAAGTTTAAAACCAATCAACTAGACGCCAGCAACGGTAATCTCACACTTAATCTTGACAACACCCAATCCTGGTCCCCACACACTAACACGGGTGTGACATTCGGTGATATGACAATCGGTATGGGCCGCAAAGTCACGATCGAGGGAAATGGCGAATATTCTATTTCGTCATTGACAATCGGAAATAAAGTAGAGAGCCCAAGCGCAGAAGGTCAAGACGACAGCGCTGTTATTCAACCTGCAAAATTTTCGATTAACAAAGATCTGATTTTAGATTCAAAACCAAAAGATCCAAATTCAAAGGATCCAAATCCAGACGATTCAGCTCCTAAATTAATTTTCTATCTCCCTGAAAACATTCAAAATGGCGATTCCTTATTAAAGATGACAGGTGATGGCAAAGTTTCAATCAATAATGCCGCGGTCGCGCTCAGACTTGCCGGCACCGATTTACGCCGTTTGAGCCCGGGTGATCAGATCAGATTGATTGATGGTGACGTTGTTGGAAATTCGTCAACGACAAACCAGACACTTTCAAATGGTGCGAAAAATTGGAACTTTGATATCGCCACGCAGAGAGATAATCTGGTTGCCTCGCTTAAAGGGCCGACACCTCCTTCAAATACCGGTGATGAAACGGGTAAGGGTAGTAATTCGGGAATAAATGATCAATCCGGAAGCAATAGTGATTCGGGTAAAAACAATAATTCCGGCGACAATAACACTAACGGGAATAATTCCGGAAAAGGAAATGATACCGATAGCGGTTCCAGCGACAACAGTTCGAATAACCAAAATACCAATTCCGATAATAACAATCAGAATAATGCCAAAGGAAATAATGGAACCCAACCGAATCTTATCGGAAAAGATGATGGCAAAGGCAATATTTATACCGATAACTATGGTGCGGTAACAATCAACCGCGCCAAAGCCAATGCCTATTTCCAGAGCAACGCGGCAGCACTTAACGCTCTTAACTATGGTGCTGACCAGATTGCTTCGATTGACGATTATGTTCTACCAATGGAAGTCAAAAAATTCGGTCAAACTGTTGAAGGCGTTGTTTTCCTACAAGGCAGTGGTTTCCGGCAAAAAGTCGAAACGGGAAGCCATATCAAGAATGATGGCTACCATTTGATGGGTGGTGGCGGCATCCGTTATCATGAAGACCAGGGCAATCTTCTTGCCACCGTCTTCATCGAGCACGGCGATGGTGATTTTGATACCTACCATCAGAGTATTCATGGAAAAGGTGATTTCAGTTACACCGGCGGTGGCCTTTATACCAAACAGACGTGGGATAATGGTTGGTTTATCGACAGTTCGGGACGCGCCGGACGGGTTAAACGTGACTTTAAAAGCGGCGACATCGTGAATGGCGGCTTTGATGATAAAAGCTCGAATTATTACGGCTTCCATATTGGCGGGGGTAAAGAACTCGAAATTTCGCCCGACAACAAACTTACTTTGAATGGTCGTTTGTTGTGGACAGAAATCGAGAATTTCTCGACATTGTCAAAGGCTCAAGAACATTTGGGCTTTGATAGTGCCCGCTCTGTTCGCACGCATTTGGGTGCCCGCCTTGACCATAAGGTTACGCAAGAGGCAAAACTTTATGCAGGTGCCGCCTGGGAACAGGAACTTGATGGCGAAATCGAGGGAAAACTCGACAGTTACCGCGTCGACAAGCCCGATTTTAGCGGTGCAAGTGCCGTCTTTGAAGTGGGCGGTAAATACGAGCAAAATCAGGGAATGCAAGGCTGGGTTGCCAATGCAGGTATCAAAGGCGTTGCCGGCAAACGTGATGAAATTGCCGGTAAAGTCGGCGTCGGCTACCGCTGGTAATCGTGACACCACTTATTCCTGAATTGATAATGAAGGTTGCGGCGCAAAATTGTTTTATGATGCGTCGCAACTTTTTTATTTTCTTTGATAGATGAATTCGCCGTCGATTTTCGGTGTGAAAACCAGACTAAGAGTCGAATCCTTTTTACTTACAGATTGCTTCAACAAATTTACTTACAGTTTGCTTCGCCAAACTGCATTTGTAGCTATACGTTTTAACGTCAAACTATTTTTGAATATCCAACCCCAGTTGCTGAGCAGACTTGGTTGGTGGCGTATCGGTTTTTGCAGGCTCCTTCAAATCGAGTTGTTCGATTCTGTCTCCACGATTTTTGATTTTTCCGGTCGTCGTAAGGATATCCTCGACATCTTTGGACGTGCTTTGAAAATGACTATGCAGTTTCTTCACCCGATCATCAAGGCGCACAACTTCTTCCATCAGGCGCCCGACTTCGGTTTGTATCAAATGCGCTTGTTCGCGCATACGGGCATCTTTCATAATGGCTTGCACCACCTGAATCGATAACATCAGAAGAGATGGTGAAACAATGATGACACGCGCGCGATTGGCTTTTTGAACGATTCCTTCAAAATCTTCATGAATTGTAGCGAAGATTGACTCCGAAGGCACAAACATGAAGGCCGTATCCTGCGTTTCTCCGGGGATCATATATTTTCCCGAAATGGCCTTGATATGTGTATCCATATCGGTCTGGAACTGGCGTTCGGCAGCCTGTTTTTCCTGAGGTGTCGGCGCTTCACGCATATTATTCCACGCTTCCAGCGGGAATTTTGCGTCGATAACCAATGACGGGGCATGATTTGGCATAAAGACCAAACAATCAGGCCGCGTTCCATTGGAAAGTGTTGCTTGAAAAGCATAGGCATTGGGCGGCAAGCCATCGGAAATAATGGCTTCCATTCTGCCCTGCCCGAATGCCCCGCGGGTTTGTTTGTTGCTCAAAATCGCCTGCAACTGCACAACTTGGCCGGCAAGCGACTGGATGTTGTTTTGCGCTGTGTCAATAATGGCCAACCTTTCCTGTAATTTGGCAAGATTTTCATGCGTCGATTTTGTCTGCGCATTAATTGTCTGACCAAGATTGTTGCTCATGCCGGTCAATTGTTCGCGGATCGATTGATTGAGTTCGGCTTGCCTGCGGCCGAATATTTCAGCCATTGTTTGCATGCGGCCTTGCATTTCGGCTTGCGTTTTCAGAAGTTCGTTCATATGGATTTCGGCATCTCTCGCCCGTTCTGCAACCTGTGTATCAAGGACAGAGCGGCGCCGGTTGCCAATGATGATAACAATAATCATGACAACAAGCATGGCCGCAAGGATCATGAGCAGCCAGTCCATCATAGTGAAAGAAAAGCCGGCAACGGGAATGAGAGGATGAGACGACGAATCAAACATTTTTCAAGATTAGCGGTTTTCCCGTCACAAAGCGATCAAAAGGCTGAGAAAATCAACAATATCGCATTGACGTACGAAATGTGATTGATTACCTCTTCTTTATGTCGATAAAACCTTTAGTTATTCTCCCTGATCCTATTTTGCGCAAAGTTTCGAAACCGATCGAGCGCGTTGATAAGCCATTGCAAAAATTGGCTGACGATATGTTGGAAACAATGTATGAAGCTCCCGGAATCGGACTGGCAGCAATACAGATCGGCGAGCCTTTACGTCTTTTGGTGATTGATGTTGCCGGTAAAGACGAACCCAAAGCCCCGCAAGTTTTCATCAATCCGGAAATTTTATGGCAATCGGATGAACCCAACGTCTACGAAGAAGGCTGCCTATCCATTCCCGACTATTATGCGGAAGTGGAGCGCCCGAAACGTGTACGTGTGAGCTATCTTGATCGCGAGGGTAAAGAGAATGAAATCGAGGCCGATGGTTTGTTGGCAACCTGTTTGCAGCATGAAATCGACCATCTCAACGGCGTTCTGTTTATCGACCATATATCCAGATTGAAACGTGATATGGTCATCCGCAAATTTAAAAAATTGGCCAAAGAAAAAGCGCAAAGCGGAGCACGGTTATAATGTCTTTGCGGCTTGCCTTTATGGGAACGCCGGAATTTTCGGTTCCCGTTCTTGAAGCACTTCATCAGGCAGGCCACGAGATTGTGGCCGTCTATAGCCAGCCGCCGCGTCCGGCTGGCCGGCGCGGATTGGAACTTACCCCCACACCTGTTGCCTCTGCTGCCGAAAAACTCGGCATTGAAGTTCTTACTCCCAAAAGCTTGAAAGACCGGCAAGAACAGGAACGTTTTTCGTCATTCAAGCTTGATGCGGCGATTGTTGTGGCTTACGGGCTTTTATTGCCAAAAGCCATTCTTGATGCACCGCGTTTTGGCTGTTTTAATGGTCATGCTTCGCTTTTGCCGCGTTGGCGTGGCGCTGCCCCCATCCAGCGGGCAATTATGGCTGGCGATAAAAAAACCGGTATGATGATTATGAAAATGGATGAAGGACTTGATACCGGCCCTATCGCACTTTCAAAATCAATCGACATTGCCCCTGATATGACCGCAGGCGAACTTTACGACGAGTTGGAAAAAATTGCCGCCCCTCTCATGGTAAAAGCCATGGAAAAGCTGGAACAAGGTGATCTGACACTGACCCCTCAGAAATCGGAGGGGGAAACTTATGCCAAAAAAATCACCAAGGATGAAACCCGTATTGACTGGTCGAAACCGGCAAAAGAGTTGCAAAAACGTATATGTGGGCTTTCGCCTTTTCCCGGGAGCTGGTGCGAGATGGAAATTTCCGGTAAACGGGAACGGGTCAAGTTACTAAAAGCAACGCTTGTTGCAAGTTCTTCCCTTGGCGCAGGCCATATCGACCCTGAAACCTTGACAATCCATTGTGGCGAAGGGTGTTTACAAATTACGCGGCTGCAAAAAGCCGGTGGCAAGGCTATGGATGCGGAAACTTTTTTGCATGGTTTTCATGTAACCAAAGTCTATTGATATGGCACGCTTCAAATTAACAATTGAATATGACGGGACGAATTATTGCGGTTGGCAACGACAGGATGGCTTAAGAACCGTTCAGGCGGCGATTGAAGAAGCCATCTTTGCTTTTACAGGCGAAAAAGTGACAATTTTTGGTGCCGGTCGTACCGACGCCGGTGTGCATGCGACAGGACAAGTTGCACATGTCGATCTTCAAAGAGATATGCGTGCCGACAAAGTACGAGATGCTATCAATGCACATCTGACCCTTAACAAAGAAAATGTTGCAATTTTGAAATCGGAAGAGGCCACCGCTGATTTCGACGCACGTTTCTCCGCCCGAAAACGCCATTATCATTTTGTCATCTTGAACAGACGCGCACCGGCGGTTCTTGAAGCAAACCGTGTTTGGTGGGTACCTAAAAAACTTGATGCGAAAAAAATGGATGAAGCGGCGAAGCGGCTTCTGGGGCTTCATGACTTTACCACTTTTCGCTCGAGTGAATGTCAGGCAAAGAGCCCGGTAAAAACCCTTGACCAGCTTGATGTCAAACGTATCGGCGAAGAGATACATATTTATGCAAGTGCCCGTTCATTTCTTCATAACCAGATCCGGTCTTTTGCCGGCAGCTTGATGGAAGTGGGCGTCGGTCGCTGGAGTGCGGATGATCTTGAAGCTGCGCTTGATGCCAAAGACCGTCGCCGTTGCGGTATGGTTGCTCCCCCGTCGGGACTTTATCTCACACAAGTGGATTATTAATTTTAACGGGTGGCGAAGCGGAATTCGAAATTCCGATAAAATATTATTATTCCCGATTTCCGAAAGAGTTCGGTTATTTTAAACAAAGTGCTGATATTTTTAGGCAAAAGAACCGAAAAGCCATTTTCTTTTTTGAAGATGAAGTTTTATAGTCATTTTATCGGGTGGTATTTTTGTGCCCTGCACAACGCGCTCAGAGGGTTTTTATTTTGGACAAAGCTTCCAGCCGCTTTCAATATCCGGTTTTTTAAAATCCGGTGTTTGAAAATGGTTGTTTATTGATAAGGGATTTATTGTGGCTCAAAAATCAAAAAAAACAAATCAGTCAAAACATGAAAAAGAAGATGTCGGCATCAAATTGACAGTCGCGGGGAAAAAGCGCGTTTTTGATATTAACGAACCGAAACTTCCCGAATGGATCCAGAAAAATGCTTTGACATCGGGAAACTATCCTTACGACAAAAAAATGCCCCGTAAGGAATATGAAGAGACATTGCAGGATCTGCAAATCGAGCTGGTCAAATTGCAATCCTGGCTTCTTGAAACGGGCGAACGGGTTGTTGCTTTGTTCGAAGGGCGAGATGCTGCCGGTAAAGGCGGGACGATTTTTACACTTCGCCAATATATGAATCCGCGTACTGCGCGCAACGTTGCTTTGCCGAAGCCCGACGAAACAGAAAGTGGCCAATGGTACTTCCAGCGCTATGTGCGCCATTTTCCTACCCATGGAGAATTCGTCACATTCGACCGCTCATGGTACAACCGCGCAGGCGTTGAAGCGGTTATGAAATTTGCAACCCCTGCACAAGTCGAGACATTTCTTGCCGAAGCGCCAACATTTGAAAAATTGATTGTTTCCGATGGCATCAGATTTTTCAAAATCTGGCTTGATATCGGGCAGGAAATGCAATTGAAGCGTTTTCATGAACGCCGTCATAGTCCGTTGAAACACTGGAAATTTTCCAAAATGGATGAAGCGGGAATTACCCTTTGGGATGATTACGGCAAAGCTGCCGATCGCATGATCGAGCGCACCCACTCGGCTATGGCTCCTTGGACAATTGTCAAATCCAATGACAAAAGGCGTGCACGGCTTGCGGTAATCCGTCGTGTGCTTCTTTCTATTCCCTATGCCGACCGCAATATTTCGGCAATCGGTCCCGAAGACGAAAAAATTATCGGCGCAGGACCGGACTTCTTACGTAACGCCAGCGAGAACCTGATCTGAATATAGCGGGATAGGTATTTACAAAACGATATCTATCCTTTTTACTGATATCGATACACAAATATTTATGCTATGCGGATAACCGTCATGCTGCATCACAAATTGTCTTTATCCGCGTTGGTTGCTTTTTCCTTTATCTCTCTTTATCCGACAACAAGTGAGGCTGTTGATCCATCAACATCGGGATTGCCGCATTTTTTTGATTCCCAGGAACGATTGAACCACCCCAATCTCGGAACCCTTCAGAGATTGAGATTTTTAACCACTGTCGATTTCCCGCCTTTCAATTTTATTGATAAAACAGGACGACTTTCCGGATATAATATTGACCTGTTACGTGCCATTTGCATGGAATTGAAACTGGAACAAGTTTGTGAAGTGGAGGCTGTTCCCTGGAATGAACTGATCTCCCACATGAATGAACATGGCGGAGAGGCCATCATTGCCGGTATGAATGAAACACCGGAGACTGCCAAAAGCCTGATTTTCACGCAAAGCTACCTGAGGTTTCCGGCACGCTTTGTAAGTTCGGGAAATATTGCGCTTACTGAACCTATCGAAAAAGACTTGAAGAAATACAAAATAGGCATTGTAAGCAAAAGTGCTCATGAAGCACTTTTTTCCGCCTATTTTCCGGAAGTAAAATGGCAACCATTTAAAAATGATGAAAGTTTGCAGGCGGCGCTGAAAGCCAAAAATATTGATCTCGCATTCGGCGACGGAATGGCATTTTCCCAATGGTTGAATGATCCTCAATCGGAAAATTGTTGCCAATTTGTGGGTGGAGCATATATCGCCCCGCAATTTTTACAAAGCGGCCTTAGAATTGCCGTCTCAAAAGATAATCCGCAACTGGTCGAAGCCTTGAACTATGCATTGAAATCACTGGAACGCAAAGGAAAGCTCACCGAGCTTTATCTGCGTTATTTTCCCATCAGCTTTTACTGAGAGCTCGCCAGAACAATTTTCCGACGAGCTCCCTATAGTTACGATCACTATAAACGGATAATGACTTTACCGAAATTTTTACCCTGAAGAAGGCCGATAAAAGCTTCTGGCGCGTTTTCCAGACCTTCGATAATATCCTCGCGATATTTGAGATGTCCCTGACGCAACCACTCTTGTGCCTGGACAATGAACTCGGGTCTTTGCTGTTCGAATTCCCGTTCGATAAAACCGCGAACAAGCATACTTTTTATCAAAATCGCATTCATCAATTCCGGCAAACGGTCAACATCGTGTTTTACATTGTTAGAGCCGTTATATTGGGCTATCAAACCGCAAACAGGTATACGGGCAAAAGGATTTAAAAGGGGAAATACTGCATCCCACACCTTGCCGCCGACATTTTCATAATAAACGTCAATACCTTCAGGACAGGCCTTGGCAAGACGTTCGGCAAAATCGGTGCTTCTGTGGTCGAGCATGACATCAAATCCCAGAACATCGCGACCAAAAGCACATTTTTCCGGACCACCGGCAATGCCGACCGCCTTGGCACCTGCGATTTTTGCAAGTTGCCCAACCATCGCACCGACAGTTCCCGTTGCTGCTGCAACAACCACTGTCTCGCCCTTTTTCGGTTTACCGATGTTGCGCATTCCGGCATAGGCAGTAAAACCCGGCATACCAAGAATACCTAAAGCAGTTGATAATGGTGCGTCAAAATTATCTAATTTTTTTAGGTTTTCACCTTTTTCAATGCTGTAACTTTGCCAGCCACTTGCCGAGAGAACCTTGTCGCCTTTCTTGAAATCTTTGTGGTTGGAGCTGACAACTTCCCCTACAGTTCCACCGACCATGACATCACCGATTGCTACCGGCTTGTCATAGGATGGCGCGTCCGACATACGTTGACGCATATAGGGATCCAATGAAAGATAAATGATCTTTATCAACACTTCGCCATTCTTCGGTTCCGGCAATTTGACTGTTTCGAATGCAAAATTTTCTTTAACAGGCACTCCATGCGGGCGGGACGCGAGCACAACTTGTGTTGAACGGATTTCTTCCATTACTGTTTTTCCTTTCATATTTTCCAATCAAAAGATGGACTGAAGAAAGGCAGCTGTCAACAAACGTAAAGTTGGAATTTCCCTAAGCCTTCACAAGACTTATTTCGGGCGGTTTGGCGTTTTCAATGTGATGGGAGGAAGATTGATCTGATAATGGATAGAGATAATGCGGATAAAAGTGCAAACCGCAATTGCGCTCCATATTGCGATTGTCGGAGATATGAGCCGGGCAGACCCCAAAAGAACGATAGCGGAGCCGACGATAGATGCACTCGCATAAATTTCTTTGCTGAAGATTATCGGCGTGCGACCGGTCAGAATATCTCTTACGCATCCACCGCCAACAGCACTCGCACATCCCAGGATGATTGAAATCTGGATATTGCCTGTCATTTGATAAGCTTTATCCGAACCGAAAGCCGCAAAAAAGCCGAGCCCCAAAGCATCAAGCCAGAGAGTCGGTTTTTCCATCCGCATAATCAATTCCTGACAAAAAATGCCGAGCAACACCGCTCCGATAATGGCTATCATATATTCGATATCGGTAAGTCCAACAGGCGGCGTTGCTCCCAAACACAAATCGCGCATGATACCGCCACCACAGGCAGTTGCCATCGCAACAACAAAAACACCGAAGAAATCGAAACCGCGCCGGATACCTGCACTGGCACCGCTTAAAGCAAAAACAAAAGTTCCAATCACATCAATCGAATGAAGAAGCATTCGCGTTCCTTTAAAATTTCCAACTACGTCTGCGATAATTTTCTAACTATTTTTATTTAATGCACGGCCGCTTGATGTCAGAGAAGAGAATCTTCGAAACCGGATAGTATCGCAAAAAGAATACTCTAAATCTCACCTTCGCCATCTTTCAATTGGTCGATTGGCTATTGTCTCGGCCAGATAGCTTCGCTGTCATGATGATTATTTTTGTTCAGCAAATTCGCTCACTTGCATCTTCTAATTTTTGTTTGATTTTGTTTGTTCGAAGATTGAAAGATAATGAAGAAAAACGGAATTTTCTATAAGATATAATAGGGATAAAGTCAGATAGAAAACCGGCACGCCCGTAAAACCCTATGCCGATTGTTATACGGGAAAAACTTTTTTTGAACTGCCCGTGATATGAAAAATATTTTATATCTTTCGTTTCAATATAGCGGTTGATTATTGTGTGTCGATTGGCTGGATACCGAACAAATAGCCGAATTCTCAGTGCCTTCAATCCCTCATAGAAAACCGGATTTTTAACATCCTAGCTTTCTTCGTCGAATTTATTGTTCACGAGTTTTTCGAGGGCATCAAGTACTTCGCTTGCTTCTTTACCTTGCGCAGTAACATCAATATGGCTTCCTTGGGAAGCTGCCAACATCATCAATCCCATGATCGAGTTGCCGCCAACTGTCTGTCCATCTTTTTCCACTTCGACGACAGCATCGAAACTTTCGACAGTTTGCACAAATTTTGCCGATGCCCGTGCATGAAGGCCTCTTTTATTTGAAATAATCAGTTGCCGCTTTAAAAGACTATCCATTTTTTCTTAAATAGAAGTTTTCTATTCATCCGATAACAGCATGCTTGGAACATTGATGTATTTACGCCCCGCATCCTGCGCGGCTTTCAAGGCATCGACCAGTTTGATATCATTTGATTGTCGCACGGATGTAAGCTTGATAAGCATTGGCAAATTGACGCCGGCGATCACTTCTGTTTTGCCTTCCTGCATAATTGAAATAGCAAGATTGGAAGGTGTGCCGCCAAACATGTCGGTAAGAATGATGACACCCTGTCCATCTTCGACCGAATTGACAGCTGCAACAATATCCTTACGACGTTGATCCATATCATCTTCAGGGCCAATACACACTGTGGCAAATTTTTCCTGAGGACCCACAACATGCTCCACCGCATGTAAAAACTCTTCAGCCAATCTGCCGTGCGTTACAAGCACGAGTCCGATCATTCAACAATGCTCCTGTCACCAGCGCCCCGGCCGTCTTGTTTCATGAAAATCAACAGTGAGTTTTGTATTCTGGCAGGTGAATTCATCTGTGCCAAGAAAAATCTTTGCCGGATATATAAAAATATTGTTTTTCAACATGATTTGAATTGGAAATTGCTTTCTTTCCAAGGTGTTTTTAGTGCCAATGCTTCAATTGCCTGACAAATTGTTAGGCTGTCAGCAGTATTCAAATCGGGAAGAATATAAAGCGGCAGTTCAATGCCACAATAAGTTATTTTATCATCCTCGGGATAACGTTTTGCCTCTTTCGATAGGCTAACAACAAAGTTGATTGCAACTTCGGGCTCGAACGCCATCCGGTATAGCCCCGCCCCCCTGATCTCGATGCCGCCGGAGAGTGTCTTCGGCACCCGCCCATAGAGCGTTCCCTGCTTTACGAATAATTCTGTATAGTCATCGCTGACAAGACAACCACGCTTGCCGCACCACGATGCACGTTCAACAAGTGCCAGAGTAAGCGCCGATTTACCGGAAGCCGATGCACCGGTGAGCAAAACACCCTTATTCCCGAGGATAAAACAATTTGCGTGAAGTGTGAGAGGGTATTCAGCGCTTTCAGACACAGCTTCTTCCTTGTTTTAAAAGCAAATTGCTATTTCTCGAGTGGCAGAACAATGATGAAACGGGCACCCAGTTTTTTATCCGGTTCTTTGTCGGAATAGATATTTTCTGCCGTCAAAGTACCATTATGGGCTTCAATAATCTGCCGGCTGATCGAAAGCCCGAGACCGGAATTTTTCCCGAACGATTCAGCACCTGGCCGATCGGTATAAAAACGTTCGAAAATCCGGTCTATCTTTTCGGCACGAATTCCCGGGCCGTTATCTTCCACTGTCAGGATAAGCTTGGAACCTTCCGCATGCATGGCTAATTTTATCTTCCCGTTTTCATGCGGAATGAAAGAACGGGCATTTTCAATCAGATTGGAGACGACTTGTCCGAGCCTCAAATCATGACCGGCAACAATATATTTTTTACCACCGCTGCGCGGTTTTATTTCGAGTTCGATTGTTGCCGAAATCTTGTTGCGACGAACCTCTCGCGAGGCTCTTACAATACTTTCAAGCATGGCAACCATGTCAACCTTGTCGGATGTCTCGCGCGCAAGTTCTGCGTCAAGGCGTGATGCATCGGAAATATCGGTAATGAGACGATCAAGACGGCGCACATCCTGCTGTATAATATCAAAGAGCCGTTCGCGCGCTTCATGCGTTTTGGCAAGAGGCAATGTTTCAACGGCACTTCTGAGCGAAGTTAGCGGATTTTTCAATTCATGGCTGACGTCGGCTGCAAATTGTTCAATCGCCTCGATACGAGTGTAGAGCGCATCGGTCATATCGCGGATTGATGTTGACAAATGCCCCACTTCATCTTGCCTATCCGAAAAATCAGGAATTTCGACACGCTTGTTGGTGCCATGACGGACACGGTCAGCCGCTGCCGACAATTTTCGCAAGGGATTAGCAATCGTATAAGCAAGAAACAGCGAGAGAACCAAAAGAACAGCCGCAACAACTGCGAAAACTTTGAAAATTGCAAGCCGTTCTGCTGTTACAATATTGTCGATATCGGATCCGGCTGTCGACAATAACAAAACACCGACCACAGAATGGTAACGCTGCACCGGAACAGCAACAGAAACAACCAGTTCGCCTTGCGAATTCCGCCTTTGTGCTGTTGCCAGAATTCCGTTCATGGCTTTGACAACTTCCGGATAGACCGCCCCGTTTCCACCCAACTGATCTTTATCAACAGCAATATCATTGCCGTAAATCGTGTTGGAGAGCCAGTTTCTGAACCGTTCGATAAAACCGGGCTTATCTTCGGCAATAGGAGGAAGATTGTAACTTAAAACCTGACCACTCGAATAGAGCACCATTGAATCAAGAAGCAGGTTGGCATCCCGGTCATAAATGCGGGCACGCGTTGTCTCCGGTGAAATGACATTGCGCAATAGCGGCGCAACACGTTCCGGATTAATCGGAAAATCCCAATTATCTGTCGATTCCGCTTTCGGCGTGATGCTTTCACCTGCCTGCAACTCCATAAGTTTTTCGGGATCAATCAGGATCGAATTGGTGTCAACCGTTGCCGAGGCGGCAATTGCACCGGCAATAATCTTGCCTTGTGTGCGTAACGATTCAATCTTGGCGTCAATCAAACCATCCCGAAACTGGTTGAGATACATAATACCGGCAACGAGCACACAAAGAGCTGCAAGGTTGAGAATAACGATACGGCGTGTCAGGCTTGAGAAAAGAAGCTGCTCGAACAGATAATGTCCGCGCCTGCGCAAACGCCCGAAACGGGTTGTCTTGCGAGAATGTTGCCCCTTTTTCGTCTTTTCCTCTGTGCCCGCTGTTGCTTCCTCGGAAACCATCCGGTCGCCCGCACCTTTCAGAACAAAACCATATGCCAGAACATATGGTTTTGCCGACTGTTAAAAACTGAACTATCCCGCACCCCACCAAATAACCGGCTTTGAAGAGCGGGATAATCGTTACTACACTTTATACCGGCTTTATACTTCGCGAAACCGATAGCCAACTCCGTAAAGAGTTTCAATCATTTCAAACTCGTTATCAACCTGCTTGAACTTTTTACGCAGCCTTTTGATATGGCTGTCAATGGTACGGTCATCAACATAGACCTGATCATCATAAGCAGCGTCCATCAGCGAATCACGACTTTTGACAACGCCGGGGCGCTGGGCAAGCGCTTGCAAAATAAGAAACTCGGTCACTGTCAGAATGACCGGTTCACCTTTCCATGTGCAGGTGTGGCGCTCCTGATCCATAACAAGATCGCCCCGTTCGATAGAGGTTGCGGCCTGCGCATTGGCTTTTACAGGTTCACCGCGCGCTGCTGCACGCCTTAGAACGGCCTTGACACGTTCAACAAGAAGGCGTTGTGAAAACGGCTTGGTAATAAAATCGTCAGCACCCATTTTCAAACCGAAAAGCTCGTCGATCTCGTCGTCCTTCGAGGTAAGAAAGATCACCGGCAAATCCGATTTCTGGCGTAAGCGCCGCAACAATTCCATGCCATCCATACGCGGCATCTTGATATCGAAGATAGCAAGATTGGGTGGACGCGCCATCAGGCCTTCAAGCGCCGAAGCACCATCCGTATAGGTCTCGACACGGTAGCCTTCCGATTCCAGGGCTATCGACACTGATGTCAGAATGTTGCGATCGTCATCGACAAGTGCAATTGTCTGTGTCGTGGTTGCAATATCTTTCATAGTTTTCCGACTCTTTCTCGCGGTTTTTATTTTTGGAACGTTTCTTTAAAACCTTCGAAACATCCACATTCGTTATTAAACATACATTTTCTTTATATGGGTGTTGCAAACACTTTTGCAAAACAAATATGGTACAAATTGTGGCAAAGCCTCGAAAGTCTTTGATTTACTGAGGAAAAACACCTTTTCCGCTTTTGGTTTTGTAAACGCCAAACAATGCTTGAAGTTTCATTAACTCAATTTTTAAAAAAATTAAATTTCTTTAAATCGATTAAATATTTGATATTTAATATGTTTTCTGATTTTAGGAGGAGACACTCACAATCGTGTGGGGCATTTTTGCTTCGAAAGGCAATAGCGGAGGTACTATGAAAGAGACTGGTATATTCAATCCAAAGGCTTCACTCAAAAGCTTCGGTTTTAAAGATCTGGGCAATGTTTATTATAATTTTAAACCGCCTTTTCTTTATGAAGAAGCAATTCGTCGCAATGAAGCGAAATTGACAGCCGAGGGAGCGCTTGTTGCCTATACAGGCCAATTTACGGGCCGTTCAGCAAAAGACAAGTTTATCGTTCGCACAAAAGAGACCGAACCCAATATCTGGTGGGACAACAACAAACCGATGAGTCAGGAACATTTCGACCAGTTGTTTGCCGATTTTGTCGAACATGCAAAAGGGCGCGACCTGTTTGTTGAAGATCTTATCGGTGGCGCAGATCATGAAAATTCCATCAGAGCGCGCGTTGCCTCAGAATATGCATGGCATGCCGTTTTCATCCGCAACCTCCTCATCCGTCCGGATGACAAAGCTCTGGAATCCTATGTTCCGCAGATGACCATTATCAATCTGCCGTCTTTCCGTGCCGATCCGAAGCGCCATGGAACACGCTCCGAGACAGTGATTGCTTGCGATCTTACCCGTCTTATTGTTCTGATTGGCGGTACATCCTATGCCGGTGAAATGAAAAAGTCGGTCTTCACCGCACTGAACTATATTTTGCCTGAAAAAGGCGTTATGCCGATGCACTCTTCAGCCAATGAAGGGCCAAAAGGCGATACCGCTGTTTTCTTCGGCCTTTCAGGAACCGGCAAGACAACACTTTCGGCCGATGCAAGCCGCACATTGATCGGCGATGACGAACACGGTTGGGGCAATGACGGCGTCTTCAATTTTGAAGGCGGTTGCTATGCCAAGGTCATCCGGCTCTCTGCCGAAGCGGAACCGGTTATCTATTCCACAACCCAACGTTTCGGTACTATTCTTGAAAACGTCGTCCTCGACAAAGACCGCGAGCCCGATTTCAATGACGGTTCTTTGACTGAAAATACCCGTGCCGCCTATCCGATCTATTTTGTCGATAATGCAAGTAAAACCGGTAAGGGTGGACAGCCGAAAAACATCATCATGCTGACTGCCGATGCTTTTGGCGTTATTCCGCCGATTGCCAAACTCACGCCGGCACAGGCCATGTACCACTTCCTGTCCGGCTATACAGCCAAGGTCGCAGGGACCGAAAAAGGCGTAACCGAACCGGAAGCAACGTTCTCGACCTGCTTTGGCGCACCGTTCATGCCGCGTCATCCTTCTGTCTATGGTAATTTGTTGCGCAAGAAAATTGCCGAACACCATGTTGATTGCTGGCTCATCAATACCGGTTGGACTGGTGGTCCTTACGGAGTTGGCAACCGTATGCCGATCAAGGCAACCCGCGCATTGCTGAACGCTGCATTGGACGGTTCGCTCAAAAATGTCGAATTCCGCAAGGATGAGAATTTCGGCTTTATGGTACCGAAGGCCGTTGCCGGAGTGGATTCGAAAATTCTTGATCCGCGTTCGACGTGGAAAGACAAAGCCGCCTATGACGAACAGGTCAAGAAACTTGCTGGCATGTTCATCAAAAACTTCGAGAAATTCATTCCGCATGTTGATGATGAAGTGAAAAACGCAGCCCCTAGGGCCTGAGTTCAAAAATAATTAAATGAAAGCCCGGTTCTTGTAACCGGGCTTTTTTATTGGCGCATCCACGTTATAATTGCAAAAATGGATAGCGAAAAAGGCGAACTTTTTATCAGTGCAAAAATCTGCATACGCGAAAGCGATATAGCGGAAAATTTTATTCGTGCTTCGGGACCTGGAGGGCAAAATGTCAACAAGGTTGCCACGGCTGTCCAATTACGCTTTTTCGCTTATCGGGCAGGCCTTCCCCACGATATATTCACCCGCCTCATAAAACTTGCCGGACAAAAAGCGACGAAAGACGGCGAAATTCTCATCGAAGCATCGCGTTTTCGTTTACAGGAAAAAAACCGGCAAGATGCGCGTGAAAGACTTGTTTCACTTGTCAAAAAAGCGGCTGAACCACCGCCGCCAAAACGACGGAAAACAAAACCGACCAAAGGGTCGATCGAACGAAGATTGAAAGCCAAAAACATTCGTTCAGAGGTGAAAAAGGCTCGTTCAAAAGTAACTCCGGATTGAAATTTAAATTCCTGCTCTATGTCTTTCATTGAAAGCCGGAACACGGGTTTCCCCTCTAACAATGTGCCGCTCCCTCTTCAAAAGGGCAAGACGCGCATTTTCTTGAAAGGAGAATGCAATGGGACTTTTTAATTTCGTAAAATCGGTTGGTGAAAAACTTGGGCTCGGGGAACAAGCCCCTGATGCACAAAGCATTAAAACAGCTTTGGATGGCCTTAATCTTGGAACAGAAAACGTTAAAGTCGCAGTCGAGAACGGCAAAGCAATTCTGACCGGCGCTGTCAAAGATCAGGCAACACTTGAAAAAGCCATTCTTGCCGTTGGCAACCTTCACAGCATTGAATCGGTCAATACCGATAATCTCAAAGTAGAGAATGGCCAAAAATCGGCAAGCAACCAAACGGCACAAGCGGGCACTTCGCAAACTCCCGCCGCCGCTCAACCTTCAAGTTCTCAATCAGCAGAACCGCATTTTTACGAAGTGAAAAAGGGTGACACTTTGTGGAAAATTGCCGAAGAAGTTTATGGCAAAGGTCATGGCGACAAAAACAAGATTATTTTCGAGGCAAATAAGCCGATGTTGA
This sequence comes from Bartonella sp. W8167, assembly GCF_016100335.1. Classification (NCBI taxonomy): domain Bacteria; kingdom Pseudomonadati; phylum Pseudomonadota; class Alphaproteobacteria; order Hyphomicrobiales; family Bartonellaceae; genus Bartonella; species Bartonella sp. W8167. Next base: position 301,795 of record NZ_JACFSQ010000002.1, read on the forward strand.
AATCGCCTGAAAAAATCTTCCCCGGTCAAAAGCTTCGCATTCCCGACCTTAATCAGGCTTGATTATTTTATTACACCGCACACCACACCCCACGCATCCCGAAAAGTGTGAAACGGTTTTCGGATAAGATGCGTGGGCACTCAAAAACTCATCCCGAAAAGTGTGAAACGGTTTTTGGATAAGATGCGTGGATACTCAAAACTTATCCCGAAAAGTGTGAAACGGTTTTCGGATAAGATGCGTGGGCACTCAAAAACCCATCCTGAAAAGCGTGGAACCATTTTCAGAAAACGAAGAGAGGGTAATCTTCCCCTACCCGACTAGTATGTGAATCTTGGCGCACAGGATAGCGGGATGCTCCAAGGAAAAGTGTGAAGCGGTTTTCAAAAAGCTATTGGGAAATCGCACACGTCTGAAAAATTGCCCTATACAGGCTTTAAAAAACAGTTCTCTCCCGAAAATTTCTTAAGGCCAATATCACCTTAATGAGCCGTGATGATAATTTGTTTTTTCCTACGCAATAGCCGGATTTGTTCTGTCATTTACCATATGAAATTTGCCTGACATGGCGAAAAAATAGCAGGCTTTCATCATGCGTATTTATTCAGCCATTATATCAATTTTACTATCCTCTGTTTGCTTATAAAAAAACGTTACAGGCAATGCGTTCGTTCGCTACTCACAGCTTCATGCGGTATTTTTAAAAGGGACCAGTTCGGCTTGAAGATCGGGCAAGGTGAATGATGCCCAGCATCTTGAAGAGCCGTCAGAGTCCGTTTATTTTCAAAGGATGGATTTTTACGGCTTTGATTATTTTCCGAACTATTTCAATCGCACCAATCAGGAAAATCTGGTTGGCGAGGTGAGAGAAATCGTCCGGCAAGCGCCATTATTTGTTCCCAGAATGCCAAAAACCGGAAAGCCGATGAGTGTTCGGCAAACCAATTGCGGAAAACTCGGCTGGGTCACCGACAAAGAGCGCGGCTATCGTTATCAGGAAACGCATCCTCAAACGCAAAAACCTTGGCCGGAAATTCCCCGACAACTCCTAGAATTATGGAAAAAATTATCCGGATTTGGCGCTCCGCCGGAAGCCTGCCTCATCAACTTTTATGCGCCGGATGCACGCATGGGAATGCATCAGGACAAGGATGAAGGTGAACTTGCCGCACCTGTCATCTCGATTTCTTTGGGAGATGCGTGTCTGTTTCGTGTCGGAACTCCTGTTAAAGGTGGGAAAACCCATTCATTACGGCTGAATAGCGGCGATGTCATCATGTTCGGCGGCGATATGCGGCTTGCATTTCATGGTGTTGACCGGATTTATCCTGAAACTTCTACACTTTTGAAAGTTCCCGGCCGTATCAATCTGACTTTGCGACGGATTACGCCTGTCGGATGAATTGGAAATATTGCCGGCAAAGCTTGCTTCCTGAAAGCGGTCATTTGCTTATCATGGAATAGCGTTTCACGTGAAAACTTCTCTTGGTAATGGCTTTAAATTGGCGATTACTTTTAAAAACCTGAATAAAAAACTTGTTCAACAAAAATGCGTGACGGATTTCCACCACGCATTTTATTTTTTCATAAAAACTTTAATTCTAAAAGCGGTCTTTTAATGATGTTGATGTTCTTCATGATTGGCAGGCATTGAATCCGGTGCCTGTGCACCAATACCCGAAACAGTAAAGACCACATCGACAGTGCCGGCTTTTTCAAAAACCATTTTTGCCTTGAACTCGTCACCCTTGTTCAAGGTTTTGTCGAGATCCATAAACATGACGTGGAAGCTGCCAGGTTTGAATTCGATTGTTCCACCGGCTGGAATGACCACGCCATCTGCCTGATGACGCATCTTCATGACACCGTCAGCCATTTCCATTGAATGGATTTGCGCTTTGTCGGACAATTCTGATGAGAGAGACACCAGCCTATCGGCTTCTTTCCCATGATTGACAATGGTAAAGAAACCACCGGCAACTTTTGCCCCATTCGGGGTTGCGCGTGCCCAAACATTGGTAATTTCGATATCACCAATTTTATACTCGTTGGCAAAAGCACTACCGAGCGAAAAGGTTAGAAACAAACAGGCAAAAGCTGCCAGAACAGCAAAGCTTGTCCTGATCAAATTCGAGAATTTTTGAAAAGCGTAAGACATATATAACTCCTGATATTTAAAACATAAATTCGTGTTGAAGATGCTTATGATCATTTGCCGAATATCTTTGCTTAACCGGATGAACGGAATTGGAAATTGGCAAGTGATGGTAAATTGGCTCAGGAAATTATATGGGGCGGAGAACGTGCATCATAAACAAATGATGGCCGCTCGCAGGGTAGCAATAAAACCCGAATGACAGCCATCGCCTCGCTTGAACACTCGGATATTTTAAGAACAATATCTACCGGCGTCGATATTTGAAGGGCCGCAGAAAGGATACACCCGCCAATGCAACAAGCGGGGACAGGGAAATGACCTTGGGCTGAACGATCTTTTCCGGCTGGGGAGGCGCAAATAAAGCCGCCGTAAGCATCGCGTACAGCATATTCACCAAGCGCACCGGCTTTTGCCATGACAACTGATTGAATTGTCATCACGGCAACGAGCACAAATATAAAAAATTGATGCTTTATCGACTGCATCAGCTGACCCGGTGTTCCCTCGCCATTTTTGTGTTTAAGAGGTCTAGAACGCAGTAAAAGTGAGCGTTGTCAAAGACCGGGTGATACCGGGTATATCAAGAATATTGTCATTGATGAATTTACCGATATCCTTGCCTTCTTCGATGTAGATTTTTGCCAGAAGCTCGAATTCACCGCTTGTGGAATAGAGTTCCGAAACAATCTCGCGCTCATAAAGTATGTCGGCAACATCGTAAGCTGTACCCGGTGCACACTGCAACTGGATAAATATTGGCTTCATGTTCATTCTCCTTTAGCCAAACAAACACATGAAATCGAGAAGAAATCAACATAGTTTCTTCGTTCGAGAGATGAAAACATGTTCATCGAGCGTCTCGCGCTGGAAAATACGTCTGTAGGCACGTCAATTTACGATAGGATAATTTATTAAACGATTTCGTCCGGATTTTATTGGGTTAGATTAAAAAAATAAATATTTTTACTTTTAAAAGTAAACACAAATTCCGATATTCAATTTAAAGTTTAAAATTTTATTTTAATAGTGAGATCAAGCCCAACGAATTAATAATTCACGACTAAACATATTTTATATAAATATTATTATGTTAACGGATTTTGAATTCGCTATTCGTAATTTATATTGAATATTAATATTTAAAAGCAATTGCACCTATTTCCATAATCGTTTATTCTTGGGCTTTCCAATGCCGGATAGGGAATTGCCATGATACCACCCATTCCTGTGCAACTTTATGTCACGGTAGCAGCAGCTACAGAGCTGACCAACCGTCGTGCAAAAAATCTTGATGGTGATTCAAGTTCCGATACTCTTGCAGAAACATTCAATGCTGTAACACCGAGCACCTCTTCACAGGCAGAAAATGGTGCACGTCAAGTTGCCAATCGATTCAAACCTTTGGATAACCAGAAAAGTACTGAAGAGATCGAGGATGAAGAAGAAAAGCTTCTCTATGTTCTTTCCGAAAAATTCGGCCTTGAAAAACCGCATGGTTTGCCAATTCAGGAAGCTGCAGCCTATTTGAAAGAAATTCTCTATTCTCCCCGAAATAGTTATGATCTTCGGGCCGTTGAAAAAGACCTCGGATTTGACCTTATCGGTATTTCATTGAAAGATTTTCTTGATGCTATGATTGATAGCGACAGCGATGCGGCCGCACGTGTAAGCACTGCTTTTAAAGCCTTTCTCGACTCGCAAGAAAAAGAGTTCAAGCAAACGCATTTGAGTGATGACCTCACCGCCAATCCGGAAGATGATCAGGATCCGGGAATATATTCACCATTCAGGAAATGATATTTGGTAATCGACTGAAATAAATAAATCGAAAAGCCGATTTCGAGAGTTCGGATTTAAATTAGGCCAATATTAGCAGGAATGAATTTTAGCGAACTCTCGGGGTGTGCAGTTCTTTTTTGTCTCGACTATGTTTTTTCAAGCTTTTCTGAACCGGATACGTGCCGAACGTTCAATTGCCGCGACAGTCAAATCCTCAAGCTCGAACTGCTCGCGTAAAATTTGTAAGAACATCAATTCTTCCTGCCTGACATCAAGATCGCTTGCTGCAACTTCAACGGCGAGAGCATAAGCAGTATCCCGAAGCTTTGGCGAAAGTGCCTTGCCGGTCACTTCAATTATTTGTTCAATTCCATCTTCATGAGCGAGATAAGAACAACATTTTGCAGCCAATTGATCAAGCCGCTTCCGGTCGAACCCTTTAAAAACCGGCAAACGCGCAACAATTTCGCTAATCAATTTCAATTCATCGTCGCTCGCCGCTGCGTCCGCCGCAGAGGTTGTTACCATGATATATATCAACGCTTCTTGTGCTGTCAGTTTTTCCATAAGTTCCTCTCTTTTTTACTCTCTTCGTTTACGGTTTTTTCCGGTTTTTTTCTTACAATGATTGACGAAAAGCTGTTTGAGCCATAGAGCTTTCTTAAACGATTCAAATTCAGGATAAAACCCCATGGCAACAGACAATTTCGTGGCAGAAAATCTTAATCAGGATGTCATTGATGCAGCAGCCGAATCCAGAGCATGGCCTTTCGAAGAAGCGCGCAAGATTGTCAAACGTTACGAAAAAAAAGGTTACCCTGATACGGTGATGTTCGAGACGGGCTATGGGCCGTCCGGTTTGCCGCATATCGGAACTTTCGGTGAAGTTGCGCGCACAACAATGGTGCGCCACGCTTTTCATGTGTTGACGGAAAACAAAGTCAAAACCAAATTGTTATGTTTTTCCGACGATATGGACGGATTGCGCAAAGTGCCGGAAAATGTCCCCAATCGTGCATTGATGGAGACTTATCTCGGAAAACCTTTAACGCGGGTGCCCGACCCGTTTACGAAAGATTATCCCTCTTTTGGCGCTGCCAATAATGCGCGGCTTCGCGCTTTTCTTGACCGTTTCGGCTTCAATTACGAATTTGCCAGCGCGACCGATTATTATACTTCGGGACGTTTCGATGAAACGCTCCTTAAAATGCTTGCCAATTACGATAAGATCATGGCTGTCATTGTTCCCACATTGGGTGAAGAACGGCGCGCGACCTATTCGCCATTCTTGCCGATTTCTCCTGTCTCGGGTAAAGTTTTGCAAGTTGCGATGATTGCCCATGATGCCAAAAAGGGCACTGTTACCTATATAGAGCCGGAAACCGGTGAAAAAATTGAAACCGAAGTTACCGGTGGCAAGGTCAAATGCCAATGGAAAGCCGATTGGGCCATGCGCTGGACGGCTTTGGGCATCGACTATGAAATGGCTGGCAAAGATCTGATTGATTCTGTGGCTTTGTCTTCAAAAATTTGTCGTATCCTTGGCGGGACACCGCCGGAAGGCTTCAATTACGAGCTGTTTCTGGATGACAAAGGACAAAAGATTTCAAAATCGAAAGGTAATGGCCTGACAATTGACGAATGGCTCACCTATGCGCCCACGTCAAGCCTTGGCCTTTACATGTATCAGAAACCGAAAACTGCCAAGCGGCTTTATTTCGATGTGATACCGAAAGCTGTTGACGAATATTACAGTTTTCTTTCAGCCTATCCAAAACAAAGCTGGAAAGACCGGCTCAACAATCCTGTCTGGCATATGCATAATGGCAATCCGCCCAAAGTGGATTTACCGGTGCCTTTTGCCATGTTGCTCAATCTGGTCAGTGCCTCGAATGCCGAGAATGCCGATGTCTTATGGGGCTTTATTTCGCGTTATGCCAAGGGTGCAACACCGGAAAACCAGCCGGAACTTGACAGTCTTGTCGGTTTTGCCATCCGCTATTTCAATGATTTCGTCAAACCGACGAAAAAATTCCGTGCACCAGATGCTGTCGAGCGCGAAACTTTGGAAAAAATTGACCAAACTCTTGCACACTTGCCAGAAGATGCTGATGCCCACACAATTCAAAATGCACTTCTCGACATTGGCCGTGTGACAGAACGTTATCAGGACCACAACAAAAAAAGCCCTGATGGGGGCCCCGGTGTTTCTGTTTCATTTTTCCAAATGCTTTATGAAGTTCTGATTGGTCAGGAACGGGGACCGCGTTTCGGCTCTTTCATTGCCCTTTATGGCATTAATGAAACGCGGGCCTTGATTGCCGATGCGCTCGCCGGAAAACTTGTCAACGAATAAACGAGGTCGAAACTCATCTTAAAAAAGGGGCTTTTCACCCCTTTCAAGATGATTTTGAAACAATCCGGTACAATTCTTGAAGACGAGCTTTAAACTTGCCGCCAATTTATTGAAAATTTTCAGATAGAGGACACAAATTCCTCACTCTTTTTTAAAAAAAGAGGTAAAAGAAGCGGAATTTTATTATCGACCGGCCGGTTATAAAAATAAACGGGTCGCACGGATAACGAAGTAACAGGAGTAAGTTATGAACGAGGCACAAGAGGTCGCGCGGCGCCGCACATTTGCTATTATCGCGCACCCTGATGCCGGTAAGACAACCTTGACCGAAAAATTGTTACTGTTCGGCGGTGCCATCCAGCTTGCAGGTGAAGTCAAGGCCAAGAAAGACCGCATCCAGACCCGTTCCGACTGGATGAAAATCGAACGCGAACGCGGTATTTCGGTTGTCACCTCGGTTATGACGTTCGAATATGAAGATCATATATTCAATTTGCTTGATACACCCGGCCACGAAGACTTTGCCGATGATACCTACCGCACACTGACGGCTGTCGATAGCGCTGTCATGGTTCTTGACGGAGCGCGCGGCATCGAGCCCAGAACCTTAAAACTATTCGAAGTCTGCCGCATGCGCGACATTCCGATTGTGACATTCGTCAACAAAATGGATAGGGAGGCACTCGACCCATTAGAGATACTGGACGAGATAGAAGACAAGCTTGCGCTTGATACTGCCCCTGTTACATGGCCTATCGGCTCGGGCAAAAATTTTGCCGGCAGTTTTGACCTTCATCACAATCTTGTTCGCCAGAAAGACGAAGAAAAAACCCCGCGCCCTGTCAAAGGGCCTGAAGAAGCAGCCCTATTATTGCCGGAACATGACCGTGCCGCTTTTGTCGAAGGCGTTGTTCTTGCGCGTGACGCATGTAAAAAATTTGACCTGAAATCGTTCCGCGAAGGCCAAATGACACCAGTCTATTTCGGTTCGGCACTGAAAAACTATGGCGTGCGCGATCTTATCGACGCTCTTGTCGCCTATGGGCCAAGTCCACGTGCGCAGGTTGCAGATACGCGTATTGTCGAGGCGACAGAACCGAAAATGACCGGTTTTGTTTTCAAAATACAAGCCAATATGGATCCCAACCACCGCGATCGCATTGCATTTTTGCGCGTTTGTTCGGGAATTCTATCCCGCGGCATGAAAGCAAAGCTCGTGCGCACCGGAAAAACTATGACGTTATCAACGCCGCAATTTTTCTTTGCCCGCTCCCGCCAGATTGCCGACGAAGCCTATGCCGGTGACGTTGTGGGAATTCCAAACCACGGAACATTACGTATTGGCGATACGCTGACAGAAGGCGAAGACATTCTTTTCAAAGGTGTTCCGAATTTTGCTCCGGAAATTTTGCGTCGTGTTCGTCTTGGCGACCCAATGAAGGCAAAGAAGCTTAAAGAAGCTTTGCAACAAATGGCCGAAGAAGGTGTTGTGCAACTCTTTATGCCTGACGATGGTTCGCCGTCGATTGTCGGTGTGATCGGTGCTTTGCAAATTGATGTGCTGACGGAACGGCTGAAAGTGGAATATTCTCTTCCTGTCGGTTTTGAACCGGCGCGCTTTACTGTATGCCGCTGGATTTCGGCTGATAACAAAGAAGATCTCGAGAAATTTATTGCTACACACCGTGATGCTATCGCATCCGATCTCGACGGCGATCCGGTATTTCTCGCAGAAAACAATTTTTCGCTCAATTACGAAGCGGAGCGGTCACCGAAAATCAAATTCGCAACAATTAAAGACTACCAGATACGCAGCAAATAAATCTTTATAAATGCATAAATGCGAAGTTCTTTATAGCGGAAATGATCTCAGGCGATTTTATTTGATATCCGGTAAATTGTGTTATTGAAATATAAATGGGGCAGCGAGATTTCTGTTCTCATGCCATCGGGAGTTTCGCTTACCCGTTAGTGAACGCCCCCTTCCGCAAAAATCGAATAATGTCAATCGAACGGAATGATTGGCATTGCCAGCCTTATATTGACAAATCAGCGCCGATTGCAGTTTTTCACTGCTCTTATAAATTCTTCAAAATTGATATCCAGAAAGTCCAGAAGTGTCATTAGCCTCGAAACGGCAATGCGATCTGCTCCTTTTTCATATTTTTGAATCTGCTGCGGTGTGATACCCGCGACGGCTGCCAATTCTGTTTGAGTTACGCCGTTTTTTTTACGAAATTGGCGTAACAACCCGCCTATTTTCTGGTCACTTTGGGTTTCATTAAATTTCAATGTTCGAATATTTTCTGAGGAAATGTTACCGCCATTTTCCATATGATTCACCATCAACTCATCCCAATAAAAATTTTCTTTCAATTTCCTGTTTCGTGCAATCACGCGCAAGTTCTATAAAAAGCATTGCCGAAACGATATCTTTTTGGAAAAGCTCCCCCGAACGATCAACTCCTGATATTGATCACCATTTTCTATGTCCCATTGGGCCAAGCCCGCTTTTTACCCGCGCAACGCTGTTGGTCGTGGCAGACTGAATCGGACTTAGCCAATACCACATATTCTAAAATTGAGAAATAATATATTCATTTTAAAATTATATAAATCAAATATGTTTGATCCGATCATTTAATCTGCACTATTCAGAATAAAGAAAAACCGGACAAATTATCCCGATATTGATGAGTTAAGAAAGAAGGAAATGTTAAAACATCTTTCATCCCATCCGGTGCTGTGAAAATGAACAACGTTAAAACGCATTCGGGGAAAAACTTTTCCACCAGTTCCGATATCAAGCGTTTCCGGTTCCGGTACTAATCTTTTTTGACTTGTTTTATTGTCAATCCCGATAATTTTTGATGGAAAGCAAGCTCGACTTTGCTTGATAAAAATGGATAAACTACAGGCAATTGCGCGTCGAATAACGCGTCTTTTTGAAGATATAAAAAACGGCACCAACTGAATTGGATGCCGTTTTCAATAAAATAAATTTTACAGAGTTATTTTACGCCGTCCTTGATCCAGTCTGACAAGCGGCTTTTCGGAGCAGCGCCGACCATATTGGAGACAATTTCCCCATTATTGAACAACAACAATGTCGGAATTGAACGGACGCCGAATTGCGTTGCAAGTTCGGGATTTTCATCAATATTGATTTTGGCGACCTTGACCTTACCCTGTAATTCGGTAGCAATTTCTTCGAGCGAGGGCGCTATCATTTTACACGGACCGCACCATTCTGCCCAGAAGTCTACAACAACAGGTTCTGCCGACTTTAGCACGTCATTTTCAAAATTGCTTGTATCGACTTTTACAGTGCTCATTGATCTTTCCTTTGTGATTCCAATTTGCCTAAATTTGGCGTGCCAGACCGTTTCCGTCAAGAGCAAGCTTTTTCACCCTTTATTGTTCCGGTGAATTAGTTTTTTCGTTATTGATAATGAAATCGAGTTTTTTGCCGTCGAGTTCAAAAACTTTTGGTCCGTCACTATAGATCAACAATGTTCTAACGGTCTTATCCGGATGAATGCTCATCAATAGCGTCCGGTAAAGTGCCATTTGCAGCATGTAGCTGTCAGGAATTTGCTGCTCGCGTTTGGGAGCGCGACCGGTTTTGAAATCTCCCAGAACAATCGTGTCATCACCATCATTGAGACGGTCTATTTGTCCCGAAACCACATATTTTTTCCCCTTTATTGTGACAGTACCCATCAAAGTCACTTCGGCACGCGCTTCTTTGGTAAACAAGGGGCGCAGTGTTTCATCATCCATAACCTTGAAGGTCTGGGTGAAAGCATCCGCTCTTTGTTCCTCGCTCCATTCCGGTGCGGCTTTTTCAAGATAGGCACGGGCAAGCCTTTGCCGGTCTTCCTCCCGAACTTGCGGCAAATATTGCAAAAGCCGGTGAATGAGTGTCCCCCGTTCGATAGCAAATGACGAATTTGCCGGTTTTTCTCCCAGAACCGGAGAAATGGTGACGATATTTTTTGTTGCCGGTGCGTTCTCGTCAATATCGAGTGAAGCACCTGAAGGGGTAAGGGGCTTAGGTAAATCTGTTTCCGGCTCCATACGTTTATGGAAATAGGAAGGAAGCGGAAAAGCCGGAACGATTGCTTCATCTTCCGCAGTTTTTGTTTCAACACTTGCGCGGTTGTCATCCACGCAATAACGCCATGCCTTGATGTCGGGTGAAGGGCCGGAAATTTCTTCAGAAACCGGCTTCAATGCCTCGCCGACAAGTTCACTCCACGTGCCACCAACAACATTCTTTCCTCGATAACCACAAACAATGAGGCGATCTTCTGCCCGTGTCATTCCAACGTAAAGTAGCCGCCTATATTCTTCCTCTGCTTTTAATTTTAACGTATTGATATAATTGTCACCGAATGATGTTTTGAACTCCTTGGCAGGCTGCCACAAAAAGCTCTTCTTGCCATGATTATCAATTTCGATGAATTTCGGCTCATGTTGCGCATTCCAGATACGCGAACCGGAATCGACCAGAAAGACAATCGCACTTTCCAGCCCCTTTGCCGCATGAACAGTCATAATACGGACTTCTTCACGATTCTGGTCGAGTTCACGTTTGATTTCCGGATCGGAAAGCTTGATTGTTTCCAGAAACGCCTGCAAACCGGGCAAACCGGTTTTCTGGATGGATAAGGTATAATCCATGAACGCATCAAGGACATCGCTTGCTTCCGACCCCAATCGGGCGAGGATTTTTGCTCGTCCCTGATCCTCGCTCAATATATGACTATAAAATTCATAGACAGGGGTTTTATCGGCAAGGTTTCTATATTTTTTGAGTAAAGCCAGAACAGTTGCAAATTCCGGTTTCTCTTCACTATGGGCTTCAAGGCTATTAAACAGGCTTCCTTCACGGTTTATAGCAATCTTATAAAGATCATCTTCATCAAGTCCGAAAAGCGGGCTTTTCAAAACAGATGCAAGAGAAAGGTCATCCTGCGGTTGCAGGACAAATCGTGCAAGCGCCGTTAAATCACGCACGGCGATATGGCTTGCAAGACGCAAGCGATCGGCACCGGCAACCGGAACATTGCGGTTTTTCAACGCGCGCGCCAAAGCCGGAACAAACTGGTCACGTTTTCTCACCAGCACCATAATATCACTGGCTTTAACTTCTCTTCCCTGACCAGAAAGCATTTCATGATGATGAAGCCAGTGGCTGATTGTGGTTGCTATCTCTTCGGCAAGGCGAACAGCCGGTGCATGAAGCTGGTCGACAGGTTTGCGCCAGTCTTCCGGCTCTTCTACATCTGTTGGCGCAATATTGTCCCAGATCACCACTTCACCGGGGTCGTTGCGGCGAACCGGCTCATGCACGGTTTTGATATTTTCGGCTGAAAGACCTTTATAATTTTCCGGCTTTTCAAATACCCGATCAACACTTTTTAAAACATCAGCTGTCGAACGGAAGGAATAATTCAAACGTATGTGGCCGAACGACTTACCGACGGCTTCGGCTTTTTTTTCGATAATGCGGCCATTCGTTGCAAAATCTTCCGGTACTGCCCCTTGGAAGGAATAGATCGACTGTTTTTCATCACCAACGGCAAAAACAGTGCGGTTGACCTCTCTTTGTCCTTCCCCGACAAAAAATTCCTGTGCGAGAAGCTGGATTATCTGCCACTGGGAAGGGCTAGTATCCTGTGCTTCGTCAACCAGAATATGGTCAATGCCCCTATCCAGTTTATATTGCACCCATTGGCCCGCACCATCGCGTTTTAACAGATTAAGCGCCCGCTCGATCAAATCATCAAAATCAAGCAAACCTTCTGCCTTCTTCAAACTTTCATAACGCGCCAAAAGCCGGTAACAGAGCTTGAAGGCAGCCAAATTGAGCGGTACCAGCCGTACACGTCGCAACTTGTCGAGATAGAGAACGAGCTTTTCCTGACGCTTTAACAAATCGTCTGCAAGCCAAGGCAAAGTTGCAAGAAGTTTTTTTGATGCCAGATTGCTTATTTTGCGCGGATTTCCACTGGAAAAATAGGCAAGTTCGATAAATTTTATGCTCTCGACATTATCCGCCTTTTCTACAAGCTCCAATTTTTCAACGAAATTTTGGCTGTAAGAGTGGCCGAGACTTTTGAATGCCTCAATAGTCTCTTCAGAATGAAGTGCTGTTTTACGGATTTCATCAGTGAGATTTTCTTCCGTATCATCCGGAGATATTTGTAATGCATTTTCCAGAATATGCTTGCCATCCGGGCCACTCACACGAGCAAGAAACGGCGTTAAAGCCTGACGTTTTGCAATGACCTCGGATAACAGAGTGTCAAGTCCGCTTTCGCCCACGGTTTTTAAAACCAGCATCAAAGCGTTATGAAGAGAACTATTTTTTTGCAAATAAGCTTTCTCGAGCAGGTCACGACGCGCATTTTTTAAAAACTCGTCACGCTTGAGATCGTCCATCATCTCGAAATGGCCGGCAATATTGGCTTCCAAAGGAAATTGATGAAGAAGACCTTCACAAAAAGCATGGATCGTCTGGATTTTTAACCCGCCCGGTGTTTCAAGAGCACGGGCAAAAAGTCTACGCGCTTCGTCAAGCCTTTTTGTATCGGGCTTTTTGCCCTCAAGGCCAATTAACACCTCCGTCAATTTGTCATCGTCAAGCTCTGTCCAACCCGAAAGAGTCTGGAAAATGCGCGTTTGCATGACAGCAGCGGCTGCTTTGGTATAAGTGAGGCACAAAATCCGCGCCGGTTCGGTGCCATTCAATAAAAGTCTGATAACCCGAAACGTCAAAACATGGGTTTTACCGGAGCCGGCATTGGCAGACACCCACGCACTGCTTTGCGGATTTGAAGCGGCCGTCTGATTTTTAATGGCATCCTCAGGAATTTCGCGTTTGGTCATTCGTCACCTGTCGTATCAGAACCGGCTGACCATTCAAGAACCCGCGCCAAATGGTCATAATCGCCTTCATAAGTGGTCAAAGGCGGCATTGCTCGCGACAAATAGCCATGGGCAGGATTTTTATAATATTCAACAAGTTCGCCCAATCTCGTCCATGCTTCTTCGGAAAGTTCAATTGCAGTTTTTTTGGCAGTGAGAGAAATGCCCTCTTCTTTTACTTCTCCGTGGGCATTCAAACGGATATAGGCAAGTTCTGTCGGTTTGATATTTTTAAGCGGAACAAAAGCATTGCGCGACAAAAGAGCTGCTTCCAACGCCAATTGCGGTGCCATGAGTGTTGCAGCCTGCTTCACCGAAGGAGTCGAGCCGGTTTTGAAATCAAGAATCTCGGCGAAATGTCCATTCATCACATCAATTCGGTCGGCACGCCCTGAAAGGGTTGCTCCTTCCGGCACAATATGAACCGGACGGGCTGAAATTTCGACACATCTTTCACGTGGGGAAAGTCCTTTTTCCCACTCGATAATTGATGGCGCAAGAATTTCAAAACGCGGCCACCATATAGCTTCAACATCAAGTGGAAGCTGCATCCGGTCAAATTCGGCACGCGCAATTTCAAGAAATTTTTGCAATGCATCCGGTTTTTCCGGATCAATTTTCAGCAGTGAAAAGCCCGCAACAATTGCATGATAAAGCGTGCCACGCTCGGCAACTGATGGATCGTGGATAAGGTCATCAAGCGGCTTCAGGCGCAAAACCTTTTTGGCATAAATTGCATAAGGGTCGCGGCGTAATGTTTCGATTTCGGTAACAGAAAAATGCTTTGGACGTTGTTTCAATGGCGGTGTGGGGCATGGGCGCGCAATAAAGTCGACATTTTCACGACGATCAAGTTCACGCGCCCAGCGGACAAAAACTCTACCATGAGCGCGCATGTCGGCACTCGCTTTGGCGCCCACAACTGTTTCCAGCCTTTGCAACCAGCGCGACGGCACAGAAGGAGCATTATCAACTCTCAACGCCCTGCTCATAATCACTTTATCCATGCCCATAGCCATCTGGAAATCATGGGCAGCCAAACCGATCCGTCGTTCCGGAGGGTCAAGTGTCAATGTCATCTTCATCGGCCGCGACATGAACGGGTCATTGCGTGCTGTTGCAGGCCACGACCCTTCATTCAAGCCACCGATGACCATTGTATCAACTGTTTGCAAACGTGATTCCAGAGCACCCCAGATAAAAAGACGGGGATGACCACCGGCAGAGGGGCTCACCGAGCGTGCGGCCATCAAAGCTTCAAGAATAGCCGGCCATTCGGAAATATCGAACGTAAGGCCGGATTGATCGGCAACAAGATCACGCAACAAAGATATAATGGCTTTTCCCGCTTCTCCTGCATAAAGCGCGTGAAACGAGCCCTGCTCGTTTGCCCCAAAATTTTCCAGAACTTCAGTCGTGGCACGGGCTACCTCGTTCACTGACCGTGGTTCGCTTTTTGCCATCAAGGTCACCAATGGCTGAACAGCGCTTACAAGTGAAGAAGCAAGTTTTCTTGCTTCCTCGATCATATCGGTATCAATATCGCTCGTTTCGTTTTCATCTGTTGTGAGAGCAAGAAGCCGCTCTTCAACAAACTGTTCACACGTTGCAATATTGATTCGTCCGGTTCCTCCCCTTAATGCAAAGAGCTCGAAACGTTCGGCAATTTTTCGTAAAGCTCCGCGTTCATATCCAAGCGATGTCAATGGGTGTTTCAAGAGAGACAGAAAAGCCACCGGATCGCCGGGTTGAAACAGGCTTTGCAAAATGAGCCGCAACAAAGTTGCCGGTAACACTTCGCTTAAAGGAACACCGCCGGAATCATTGGCCTCAATGCCGAAACGTTTGAGTTCGGCAACAACACGGCGGGCAAGATTTCTATCCCCTGTCACAAGTGCGGCCGTTTTCTTTTTGTCTTCAATCGCTTGTCTTAACGCAACTGCGATAGCCAAAGCCTCTTCACGCTCATTGGCGGCCTCGATCAAAGAGACATCGGCAAAAATTTCATCAAAACCATCACGTTTCAATTGTGACCATGTGTCGGTAGTGACAGCCGGTCGCAATGCTTCAGATAATATTGCTGCGCGTTTTTTCTTATTTTCCGAAGGCGCCCCAATCTCGTCAACGACATTTCTTGCAAGTTTCATGCGATCGAACAATTTTTTGAAGCTATATTGCGGATGGCCGAAAATGGAGGGGTCATCATGGGTTTCATCAAGCGCCACCCACTGGGCATCATCCATTGCAAGGTCGAGGCCGGGCAAGACAACCGCACCATTTTCCAATCCGCTTACCACTTTCAGCAAATCGGCAATGGCCGGAATCGAACCATTGGAACCGGCCACAATAACGGGATCACGCGGCTTGTTACGCAAAAGCCTTTCAGTTTCCGCCCGAATGGCCTGATTGCGCCATTCTGCCGGATTTATTTTTTGCCGTTCGGCAAGAATATCAGGCCAGGTTTTTGTTACAATTTCGAGAAAATCAAGTGTCACCTGCCACCATTCGGAAACCATATCAGGGGCAATATCTTCAAGTTTTGCCCAGTCGGCGGATTCTGTCTCGACCTCGTCCATTAAACGGGCGAGATCTTCGGCAAGCCAGATCGCATCGGCTGTATTTGCCGGTATGATAATATCTTCACTACCGAATAACGAGCGCACATGGGCAGGCAAATTCTCGCGCCACGGACGGATGAGACGCGCCAACAACAAGAGCCGCTCGACATCGCCAATTTTCGGATTGAGCGACAAAGCTGCCGCTCCATTATCAAGGAAGAAAGCCGTATCTTCATCAACGTCGCCTAAGGGTCGAATTGTCGGAAGGAAGCTTGAATGTGTCGTACTCATCTCCACAAAACAGGAGCGCAGTGTACGCGCGGCACGACGAGTGGGAACATAGATAAGAGTATCTGCCAAAGCTTTCTGGATATTGCCGCCTTTGCCGAAATCTTTAATCAGGCGTCCCGAAAGAAGTGCATCAACAAAAGTTGGCAAAAACGGCGCACCGCTCGAAATCGAAAAAAGCTTCGGCTTGTCTTTCACGCTATTTCCCCCCTCTGGCGCATCAGCTCCTCAACCCTGCCGATCATTGCAATTGTCCCGACAGTATACCAATTGCCATCCAAAGGAAAACCATAAAGGCGACCACGGGCAATTGCTTCGTCAAAATAGAGGTTGAGCGATTGCGGTTCGATTTTTGCAAATGCAAATATTTTCGGATTAACAATAAGTGCACCACCATAAATAACCGCTTCCGGTGCATTTGCAGGTGCGCGAACAAGTTTTTGACCTTCACCAATCAGGAAATCGCCTTTTTCCGGTCCGGCTGCCTGCGTGCGTTTGACCGTCATAAGCAGCATATCCATTCTATCGGGGTCAAAACAATTTGCCATTGCTCCAAGCGTTGGCGTGCCATGATCGACCCAGAAAGTATCGGCATTAAGAACAAAAAACGGATTTTCCCCCAAAAGCGGCAAAGCTTTCACGACGCCTCCGGCAGAATCGAGAAGTTTTGCACGCTCATCCGAAATGGTTACATGAGGTTTTTTACGGCTTACGACATGGCTTTCAATCAAATCTGCAAGATGATGAACATTGACCACCGCTTCCTCGACACCGGCTTTTTCAAGGGCGTCAAGAGCACGATCCAAAAGACTTCGACCGGCAATTTTTACCAGTGGTTTCGGTGTTTTGAAAGTCAATGGCCGCATGCGGGTGCCAAGCCCCGCAGCAAGCACCATAGCATGTGTTATTTTCATTTTTTCACTCTTCAACCAGTTTCGAGGCAATATAGAATTGACGCAATGATGAAAGAGCCGGATGTTCAAGGTTGCGCTTCAAATAATCGCGGCAGTGCGGCAAGTGTTTCAAATAAGCGGGCTTGCCATCACGCTTGTCAAGACGAACAAAAATACCGAGAATTTTGGAAACGCGTTGCGCACCTGCAATAGCATAGACCAGTTTGAACTCTTCTTCATCAAAGATACGCGCCCCCTTTTTGCGTTCATCGCAATAAGCCTTGATGATATGCTCCTCAAGCGGGCGGTTAATAGCAACACGTGCATCCTGGGCGAGTGATACAACATCATAGGCTGTCGGGCCAATTTGCCCGTCCTGAAAATCAATGAGGCCTATTTTTTTCAAACCCTGTTCATTCTCCCGCCAGATAATATTGGGCGAATGATAATCGCGCATAACAAAACTTCGTTCTGCCTGTTCAAAAATTTTAAAAAACGGCTCCCATTGCCGATAGAATTCTTCCTTTAGGGACTTACTCACCTCTGTTCCGTTAGAGTAAGGGAAATACCAGTCAAGAAGAAGAGAAACTTCAGCCTGCAAGACCCCCCGATCATAAGCCGGTATATCAAGTGTCAGATCATCGAATTTTTGATGTTCGGGCCACTCTTTCTGGTGAAATGAAGAAAGCAATTTTCCCGATTCGATATAGCGGTTTTCAATCGGCTTCCTCTCTTCATCAAGCACGCCGTCCCGCCCAAGATCGTCGGTAATGAGCAAACCGTTTTTTAAATCTTGCGCTAAAATTTCTGGCGCTACAAAACCATTTTTTAATATCAGCCGATCAATGCCGACAAATTGGCTAACCGATGTCGCAAGATGGGCAATTTTCCCGTAAGACTGGCCACTTTGTTCGGGCATTTCCATTGCCGGCGCATTCATCAAAATCTCATGACCATCCTTGCCATAAATAATCTCGTAGGAACGCGCCGAAGCATCACCGGTAAAATAGCGGCGTTTGAAATTGCCACGGTGATTGGATTTTAAAAACTCTCTTATTTCAAGTGAACGTTTAAGCCGGTCGGCAGCACGGCCTTCCGCTTCAAGCGTTATTTTTCGACCATTTCCCTGATGCTCAAGAAAAATGGCAAAATCTGCCTTTCCCAATTCTCCTTCCGCTTTTTCCGGCCATTCGACAAGAACAACTCCGGCCTCTCGCGCTTCTTCAAAGCCAAGTTCGTCAATTTCTTCCGGTTCGTTAATGCGATAAAGATCGGCATGGGTGAGGCTAAATTTTGGCAAGTCATAAACTTGAACAAGTGTGAAGGTTGGACTCGGAACATCCATCCCGTCATCATCCGCTAATGTGCGAACAATAGAACGGGAAAGCGATGTTTTTCCGGTTCCAAGGTCCCCTTCAAGCGTAACGAGATTACCCTTTTCAAGAGCTAGCGCAAAATCCTCGCCAAAGCGTTCGGTTGCTTTTTCATCTTCAAGAAATAAACTGAAAATCATTCTGTTTCCTCTGATTGAAGCAACGTTGCGGGCGAAGGGCGTTCAGCTGGAAAGCGGCAAAAAACGGTTGTTCCTTTTGCATTCCCCGTTTCTATTGTGACGCTGCCGCCATGAAGCTCGACAAAGCTTTTGACGATCGAAAGACCAAGCCCTGCTCCGGCACGTGAACCATGATGGGCGTGGGATGAAAACCGCTTGAAAACAGTATCCAGAATTTCTTCCGGAATTCCCGCTCCGTCATCATGGACAGAAAAGACAATGTCATTTCCGTCCTTTTTTGCAGAAAAGGTAATGACACTATTGTCGGGAGCAAAATTGGCGGCATTGCTCAATACATTGACAAAAATCTGTCGTAGCCTTGCCTGATCTGCCGGAATCGTCGTGAGGCCGTCTTCAATTTTTTCTTCAATTTTTACCGGACGGGTACCGAGGCGTTCTGTCGTGCGTTCTGTTGCAAAAGCCATTGAAGCGGCAATATCGACATCTTTAATATCAAGTTCCATAATGCCCGCATCAAGTTTGGCAAGGTCAAGAATATCATTGACGATATCAAGAAGTGCACCCGATTCAGAGGCGATGTGCTTGAGATATTCCTGCTGGCGGGAATTGAGAGTGCCGAAAAGTCCGCTCTGCAAAATATCCGAAAAGCCGATAATATTGGTAAGAGGTGTGCGCAATTCGTAAGACACATGGCGAACAAATTCGCTGCGCAATGCGTCGGCACTGCGCAATGCATCGTTCTTTTCTTGCAATGCACGGGTGATATTGACTGTATCCGTTACATTGACAAAGGTCATCATGGTCTGTGCATTTGGCAGAGGCACCAAGGCATAATCAAGAATAACACCATTTGTTAAATCCATACGCCCCGAAATGGCATCCCGATTTTCGCTAAACCCGGTTATAAATGCACCGAATGTATCCCACGCGTTGCTCGTTGTTTTTTTTGCGCATTCCGCCTGAAGTTTTGAAATATGCGTTCCTTCAACTGTGAGCTCGGTGGGTAAAGACCATAATTTGGCTAGCGCCGGATTGGTAAGACGTACACGCCCGTCCGGACCAAACAAGGCAACACCTTCTGAGAGATGATCCAGCGTTTCACCTTGCATTTCAATGAGGCTGTTATAACGCCGTTCGAGATCGATTTTTTCAGTGAGATTTTCAAAAAGCCATGTCACGCCACCCTGCGGGTGCGGGCTTGCAAGTACCCTAAGCGTGCGACCATCCGGCAAATTCCAGATTTGCTGGCTCGGTTCCCCCGAACGATAGGCAGAAAAAAGTTCTTCCTTCCACCCCCTCCAGTCCGGCTTTTCAGCAATGATGCCTTCTTCCCGCAAACGATCAAGAAGCAGAGTATGACTGGGTTCACTCTCAAGAAAAACCGTATCCAACGGCCAGAGCGTAGCGAAAGCCTGATTGGCAAATTTCAGTTTTTGATCGGGACCAAAAATGGCTACTGCTGTTGAAATCTGGTCAAGTGTTTCGGAATGTCCGCGCGCCATGCGCTTCATCTCTTCCGACATTTCTTCCATGGTGCTGATATCATGAGCAAATGTTGCAACACCGTCTTCGGAAGTCACTTGTGTGACTTCAAGGAGCCTCCGATCCCCTTCAACAATGGCATAGGCCGGTCCTTTGAAAAGCGGTTTACTTTCCAGAAGTTTCTGTCGCGTTGTTTCATTGAACAATGAAACATCCTGTGCTTTCTCGGGGTCATAACCGCTGGCTTTCCGAAACGCACGATTTGCATAAATAATTCTATTATCTTTATTGATAAGCCATACGGGCTCATCAAGTGCCTCGAGAAGAACATTGCGCATTTTAAGCATCGTCTTCGTGAAAGCTGCATCCTTCTCGATCTGTGCAAGCTGTTCCTGTCGGTCGGAAAGATCCTGAAAACGCAAAACTGCAGCAGTTCCGGCAATAAGACCGGTTGCTTCAACCAATGTTTTTTGTTTTGTCTTAAGATAAAGGGTAAACGTTTGTGCATCCTGTCGCAAATGAGTCAACGCATCGTCAAGAACGCGCAATTCATTCTCATCAAGCCATTGGCCAAACCTTAATATGTCCGGAGAATTTATGCCCGCTTTATCAAGTGCAACCATGTGACCGATTATTTCGGGGAGAGCAACCGGCGTTTTCCATATAACCGCACATTGCCCGCTATGTGTCAGCAAAAGTTCGTAATTATCAATTTTTTGCAAATGGTCGATTTGATTGTTGTTCTCTTCAATCAGCTTCTTTGACGAAAAACGATTGAAAATGCCAAGACAAACAATAAATGCCGCAACAATAACGCCACCAAAAACAACTATTTGAAGGCTTGAGCTGTCAAAGTCAGAAAGCGCGTGAAGACCGGCAGCATGACTTGAAACAGACATTGCCGCAAAACAAAATAAAACAACCAGGTCCGAGAAAATCCCCGACAACAATTTGCTTTTATATCCACCTTTTGCCTGCAAAGTTGATTTCTCGATCATATCTAGCCGAATCAAGCTTAACCATACATGTCTATGCTTTTCAGGTGAAGTATCTTCAAAAAAACAAAGGCCGGGCATTTTTACCCGACCTTTAATAATTAATACAGTTTGGTTTCTTTCAGCGATACCGGTTTTAGTAGCGATAGCGATCAGGCTTGAACGGACCTTCAACCGGTACGCCGATATAAGCAGCCTGCTCTTCCGACAGTTTCGTGAGCTTGACACCAAGACGATCAAGATGCAGACGAGCAACTTTTTCATCAAGATGTTTCGGCAGAACATAGACCTGATTTTTATAATTCTCGCCACGTGTGAACAATTCGATCTGGGCCAATGTCTGGTTGGTGAAAGACGCCGACATAACAAAAGAAGGATGCCCTGTTGCATTGCCGAGATTAAGCAGACGCCCTTCTGAAAGAAGGATAATGCGTTTTCCGTCCGGAAATGTAATCATGTCGACTTGCGGCTTGATATTTGTCCATTTCAGGTTTTTCAGCGAAGCAACCTGAATCTCGTTATCAAAATGCCCGATATTGCCGATAATGCACATATCCTTGACTGCGCGCATATGTTCAAGACGAACAATGTCACGATTTCCCGTTGCGGTAATGATAATGTCGGCGGTCGGTGCTGCATCCTCAAGTGTTACAACCTCATAACCATCCATAGCTGCCTGCAAGGCGCAAATCGGGTCAACTTCGGTAACCTTGACGCGTGCACCGGCACCAGAAAGCGACGCAGCACAACCTTTACCAACATCGCCATAGCCGCAAACAATAGCAACTTTACCAGCCATCATCACGTCGGTACCACGGCGAATACCGTCAACCAGCGATTCTTTACAGCCATAACGGTTGTCGAATTTGGATTTTGTCACGCTGTCATTGACGTTGATTGCAGGGAACGGAAGCAACCCTTGTTCCTGTAAATGATAGAGACGATGAACACCTGTTGTTGTCTCTTCTGTCACACCTTTGATGGCATCACGTTGACGGGTAAAGAAACCGGGTGTTTCTTTCATGCGTTTCTTGATTTGGGCAAAAAAGATTGCCTCTTCTTCGGATTCCGGATTTGAAAGAACATCTTCTCCATCTTCGGCGCGGGCACCGGTCAGGATGTAAGCTGTTGCATCACCGCCATCATCAAGAATCATATTTGAAGGCTTGCCATCCGGCCATTGGAAAATGGCATCAGTATAGCTCCAATATTGTTCAAGTGTTTCGCCCTTGACGGCAAAAACCGGTGTACCACCTGCGGCAATTGCTGCGGCAGCATGATCCTGCGTTGAAAAAATGTTGCATGAAGCCCAGCGCAAATCTGCACCGATCATTTTTAACGTTTCGATAAGAACGGCTGTCTGGATTGTCATGTGCAGCGAACCGGAAATGCGGGCGCCACGCAATGGTTGAGAGGAGCCGAATTCCTCGCGGCAGGCCATCAGACCCGGCATTTCAGTTTCGGCAATATCGAGTTCTCTGCGACCATAGTCGGCAAGGCCGATATCCTTGATAATATATTCTTTGGCAGCCATTATGCACTCCTTGAAGATTTTAGCTTCCGGTGATTTAACAGATGTCGCACAATGGCGCAACAGGGATATAAAGAGATCTTTATGCCAATTATGATTTTGACAGGTGACTAAAAAACAGACATAAGACGTAAAAATTGCTCTTATATCTTTGTTATACAGATGCGCATTCATGCATTTTATGATAAACTTTGTTACAATAGATATAGGAATTTAAGACTTGATTTTTTCTCGAACTCTTTGTGGATATATTTCGTGACACACCTAAATAGCATTTTGCTTGTTTTCAAAAAAACTATTCAAATGAGGCTATTGGCATGAAGGGGGTTATTCTTGCTGGAGGGAGCGGAACGAGACTATATCCGGCAACTTTGGGAATTTCAAAGCAACTTTTGCCAATTTATGATAAGCCGATGATCTATTATCCGCTTGGCGTTCTTATGCTGGCAGGAATCCGTGATATCCTTATTATTTCGACGCCGCGTGACCTCCCGTTATTCCATCAATTGCTGGGCGATGGCAGCGCTTATGGAATTAATTTTTCTTATGCCGAACAAGCCCATCCGAATGGCCTTGCCGAAGCCTTTATAATTGGCAAAGAATTCATAGGTGATGACCATGTGTCACTTGTACTTGGCGATAATATTTTTTTCGGTCACGGCCTTGCGAACCAGCTTGAAAAAGCGAAATCATTCAAAAACGGCGCAACGGTATTTGCCTATCGTGTCGATGATCCCGAGCGATATGGCGTTGTAAGTTTTGATAAGCAAACAGGTATGGCAGAATCACTTGTTGAAAAGCCGGAAAAACCACAATCCGATTGGGCTGTTACCGGACTTTATTTTTATGACAATGATGTCATTTCATTTGCACGAGATTTAAAACCTTCTGCTCGTGGAGAACTCGAGATAACCGATATTAATAGCTTGTATCTTGCTGAAAAGCGTTTACAGGTTGTCCGACTTGGACGCGGATACGCATGGCTTGATACGGGTACTCATGATAGCCTTCATGATGCGTCGTCTTATGTTAGAGCGATTGAAAAACGACAAGGCATCAAGGTAATGTGCCCCGAAGAAATCGCTTATAATGCTGGCTATCTGACAACTGATCAGGTTTTACAACGGGCCGATCAGCTAGGCAAAACCGGCTATGCAGAGTATTTAAAACGTCTTGTTACGGAGATCGGTAATGATTGAAGTCAATAAAACGCCTATTCCCGATGTTTTTATAATTCAGCCTAAAAAATTCGGAGATAATCGCGGCTTTTTTTCAGAAACTTATAATGCCAAAGATTTTTCGGCTCACGGTATCAAGGATATTTTTGTTCAAGATAATCAGTCTTATTCCGCCAAAGCCGGTACTTTAAGGGGATTGCATTACCAACTTACTCCGCATGCACAAACAAAACTCGTTCGTGTAACACGGGGACGTGTATTTGACGTTGCCGTTGATATAAGACGCGGTTCGCCAACTTTTCTCAAATGGACGAGTGTTGAACTTTCACCTGAAAAATGGAACGAATTCTATATTCCTGCGGGATTTGCACACGGTTTTCTAACGCTTGAGGACAATTGTGAATTTGTCTATAAAGTCACAGACTATTATGCTCCCGAATGTGATCGCTCTATTCGTTTTGACGATCCTGACATAGCGATCAGTTGGCCGATCAACCTTGCCCATGTCGAGCTTTCAGAAAAAGACAAAAATGCACCATTTTTAAAAGATGCCGAGCTCTTCGATTTTGCGGAGATGACAAAGTGAAAGTTCTTGTGACTGGCGGTGCAGGCTTTATCGGGTCGGCATTGTGCCGACATCTTGTTAATAAGGGATATGATGTTTTTAATATTGATAAGCTGACCTATGCAGGAAATCTTCAATCTTTAAAAACATTGGTTGGTAAACAAAACTACCATTTCTATCAATTGGATATCTGTGACAGTGATGCTGTTTTTGAAATTTTGAAAAACGAACAAATCGACGCCATTATGCATCTTGCCGCCGAAAGTCATGTAGATCGATCAATTCTCGGTCCATCAGCTTTTATCGAGACAAATATTGTAGGCACTTTCCGTTTATTGGAAGCAGCGCGCCATTATTTTGAAAAATTGGATCCTGCCCGACAAGCAAAATTTCGCTTTCACCATATTTCTACCGATGAAGTTTTCGGAGATCTGCCATTTGATACTGGTATTTTTACCGAACAAACACCGTATAACCCGTCTTCTCCTTATTCTGCCTCGAAAGCCTCATCGGATCATCTGGTGCGTGCTTGGCATCATACCTATGGGTTGCCAACTGTTATTTCCAATTGTTCAAATAATTATGGTCCATACCATTTTCCCGAGAAACTTATTCCGCTTGTTATTCTCTCCGCGCTTGATGAAAAGCCACTGCCTATTTATGGTGAGGGAAAGAATATTCGCGATTGGCTTTATGTCGAGGACCACGCACGGGCTTTGGAAACAATTGTCTGCCATGGCAAGATAGGCGAGAGCTATAATGTTGGTGGACATAATGAACGAACCAATCTTCAGGTCGTCGAATCTATCTGTGACATTCTTGATGTACTCAAGCCCCGTGCAAATGGAAAATCCTATCGGGAACTCATTACATTTGTTAAAGACCGGGCCGGACACGACAGGCGTTATGCGATTGATCCAACAAAAATCATGACAGAACTTCATTGGAAACCGCAGGAAACTTTTGATACGGGTTTGAAGAAAACAGTCCAGTGGTATCTTGATAATAAATGGTGGTGGCAGCCGTTAAAAGAACGTGCAAAAATCGCTTGAAAAGGGGGAACAACTGTGAAAATTCTGGTCACCGGCAAAAATGGTCAAGTTGCGCAATCTATGCTGCATTCAACACAAGATGGCGTTGAAATTGTTGCACTTGGTCGACCCGAACTTGATATCACTGATAAGATTTCAATTGAAAAAGCTGTCCAAGTTTATAAGCCTGACATCGTTGTCAACGCCGCTGCCTACACTGCTGTCGATAAGGCCGAAACCGAGATTCAGGAAGCATTTTCTGTCAACAGAGACGGTGCCAGAAACGTTGCTGAAATCGCGCGAGACAATGGTTTGCCGATCATTCATATTTCTACAGACTATGTCTTTAACGGACAAAATGAAAATGGTTATAAGGAAGATGATGCTCCAGGACCACTGAATGTTTATGGCCTTTCCAAGCTGGAAGGCGAGTGGGGCGTAATGGAAGCCAATCCAAACCACATCATTTTGCGCACCGCCTGGGTTTATAGCCAATTTGGAAATAATTTTGTTAAAACGATGATCCGGCTGGCGCAAACGCATGACGAAATAAACGTTGTGAGTGACCAGTGGGGAACTCCAACAAGTGCCGATTTTATCGCTAACAATATTATTACGATTGGCAAGCAAGTAACAGGTAAAATTCCACCACAAAATTGGCGTGGTATTTTTCATCTTGTTCCTGACGGAAAAACGAATTGGGCCGATTTTGCACGCAAAATATTCAACTCGACAACAACCGCCAACGAAAGAAATGTCGTTGTTCATTCTATCCCGTCCATAGCATATAAAACGGCATGCGTCAGACCGGCCAATTCTCTGCTTAACAACATCAAGACCAAAACATGTTTTTCTCTAAAATTCCAAACTTGGGATATTTATTTCAAAGAACAAATACGTTAGACTATTTTTAAAATAACATTTTTATTTTTTACAGAAGAATATAAATTATAATGAAAAAAATAGACACTTATTACGGAGAAATGGTTGCCGACCTTCCTGAACACGATTTTATTTATCAAAGTCTGTCTGAATATGGTGAGTGGGGGCTGTTAGAATGTTATTTTGCCTCTACTATTCTCGAGCCAGGATATGTAGCGGTGGATATCGGTGCCTTTATAGGCACTTTCTCACTTGGTTTATCTAGGTTCGGAGCCAGAAAAATCATTTCCGTAGAACCGAATTCCTTGGTACTTCCATCACTAAAACAAAATTTGGATAAAAATAGTCATGTTCCTTTTGCCGTGGTTGAAGCGGCCGCTGGGAAGCGGGATGATCGCCATTGGACATTATCTGTGGAACATGAAAATCTCGGCGGAACACATCTTGTCGAATCGCACGGTGCGAGTGACAAAACAGTAGAAATTATACCACTTTCCGAAATCCGAAAACAATATGGTAACTATGACTTCTTGAAGATAGATGCTGAAGGTCATGAAACCGATATCATCGAGAGTGATAAAAATTATATAAAAAAGAAAGCTAAAATCGTGTTTTTTGAGGAAAACAGCGATAGCTCTCATCAAAATACAATTGAGTTTTTGTTAGAAAGTGGGTTTTATTTATATCTATGTGCGTTTCCTGCATTCAATAAAAATAATTATAATTCTTCCAAGAAACGTTTATTTAATATAGCCTGCGAATCCAATGTTCTTGCTTCGCGCTTTCCCGTAACAATGTGTGACGAATTAAAAGCACTTGGATGTTTCATGTGGGAGTTCAAATCAACAAAAGAATTCAATCATATACGCTCTTATATCCCCAGATGGGGAAGGACAGAATGGGAGGATTTGGATAAAATCGAGTTATTAGCCTTGTTGAGTAAAGCCGTTATTCAATTAAACAATTCTAATGCCGATAGCGGTCAATTAACTGAGGTAAAAGCTTAATTATGTCGAAGACCCCTCCATATGATCAGGGAAAAAAAGCTATTGAAGATATTATCTTTAATTCGAAAACTATATCCGAAAAAGAAAATAGGTTAGATTTCCATCTTCATTCAAAAAATAAACTGCTTGATTGTGAAATACTTAAGAATATATTTGAAGAATCAATCATCAATTATGATAAATTAATTATTTCATTCAGCCACGACAATTATCTTGAAAATAATGGTGGCATTCAAAAATGTATAAAAACCGAAGAAGAAGCTGTTCATCTTGAAGGAATAAGTTATCTTCACATTTTCCCCAAGATAGCACGAACCTGGTTAGTCAATGACAACCTGGCAGCCGAATTACCTTTAGGAATAAATCTTAACGGTAAAAACATAGGCACTACAATCGCAGATAATCTGATACGCGCTTTAAAGACTTTGCCTGTAAACGAAGCAGATAGCATTATACATTCACCATTAGGACTAAATCTACGCTCAATCATTGACATTGGAACTTCATTACAATGCCAAGTGAAGTGGTATTTTTGGATACATGATTACACAACCTTATGCCCGAATTTTAATCTGTTACGGAACAACGTGATTTTTTGCGGTGCACCTGTTTCTAATTCTAAACAATGCGAAAATTGTAATGCAGGATATGATCGCATTAACCAAGCTAAAGAATTCAAAGATTTTTTTGATGAAATCAAACCTGTTGTTATTTCGCCTTCAGATTTTACTAAACAATTTTGGTTGGATAAATCAAAATTACCATATCATTCTATCCGTGTTATTCCGCACTATACGTTGGGTGAAGAACATAAATGCCGGATTGACAAAACCAATCAAAATTTAAAAATCGCTTTTGTGGGCACACCTGTATATCACAAAGGTTGGAACGATTTTATCGACCTTATTTCCGCCTTCAACGAAAAACCTTCCCCCTTTTCATTTTATGTTTTCGCTAGCTATGCTCCACGTTCGAAGCAATATAACTTCGTAAAAGTTGTTACAAACGCTGAAGAAACTGCCCAGATGCGTGATCAACTCATAAAACATGATATTGACATCGCATTCATTGGTTCGCTTTGGCCGGAAACTTTTTGTTTAACCACTTATGAAGCAATCGCTGCTGACACATTTGTCGTAACAAATTATTTGTCGGGAAACGCTGCTAAAGTCGTCAGAGAACAGTCCCACGGTTATGTCTATCGCGGTATACCCGATCTCGTAGAATATTTAAAAGATTCTGAAAACTACCGAACAATTATAGACCGTCGTTTAAACAAAAAATACCGTTCGCTTATTTTAAGTAAGATGACATACACAAACACTTAAAATTGGATTAGTCATTATGAATTTGATATTTACAAGCTGCACATTCGGTTACCTGGCAAAAGCACGTGTATTAGCGCAATCCTTTAAAAAGTATAATTCAGATTATGAATTTGCTCTAGTTATGATAGATAAAGAGCCTGACGGTTTTATTTTTAATCTTGCGGAAGAGCCATTTGATACTGTCTATTATATTGAAGACATGGGACTTGAGAATTACGAATCATGGATGTTCGGTCATGATGTTGTTGAACTTTGTACTGCTGTAAAAGGACCTTTTCTAAAAAAGTTCACAGACATGGGGTACGATAAAATTGTCTATCTGGACCCCGATATTGCCGTTTATAACAGCTTGTCGCCTATTATAGATTTGTTGGATTCGCATTCTATTATTGTCACGCCTCACCAGGTAACGCCTGAAGATGAGGAAATTGCTATTATTGATAACGAAATCGCTGCACTCAATTACGGCGTATTCAATTTAGGGTTTCTTGCGATTCGCAATGATGTAAACGGTAAGCGACTTGCTAATTGGTGGAATGACAGATTGCTCGAATATTGTCATGACGATCTTCCCAGAGGACTATTTGTAGATCAGAAATGGTTTGATTTAGTTCCAGCAATGTTCGACGGCGTTTATATTTTACGTGATCCGGGATATAATGTTGCCAGCTGGAATTTGAGTCATAGAAAAATTTCAATTACCAATAAATGCATTTACGTGAACGATATTTTCCCATTACGTTTTTATCACTATACAAAACTTGGACCGGTTGGTCGCACAATGACAAAACGTTACGCAAAAGACAATCACGAAGTCTTCGAGCTCTGGGACAAGTATGAACATATGGTAGAAGAAAATACGCCATTAAATCTTCCTAGCAAATGGTGGTACTACGGTATGTATCGGGATGGAACACCAATTGAAAAAGCGGAGCGTGTACGATACCGTAGTATCCCGGATTTAGAGAAAGTTTTTCCTCATCCATTTTCTCAAAAAGACGCTATCCGGAATGAAAGTGGATTCGGCAAAGAGAACGGCCATGTTGTAATCAAAAATAATTCAGTTGCGAGTATATTAAAACATAAAAAACGAAAAACTATTGGCATTTTTATTGAAAAGAATACCCGCTCTCTACGACGTTTTTTTGAAAAAAACACACGTAGCATCAGAAGGCTGTTCAAATAAAAGGACCCGATTTTCCGTTTATTGTCTTGAAAAATCCCAATGGTCTTCAATAACATATGGCCCGCCGCCAATTGACTCGTGCGATGACATCAACACAAAGCGATTGACCGGAAAATACCCCGTTTCAAAATGTCCATGAGAAGAAAGATAGTGCAATAAATCGTCAAGCTTCACCTGTTTCAGGCGAGCAACTGTCACATGAGGAATATATTTTCCTTTATCCGATTTGAGGCCAAGTCTCTTGGCAAGACGATCAATGTCGCTTTGTAAAAGCAATAATTCCTCACATGGTTCTACGCTTGCATAAATCGAATGCGGCGTTTTCGAACCGAAGACATCAATTCCTTTCAGTCGCAGATTGAAAGGCTTTCTTTCAATGTGATCAAGTGCGTGAACGAGTTCATCAGCAATTTCATTGCTCATGTCACCGAAAAAACGCAGGGTGATATGATAATCCTCCACTTCGATGAAACGTGCACCAGGTAAACCGCCTCGCAACAGTGACAAGGACAATGCGGCATCATGCGGGACTTCCAATGCGGCAAAAAGTCGGGGCATCATTATTCCTTACGCGTTGTGGGTGACGATGAAATGAACGCCGGAAGGTGATTTCCGGCAAAAACAATATTCCTCGTTTTAATAATCTTTTTCATAGAAAACACCAACACTTGAGTCACCTTGTGCGCCAAGTGCGCCTTTGGCTTTCAAGTTTTTGGAAATATCGAGATTGACTGTTCCCTTTGTATTGCCACCAGAGCCAGCTTCGACACCGAGGTAGATATTATCGCGAATATAGCGACCCGCTTTAACACCGGTATTTCCCTGTTTATCTGTCACAACATCAAGATCATCAAGACCGGTGGTCGAGCGTAATGAACCGAGAAGCGACGTATTGGTAACACCGGCAAGTTCCGCAGCTGCAGAAGCAAGCTGCGCAATCTGGAATGGTGAGAGTTCGCTGATTGAACGATTGAAAATCAAACGGGCGAGAACTTCGTCCTGAGGCAGAACAGGTACCGAAGTAAATGAAACACTCAATGCATTGATCGTACCGCTAACAGTTACCGTAACCGTAATATCGCTTCCTTGCGTGGTCGCAACAAAATTGACTTCAGGATTGAGATTACCGACAAGTGTTACCGTTCCTTCGGTGAAGGTAAGGCGTTGAGAAAGAATTTCAAACCGGCCACGCAACATCTGGAAACCGCCGACAGGATGAATTTCATTCACCGGCCCGAACAAACCGATTTCGCCACCCAATTCGACATCAAGCCCCATGCCGCGAACAAAAATCTGGTTCGGTGCACGAATATGCAGTTTTAGCTGAACAACGGAAGGTTTTGCCGGAGCCGTTGCAACTCTGTTTTTGCCGGTATCGATTTTTGCGCGTTCAAGCGTTGTTTCGATATCTTTTGTAAGATGTTTATGTTTGACATCAATAAGAGCAGCCCCTCCGAAACGATCCGGAACGGTAATTTCTGCCTTCTCGATTGTTAAATCACCGCCAATCACCGGATTATTCAACAGCCCACCTGTGACTGTTAAAGTGCCATCAACCGTCGCAACAACCATCTCTCCATCGCTATAACGTGTATGATTGAGGCGAACAGTCATATCGGCGGGCATGCCGGCAGCAAAATCTGTCGAGATAGAACCATTTGCAGAAATTGTTCCTCCAGCAGATGATGAAGCGTTAGCACGGTTGAGCACAATGCGCTCGCCACTCAAACCGGCATCAACCACAATATTGTTCAGCCGCAAATTGCTTTGCGGGTCAATGAATGTGCCATTTGAAAGAGCTAAATGACCATTAAGCTCCGGCTTTATGAAGGAACCTCTAACGGTTGCATCAACATTTGCCGAGCCGGAAACTTGCGCTCCACGTTCAGCGAGGAACTGGTTGGCAATCCCCATAGGTGCCGAGCCTTTGACGTGAAGATCGATACCGTCGCCTTTGACCGGGATGCGACCATTCGCCGACATATTAAGTCCTTGCGGCCCGTTGGCGTTGAATTGTTCAAGATTAAGAACATTATTTTCATAATGCGCCTCAGCATTCAAACTGATTGGCGTAAGGCCATTTTTTGCCAACAAATCGGCTCTCAAGCTCTGGCCTGAAAGATTGAGTGTTGCCGTCGGTGCTTTCAATTGTCCGCCAATATGAGCGTGACCGGAAACCGTTCCTCCAAGATTCTGATTGGATACAAAACCATTTGCGAGAGCAACGGGCAAATTTTTCAAATCGATGTCAAGATCAAGATTTCCTGCATCCAGCGGTACTTTGCCACTGGCTTCAACATCAAGGCCGGAACCGGAAATTCTGGTATCAATATTGACCGATTTGCCATTGGTTCTGCCCTTTGCATCAAGTGCAAAAGGTGCGATCTTTTTATCTTTGAGAAGGCCGATCGACAGACCTTCGCCTTTAACATCAAAGGCAACATCAGGTTTATCCGGCGTTCCTTTTATATCGGCTTGACCGGTTAAAGTACCGGTTGCACGAAGATCCGGTTTTATCAGATTGGCAAGTGAAACGGGCAAATGATCCATTTGCAACTCTAAATCGAGTTTCGCCCCGCCATCGCCTTTAATCGAAAATTTCCCGCCATTCACATCCAATATCAAAGGTGAAATGTGATAGCTATTATCAAACAAGATCACAGAAGCCGGATTTAAAAGCTTTGCATGCAATGTATCCTGAGCGACATTCAAGGAATCGAGCGCGACAGTTAGCCGCCGATTATCCCCTTGCCCGTTTTGCCCGTTATCCCCGTTTGCTGCAGGGTAGATCAAGCGACCGGCAAGATCGGCCTTGATATTATTCTGGACATCTGCCGAAACCTGGAAGGCGGTTTTCCCATCCATATCTTTTGCTGTCGCTTTAATTGTATTAACGACAAAATTGGCAACACGAATATCCGAAGCATTGACAAAGCCATTGACACGGAAAGCGCCTTTCGGGTCATCGAGCGTCAAATTCATATCAAGGCTTTCAACATGATTTTCGCCAAAAACCAGTTTGTCGACGTGGGCTTTCAGACGACCGCTCTGTTTTCCTTCACTTTCGCTTAAATTAAAGTCACCCGTCATAGCGCCATGTCCGTCGGTGAGCAAAAGCGCACTCAATGTTGAAATATCGCGTGCATCAATATGGATATTGCCGTCAATCAGCCCTTTCCGATTTTGCTTCAGATCGCCGTTCACATGCGTTTCGCCGACGAGAATGTCGAGATTGTTCAGACTTTTGAACCGGTCATTATCGGAAAAACTTCCGCTTAGTTTCAGTTTTTCACCGCCAAAAAGGCCGGTACCGTTTACCGAACCGCTCAAATAGGTGGCGACAGGAGAGGTGTTATCAAGAACGGCATTGGCAAAAATTGCCGTATCCTGCATTTTCTGACCCGACAAAGTCGCTTCTTTTATCTTTGCGCCAAGACTTAAGGCAACAAGACGGTTGTGGCCGCGAGCGGCGCCCTGCAACTGAACGGCCCCATGCATACGGGAGTTGACGAGATTAAGGTCGGAAAGCGCAAGCTGATAGTCCATATCGGCTTCATCACTCGAGAAACTGCCATTGGCTTCAAGCTTGATATGATCGTTACCGATCAACAGGTCACGCGTTGTGATCCCGTTTTCGTCGCGTTTTATTCCGCCTGATAATTTTACATCGCCCGCCAGTAAACGATCCAAAGTCTCATTGCCGGTTTTCAAAGCGACAGTTTTCCCGGAAAGATCAAGATCGAAAGAACCACCGACAAGGCCAATGATACCATTTGCCTCAATATCGGCTGCCCCCGAAAGCGGTTTTCCGCTCAACATTGCCAAAGGTTCCAATGTATCGGCTTGAATGCCGAGATTTCCTTTGAATTCAAGCTTTTCAACTTGCCCCTTCAGCCACAAAGCAAGGCCGTTAGCGGAAAGATTGACAGTGCGTATAGTAACCGGCTGATGGGCAAGAATATCGGCATCGACTTTCAAATTGACCGATTTTCCCAAGGCATCCGAAATCTTGCTCTTCGGCGTTGCCATGCCGTTAATAGTACCGGTAATCTGCAACCCGACATGACGATTATTGACGTCATCAAGGTTTTCCTCGTCCCCGCCCATATCGACGGTTATATCGTGGGCAATGAAATTTTCGTTTGCGAAATTGTTGACGATAAATTGGCCACTCCACATCGGGCTATCATTGCGTCCATAATCGATATTAAGCGCGATATCGTCAGCACGCGTATTACCGCCTGCAACCGGCAAAATAAGCGAACCACCTGTTTGCGCTTTGACCGATGCTTTTACCGCCAAACGGCGTAAAAAACCGTCCGACAATGTTTCTGCATTTGCAGCTATATGAACGCCATCACCATTGATCGAAAATTTGTCAAGACGAAAGCCGCCGCCGTGTTTGAGTAACGCATCAAGCTCAAGCTCCGTTCTTGCCCCGAAAAACGCCCGATATTCGTCCGGCATCAAAAGAACAATCGGCCCCGACAGGTTAACATTTATCGATTTTCCGTTTTCTGTGCCCTGAAGCTTGAATTTGCCATTCAATACGGGATCGGCACCAGCTTTCATCGCAAGACCGAGCTCGAAATTATCAAGTGGTCCTTCGCCTTTTGCAATCAAAGCGAGCGAAGGACGATTTTTTATTGTTAACAGATTGGCAACAATGCCGTTTTCCGGCTCCGAGACTTCGATATCAATTTTTGCCTTATTGGTGCTGTTCGAGATATCGGCCAATACATCAAAATCACCGGCTTTATCCAACCGTTTCATGACAAGTCGCGCTGCAAGATCGCCATCGGCAAGAGTTATGCCGCCATTCAACGACACTTCGGAAGGAAGGCCGAAAAGCGCCTCTCCAAAAGCAACTTTCTTTGCATCAAGTGATTTGATGCGTATTGCAACTGGCAAGTCCGGTATAGAAAAGCCTTTCGACTGTGGGCTTGGCGCAGAAGAATCAGGCAAAGGTTTCCTGAAAATATCAATCTTCTCGGCTGACAATTCGTTAATGGACACTTGTCCGCGTAATAGTGCCAAACGATTCCAGTCAAGCTTGGCATTGGTGATTTTGAGCCAGATGCCTTGTCGATCGGCAACCGTAATCGAGCCGATCGTGGCGTTCGACGATAAAGCTCCTTCAATACCGGTAAAACGGATTTGCCGGTTGGGTGAGGAAATCTTGCTTTCGATGAATGACAAAACCCATGATTTTTCAGCCGCAGCCGTATCATGACCGGAGGGCAAAGAAGTCTCGGCGAAACCCGCCGTCAAGCCTGCAAAGATCAGGAACAACGCGGTCATCAAAGCTGAAAGTGAAAAATTTTTCATCATCAGAACGCCTGCCCTATGCCGATATAAAAACCTAAATCAGGGTCGCCCACTGCACCATCAAGAGGTGCTGCCACATCAAACCGCAATGGCCCAAGCCCTGTCATATAACGAAGACCGATACCGGCACCCACTTTGGTGTTTTCCGAAAAATCGGGTGTGGAATCAGCGCCGACAACACCGGCATCGACAAAACCGACGAGACCGATTGTATTGGTCACCATTGTGCGCAATTCTGCCGACCCCTCGACGAGCGAACGACCACCAATTGTATCACCGGTATCGGTTCTGATACCGATATTGCGATAGCCATAGCCACGCACCGAACCACCGCCACCGGCAAAGAATAGCATATCGGAGGGGATTTCGCGCGCTTCCGGACCAGTAATCGAACCGATCTTTGCCCGCGTTGCAATGACATAGCGATCTTTTGCATCAAGCGAAAAATAGGAACGGCCTTCCAATGTCATCTTGCCGATAAAGTTTCCATAATGAATTTCGTAAATCGGCTCCAGAACAGCTTCACCATAAAGTCCGTGTTTCGGATCGGATTTATTGTCGCGGCTATCATATAATAATCCACCCAAAAACCCGACCGGCGTAAAATCGCGGTTGCCAAAATAATCATCTTCCGACTTTGTCTGGGCAGCATTGAAATAAATCCGCCCTGAGAGCTCATCGGTAAATATATGTGTTAAACCCAACTGTCCGGTAATGCCTGTGGTGGTATAATTATCCAGAACCTCACGTTGCCCTTTGAGACTTGCAACAAAATCGGTGTCGGGCGTAATGACACCCGGGCGAGTGAAAGTGGTTCCCAAAAGATAGCCGAAGTTTTTCGGGTTATACGAGTCATCCTGACTGCCGCCAATACCGGTAATCTTTGCGTCAAATCGCAAGCGTTCCGCATGACCGAAAAGGTCGCGGTGCATCCAGTAAGCTTCAAGCCCCGCGCCATCAAGTGTCGAATAGCTACCGCCAACACCAAAACGATGAAGCGGACGTTCCTGAACTGTAAGATTAAGCGGTAAACTGCCGTCCGCCTTGATCTTGTCGGCTTCCCTTACATTGGCAGCACGAAATACATCAAGTCGTGCCAACCTTTTATTGGCTTTGGCAATATCGTCGGGGTCATATTCCTGCCCTTCTTTCAATCCGGTCATCCATGCGACATAGGCTGAATCCATCCGCGGCTTGTCGCTGACATTTTTAACTGTTAACGGACCGTAATGTGCCTTTTGACCGGGCTGAACTTCTATATTGGAATCGACAGTGCGAGTGGCGTGATCGGCTACAACTTCACGGTTTTTTACGCTTGCCTTGGCATAGCCTTGTTGACGCCACCCCTCGATGGCAAGCTGTTCTGCCTTGAAGACAGAGCCGGATTTGGCAACATCACCAGTTGCATAGCCCGAATCGGCAGGAAGAGGAACCTTATCCTTCTTGTCATCGGTTTTTGGCGCCAGGTCATGAACACTGGCAACGCCGAAATGGTATTGCGGACCGGTATCGATTGTAATGACAATATCGGATTGATCAGGCAATTCCGCATCGGGTCGAATATTGGCTGCCTCCGCACCATTGACTTGAATACTGATCGTACCGCCATAATAGCCTTCGGCATAAAGAGCGGCCAAAATTTTCCTGTAATCACCACGCGCTTTGGCAAGAAGACCGGCAGAGCCGGAGGCGGGCTTATCATCGTCTTCAACAAGCGAAGAAGCTGCTTTGACAATTTTTACGCCTGCTTGCGGAGCACCCTCGGCGGCGACAACTTTGACCTTATAATGTTTTGGAACACCAATAACATCGGCGTTTTTATCATTCTGATCTTTTTTACCCCATAAATGGATACCAAAGAGATCAAAAGCACTTGCTTCCTGTGGATAAGAAAAAGCGAACGCAAAACAGGCTATGATAGCGACAAGAGCGCTTCCTGCTTTCAACGTCGATTTTTTACCCGATATCACCAAAACACTTAACTCTTGACCGTCAGACTCTTGAATTTACCCGTTTAATCAATTCGAATATAGCGCCCTTGAAAGCCGAACCCACAGTTTATCTCATCAGATTAAACAAAAGGCACTGTTCTAAAAACTTCTCTCGCCCATGCGTTAACATAGGCTACTTCTTATTCATACACCGACAACCATGATTTTGCTTCATTTTCGTCAAGGAAGTGTTAAGCGATCATTTTTGTTATATCATGACAACATACATATTTTTAGCGGATGTTCTTGAAATGTTCTTGATTTTCACCCGAAAAAATGATTGTTTCATTTTGACACAACGCAGGTGAGAACAAGACAAATGGTTGCACGTATTACGACTGTTGCCTTTTCCGGCATCGAGGCTTTACCCGTCGATGTACAGGTTATGATTGCCAATGGTAAAATGGGAATGTCCATTGTCGGCCTCGCCGACAAGGCAGTTGCCGAAAGTCGTGAGCGTGTGCAGGCAGCACTTCATGCCTGTGGATTATCCATGCCGGTCAAACGGATTACCGTCAATCTTGCTCCCGCTGATTTACCCAAGGAAGGTTCCCATTATGATTTGCCGATTGCTGTCGGGCTCATGGTTGCAATGGGGCTTCTTCCGACAGAAGTCGAACAGGAATATGTTGTTCTCGGCGAATTGGCACTTGATGGTTCAATCGCACCTGTAAGTGGCGTCTTACCCGCAGCTATGACTGCTGTTGCTTCCGGCAAAGGACTAATTTGTCCGGAAAAATGCGGACCGGAAGCTGCTTGGGCAGGTTCAGACATAAAGATTTTGGCTCCTTCAAGTTTGCTTGCACTGGTCAATCATTTCAAAGGTTCCCAATTTTTATCGTCTCCGCAACCCCGCCAATATATTATTCAGGATAATCTGCCCGATCTTGCCGACATCAAGGGACAAAGTGCAGCCAAACGTGCGCTAGAGGTTGCCGCAGCCGGACGCCATAATCTTCTGTTTGTAGGTCCGCCCGGAGCCGGAAAATCCATGCTGGCCGAGCGTTTGCCATCCATATTGCCACCTCTTGATGCACGCGAACTTCTCGACGTTTCGCTTATTGCTTCGATTGCCGGTGAAACAACGAATGGTTCTGTTTCCATTCATCGACCTTTCCGCGCGCCCCACCATTCGGCATCTATGGCTGCAATGGTCGGTGGCGGTATCAAGGCACATCCGGGAGAAGTTTCGCTTGCTCATAATGGCGTTTTGTTTCTTGATGAATTTCCGGAATTTTCGCCGCAAGTTCTCGATTCCTTGCGTCAACCGCTTGAAAGCGGGGAATGCGTTGTTGCGCGTGCCAACCGGCATGTCAGTTATCCTGCGCGTATCCAACTTGTAGCCGCTATGAACCCTTGTCGTTGTGGCATGGCAGGTGAACCTGGTCATGTTTGTGCAAAAGGTCCAAAATGCCAGACCGACTATCAGGCACGCATTTCCGGACCATTACTCGACCGCATAGATTTGCGTATTGATGTGCCGGCTTTATCGGCACTTGATCTTATCAAACCGGCGGAAGCCGAACCAAGCCGTGTTGTCGCCGAGCGCGTTAGAAAAGCACGAGATATACAGGCTAAAAGATATGCAGAACTGGGAATGCCCCAAATCCGGACCAATGGCGATTGTCCTGCAAATCTGATCGAAAAAGTTGCTGTTCTTGATGGTGCCGCAACAATATTATTACAAACGATAAGCGAAAAAATGCGCCTTTCAGCACGCGCTTACCATCGTATCCTGAAAGTTGCTCGTACTATTGCCGATCTTGAGGGGGAGACGCATCTTACCAAACGCCATCTTGCCGAAGCGGTTTCCTATCGTTTGGGAAACGAGCGACTTGCAGCCGTGGCCTGAATTATTTTCTGAAATGTTGCCAATATTACTGAATATGTTGCCTGAAATATTGATGAAGTAAAAGACTATCATTTGTGCCTATGATGGTCTGTGCCATTATACATTCATCCGTTTTAAAACATCATAACAATCTTCCTGAATTTTTCAGGGAACAAATAAAATTTAAAGAAAGAAGTGTTTTTAGTGCCTGCGCGAGTTTTTGAATGTTTCGATCAGAAACAGAAAATTGCCTGCATCATAATTCACACCAATGCCACTATAATCCTTGGAAGAAAACCGGATTTATGTAACCACATTTATATAAATTCGCGGTATTCCGATTTTACCTGAAAAGATAATTAACCTATAATAAAATTATTAAACAAATTAAATTTCACTACAAATAAAAATAATTATATATTAATAAAATTTTAAATACATAAAACAAATTTATTTATAATTATAATAATTAATAAAAAATTAAAAATATTATATAAAATATTTATTTATAATATGAAAAAATTACATTTTTATTCATTATCACATCATGAAACAAACCAGAGAATTGAAGATTAACCGATGGACGGACTTTCACCTATTCAAGTCATGACGATGGTTTTCTTTCGATCCTGCAAAAAGCAGGAGCGAAATTTCGCAAATATCAAAATTTCGCAGATATTTCGCAGATATAAAGACAGTAGCATTATCGAAGACTGGTTGGACAAAAGTTTC
This sequence comes from Bartonella sp. W8167, assembly GCF_016100335.1. Lineage (NCBI taxonomy): Bacteria > Pseudomonadati > Pseudomonadota > Alphaproteobacteria > Hyphomicrobiales > Bartonellaceae > Bartonella > Bartonella sp. W8167. The sequence goes on from NZ_JACFSQ010000002.1 coordinate 341,343, forward strand.
AATGAAAATCGCGAGATTTCGGCAGAGCACGGAACTGACGGGGGTGGCGGGCAACAGGTTCACTTTCAATCGCTGCAAAATGTTCGGGAATTTCGCTCAAATTGATAATGTCCATACTTCTATCTTCTATATGGGAGGCAACAAGATGGGTAACACCGGAAGAATCCCGTTGTATTTTACCTGTTATCAATAGGAGCTTTCCTCCCATGACCTCGCGGCGAAAGCGTAACATTATTTTTGGCCAGACAACAATATTGGCAATGCCGCTTTCATCTTCCATTGTCAAAAAGACCACGCCCTTGGCACTGCCGGGCTTTTGCCGGACTGTAACAATACCGGCAATTGTTGCCGTAGAGCCTCCTGCAATTTCCATTGCTTCATGACAGGTAAGCACACCCTTTTTCATAAGATCGTTTCGCAAAAAACTCAACGGATGGGCTTTTAGCGACAAGCGCGTTGTTTCATAATCGGTAATAACATGTTCGCTCAATTTCATTGGCGTAAAAATAAGCGGGTCTTCCTCACCAAGATCGGATTGTTGTGCTGCCGCGAACAATGGCAAGTTTCCATGATCGGGCAAACGGCGCACCGCCCACAAAGCCGAACGCCGCTCTTTATTGATACTTAAGAAACAATCGGCATCGGCAAGAAGCTCGAAGGCGCGTTTTGGTAACACCACCCGACGATGCAATTCTTCAATCGAAAAAAACGGCCCTTCAGCCTGTTGAAGTTCGATTCTTTTTCCCCATTCAATGGAAAAACCGTTGATTTGACGAAACCCCAATCGCAAGGAAAAACCGTTGCCGTTTTTTTCCAGACGATGGTCATAATGACTATAATTGACATCGACTGGCAAAACCTCCACACCATGATTGCGGGCATCCCGAATAATCTGGGCGGGAGCATAAAACCCCATAGGTTGGGAATTAAGAAGAGCAGTCGCGAAAATTTCCGGATGATGACATTTGAGCCAAGCCGAAACATAAACAAGATGGGCAAAGCTTGCAGCATGGCTTTCAGGAAAACCATATTCACCGAAACCTTCAATCTGCTTGAAACAATTTTCAGCAAAATCGCGCTTGTAGCCTCGTCTCACCATTCCCTCGACCATTTTTGCCCGCATGGTATGAATGGTTCCAACCCGCCGGAACGTTGCCATGGCACGGCGTAAAAGATTGGCTTCATCGGGAGTAAATTTGGCGGCTTCTATGGCAATGCGCATTGCTTGTTCCTGAAAAAGCGGAACACCCAATGTTTTTCCCAGAACACGTTGCAATTCGTCAGGTGGACCGAATTGTGGTGAAGGTGAAGGATAAACCACTTTTTCCATATGGTTGCGACGGCGCAAATACGGGTGCACCATATCGCCTTGTATCGGGCCTGGGCGGACAATAGCCACTTCAATGACCAGATCATAGAATTGTTTCGGTTTCAATCGCGGCAACATGTTCATTTGTGCCCGGCTTTCAACCTGAAAAACTCCGATCGAATCGCCTTTTGACAACATTTTATAGACGCGCTCGTCTTCCCGCGGCACATCATGCAAGCCATGGTTGATATTTTTATGACGTTTCAAAAGATCAAAAGCTTTGCGGATCAAGGTCAACATGCCCAAAGACAAAATATCGACTTTCATCAATTTGACAGTGTCGATATCATCTTTATCCCACTCGATAAAGCTGCGGTCTTTCATGGCAGCAGGGCCGATCGGCACGGTTTCATCAAGCCTTTGCTCAGTCAAAACAAAACCGCCGACATGCTGTGACAAATGCCTTGGAAAGCCAACCAATTCATGAGCAAGACGTAATGTCAAACCAATCATCCGGTTTGTCGGGTCGAGTCCTCTTTGAGCAATCTCCTCATCGCTCACTTTCTTGCCGGATGTGCCCCAGACAGTCGAGGCAATTGCACCTATAATATCTTCGCTCAAGCCCAAAGCTTTGCCGACATCGCGAATGGCACTGCGACTGCGATAACAGATAACCGTTGCAACAATTGCAGCTCTATGACGACCATAACGACGATAGATATATTGCATCACTTCTTCGCGCCGCTCATGCTCGAAATCGACATCGATATCGGGTGGCTCGTTACGCTCTTCGGAAATAAAACGCTCGAACAACAGATCAATCTGTTGCGGATTGACATTGGTGATGCCCAAACAGAAACATACCGCCGAATTGGCAGCCGAACCGCGCCCCTGACAAAGAATGCCTTGTGATTTTGCAAAACTGACAATGTCATAAACAGTCAGAAAATAGGGAGCATAGCGAAGCTTCTTGATAAGCTTCAATTCTTTTTCCAGAAGCGGTTTTACACTCTCATAAGCTGTTTTTGGAAACCTTTCAGCCATGCCTTTCCAGGTCAATTCTTCCAGATAGGATTGGGGCGTTTTACCGGCAGGCACCGGTTCGTCCGGATAGGAATAGGAAAGGTCATCAAGTGAAAAGGAAATGGGGACTACAAAATCCTGTTGCGCTTTGATGACACCGGAAAAATTTCGATAAAGCCGTTCTATTTCTTTCACCGGCTTCAGATATTTCTCGCTATTGGCTTCAAGCGCAAATCCGGCTTCGTCAATTGTTTTATGAAGGCGGATTGCTGTTAAAATATCTTGTAAAATGCGCCTTTCTTCACTGTGATAGAGAATATCGGCAGCAGCAATGAGACCGACGTTAAAGTTTTTGGCCATTCTTGCCAGATATTCGCCATAACGGGCATCTTTGCCGGTAAAATTCATCGGCAAACCAAGAAAGACTTGCCCCTTTGCCACTTGTTGCAAGTTTTTCAACGTGTCTTCCAGTTTTTCGCCATCTGTGACAATGATCTGGAAACCGCGCGCACGAAACAAAAAATCTTCAAACTTTAATTGGCAGGCTCCTTTTTCGCCGGATCTTGCTTTTCCTTCGCTTAACATCCGGCACAACATGCCATAAGCTTTTCTGTCACGTGGATAAACAACAAGATCCGGCGTTTTATCCGAAAACACCAGCCGGCACCCGACAAGATAGCGGAAAGAATGGTCTAGTTTCAAAACTTCCCGTGCCATGGCAAAACCGCGAACCACACCGGCCAATGTGTTTTCATCGGCAATACCGATGCCGGCATAGTGAAGGCGCGCCGCCTCGCCAACCAACTCTTCGGGATGGGAAGCTCCTTTTAAAAACGAAAAATTGCTTCTTACAGACAATGCAAACATGCTGACGCCTTATTTTGTCTGGTCGTTTCTTGGCCAAAAGATTTTTTTGCCCGACGAAAAGACATCTTCTTCACAAAACCGAACTTTCTGGTAGAGAACAAAAACCAACGCATAATGCGTAAACTTGCCTTAAAAATTTCTGGAAGCTGAAAGATTTCAGGCGAATAAACCATGTAAAAACCATTTTGTTTGCGGATATTCTCCATAACGGAATAGCCAGAAACGTTCGCCATTTTCATCTTCCACGCGATAATAATCACGATCGGGGCTCGAATGTTTCCACCATTCGGCGCTGATGCGTTCAGGCCCTTCGGCAAGGCGAATTTTATGGATAACCCGTCGCCAGCGAAAAGAAGCTGGCGGATCATCCGGCAAAGCGGCAATGACATCAATAGGCTGTGGCGGGCAAAAAAGCCTGATAGGGCGTTCTGGAGGATTGGGGCGAAGAGGAGAAAATCCTTGTGCCTTCAGTTGCGCATCCAAAACTTTCAAAGCTTCGGTATGCGGTTTATGACGCTGTGCTATCCCCCAAAACGCTGCATATTCGGGAATATGACTTTCTCTTGTACCAGCCACCAGAACATGATCTGCCCCCAAACGGGTTGAAAGCCGATCAACCAGTTGCCCGATTTCTGCCGGTTCCAGATCGTCATTGACAAGTCCGGTCTGAACGGTGCGAAGGGGAGCGGAACGACTTACCGAAAGAGCCAATGTGTCATAACCGTATCCCGCATCAAGCGGCGTTTTCAAGCTTTTCAACCGTTCCTCAAGAAGCGACAGAAATTGTTTAGGGTCGCTCAAAGGGCGACCGGTCTCGATGCCTATCCGGTCAATATGCCCATCAACCCGATAAAGAATGATGTTTACCATCAGACATCCAAGACCGAGTTTCGTCAGACGCTTGAAAAATTCTTTTGCCAGAACAAAAAACTGTTTTTCAACCATTGTTACATCAATCAATGGCTCTTCCAATCGTAATGACAAATAAAGGGACGGGGGTGGATTTATGAATGAAAGCGGTTCCTGTCTTTTTCCATAAAGCGCATCAAGGCGGGCAGGCAAAACCTCGCCAAAGCGCGCAGCCAGTGCTTTTGGTGAAACCGCCTGAATATCTTTCAGACAATGAAAGCCGGCACGGCGAAGTGCCAGTTGGACATCCGGCTTTGCTTCAAGTGCCGGTAATTTCAGCCGATCCAGTGTTAAAACAAAATCTTCTTTTGTGACAAAACGGTTGACGCCAAAACGGGCAAAAGCCCGTGCGGCTGCGGGTGTTATTGTCAGTGCCGAGAGTGTCTCAAGCCCAAGCCCCTTATAATAAGCGGTCACTTTTTCGAGCATTTTTTGTGGCCCCCCGAAAAGATGATCGCAGCCTGTTACATCAAGTATCAGACCAAAGGGAAGGCTATAGGCAACAAGCGGGGTAAACCGTCCGGCATTACGGGCGAGATATTGAAGATAGTCCTTGTCGGCTTCTTCTGCTTCATTAATCGTTTCTATTCGTTCACAAAGGCTGCGTGCATGAACCAGAGAAAGCCCCGGATAAAGGCCGGCATGTGTAGCCGCCTCATTAATATGAACGAGCCTAAGTCCGTGTACAGAACGGCCGACCACAGCAAAAGGTTTTGTGAAATCCGGCGTTTTTTCAGGCGGCAAAACCGTCTTCAGACGGTCTATCGGCAGGCGAAGAAAAGCGAGTGCCAGATAGAGCCGGTCGTGTATGCCGTATTTCTTGGGGTTTTGTAAAAATCTGGTCATGGATGTTCCATTGCATCAGCCAATGTCCGGTATATCCGGTTCTATTTCGCAAAAGTGTGACATCATAATTTGTTAATCCCGGTGCTTTTGCACCCGAACTTTCAGAAGGTGCTGCTTTGATTTGCCAACGTGTGGCAGCGTTGCTGTTTTTCAAAGCTTCTTTGCCAAGCACCAGAACAACCGGCGAATGTGCTTTTTCTGCTGCCAGATGCAAACGTCGGGTGGCTGTAAAATCAAGTGCCCGACAGGCCCCCGAAAGGCTCAACAACAAACCGCCGACACGAGACGTTGCCAATGCATCATCAGCCGCTTTCAAAACATCTTCAGCCTTTGGACAACGCACCAGAATAAATCGCGCCGGATCAAGCCCGAAAGCAGAAATACCGACAGGATAAGGAATGCCATATTCTATTTCTGTGCTTTCTTCTTCCAGCCAGATAAAAGGGCAGTTTGCCTTTTCATTGCGTTTGAGAAGGCCGAGAGAAAAACCGGTTGCACTATTCATGGCAGCAGGCCCGGAAATAACTTCATGCAAAGCATAAGAAGGAAATGGACCAGCCTCGAAATCGGCAATTTCATGCCCGAGATAAAAATAGCCTTCAGGAAGAGCGTGTTTTCCCTTGCCCTTTCTATTGTCATCCATAGAAAAAGCGACAGGTTTTCCTTCCATGCGGGCAACAAGGCGACGTAACTGGGTTATATCCGGCATAAAAGACTCGCAACAATGTTCTTGTTTTGTTCTATTATGGAATCGAACATAAATCAGAGTCAAGTGGGAGATTTTGCAAAAGAAACTGCCCGCTTCAATTTTGGAATATCCTTTGAAAAGTCTATTTCGAGATGCCTCATGCAAAGGATTCCTGAAACCGGAAACTTGTAAAATTATACGCACTTCCTACTTCTATCATTGTTAATGAAGCGTGCTTTAAGAACATTTTTCCTGATGGGATTTTAAGATGGATAAAACGACAATCGACAAAATTTTGAAGCCCGAATCAGAAAAGACACAAAAGAGTCGTGCGGCAAAAGTACGTGCGGCTTTCTGGAAAACAGTTCGCAAAGCAGCTGGCCACATTCCTTTTATGGAAGATATCGTTGCCAGTTATTATTGCGCATTCGACCCTAAAACACCAACACGTGTACGCGGCATTCTTCTTGCAGCACTCGCTTATTTCGTGATGCCTTTCGATCTCATTCCCGATATGTTGGCCGTTATCGGCTTCTCGGATGATATCGCTGTTTTAACAATCGCGATTTCGGCAGTGCGTTCCCACATCACCGACGCGCATTATCAGGCAGCCCGCAAAGCATTGGAAAAAACCCCGATTGAAACACCCGAAAAATAGTTTTTTTGGGCGAAATTGTAATTTTTGAACAAAACTTCACCTTTTGGTAACCATAAACTAGTCAAAATTGCATGTAACAACTTTCGGTATATTGTGAGAATGATATGCCGGTTTTTAAAAAATCGCCGGTTTGAAGCCACATGGCTTTGCCAATCGAAAATAAAAAGTGAGCTGAGTATACGATGTTTGGAAAAACTTTTGTTGCTGCGTCTGTCATGATTATGGCTGTTGCCGGAACTGCTTCGGCACAAACTCCGACACGCATCAACCAATTTGATGCATGGGGCGCCTATTCCTATAAATCCGGAAACAACACAGTATGTTACGTGCTTTCCGCGCCAATCACTGCGGAACCCAAATCGGTCAACCATGGCGACAACTATTTCCTCGTCAGCAAACGCGCAGGCAATCCTGTTACTTATGAGCCGCAATTCATGGCAGGCTATGCCCTGAAGGACAAAGTCACGGTTTCCGTCGACGGCAAGAATTTTGAATTTTTCACCAAGGATTCATCTGCCTGGGCGGCTTCACCGGCCACAGAAAGCCAGCTCGTTGCAGCCATGAAAAACGGTTCCAACCTTTCTGTCAAAGCTGTTTCCCAGCGTGGAACAAATACAAGTTACACCTATTCCCTGAAGGGAATTACCGCAGCTCTCAACGCTGCACAGAAATGCAAATAACATAAATTTTATAGTTTTCACCAGTTTCAGGCACTGCATCATGATATTGTCATGGCGCAGTGCTTGTTTTATGGCGCATAAGTGTGGTGACGTTGGCTTGCTTTTATGCTAAATCCGCCAAGACAGAACTTTATTCAGAGCTTTGGAAACTATGAGCGTATCCTACGATCTTAGACCTATTGGCGCGACTTCGCTTTTGCGCCCTGCCAGAATGGATGAAACAAAAGCATCCCTTATTGGCTTGTCGCGCGCTGAAATGGCAAGCGCGTTACAGGAGATAGGCGTACCGGAACGTCAGACACGCATGCGCGTGAGCCAGCTTTGGCATTGGCTATATGTACGCGGTGTTTCCAATTTTGATGACATGTTCAATATTTCCAAAGACATGCGTGAAAAAATGAAAAAGCATTTTTCCATTGCCCGTCCGGAAATTGTCGAAGAACAGATTTCCCGCGACGGCACGCGTAAATGGCTGTTGCGCTTTCCCGCCCGTGGTGCCGGAAAACCTGTTGAAGTCGAAATGGTTTACATTCCCGAAGAGGGCCGCGGTACTTTGTGCATGTCCTCGCAAGTGGGATGCACTCTCACATGTTCATTCTGTCATACGGGCACTCAAAAACTGGTTCGTAACCTCACAGCCGAAGAAATTCTTGGCCAATTGCTGATAGCCCGCGACCGGCTCGGAGATTTTCCGGATAAGGACACACCGGACGGTGCCATTGTACCGGCAGAGGGGCGCAAAATTACCAACATCGTCATGATGGGAATGGGAGAACCGCTTTATAATTTCGAGGCCGTGAAAAAGGCACTGCTTATTGCTTCGGATGGTGAAGGGCTATCGCTTTCAAAACGTCGCATCACATTGTCGACATCCGGTGTCGTACCGGGAATTTTCAAAACCGGTGAAGAAATCGGCGTGATGCTTGCTATATCGCTTCATGCAGTTCGCGACGAATTGCGCGATATACTGGTTCCTATCAATAAAAAATATCCGTTGGCCGAATTGCTTGATGCCTGTCGTGCTTATCCGGGACTATCAAATGCAAAACGGATAACCTTCGAATATGTCATGCTCAAGGATGTCAATGACAGCCTTGATGATGCCAGAGGTCTGATCAAACTTCTGAAAGGCATACCGGCAAAAATCAACCTTATCCCTTTCAATCCCTGGCCGGGAAGCAATTACCAGTGCTCCGATTGGGAACAAATCGAACGGTTTGCCGATTTGATTAATCAGGCCGGTTATGCTTCACCGATAAGGACACCGCGCGGGCGCGATATTCTTGCCGCTTGCGGGCAACTTAAATCACAATCGGAACGTTTAAGAAAATCGGAACGGTTAAAACTTGAAGCCATGATGATTGCCGGACATGGCGACTGAAAATGGTGGCTCGAATAGGAAGTGACATGAAAAGTATTACAGCATTTCACATTACATGGATTTTAGTCGGCTGTATCTTTGCCGAAGCTGCATTCATGATTGTACAAATCGGCTTGACGGTTCTTTTACTCGAGCATGATATAACGTTGCACGATCTGTTATCGCCAAACAATCCTCTCTACGCAGTTCCGCCCCATTTCCTCATTGTGGGTGTTGTCTTCATTTTGGCAATTATCTATGGCGAACACCGCCATTTCTACAAAATGCACTATTATTTATTGTCAGCCCTCGTAGCCGCCATTCTTTATTTCATCTCTCTATGGCTGAGCGGAATGGCTCTTTCATTTGGTGAAACTGTCATCAATCTTATAGCTTCTCTGGTTTCTGGCGGTGTTTACTGGTGTATCACACCGCGTCGCTATAATCGCCGCTCATTGGCAAGCCTCAAAAACAACTAGGCTTCGCGACTACGCCGTTCGACCGGGCTTTGCAAAACATGCAAACCCGGTTTTTTTAGGCTGAATTTTACTCGTTTATATCGCCGGTTTTTATTTTATCGATTAGCAAATCTTTTTTTAAAGCGCACCCGATATACTTTTCCAAGCTTGAACTATTTTAGCCTAAAGATCACTCGACATGATGCTTTGTCATGCCCCTATGTTCCAGTCTACAAAGCTGATAAAAGCTATTTCCCATTCTTATAGAATTGAAGCATATCTGATCGTGTCGCCGTTTCAGAATGCCGTTTTCTATCGTCTCTTTTGAGCCCTGTTATTTGGAGCTAGCCAAAAACCGTAAGACCTGCCAAAAGCCTTAAAACCGGTTCATGAAAATTGGTATCCGCGAGCCACCAGACGCTGATGGCGTTCGGCCAGCCGGTCTTTCATCTTTCCATCTCTCACCATCTGGCGCAGTTTTTCAATGCGCTTACGACGTAATTTTGGCGAACCGCGACGCACCATTGGCCAAAGAATCCAAGGCAAAGCAAAGATATGAAACATTGCAAGAACAATAATCGTTGCGACTTTCGACGCCATAAGATAGTGCCCGCGCGCGCGCAAAATATAATAGGGAATGCTGGCACAGATGCCCACAATAACTGCCCACAAAACCGGTATAATAATGGCCAGAAGAAATACACCAAATTTTCCGAGATCAATAAAAAATGTCAAATTCCATGCATGAATAATCCAGTTCGAGATCCCGAGCAGACCAACCAGCAATGCACCATAGATGAAAATAACAAACATAATGAGGAAGGTAAGTGGTGCGGCTATACCCGGCTCGCGAAACCGATCATCATTCTGATGAGCCAAAGAGGTCATTATTTTATCCTGCTATTGAAAAACGCCGAACAACTGAATGAAAATCCGACGACAGAAAGCCTATCAGCCGTATCCCCGCCGGTCAACTCAAGATAACCGGCGAAAACCGGTTGAAGTGACAGGAATAGAATACCCGCATTTCAACCTCATGCGGGCACAAGTAAGATAGATTATGCAGCGTTCGAAGCCGCCGGATGCTGCGTAAGAAAAGTATGGATGGCTGCCGCATCATGGGTGTTGCGCAATTTTTGAACCATATCATTGTCGCGCAAAACGCGGGCAATTCGGGATAGAGCTTTCAAATGGTCGGCACCGGCGCTTTCAGGTGCCAGCAGCAAAAAAACCAGATCGACCGGTTCGTCATCAAGCGCTTCAAAATCAACCGGCGTTTCAAGACGGGCAAAAACCCCGATAATATGATCAACATTGGCTAGTTTGCCGTGAGGGATAGCTATACCGTTTCCCACACCGGTCGAACCAAGTTTTTCTCGCTGAAGAATCGTATCTAGTACTGTGCGCTCGTCAAGACCGGTCAAAGACGCGACCTTATCCGCCATGATTTGCAAAACCTGCTTTTTCGAGTTTGCTTTGAGGGCGGGAATAACTGCGTCCGGTGCTATCAAATCACTGAGATCCATGTGGTTTCCTTTTTTCCATCCCCAATTCTTTCCCGAGCCTGAGGGCCAAGTCCGGAGCATTAAAGGGCGTGGAGCATTCCCCTTAACATCAAACTTTATGAAAGTCGAAGAAAAGGGAATTCCTCATTCAAGCTTTATTGGTAATGGATGACGGGTCAATCCAACCGATATTTCCGTCAGCCCGCCGGTAAACAATATTGATTTTACCATCAGCAGCATTGCGGAATACCAGAACCGGATTATCCATCAAATCAAGTTCTACAACTGCATTGGCGACAGACATATCGCGCAAAGCCATCGACGTTTCGGCAACGATCGTCGGTGCGTAGTCTTCCGGCAAGCCTTCATCTTCATCCGGCACCGGTTCCATAATATGATAAGCATATTCGGCAAAAGTCGCATTGTCATTTTGCTTGTTGCTGCGTGATTTCAAACGCCGTTTATAACGACGAAGGCGCGTTTCCAATCGTTCTGCTGCGGCATCGAAAGCACCTTGCGGATCCTGTGCCTGACCGGTTGTCTGCAACACTGCACCAGAGCTTAGATGCAATACGCATTCCGCCGAAAAACGCGAACCGGATTTTACAACGGTAACATGTCCGGTCACACCACCGGCAAAATATTTTGAAATCGCATCGTTGATCCGGTCCTCAATCCGCGTACGGAAAGCGTCACCGATATCCATGTGCTTTCCCGAAATGCGCAAGCTCATTATAAACCTCGTTCATAATTCGTGATTTTTGCAGTTTAACGACATCTTCAAGAGGAAGCAACTCAAAGCACGCCCTTTTCTCGAAATGACGGAAAAACCACGTTTTCAAAGGGGCTTCTATTCAGTTATCAACAATAAGTCAATTGACTTAAATCAATCTATAGTTGTTGCAAGTTTTGCTTTCTTTTCTCTGCGTCGTGTCACTGATGAGGAAATATTCATTACTTCTCTATATTTTGCCACTGTACGACGTGCGATATCTATATTTTCTTTTTTGAGCAACTGAACAAGTGTATCATCGGAGAGAATGTCATCTGCATTTTCGCCATCAATCAGGTCACGGATACGTTGCTTGACCGCATCTGCCGCATATTGCTCGCCGCCATTTGTTGATTGCAATGCCGCCGAAAAGAAACTGCGCATTTCAAAAATACCACGAGGCGTTGCGATATATTTATTTGCGGTTACGCGACTTATGGTTGATTCATGCATGTGAACCGCTTCGGCAACCATCGCTAGTGTCAGGGGTTTGAGAGCTGCAATGCCACGACGCAAAAATTCTTGCTGGTGGCGAACAATTTCTGCGCTTACCGTGATAAGCGTGCGTTCCCGCTGATCAAGCGCCTTGATCAGCCAATTTGCATTTTGAACACAATCGCTAATAAAACTGCGACCGATATCGCCTTTACCTATTTTGACTGCATAATCCCGATCAATCACAAGCTTCGGCATTAAAGCGCGGTTAAGCTCGACAACAAATTCGCCATTCTGATCCACAGAAACAATCACATCGGGCGCAACAGGAACCGCCATTGATGTGCTATAGGCCGTTCCCGGTTTGGGATCGAGACTGCGAATTTCTTTCAAGATATCAACAACCTCACTTTCATCAAGACCGGAAAGCCTTGAAAGCATTGTAAAATCACGTTTTGCCAAAAGCGGAAGATTTTCAAGAATAACGCTGATTGCCGGATCAAGGCGGTTTTTTCGTTCAAGCTGCAATAAAAGGCATTCACAAAGCGAGGTCGCAAATATTCCCGGGGGATCGAATTGTTGAAGGTGTTTCAGAACTTTTAAAACCAGTGCTTCAGGCACTGAAAATTCTTCCGCCACTTTTTGGACAGAACCGGTAAAATATCCCGCTTCATCAAGATCACAAGCGAGATAACAGGCAATATCGTGTTCATTTTTATGTTTGAAGGCAAAGGCAATCTGCTCGCTAACGAAATCCTGTAGATTTGTTTTATCTGCAATCGTTTCAAAAAAGTTGACATCTCCAATTGCCAAAGCTTTTGTCGCCGGTTTGTCCCAATTGTCCATGCCTATAAAGTCGGATGAATAGTCTCTTCCCGAACTTCTATCAGTCGTTTGGTTATGCAAAGAAACAGCCTCATCGGCGCCGTCAAACATGTTGGAAAGCGTTTCGGAATCAAATGTTTCAAATGTATCCTGATCGTTGGCGGCTTTTTCTTCCGGAATTTGTTCACTTAAATCGAATTTTCCAGTCTCTTGTCCGCTTTCGGCATGGAGATCCGTGTCTCCCTCACAATCGTCTGCATCCGATCGTTCAAGTAACGGATTTTTTTCCAGCGCCTCTTCAATAAATTGCTCAAGTTCACTTGCAGTCATCTGGAGAAGTTTGATTGATTGCATCAGCTGGGGCGTCATCACCAGAGATTGTGATTGACGTAGCTTGAATGACGGTGATAGCGCCATAACCTTAATTCCTCCCCGATGGACCCCTCGCGAAACGGCCAATGAACATCACACACAACCAACCGAAGTTTGAAACTTCGACGTGATATTTTAAAAAAATCTATTCCCTACCGAAACTGGTATGATCCTTGCTTGTCAATAAAAAAATGATAAAAAGTCGAAAGCTTCAATCCTTGCTTTCATTTTCAACAATTTTTGTATCTTACCGGTTATCGAATTTAGTTGTCGTCTGCAATAAATGCCTCGACATTATTCCGTATGAACACGTTTTTGTTAAAAGCTGCTTGATACATGGATTGTAATAAAAACGCTTGAGCGCAGTAAATCACCCTTTCAACCCTCATTGTCCCCTTTCTCACTTGTTGCGACACGCAGGGAAAAACGCCAAAAAGAACAAAAATTATACTTATACAAGAAAATATTTTAAGAATTTTATATATAAGTAAATTAATACAAATTTTGTTTAATAACCTTTATTATTTTTATTTTATAGAATAAAAATTATTTATATTATATTTTTGTTATAATTTTAATTAAAATTTCAAAACTATAAATATATTCTATATATTTTTATGCAATTTATATTCGACACTCGCACCTGTATCTTTCAAGCGTGCTAACTATGAAGCACGGCTATTCGATACTACCAACATCGGAAGTAAGTTATCAAAACCCCATTCATGATGAATAAAAACATGGACAAGCCGAGTCCACTAAGGCTGTTAATTATCCGACGTTGTCTAGAAAACACGAAGATCAAGCAACAGTAGACGCCTTGATACGTCCGGCGCCAACATCTTGCCTATTTCACATAAATATTGAAAAATCAGAGAGAAAACTGATCGCCGAGATAAAGTCTGCGGACATCCGCATTGGTAACAATATCGTCCGGTTGGCCGTGGGTTAAAACCTGACCATCGTGGATGATATAGGCACGGTCAACAAGCCCCAATGTTTCACGCACATTGTGGTCGGTCACAAGAACACCAATGCCGCGACTTTTAAGGTGCCGCACCAATTGTTGGATGTCGGCAATCGCAATCGGGTCAATACCGGCAAAAGGTTCATCAAGCAGCATGAAGTTCGGGCGAGAAGCGAGTGCACGGGCAATTTCCAGACGCCGTCTTTCACCACCGGAAAGAGCGAGAGAAGGACTCTTGCGCAAATGCGCAATCTTGAACTCATCAAGAAGCGCATCAAGTTCTTCGGCACGCTTTTTGCGGTCTTTTTCGACGACTTCCAAAACCGCCTTGATATTGTCTTCCACCGAAAGCCCGCGGAAAATGGAAGCTTCCTGAGGCAGATAGCCAATGCCCAAACGTGAACGCCGGTACATCGGCATGTCGGTCACATCAAAACCATCAATTTCAATGCTGCCGCCATCAACTTCGACAAGTCCTGTGACCATATAGAAACATGTTGTCTTACCCGCTCCATTGGGGCCAAGAATGCCGACAATTTCTCCGGCGCGCACGCCAAAAGAAACACCTTTGACAACTTTGCGCCCCCGATAGGTTTTTGTCAGATCGCGAGCAACGAGTGTCCCTTTGAGGCGTTCTTTGAGGCTTTTACCCGAACCATCTTCATAGGCTATTTCTTCAAAAGCCATTTGCGAATCACTTTGTGACATAAAACGCTCATTTTCCGTTTTGTTCGTTGCGATTCATAATGATCGATACCCGACCATTTTGACCCGCCGATTTACAGCTTTCGAGAAAAGCTTTGCCTGTATCCATGTGGGCAGTCAATTTACAACCGGTCGCCACATTATCACCATCTGCCAAAATGACGCGTTTTCCTGTCAGAACCATCAGCTTCGATTTGCCGTCAAAAACACCTTCATCACCGGTCGCAACCTGTGTTGCCGTTTTGATATAGACTTTGCCGGATGCTTCCATTTTTTCAACACCCGTCGAACCGAGACCACCGGCACCTGCTGTTTTGGTGGCAGCATCCCCTTTTGCCTGATCGGACGAAGTGTTGCTTGATGCATCGGACTTGTCTTTATTGGCGTCTTCAGGTGCCTTGGCGTAATGGACTATCAATTTCGATGTCCGCAAAATCCGGTCGCCCTGAACAACCGAAACGTTACCGGTAAAAATTGCAACGCCGTCTTTGTCACGCATTTCGAGATTATCAGCGTTGAGCTCCACCGGCTCTTTTCCGCCGGAAAGATTGACACCGAAATTCGTCTGTTGAGCCAATGAAGGCGTTTGCCCGAGGCTCATGAAAGCCAATCCTGTTGCCATCACTGCACCAAGGTTAGAAAAATACTGCTTTAAAGGCTTCATTTTACAATCCTCAAATAAACGCGACACTGCTCATTTCAAAAGGCAAGGGTCTTTCGTTCCTTATTGCGCATTTGCGTTGTCAATGACAAGACTGACACCACGATTAAAAAACAACACTTGTCCATTATCACGTATTTGTAAACCGTTTGCCTTCAAATGTTGCCCGCCACGACGAATATCAACCGGTTGATCTGTGCTCAACTGGCTGGTTGACAAGTTGACATCGGCAGTTTCGAGTTTTGCCACCATTCCATCATTTGTTTTAACCTCAAAGGGTTTGTCGAATTGCAGTCGCCCGTTGACATTATCATAAAATGCGCCCACCGCATTGACCGCCGCTTCCCCGCGCAGCCCCAAGGGAAGAGTTGCGGCAATCTGTTGTAATTCGATCATACCGGGGTGATGCGGGTCCTGAATGGCTTTATTGGCTTTCAAAGAATAGGGCTTATTGGCCGATGTATAACCTTCAAGCTTCGGGTCAGTCATTGTCAATTGTCCGCCACTGCCCTGATCGCCATTCAGAACGACAAGATCACTCGTGCTTGGTGTAGCAAAAAACGTAAACCAGGAAAAAATCAGTGCGATAACAATGGCTGCCACCGGCAGCAGAAACTTCAATATATGGACGCGCACTGAATGACGACGTGCAGCATCAAAAACAGCATCAGATTTATAGCTCGGTGAAAATATTTCTGAACTGTCGTCCATTCTGCCCCTAACAATCTTTTGAGTTTGAAAAAAACAATCGCCTAGACGAAGTTCCCATATACCAGTTCAATATTTAGAGCAATTGTACCAGCCATTCAACTTTTCATTAAACGACCTTGTTATTAAATAGAACGACAACAAAACGTGTAAATCTGAACAAAACAGGCAAAAACGCTTTTTTTTCAACGGTTTTTAACGGTCTTGAATAATTTTTTGATCAAACAGCGTTGACGAAATGCAATAGACAGACAATAAACTATCACAGCAATTGAATATTATAGTGAATGGCAAAGGACAACTGGCAGAATTTTTGAAACGGAATTCGAAATGCCTGTCAGACATGGGATTATAAAATCAACGAATCGTTATGAGCCTTGATTTTGTAACGGGTCATTGTCACCAAGCCGATCAAAATTGGAGGTTGTTTTGATTAAATCGGAACTTGTGCAAATTATCGCTAACCGTAACCCTCATCTTTTCCAAAGGGATATTGAAAATATTGTCAGCGCTGTATTTGATGAAATATCCACAGCTCTGGCTGAGGGAAATCGCGTAGAATTGCGCGGATTCGGGGCTTTTTCGGTTAAAAACCGGCCAGCGCGCTCCGGTCGCAATCCTCGTACAGGAGAAACGGTTTCGGTTGAAGAAAAATGGGTTCCGTTTTTTAAAACAGGTAAAGAATTGCGTGACCGCTTGAACAACGAGTGAAATCATGAATCTGAAACAGATTGCTAGTTTGATAATACTGATCCCGGTTGGCATCATCCTGATTGCTTTTATCATCGCCAATCGGGCGAGCGTTGCTTTAAGCCTCAATCCTTTTGACACAACGGACACCAGTCTTGTTTATCACGCTCCGTTGTTTGTCTGGCTTTTTCTTGCACTTGCAATCGGTATTATTATCGGCGGAATAACAGTCTGGTTTACCCAACATCGCTTCCGCAAAGCCCTGAAAGACACGCAAACCGAACTGCAAGGGCTTAAAATGGATATGTCTAAAAAACCGGATTTGACTAAAACAGATCTTACAGTCGTTGACCATTCCTGAATCTTAAGCCCAGTCGGGCAAAGTAGAATTTTTTCATTCATCTGCTTTTTGTATTCAACAATTTTTTTAAAATTGTAACCAGCGCCCTTGAACAGAATGACCAGGATTATAAGCGTTTGGCTTATCAATAATTTTATGCAAATATTTTATTGTTTTTTGCTCGCTTTTTTGGGTGATCGTTATCGATTGTTTTCGAATATTTGCGACAATAAAAACGGGACTATCAGCTTACCGTCCAATTCCCACTAAACCGCATAAGCAAAATGAAAAACGATTATTTTGCCGGAATCTTTATTCGTTTTGATAGTGGAATGCGTTGTTCATTAGCCGAAACCGGTTTTAGAACGTGCAAGAAAAATATACCTTTTTGAAAAAGATGTTTTATAAGCAAAAAACATCCTGAAATTTATTGGAAAACGCCCGATTGTGAAAGCACAACACCCAAAAGAAAAAAAACGCGGATTAAAAACATCGCGCAAAGGCGCTCCCTATAGTCCGAAAAAGGCCCTCGAAACAGGAGATAAGCCTGAAAGACGGAAAACTGTGCGCGCCAATAATTCAGGAAAATTTTATAAAGCGCACACACCGGACATTGCGGTGCAATCAGCCAAAGAGGTCGCACACGACAACAAGAGTGGAAACACAGCGGGAGTGAAAAGCCGCTTTTTACCGCGCCCGTCAGGAAAAAGACCAGAAGAAAAACTGCCGGTCATTCTTGAGACTGCAGCAAGCGAGAATTACGCATTGATTGACAGCGGTAATGGCCTGAAACTCGAGCGTTACGGAAATTTGCGCATTATTCGCCCTGAAGGACAAGCTTTATGGCAGCCGGCATTAAGTGAAAAAGATTGGCAGGATGTTGATGCGATTTTTACCGGAAATACCGATGAAGAAGGCATGGGGCGCTGGAATTTTCCAAAACAGCCACTTGGCGAAACATGGCCATTGACATGGGATGGAATGTCATTTCTCGGCCGCTTTACCTCATTTCGTCATGTCGGGGTCTTTCCCGAGCAGGATGCCCATTGGCGTTTTATGGAAGAACTTATTAAAAAAGCAAACCGTCCGGTCAGGGTGTTGAACCTTTTCGGCTATACCGGTCTTGCCTCGCTTATTGCGGCAAGAGCAGGAGCCGAGGTCACCCATGTCGACGCATCCAAAAAAGCTATTTTATGGGCCAAAGAAAATCAGGAAGTTGCACATTTGACAGATCGCCCCATTCGCTGGATCTGTGATGATGCGATGAAATTTGTCGAACGCGAAGGGCGACGCGGCAAACATTATGATATTATTTTACTTGATCCGCCGGCTTACGGGCGCGGGCCCCATGGCGAGGTGTGGCAACTTTTTGATCAATTGCCCGAAATGGTCAAAGGATGCCGTGCCATATTATCTGACAATCCGATTGCCGTGATATTGACTGCCTATTCTATTCGTGCCTCATTTTTTGCAATCCATGAATTGATGCGTGACGAATTTACCGGTCTTGGCGGTCTTATCGAATCGGGTGAACTTATTTTGCGTGAAGAAAAGGCAAAAAGGGCGCTTTCAACCTCTCTTTTTAGCCGCTGGATTTTTTAATATGACAACACAAAGACAACACGGTCAGGTTAAAGAAATTACCTCGCTTGCCAATCCGATTATCAAGGATATGAAATCCTTGTCGCTTAAAAAAAATCGTGATCGTGAAGGCGTTTTCATGGCCGAAGGGTTGAAGCTTATTATTGATGCTCTTGATCTCGGCTGGACAATACGCACACTTTTGTTTTCCAAGGCGGGGCTAGGTAACCCGCTCATTGAGAAAACCGCAGCCCGTACAAAAGCCGCTGGTGGCCTCATCATCGAAGCAAACCAGAAAGTTATGGAATCGGTAACACGGCGCGACAATCCGCAAATGGTGGTTGGTGTTTTCGAACAACGCTGGCGTGACATGGCGACCTTCAACGCCAAGGGAGAGGATGTCTATGTTGCACTCGACCGCATTCGTGACC
The DNA here is from genome assembly GCF_016100335.1 of Bartonella sp. W8167. Classification (NCBI taxonomy): domain Bacteria; kingdom Pseudomonadati; phylum Pseudomonadota; class Alphaproteobacteria; order Hyphomicrobiales; family Bartonellaceae; genus Bartonella; species Bartonella sp. W8167. The sequence continues at coordinate 360,133 of NZ_JACFSQ010000002.1, forward strand.
CCGGCAATCTCGGGACCATTATTCGTACAGCCGATGCAGTCGGGGCAAAAGGACTTATCCTCGTTGGCGATACAACCGACCCCTATTCACTTGAAACGGTACGCGCAACCATGGGATCGATTTTTGCCCTTCCGCTTTTTAAAATGAGTGCTGACGAGTTTTTAAAATGGCGCTTGAGGTTTCATGGTCAAATCATCGGTACACACTTAAAAGGTTCCGTTGATTACCGCACAATCGACTATAAAAAGGGACCTATCATTCTTTTTATGGGCAACGAGCAACAAGGCCTTCCGGATAATCTTGCCGATAGTTGCGATCAACTTGCCCGTATCCCGCAAGCGGGACGCGCTGATTCACTCAATCTTGCTGTGGCAACCGGTGTCATGCTTTATGAAATCCGCCGTCATAACTTGACACTTGATCCGCGCGAGGCTCGTTCATGAAGGCAAAATCCCTCGTCACACTTTTAGCGGGACTTGTTATCACAGTTGGTCTTGACCAATTGATCAAATATTGGGTGGTCAATACATTGGAAGTCGGGGAAGAAATAGACCTTTTGCCGTTTCTTTCACTTTATCACGCCCGCAACCCCGGAATTGCTTTTTCCATGTTGTCATCAGTCTCCGATTGGGGGCTGATTGCATTGACATTTTGCATCATCTGCTTCGTTATCTGGTTATGGAAAAACGCCGGTCCTGAAAAATCACTGTCGCGATTTGGCTTCCTGCTGGTGATCGGTGGTGCCATCGGCAATCTCATTGACCGCATACGGTTTCACTATGTCATCGATTACATTTCTTTCCATATCGACGATGTTTTCTCGTTTGCCATTTTTAACCTTGCTGATAGTTTTATAACAGTCGGCGCTGTCCTGATCGTACTGGATGAATTGCTGCACTGGAAAAGGGAAAAGCGAAAAGCAGACTAGAATTTTCAACTTCGCAATCAGGCTCGCTGCTTGCCCGTTTATAGGCTCAAAAATCCATAACCCCCGTCAGCCGCTTTTCATTTGCATTTTCTTAAAGCCAAAAAACACTTTGGCTCGCGCGTTTTACCAAAATCATCCGCTCTCTCGTTTACACTTCAAATAGCAATTCTCTACCAAAACGATATTATCAGCGTCTTTAATCTGCCGACACTTCCGCCAAAACAAAAATAATTCGAAACGGATGCGCTACTTTTTCCTAAAGCTTGTTGAAAAATGTCCTTTTCGATAAACCTGTCTTTTTTCAAATTAATCAGCCCCGTCTTTCCAAAAAAATTTACGACGAAGCTGTTTCGGTTATCATCAGCCTTTACCCATTAACGGTTAAAAAGGATAAAAATCATATCCATTTTTGATACATCCGCTCTCCAACATCTGCATTTGCCATTTTTTTGACAGAAATAAAATTGCTGTTCTTAACCGGCTAACCCGTTTCAAGCTCTTATAAACATAGAAAAAAGTCTATATTTACCAATTATTAATCCTATTTCGGGCGGATTGTGAATTGCCTTGAAAAAATCACTTTCCCGTCATTGTCATGCACCAAGAAAGTTCTAAATCGACAACAGAACATGATGTTGATTGATTTTAAATCAACAGCGCTTCAATAAGGAGCATTGAAATGACAGCTTGTGCAAGGACAGTTCTGAAAACACCGGATAATGAAAGTTGCGATATGAGCGATTCCCTCTTACTTGCGACATTCGGTTCTTTGGAAGCCCGTCTGCGGAAAGTCTCTGGTGACCTTGAACAAACGGTTCCGGCATCAGCCCAAAAAAATGTGACGAATGATCGTGACGAATGGGTGATGACTGTCAGTGATAAAGCGCACCCGCAAAATCCTGTTGCAAGTTGCCACATGACACTTACAAATGTTCTAGGTGCCAATCAAAATCTTGACGGGACGAGTCTCGGTGACAGTTTCGAAGTCGAAGGCGACCAGACTGCGCCGGTGATTTTGACAATCGCTCCTTTTGAATGCTTTGACAAATCGAAGGCACATCGTGCCCAAGGCCTTTTATGGCAGGCGATTTCGCACTTCTGCCAGCTCCAGAATGTCGATTATGTCATTGGAAGTCTGGCATTCAACAGCCGCTATCCGGCAGCGCATGCTTTGGAACTTTCCTATCTCTATCATTTTTGCCGCTCACAATCCGGGCTTCATTTGCGTGCTGCCCATGGTGTGACCATGGATATTATGCCTGAAGAGGCAATCAAGCCCGATGAAGCATTTTCTTCGCTTCCGCCCATGCTGCGCTATTGCTTGCGTGTTGGAGCGAAAGTTGCCGATAATGCTGTGGTTGACCGTGCGAGCAATGAAACACGCGTATTTTTATTATTCCCAGCCAAAAAAATTGTGGGCTGAAACAATACCTATAAAAGGCAGAAATGTATTTTGCCCATAAACTAAAGTTCAAGAAACGGAAGCCATGAAATGCTTCCGTTTTCTGAAATTTTAAAGCTATTTAAAACCCACTCGTTTGTAGCATCTGAAACCGGTTAACTTACTTGATTTATTGACAGATTTTTTAAAACGCGCCAAATGATATGAACCTGTTTGGCAAAACAACGGAGTATCGTTTTTTGGCGGTTTCACTAATTCCATTCCAGTGCGTTAAAATTAGTGGCTATGTTTAGTTAGAGCATGTTTTTTATCATGATGTTTTACATCATCCGCTTTCAGCCAATGGGCGGAAATTGCATTATATTCGCCATTTTTCTGCATCAAATGCAGCCATTGATCGACATAAAGTTTCCAACTGATATCGCCCTTCGGAAGCATGTAGCCCTTCTCGAAAAACTCCAAAGGTTTTTCCGGATTGACGGCGCATAATGTCGGATAGTGACGTTTTTGATAAAGAGCTTCGGATGCATCGGTAATCATGACATCGGCTTTTTTATCGACGAGATTTTTAAAAATCGTTGTATTGTCATGAAAAAGCTCGAGTTTGGCATTCGGCATATATTTTCTGACAAACGCCTCATTGGTTCCGCCGGCGGGTTCGATCGCACGAACATTCTTGCGGTTAAGGGCATCCAATGTATTATATTTTTTAGCGTCTTCACAACGTACAAACGGAATTTTGCCATCCACATCAAGTGGTTCCGACATATAAACCTGTTGTTGGCGGGCAAGCGAAATGGAAATTCCGCCCATTGCAATATCACATTTATCGTCAAGAAAATCTGCCATCAGCGTTTTCCAGCTTGTTTGCACAAATTCTACCTCGGCACCAAGCGATTTGGCCAAAGAATACGCCATGGAAATGTCGATGCCTTCGTAAGTACCATCCGTTTTCAAAAAGCTATAAGGTTTATAATCGCCGGTGGTGCAAACACGTAATGTTTTAATGTCAAGGACATCATTGAGTTTCGACGCATCGGCGTGTGTCAGCGTTAAAGCCGAACACCCCCAAACAAGCATCATAAGAATTTTCTTCATCATCGATCCCATCCGGCAGTTCATTGTTGGTCTGACTCTTTTCTTTCCCACATTGTTTTAATTTTATTCCTTGTCGGTTTTATAAAATCAGCCATCCAGCAAATCAATAAAAGCACCAACTGCTTTGGTTTTGAAGCGTTGCGGGTTGAGTAACAATAAAAAATCACGCTTTACGGATAAAAAATTCAACCTTTCAACAAGTCCTGCGGCAAGCGAAGCCGAAACTGCACGTTTTGAAATGGCCGTCAAAGCATTTGATGCCGCAACCGCCGAGAGCACCGCTTCATTCGAGGGGAAAGTCTGCATCACTTCAAGATCTGCCAGGTCATAACCATGGTTTGCAAGTGCCTGCTCGAAAATGGCTCGTGTTCCCGAGCCCTTTTCACGCAAAATCCACGGAAAAGCTGAAATATCTTTAAACTTCACCGACGGTTTATTCGTAAGAGGATGGTTTTTTGCGGCAATAATGAACAATTCGTCATCAGCCACTTTTTGACGATGAAGACTTTCATTTTTTATGGTCCCTTCGGCAAAACCAATATCTGTTATGCCTGATAGAACAGCATTTTCAACCTGTTCGGTATTACCGATCGACATTTTAACCGTTATCGCCGGATATAAATTGCGAAATTTTGCAATGACCGGTGGCAAAAAATAATTTGCGATTGTCTGGCTCGCATAAAGACCGAGCGCTCCGCGTTTAAGCCCGCTAAATTCACGCAAAGTTGTTTCGGCAAGTTTGACCTGCGCCAATGTGTGGCGGCAATCTTCCACAAAGACAGAACCCGCATCACTTAACTGGATACGTCGTCCGATGCGATTGAAAAGACGCACCTGATAATGTTCTTCAATCATATGGATGGCACTGGAAACGGCTGAAGGTGTCAATAAAAGAGCTTTCGCCGCTTCGGTCAAATGCTCGCGTTCGGCGACAGCCAGAAATATCCGCATCTGTTCAAATGTAATCATTGCCGCGCCATTGTTCGATCAAATCGAACAATTCATAACATATTTGAAAATTGATTACATGATTAAACAGCGCTAGCAGATTTTAAAAAAAGGATATTTCAATATGGCTAGCCGAATTCAGGCAATTTTGTTTCGTTTTGCGCCGGGCATCATATTATGCGCGGTTATTTCGGCTGTTGCCATTGTTCTGGAAAAGCTTGAAAAACTCGTCTTCGGCGAGGCCTGGCTTGAAAGTCTAGTTCTTGCCATCCTGATTGGCGCAATCATCCGGACAGTCAAAGGCATTCCATCCCAATATGCGGAAGGAGTCGGATTTTCTGCAAAAATCCTTCTTGAATGCGCGGTTGTACTATTGGGTGCAAGTATCAGCGTGAGCGCGGTCGTTGCTGCCGGTTTCGGATTACTTGTCGGTATTATCGTCATTGTGGCCTGTGTGATTGCCATAACTTACGCAATCGGCAGACTTTTGGGCCTTGGCCCCCGTCTCGCCTTGCTCGTTGCCTGTGGCAATTCGATTTGCGGAAATTCGGCCATTGCGGCTGTTGCACCTGTCATCAAGGCAGAAGGCTCGGACGTTGCTTCGTCAATCGCTTTTACAGCCGCGCTCGGTATTGTTGTTATTCTGGTCTTGCCACTTGCAGTCCCCTTAGCGGGCTTAAGCTTTACACAATACGGGGTTCTTGCGGGTATGACTGTTTATGCTGTGCCGCAAGTTTTGGCTGCCGCAGCACCTGTATCACTTATCAGTGTGCAGACAGCCACACTTGTCAAACTTGTTCGTGTGTTGATGCTTGGGCCGGTAATATTTGTGATCGGCCTCATTTACGGCCTCGGTGCCAACACCAAACTCAAATTCAGCAAAATGGTGCCGTGGTTCATTATCGGCTTCGTCATTCTTTTACTTGCCAATTCCTGCGCTATCATTCCCCATTTTGCGACTGACGCCATGGCTTTTGTGGCAAAAATTTTGACAGTCATTTCAATGGCAGCATTAGGACTGGGCGTTGATATAAAGGCTTTGAAAAAATCCGGACCACGGGTTGTCCTGACAGCTTTCATATCCATCATCATTCTGGCGACCGCAAGCCTGACAATGATCTCGCTCCTTCAATTGTCATAAATAGCCGGAAGTGCACTAAACGACGATATATTCAAAATAAAACAGCCCCGAAGGGCTGTTTTAATAGATTGAATGCAATCTCCTTGTTTTGAAATTACAGAATAAACCGCGACAAATCGGCATTGGCGGCAAGGTCGCCGACTGCTTTTTTGACATAAGCAGCATCAACCTTGAAGGTTGTGCCCGATTTATCCGGTGCTGTGAAGGAAATTTCGTCAAGAACGCGTTCCATCACTGTTTGCAGACGGCGGGCACCGATATTTTCTACAGTAGAGTTCAAATCCACTGCTATATCGGCCAGAGCATCAATGGCATCATCGGTAATTTCGAGCGTCACATTTTCGGTTGCCATCAAAGCAATATATTGCTTGATAAGACTGGCTTCAGTTTCCGTAAGAATGCGGCGGAAATCTTCCCGGGTGAGCGCATTAAGTTCGACCCTGATTGGCAAACGCCCCTGAAGTTCGGGCAAGAGATCCGAAGGTTTTGATACGTGAAACGCACCGGAAGCAATAAACAGAATATGATCGGTTTTGATTTGACCATATTTGGTAGCAACCGTTGTTCCTTCAATCAAAGGTAACAGATCACGCTGCACACCTTCACGCGAAACACCGGCACCAAGGCCACCTTCACGCGCTGCAATCTTGTCGATCTCGTCAATAAAGACAATACCGTCATTTTCAGTGGAACGAAGCGCTTCCTGAACAATCTGATCCTGATCGAGAAGTTTGTCGGATTCATCTTCGATCAATGGTTTGAATGCATTTTTGACTGTTGTTTTCCGCGTCTTGGTGCGTCCACCCATTTTACCGAAAATATCGGACAAATTCATAATGCCCATTTGTGCGCCCGGCATGCCTGGAATATCGAATGTAGGCGCATTATTCGGGCTGGTATCGGCAACTTCAATTTCAATTTCGTTGTCATCAAGCTCGCCCTCACGCAATTTTTTGCGGAAACTGTCGCGGGTTGCGGGACTTGCAGTTTTACCAACCAGCGCATCCAGAACACGTTCTTCTGCGTTGATATGGGCTTTGGCTTTCACAGCTTCGCGTTTTTTTTCACGTACAAGATTGATTGCCACTTCAACCAGATCACGAATAATCTGTTCGACATCACGGCCGACATAGCCGACCTCTGTAAATTTGGTGGCTTCAACCTTGACAAAAGGTGAACCTGCAAGTTTTGCGAGACGCCGTGCAATTTCGGTCTTGCCAACACCGGTCGGCCCGATCATCAGAATATTTTTCGGCATCACTTCTTCGCGCATTTCGCCTTTAAGCTGTTGGCGGCGCCAACGGTTGCGCAATGCTATAGCAACGGCACGCTTGGCATCTTTTTGTCCGATAATAAAGCGATCAAGCTCGGAAACTATTTCGCGGGGGGAAAATACAGAACTCATCTAAAAGTGCTCTCTCTTTCGCACTTCCTGTCAGGCTTAAAGCTCCTTCGACAAGAAGCGACATGGAAACATTCAATCATTATTCGGCATTAAGCGTTTCGACAATAAAGTTGCTATTGGTGTAAACGCAAATATCGGAAGCAATCTTCATGGCTTTGCGGGCAATTGTTTCGGCATCCATATCGGTGTCAATAAGTGCACGCGCTGCCGAAAGTGCAAAATTACCACCCGAACCGATTGCCATAATGCCATCTTCAGGTTCAAGCACATCACCAAGGCCTGTCAAAGCCAGCGTCACATTTTTATCGGCCACCAACATCATTGCTTCCAATTTACGCAAATAACGATCGGTGCGCCAATCCTTGGCAAGTTCAACACAGGCACGCATCAATTGGTCAGGATATTGTTCAAGCTTGGTTTCAAGCCGTTCAAGCAGAGTAAATGCATCGGCTGTTGCGCCGGCAAAACCGGCAATAACCGATCCATTCTTGCCAATACGGCGGACTTTTCTTGCATTACCCTTCATGATTGTCTGCCCTAATGTCACCTGTCCATCGCCGGCAATGACAACCTTATTGCCTTTACGAACTGTAATGATGGTCGTGCCATACATTGTATCGGGCTTATGTTCTGTCACAAGTAAACTCCTTTTATCCACACGCTCCATCCTCGTTAAAAGCAATGAAAAGCGGCTATATAGAGTGCATATTTAGGAACTCGCACATTAAAACTCAACCATATTGACGAAGACATTTTAAAAACCTTCTTACTTTTTAAACAACGCCTCAATCATTCCGGAAATACCATTCAATGATGACTTGCGATTTTCAATGATGACTTGCAGTGAATGCTCGTTGTTGGTGTGAACAAATCCTGCTAAGGGTTGGCCGATAAGAACATTCAAAGGAAGACGTAAAATGCCATTGCCGACAGTAGCTATTGGTGCATTGGGTGGCACAATTGCCATGGTCGCCGGAACATCTGGCGGCGTGGAGCCGGAACTTTCGGCTGACCAGCTTGCAAAATCAGTTCCCGGCATTTCCGAACTTTCTACAATACAAGCCAAAACATTGGCAAAACTGCCAAGCGGTTCCCTCTCCTTCAAAGTGTTGTTTGAAGCTCTTGATTGGGCAAATAACCAGATTGATGAAGGTGCAAAAGCTGTTATTCTGACACAAGGAACCGATACGCTTGAAGAATCAGCGTTTCTTCTTTCACTTTATTGGCAAAAGCCGCAGCCGCTCATTATAACCGGTGCTATGCGCGCACCTATGGCAGCCGGTGCCGACGGACCAGCCAATCTTTTATCTTCTTTACTCGTGGCAATAGATGAACAAAGCATCGGTCGCGGTGTCATGGTGGTGATGAATGACGAAATCCACTCCCCGTATTTTGTAAGAAAAAGTCATTCTCTCAAAGTTGAAACTTTCAAATCAGGTTTAATCGGCCTGCTTGGTACGGTTGTCGAGGCAAAACCGGTTTTCTTCCGCTCTATGGATAGACGACCAAAACCGTTAAGCCGCCCGAAAACGCTTGATAAAAAAGTTGCCCTCGTCGAAGCCTGCCTTTCTTCGGGAAGTGACCATCTCGAACTCGTATTTTCAAGCGGCATTTATCAGGGCGTTGTGATTGCCGGTTTCGGATCAGGCCATGTCAGTTTCGAGGAAGCCGATATTATCAAAAATTATGCCCATAAACTTCCGGTTATTGTGGCAACACGGGCCTATAGCGGTCCAACGAGTGAAAAAACCTATGGCTATAAAGGATCTGAAATCGATTTGACGAGAGGCGGCGTGCTGATGAGCGGGTGGCTTTCGCCCTTAAAAGCGCGGCTTTTATTATGGGCTCTTCTTTCAGCCGGTCATGATCAAGAGGAAATTGAAAAAGAATGGAAACACTGGCAAATCGGTGAGACAGTAAAAACTGCTTAAAGTCACAAAACCGATTGATTGATGAAAAAGACGTGAAAGCAATTGGATATTTTGCGCTAATGATTTAACATTGCTACTTCAAAAGTGACGCTGGCAAAGCTTATAAATAACACTGCTTCGTTAAGTCTTGTACTCATCGTCAGGTTTTGAAAATGAAAACAAGTGGAGCATCTTTCAAGCTTCTTGGAACGGGAACAAAATGACGCGCTCAGCAACGATAAAACGCAAAACCAACGAGACAGATATTTCGGTTTCGGTCAATCTTGACGGAACAGGAACATTCGAGATTGATACCGGAGTAGGATTTTTCAATCATATGTTGGAACAACTTTCCCGCCATTCATTGATTGATATGAAAATCAAGGCTGTCGGTGACACCTATATTGACGATCATCACACGGTTGAAGATTGCGGAATTGCGTTGGGTGAAGCTATCAAACAGGCTTTGGGTGAACGGCGCGGCATTCGCCGTTATGCTTCGCTTGATCTCGCAATGGATGAAACCTGCACGAGAGCGGCCATTGATGTATCCGGACGCCCGTATCTCATTTTCAAGATTGAATTTCCGACACAAAAAATCGGTTCGTTCGATACCGAATTGGTGAGGGAGTTTTTTCAGGCTTTTTCCCAGCACGCTGGAATTACGCTTCACATTGTCAATCATTATGGTTTGAATAGCCACCATATCGCCGAAACCGCGTTCAAATCGGTAGCCCGCGTTTTACGGGCTGCGATCGAGGAAGACCCGCGCCAGAAAAACGCTGTGCCCTCGACCAAAGGCACTTTGAAAGGTTGATAAAATGCAGGTCGCAATTATCGACTATGGTTCCGGCAATTTACGCTCGGCCACAAAAGCTTTCGAGCGCGCAAGCCATGACCATGGCATAAACGCGGATATTATCCTCACCAATCGGGCAGAAGATGTTATAAAAGCCGACCGCGTGGTTTTGCCAGGCGTCGGTGCCTATGCGGATTGTCGGGCGGGACTTGATGCTGTTCAGGGAATGGTTGAAGCTTTGAATGAACGGGTGCTGAACGGTGGCCATCCCTTCATGGGGATTTGCGTTGGTATGCAACTCATGGCTTCCCGCGGAATGGAAAAAGCAATCACCAACGGGCTTAACTGGATTAAAGGTGACGTTACTTTGATAAAGCCTCAAGACGACGCTTTGAAAGTGCCCCAGATCGGCTGGAACACTCTCGAATTGAAACGGAGCCATCCGCTATTTTCCGGCATCCGCACGGGTGAACACGGGCTTCACGCCTATTTTGTCCATTCCTATCAACTTGATTGTCAAAATCCTGATGAATTATTGGCGGTAACCGATTATGGTGGGCCGGTCACAGCAGCAGTTATCCGCGACAATATGTTCGGGACACAATTTCATCCGGAGAAAAGCCAGCGTCTCGGCCTTCAACTCATTGCCAATTTTCTGGAATGGAAACCATGATTCTTTACCCTGCAATAGATCTCAAAGACGGGTTTTGCGTTCGTTTAAAACTCGGCGATATGAATAAGGCAACTGTTTATAGTGCCGATCCTGCCGCACAAGCCCACCACTTCCAGTCGGAAGGTTTCAAATGGCTTCACGTTGTTGATCTCAACGGTGCATTTGAAGGTGTCACAGTCAACGGTTCGGCTGTCGATGCGATATTGCGCGCAACGACAAACCCTGTCCAGCTTGGTGGTGGTATCAGAACCCTTACCCATATCGAAAACTGGCTGAAAAAGGGTCTCGCCCGCGTAATTCTCGGCACTGTTGCCGTCAGAAATCCGCAACTGGTTCGCGAGGCTTGCAAACTTTTTCCGGGAAAAATTGCTGTCGGCATTGATGCCCGCGGTGGCAAAGTCGCCGTGGAAGGGTGGGCTGAAGAGTCCGAACTTTCCGCCCTTGAACTGGCAAAGCGTTTTGAAGGTGCGGGCGTTGCCGCCATTATCTATACCGATATTGATCGCGATGGTATCCTCACCGGTATCAACTGGAATTCGACCCTTGATCTTGCCCGTTCTGTTTCAATTCCGGTTATTGCTTCCGGCGGCCTTGCCTCAATGGAGGATATCAAACGGCTTTGTTCACCCGATGCTGCCATATTGAACGGTGCCATTTCCGGACGTGCTCTTTATGATGGGCATATTGATGCGAGGGAAGCATTGGCATTGATTGACGAGGCAAATAAAAAAGCCGGAAAGAGTGGGCAATCATGACACTCAAAGCGCGTATTATTCCTTGTCTTGATGTCAAAGACGGCCGCGTGGTCAAAGGGGTCAACTTTGTTGATCTCGTTGATGCCGGTGATCCGGTTGAAGTCGCAAAAGCCTATGACAGCGCCGGCGCCGATGAATTGTGTTTTCTCGATATCACGGCAAGTAGCGACAATCGCGAAACATTGTTCGGTGTTGTTGCCCGCACGGCCGACCAATGTTTCATGCCGGTCACTGTTGGCGGAGGCGTTCGCACTGTAAACGACATTCGCAAACTTCTGCTTGCCGGTGCCGACAAGGTGTCGATAAACACCGCCGCTGTTAAAAACCCCGATTTTATTGCCGAAGCGGCCGATAAGTTCGGCAACCAATGTATTGTGGTTGCCATCGACGCCAAAGAAGTCGCAAGCGATGGCAAGAACCGGCATTGGGAAATCTTTACCCATGGCGGGAGGCGCCCGACCGGCATTGATGCAATCGAATTTGCCCGTCTGGTTGAAAAAAAAGGTGCCGGTGAAATTCTGCTTACCTCTATGGATCGTGACGGGACAAAAGAAGGCTATGACATTGCTTTGACCCGCACCCTTGCCGATGCAGTGGACGTTCCCGTTATCGCGTCGGGTGGGGTCGGAACACTCGACCATCTTGTGGCCGGTATTCGTGACGGACACGCAACGGCCGTGCTTGCCGCATCGATTTTCCATTTCGGAACCTATAGCATCGGCGAAGCAAAACACTATATGGCGAAAGCCGGCATTCCTGTACGCATGGATGAGTTTGGAGAAGGTGAATGACTGATTTTAGCTTGCATAGCCTTGAAAATACCATTGCCAAAAGGGCAGTGGTTGACGATGGCAGTTCCTATACGGCAAGCCTCGTAAAAAAGGGGATGGGGCGTGCTGCAAAAAAAATGGGGGAGGAAGCTGTTGAAACTGTTATCGCCTCGCTTGATGAAGACGATGAACATTTCATCAGCGAGAGTGCCGACCTTATCTATCATTTGCTGGTTATGTGGCATATCCGCGGAATAAAGCTTGATGACGTCATCAAAGAGCTTGAAAGGCGCACCGCACAATCGGGACTTGAGGAAAAGGCGTCCAGAAAGAATGGGTAACGCGTTGAAGCCTGCCAGTCAGTCCGGCGACCTTGGTGACTTCGTTTTCGGAAGATATTCACCCTACAGTGTTTTCACTGCATACGAATGGTCTGTCTTTCGCGCCGATACTCCATTGACCCTGACATTTGACGAGGTCAAACGGTTACGCTCCATCGGCGATCCAATCGACCTTCAGGAAGTTCAACGTATTTATCTTTCTCTATCCCGTTTGCTTTCGACCCATGTCGAGGCAATCCAGACTTTATTCCAGAAAAGAAAGCGGTTTTTGCGCACACAAAACACTGCAAAAACACCTTTTATTATCGGGATTGCCGGTTCGGTTGCAGTTGGTAAATCTACCACCGCGCGCATCCTGCAAGAGCTCCTTAAACGCTGGCCATCAAGCCCCAAGGTAGATCTGATAACAACCGACGGTTTTCTCTATCCCAATGCAGTCCTGAAGGCTGAAAACAGGATGGACAGAAAGGGGTTTCCCGATTCTTATGATGTCGGCAAACTTTTGCGCTTTCTTTCTGCTATCAAGGCAGGTATGGGCGATGTTGTAGCGCCACTTTATTCCCACGCAGCCTATGATGTTTTGCCAAACGAGCAAATTGTTGTCGACCGGCCGGATATTCTCATTGTCGAAGGTATTAACGTGCTTCAGGTCAGAGATTTACCGCGTGACGGAAAAGCTGTGCCTTTTGTTTCCGATTTTTTCGATTTTTCTATCTATATCGATGCAAAAACCGAAATCATCCGTCATTGGTATATGGAGCGGTTTCGCCGTTTCAGACTCACAGCATTCCAGAAGCCCGATTCATATTTCCATCGTTATGCAAAAATGACGGAAAATGAAGCCATGGCCGTTGCCGAAACGCTTTGGAACACAATCAATTTGAAAAATCTTGAAGAAAATATTCTGCCAACAAGACCACGCGCCGATCTTATTTTGCGCAAGGGCAGCGATCATCTGGTGGAATATGTTGCGCTTAGAAAATTATAGGTGAATTATGTCGCGAATATTGGCTCCGATAACGTCTTGTCCGATTGAATTTACAACAGAACAATCCGAACACAGCCACCCGATCATTCTGGTTGCCGAAAATGATGAATCCTTTGCTTCCGAAGACCCCGTTGCAGCCTCGTGGGCAAAAGCCAACCACTTCACCGGAAAAAGCGGTGACATATTGGTGGTTCCTGATAATGACGGGACGGCTTCCAGAGCCTACCTTGGAGCGGGCGACGGCAGCGATGCCTTTATAACCGGAAATTTGTTTAAACAATTGCCGGAAGGTGAATGGTATTTTGCCAATTTGCCGGAAAACCCGCTTAATCTTTTTCTGGGACTTGGGTTAGGAAGCTATAAATTCAGCAGATATCTTCAAACCGAAGGCGACAAAAAACTAAAATTCACCCTTCCGGAAAATATTGACCGCAGTGAACTCAAACGCCTTGTTGAAACAACATTTTTTGTACGCGATCTCATCAATACACCTACCAATGACATGCAGCCCGACACGATCGAGGAGGCAATACGCCAATTGGGAAGAACTTACGGTGCGAATGTTACAAGTATCTGGGGGGATGATCTTCTCAAACAGAATTTCCCGATGGTTCATGCTGTCGGCCGTGCCGGCTCGGTAGCCCCGCGCATTATCGATCTTCGCTGGGGAGAAGTGAACCGCCCGAAAGTGACATTGGTGGGAAAAGGGGTTGCTTTCGATAGTGGCGGCCTTGATATAAAATCCGCAAACGGCATGTTATTGATGAAAAAAGATATGGGGGGAGCTGCCAATGTTATGGGGCTTGCCAGACTCATCATGGATGCAAAACTCCCTGTCCAGTTACGACTTATCGTTCCCGCTGTTGAAAATTCGATTTCGGGAAATGCCTTTCGCCCTGGTGATGTTTTAAAAAGCAGAAAAGGCTTGACCGTCGAAATCGGCAATACCGATGCAGAAGGGCGGCTTATTCTGGCTGATGCACTTGCCTTTGGCGACGAAGACAAGCCTGATTATCTTTTCGACATGGCAACCTTGACAGGTGCAGCACGTGTTGCATTAGGACCGGACGTTCCGCCATTTTATTGCAATAACGGGGATCTCGGCCGGGAAATTTCGACACTTTCGCTCAATATTCAGGATCCGTTGTGGCAATTGCCGCTCTGGAAACCCTATCAGAAAAAACTTTCCTCACGCATTGCCGATCTCAATAATGTAACAACCGACGGATTTGCCGGCTCTATTACGGCTGCTTTATTTTTGCAAAAATTCGTCGATCAGGCGGTAAACTGGGCGCATTTTGATATTTATGGCTGGACACCTGCCGAAAAACCGGCATTTCCGATTGGTGGCGAAGCTCAAGGAATTCGTACGCTTTACACATTTCTGAAAGGCCTTTGATGGATAAACTTGATCCGCGTCTTCATGCTTATCGCCCTGACCTTGCCGACGAATGTTTGCGTGGCAAAGTCGAAGCGCGACAATTTGTGGCCGGCTCTTTGAAGCGCATTGTTGCGCCTGTTGCTGCTCTTTACAAAGTTCCGGACGCGCTGTCAGAGCGGCAAAGCGAATGTCTTTTCGGCGAGGATGTAAAAGTATTTGACGAAAAAAACGGGTTTTGCTGGGTTCAAGCTCAACAGGATGGCTATGTCGGCTACATCGAGCAATCAAAAATCGGATCTGCCGCAAATCACCCCACCCATCGGGTGAACGTGCCACGCACCTTCCAATATCGGGATGCAGATTTGCGCAGCCCCATGATAAGTCCTTTATCCATGGGAAGCCGCATCACTGTAGTTCAAGAAACTGAAACACGCGGTACCCGTTATGCCAAGCTTGATAATGGAAGCTTCGTTGTTGCCAATCATATTATGCCTGTCACCACTGTGGCAGATGATTATGTGACGATAGCAGAGTCCTTTATGAACACCCCATATCTGTGGGGCGGAAAAAGTGGTTTGGGAATTGATTGTTCAGGCCTCGTACAACTTGCTATGATGATGACGGGACGAACGGTCTTGCGCGATACCGATATGCAGCAAGCGACAATCGGAAAAATGATTGCACCAGAAGAAGGACTGCAACGTGGTGATCTCGTTTTCTGGAAAGGACATGTTGCCATTATGGTTGATTTTCGCACGCTTATTCATGCCAATGGCGCATCAATGAGTGTGAAAACAGAACCACTTGATGAAGCGATTGCACGCATTGCACGAAATCACGCGCAACCGACCTGCTATCGCCGTCCGGATTAAAGGAAGAAATTATCATGTTAGTGGTGTGGCTCAAAGATTTTCTGGAACTCGCCCGCACCCGTAGTTTCACCAAAGCCGCCGAAAATCGCCATGTTACCCATCCGGCTTTCGGAAGACGCATAAAACTTCTGGAAGAATGGGCCGGAGTTCCGCTCGTCGAGCGGAAAAAGCCGGTCGAGCTGACACCTGACGGCGTCATAGTGCTTGAAGCCGCAACCGATATATTGGAGACAATCCGGTTGCTCCATGGCAGGCTTGATGCCCGCAAGGATGATGCACAACCGGATTTGAGAATAGCAACCGGTGTCGCATTATCGGTAACGTTCTTTCCCCAATGGTACAAGGAGATGAACGAAAAAGTCGGTACTTTCAGAACACGTGTCATCGCGGGAAGTAACGAAAGTGCCATCCAGTCGCTCGCAAATAATGAAGCAGACCTTCTATTGGCTTATTCCAGCTATCATACGAGGCTACGCATCAATCCGGCAAAATTCAACTGGCTGACAATTGCTCATGAAACACTTGTTCCCATTAGTGCCCCTGACAAAGAAGGAAAACCTGTTTTTACCGGAATGACTGAACAGTCCGATCCGTTTTTAGCGTTTTTACCGACAACCGCATTGAAAACAATTATCACCCGTCATCTCGCAAGCCTCGACGACAAGCCGAATTTACATGTTGTTCATGAAACCGACTCTTTCAGCTCGATTGTAGAACTGGTTGCAGCCGGATTGGGAATGGCCTGGCTACCGTATCAACTCTGTAAGCCCGCAATAGAAAGCGGGCGAATTGTGGAAATTGATAATCCCAAATGGCTTATGCCGGTTGACATCGCTCTTTATCGCAAAAAATTTTCGAGCCATCCGATCGTTGACAAGATATGGGCTTATTACGTCGGCAAAAGTTTAAAATAAGCACATACTTGTGCAAAATAAGCACGGGTATTTTGACCCCGCTCTAGTTTAGAATTTACCTAAATCGATTGATTGACATTGATCACATGAATGGATCACTACAATAACAATTCGATCAATCGTATAAAAGTGGTTTCAAAAAATTCGGACAAGTTGAATTTCAAAAACCCGAAAATGACAGAGGGAAAAATGGGCCAAGCCAAAAGCAAAGGAAAACGGTCAATCCGGCAAAGCATAAAAGAACATTGGCGTGAATTTGCTGCTGCAAGTGCCGGTAATGCGTTAGAATTTTATGACATCCTGATTTACGGTTATTTCGCGATTACCATCGGTCATTTGTTTTTTCCGAACAAAGATAGCGCTGTTTCGTTACTGATTGCTGTTGGCACTTTCGGCATATCATTCATTACCAGACCTTTAGGTTCCGTCGTCTTGGGAAGCTATGCCGACAAAGCCGGCCGTAAAGCATCAATGACACTTTCTATCTCGTTGATGGTTGTCGGCACGGCCATGATCACTTTTTGTCCGACCTATGAAACCATCGGGATCTGGGCGCCGCTCATCATCATTATAGCACGCATGTTACAAGGCTTTTCGACCGGAGGGGAATTCGGCTCTTCTGTTGCTTTTCTCGTTGAACACGCAGGCATCGACAAACGCGGCTTTTTTGCAAGCTTCCAGATGTCGACACAAGGATTGGCAACCGTTTTTGCAGCCGGATTCAGTGCGCTGCTCTTTGCTCTTCTTACGCCTGAACAACTTAACGCATGGGGTTGGCGGCTCGCCTTTGCATTCGGATTGTTTATCGGCCCGATCGGCTTATACATACGCCGTAGTGTGGCAGAAACGGCCGATTTCGAGAGTGTAAAAACCTCTCGCCCGAAAAATACACCGCTGCACGACCTATTTAAATATAATTGGCGCGATATCCTGTTGTGTATCGGACTTGTCGCAGCGGCAACGGCATTCAATTATGTTCATAAAATCTACATGCCGACCTATGCGATCAAGCAACTCCATTTACCGGAAACATTTTCCTTCATCGGTGCAATGATTACCGGCGTTATGTTGTTGATTGTCTCGCCAATGGTGGGTGCCATTTCCGACCGGTTCGGACGTATCCGGATTGTTGGCATATCACTTATATTTCTCGGCATCACATCATGGCCGTTATTCTATATCCTCAATGCTATGCCGGTGCCTGCCGTGTTGTTTGCCGTACAAGCTTTTGTAGGTTTTCTCCTGGCCTGTAGTCTGGCAGCAATGCCTGCGCTTATTGCCGAAATATTCCCTACCAATGTACGCAGTACAGGTCTTGCCATCAGTTATAATCTGGCTGTTACGATCTTTGGCGGTTTTGCCCCCCTCATTGCAACATGGCTCATTCAAACGACACACAACAACATGTCTCCAAGTTTTTATGTCATGTTTACGGTTCTTCTAAGCCTGATATCGATATCTTTTCTTGCACATCGTCATCAGATTGCCGAGCCAAAAGAAAATTCTCAATCCAAAGCTTTGAAACAAGGAATTCAAGAATAGACTATGATGAATAACCTCAAACAATATCCGATCGAATTGTCCTTTCCGGACTTATCAAAATGGAAGCAGGGTAATTGTGGCGTCGATTACGTTTATCAGTTCAAGTCGGACAATCCCGGCAAACACGTTATGATTATGTCGCTTATTCATGGCAATGAAATTAGCGGTGCTTTGGTTGTCGACAGGCTTTTGCGAGACAAGTTAAAGCCCGAACGCGGAACTCTCACTTTGGGGTTTGCCAATGTTGCAGCCTATGAAGCGTTCTCACCCGATGCACCTGATGCAACCCGCTTTCTCGAAGAAGATATGAACCGTGTTTGGGACGAGAAAGCCCTTGACGGTCCCCGCGACAGTCAGGAATTGCGCCGCGCACGTGCTTTACGCCCTATTGTTGATCAGGTTGATCTTCTTCTTGATCTCCATTCCATGCATGAATCCGATCCGGCAATTATGATGGGTGGCTATCTTAAAAAAGGTGAAGATCTCGCCCGCAAAATTGGTGTACCCGAGTATATTGTCATGGATAAAGGCCATAAAGCCGGAAAGCGGTTGCGCGATTATGGCGATTTTGGCAATCCGGAAAGCCCGAAAGCAGCTATTTTGTTCGAGTCAGGCCAGCATTTTGAAAAACATGCCTATCCGGCTGCGCTTGATGTTGCTGCCCGCTTTTTGATCGTTGCCGGCGTTGTCGACCGGAAAACAGTTGAAGATTACCTCCTGCCCACAACCGTTCAAAAACAGAAAGTGCTCGATATTACCGAGGCTGTTACAATCAAAACAGACAAATTCCGTTTTGCCGATGATTTCAAAGGTATGCAGCTGATAAAGAAGGCCGGTACAATTATCGCCTATGATGGTGATGAAGAGATAAAGACACCTTATGACAATTGTATTCTTGTTCAACCATCAATGCGCCATGCCCGCAAAGGCAATACAGCAGTGCGCTTAGGACATCTGCTTTAGTCCGAATAAAAATCCGAATACATAAAATGAATGGCGGCAATTTTGCCGCCATTTGATTTAGAAACCTTCAACAACAAGTTTACCGACCGAACGTTGGGTTTCGATCAGACGGTGCGCTTCACGTAAATTGGCAGCATTGATGGGCGACAACACTTTGGACAATGTTGGTACCAGCTTTTTCTCGTCGATCAATTGCGCAACATGACGCAAAATCTCTCCCTGTCGGGCAATATCATCTGTCGTGAACATAGAACGTGTAAACATCGATTCCCAATGAACCGAAATGCTTTTCATCTTCAATGGATTGATGTTGAACGTCTTTGGGCCGTCAATTAATCCCAGCCGCCCTTCGGGTGCAAGAATGTCGACATATTGCGGCAAATAACCGTCAGAATTTGCTGTCGAGAAGATAAACGCCGGATGAGGAAAACCGATTTTTTCAAGCTGTGGTGCAAAATCTTTTGTGTGGTCGATAACGTGATGCGCTCCCATTTTCAGTGCCCATTCCTGTGACTGTGGACGGGAAGCGGTTGCAACAATTTCGACATCGGAAAGGTGGCGTGCCAATTGAATGGCTATAGAGCCGACACCACCGGCACCGGCAATCATCAATAGCGCATTTTTGCCCTTATGAACCGGCTTTAAAATATCAATCCGGTCAAACAACATCTCGTAAGCAGTAAGCGATGTAAGCGGCATGGCGGCGGCTGTTTTGAAATCAAGACTCTTCGGCTTAATCGCAACCAGACGGCTATCTATCGCTTGAAACTCACTGTTTGAACCTTGCCGGTTAATGGCACCGGCATAGTAAACTTCATCCCCCTCGTGGAAGCCGGTAACATTTTTACCTAGTTTTTGCACAATGCCCGCGGCATCAAACCCCAGAATTCGTGGGCTATCCCCAAAAGGTTTTCCGCTTTGCCGTGTTTTCACATCAATCGGATTGACCGAAACAGCTTTCACCGCAACCAACAGGTCATTGTCGCCGATTTCCGGCATATCAAGATTAAAATCCTGCAATGACCGATCGTCACTAATCGGCAAATTCTCGTAATATCCGACGGCTTTCATAATGGCTTTCCTTTGGTGAGAAACATTTAAAACATCTATAAAATGACATGGATAGGAGGCAATTACCTCCTAAACCACCAATTTAGAGTATTTTTGAAAGAAAGCCAATTGAACCGGACAAATCGGTTAATGCATTATTTTGCATCTGCCATAGATAGCCCATGCAAAATGTAACCGGAATTACAAAGAACCCGAATTATTTGGCAATTTTTTTCTGATCTTTCGACGATGCTTCAATATGATCAACATCGTCAAAATCGGGGTCCTTGAATTGTAAATCGTGGAGATGCTTATAAAGGCCACCTTCAATCTGCAACAATTGATGTTGGGTTCCTTGTTCGACAATCTTGCCATTTTTCATAACAACAATTTTATCAGCGCGCGAAATTGTCGAAAGCCTGTGTGCAATGACGATCGTCGTGCGGTTGGTTGTCAACCGTGCCAAAGCTTCTTTGATCAAGGATTCGGATTCTGAATCAAGAGCACTGGTTGCTTCATCCAAGATCAGAATTTCACTATTGCGCAACATGGCGCGTGCAATAGCAATGCGCTGTTTTTGACCGCCTGAAAGATTGCCACCATTATCACCAACATCGGTGTCGTAGCCATTCGGCAGTTCCATAATAAAATCATGCGCATTGGCAAGCTTGGCAACTTCTTCGATTTCTTCTTCGGTTGCCCCTTCACGCCCGAGCCCGATATTATAGCGGACAGACCCTTGAAAGAGAAACGTATCTTGCCCGACATAAGACATCAATTCGCGCAACGATTTGAAGCTCACATCACGGATATCTTGACCATCAATCAGAATACGGCCTTCCTGCGGATCATAAAGGCGCATGATCAAATTGATCATTGTCGATTTACCCGATCCGGAAGGCCCGACCAAGGCAGTCATTTTTCCCGCCGGAATATCAAGATTGATATCATGCAGAACCATGTGATCCTTCACATAGGAAAAGCCGACATGTTCAAGCCGGACATCACCCTTCGAGCGGTCAAGATCAACAGGATTTTCTTTTTCCATAAGAGTGAGCGGATGATCAAGAATTTCGAACATCATACGCACACCGATCATGCCTGATTCGATTTTGACACGCACATTGGCAACCCGTTTTGCTGGTTCATAAGCCAGAAGGAGCGCAACAATAAATGACATCAGCTCGCCTTGAACGCCAACCTTTTGCGTTGCCATATAGCCGGAAAAACAAATAACCACGGCTATAGCAATACCGGCAAGCGTTTCCATAATCGGATTAGTTGCCGATTCGAGCATCGCAATACCATTCGAGCGAATTTCCACATCGGTAATAGCCTTGTCCATGCGCCGCTTCATCAGCTCTTCAAGAGAAAAAGCTTTAATAACGCGAATGCCGATTGTGGTTTCCTGCATAACTTTAATGATTTCGGAAATAGAGGAAAGTTCTTTTTCCATCAGGCCACGAACGCGTTTCAGAACCTGGCGAACACCGATAAAAGCAAGCGGTCCGACAGCCAAGGCAACAATACTCAGCAGAAAGTTCTGATAAAGCATAACCGCAAGAAGACTGACAACCGAAAAAAGGTCACGCACAAATGTGGTTACAATCGTATCAATAATGCTGCGAGCGGCATTTGCGTTTTGTGTAACACGCACAAGCAAATCGGAGGAAGAATTATTCTGATAGAATGCAACACCTTGCTGCATCAGTCGCGAATAAATACGGCGCTGTTGTTCAGCTACAATACTATTGCCTGCTTTGCTTAAAAAATAGGTCTGGGCAAAAGTGGAAAAACCCTTCAGAATAAAAATTCCCGCAACCGCCGCGGAAACCATTGCAATAATTTTAAAGTCCTTGGCTTCTATGATGTGATTAACCACATCACGCATAATCCACGCGCTTGCTCCGGTCGTAGCAGAAATCACAAGCATTGCGATAATCGCACAGACATACCAGAATGCATGTTTGCGGAAATTATCATGAAGCAAACGCATAATGAGTTTTTTATCAAATGATGATATCTGCTTTTTTTTTGCCATAAACAGCTGAACCTTTTTAAATGGCTACCTTTCGTGAAGGATAAATCGTTCCTTCACCAACAGCCACTATCACTATCCACGTTCCTATCCTGTTAAATAGCCAGATGCAAGAAGTCCGTCCATTTTCAAATATATTATGTAGCCGATTAGCCGACAGTGCTTATATATAAGTGTAATTTTATGTCACCGAGATAAACAGGTTATCCCAAAAACAAACAGGCAAATGAAAACTGTCTTTACCGAAGAGTAAGACTATTCAACAACGCAAAATTTTTGTACATATTTCTGGCAGGTTAGGAAATTTTGAAGTGTCTTTTTATCAAAAAACAATAAACGTTTTTTTGTCAAAAACTGTCAGAAAAATCGTCGACCTAATGAATAGACCGGCTAGTTACCGGCGTTTTGATAAACAGCTTCCTACAGTTACCTTCATATATGGTTCTTCAAATTCTACCATTGTTAACCTGATTGATTATGTAAACGAATTAGCAGGCTGTTATAACCTCGTCCTTTTCTTACCCGAAGGATATACGGGCTTACCAGTTGAAGAACGGAAAAAATGTTGGCGGATTTACTACTATAATCCAAAAGATTTGCTTAAGCGTGTAAAACAGAAATTTGCGTGGTTTTTTCGATCTGTCCCTGACATACATTTTGTCTTGGTCGACGCCTGTATCGGCCGCTTTCTGATGCGTTATCTGTGGCGTAAAAAAATAGCCAGTATATTGCTTGTTAACAAAAATTATCCTCTCAAAGGAAAGCCTTTAAATAGAGTACTCGCTTACGCAACGAGAGTTATTTACGATTCTTATAATACTTTTATGAAAACTCTCACTAACGAGCTGTGGGCATTTCCTGACAGTACAGACTATCTTCCTTTCGAAAAAGATGAGCGCCCACGAGAAGCCGAGGCTTATGTTCGGGAGATCATTGATATCTGCAAGAGGGCCAACAAGCAACTCGCTCAGGAAGACGAAGATGCGCATTTTTTAAGTAAATCGTCGGAGTTTGATATTCCGTATTGGACCGGAAAAAACAAACATGTCTTAAACCGCTTTCGTTATGCTCGGCGTTATATCCGCGATTATAAAAGCGGCGCCAATGCAGCTCGTCCCAAACCCGGCTTTCATCCGGGAATTTACGCGGAAAATCACGATCTTGGTATAACTCGAATTGATCCATTCGTAGATTATCTAAAGTCGGGCAAGCCTCAAGGGCAATGGAATTGGCAAGTACTTACATCGCCAGACATTGTTCATTCTTTCATCGGCAGACAGAAAATTGCATTGCACATACATGCATTTTACCCGGATATGCTGGGCGAAATCTTTCAAAGATTGAAGAATAATACAATACGTCCGGATATATTTATCAGTGTCAAAAGTGACAGTGATAAATCGGTTATTGAACCGATGCTTAAAGGATATGGTGACCAAATCGAGATCAAGCTTGTTCCTAACCGCGGAAGAGATATCGGCCCACTGTTAACCGAATTCGGACACAAGTTTGTAGAAGACTATGATATCATCGGTCATATCCACACAAAAAAGAGTGTGCACAAAACCAACCGCGAGATGGTCGCTGCGTGGAATAATTTCCTCTTAACAAATCTTTTAGGCGATGGGAAAAAGATACGGATGGCCGATGCCATCGTGAACTATATGCAATCAAATGAAAAAACCGCTCTTATTTTTCCTGATGACAAATATGCCGTTGGTTGGGCCCACAATTATCAAGCCGCGATTGATATAGCTCACCGCATAGGGTTAGTGAAACTACCAAAATATGTTGTATTTCCAACAGGTTCAATGTTTTGGGCTAAAGCAGCTGTGCTAAAGCCATTTGTCGATCTCAACCTCACATGGGAAGACTATCCTGATGAGCCCCTGCCAACCGATGGTACGCATTTACATGCAATTGAACGGATGTTGACGTTAAGCTGCTATCAACAAGGCCTTGATATAGCTACAACCTATCTACCAGACACAATGCGATGAGCCTATTTAAGAAAAGAGTGGTTCCAGACAATCCTTTTTCAAAGGATGAACCGGAACCATATTTTTGTTACGACAAACGACGGAATTTAACGACTTTTGAAAGCCTTACTTTTTTTCGTCATTTCTCAGTTTTATGCTCTCGGCAGTCTTTTCAATCTCGTCGCTATAGGCAGCCAATGTACCTTTTTCACCGGTTACATGCATAAAGATCGGATGTCCATCATTCCCGACCGCCGCATAAATAACGAGATCAACAGGATCACCCTTCATAAGGGCGGTTGCCTGTAAACGAAGTCCCGAATGGCCGGCAAATCTTGTTGTCGAGGTTTTGCGATCCTCGACATTTTTGACGGTGTTCTGAATAGACTGGAGATAAGTATCAACAACCTTATCAAGGGGTGCATTCGGGGCAGTCTCGAGACCTTTTGTGACGATAATATCGGGCCGTTCGACATCCTCTTTTGTATAAGCCGGAATTGTGAGCATTGCCGAACTGTTCATGATCGATCCGACAAATTCAAATGGCGGTTGAGCGCCAAAGGTAAAGGGCAAAGCACTTAATTGATCCGTTTCGTCATTATGGCTGGCAAGTGAAACAGAATTGAAAATCTTCATGGCATCATCAGCCGAAAATTCTTCAGTTTCCGGTGCTTGCACCGTTATGACATAAGATGCATTCGACGCAAAAAGCATTGATGACCATTTATCAAAAACATCATTTGCAGCCGCCTGCTTGCCCTTATAGACAATTAAATCATAGCCATCGCGCGATTTTGTTTTGAGCTGCGTTGCTATGTCATAGTGCTGAGCACCCATTGCAGCTGTAAATTTGCTCTGATCGTTGAACAGCTCTTTCATCCTGTTACTTGCCGGAGGCATGGTCGCAACAAGAATGGAGGCCCCGGTATTTTTATCGACAAAGCCGCTAAAATCGGTTGTCAGAGTAAAGCTGTCAGGAACGCTGATATATACCGCAGTTCCGGGAACTTTCTGGTATACCGCAGCTTGAGTAGCCATCGGTGCCACGCATAAAGCAATAACAGCAGAGATGAGTCGTATTGATTTATACACTGTTCGGACCTCCAGTATTCTAAACCACCCAATGCATCAACGAGTTGAACCGCATATCTAATATAATACCTAGAACGATTATAAGATAGAAATGTTCAACAAAAAACACCCTCATGATGGATCAGTCACGGAAATGTGACGGGCTATGTTACTCTTTCTGTATCCGTAACAAAAATAGAACACGATTCCAATGAGGTTCCACAAGAGAAAATAGAACTGGGTTTTCGAAGGCAGGCTGAAAAACAGATAAATACACCCGATTGCACTCACCGGCCCGACAATCCATACGAAAGGTGTTTTGAATTTTCTGGGAATATCTGCCGCAGTTTTACGCAAGACAACAAGACAAATACCGACAGAGGTAAAGGCGACCAACGTTCCGGCATTGGCCAATGCCGCGATTTCATCAAGACGGAAAAGCCCGGCAATGGCAGCAATGATTATCGCTGTGAAAATTGTTGTCGTAACCGGCGTACCGGTTTTTGCACTGACGCGAGAAAGGAAACCAGGAAGGGTTCCATCACGTCCCATAACAAAAAATATGCGCGTCTGACCGTAAAAGAATGCTAATAAAACAGTTGGCAAGGCCACGACAGCAGCAATACCGATGATACCGGCAATACTATTGGAATTGAGACTACGCAAAATATGTGCAAGTGGCTCCTCGCTATGGGAAAATGCCGTGTAATGAAGTGCTCCCACTGCGCCGAGACCGACGAGAACATAAATAATGATACAGACGATCAGCGAACCGACAATGCCGATAGACAGATCACGACGTGGTTGCTTGGTTTCTTCAGCAGCCGTTGCAATTGTATCAAAACCATAGAAGGCGAAAAATATAATAGCGGCCGCAGCCATAACACCGCGTTCGACGCCATCAGGTGACATGACTTTGGAAAAGCCATTCGGCATGAAAGGATGAAGATTTTCAATATTGAAATGCGGCAGCGTAACAATAATGAAAAGCACAAGAGCTGCTATCTTGATAAGAACAAGGAACAAATTCAACGTTGCACTTGCTTTGGTGCCAATAATCAACATGCCGGCAATAACGAAAACAATAAAAACTGCAGGAAGATTGACAAGCCCATGAAGTTGGGTTGCGGGATCAACAGAATTATAACCGGCTGTCAGCCAGAACGGCAGATGAATGCCGATGCCGTGCAAAAAACCTGTTGCATAGGCCGACCAGCCGACAGCAACAGTACTTACAACCAGTGAATATTCGAGAATAAGACTCCATCCGACAATCCAGGCAATCAGCTCTCCTAATGCAGCATAGGAATAAGTATAGGCTCCTCCGGCAAGCGGAATAAGGGTAGCAAGTTCGGCATAGGCAAATGCGGCACATGCACAAATAACACCTGCAATCACAAAGGATAACAGCACTGCCGGCCCTGCTCTATCGGCGCCAATGCCGATCAAAGTATAAATGCCGGTACCGACGATCCCTCCAACTCCCAAGGCAACAAGATGATGCCAACTTAATGTCGGAATGAGCTTACGCTCGTTATCCGAAGTTTGTTGAACAACCGGTTTACGTCTAAGCCATTCTGACACTCTATCTACTCCCTACTCCTACCGCCTTACAATGCTCTCAACAGATTGGAAGCATGTATCCCTTCACGGTATAAAACGCGAAACTCCAACTTTTTTGTTCTATAAATATAAAAATAAAATGCGATGTTTTTACTATTTCATTTATTGGCTAACAATTGCAACAAAAAAAGGTAATAAAAAAGCACCGTTATAAACGGTGCTTTTCAAATTCCATCGCTTTATTTGGGTGCGATGACCATCATCATCTGTCGCCCTTCAAGCTTAGGCTCGGCTTCCACTTTCGAAATACCGGACGTATCTACTTTTAAACGTTCAAGAAGTTGCATACCCAATTCCTGGTGGGCCATTTCACGGCCACGGAACCGAAGGGTAATCTTGACCTTGTCGCCACCTTCAAGAAATTTTGCGATCGCCTTCATCTTTACCCCGTAATCGTGAGTATCGATGTTCGGCCGCATCTTAATTTCTTTAATTTCCACGGTCTTCTGCTTTTTACGAGCTTCAGATGCTTTTTTCTGGTTCTGATATTTCAGTTTGCCAAGATCGATGATTTTACAAACCGGAGGTTCTGCATTGGGAACAATCTCTACAAGATCAAGACCAGCCTCTTCAGCCATTGCCAAAGCATCGTGCGTTGAAATAATCCCGTGATTATGCCCTTCATGATCAATAAGCTGTATACGAGGAATGCGAATATCCTGATTGGAACGCGGCCCATCTTTTGGGGTTGGCGTTGATTTAAACGGTCGGCGAATGGTCGGTTCTCCCTATAATAGTTTCAATTCTTCAGCCTTGACATAAGCTATCCGTTAAAAATAGGCGGGGTGACTTGATAGAACAAAGTTTCCTCGCCGGATATATGTTTTATATCCGGATAAACTTATATCTTCTCTGTCATATACAAATTGACGTTTGAAAACAACCGAAATGCTAGGCTTTTAACGAATTTGCCGTGAAAGAGCTATTAAGGGTTTAAGTTCGCAAATTTCCGGTTAGAATAAAACTGTTCGAAATAAATCCGGGCTTTCAAACTTTGCAAGGAGTTTTTTATGGAAAATGGTGATCTTGAATTTCTGACTGTAGGCCATCAAAAACTCGCTATTCGCGCGTTGAAGGGGAGTAAACATCCCGGCTTGATGTGGTTGCCCGGTTACCGTTCACATATGATGGGCGGCAAAGCTCTTGCATTGAACGAATTTGCAAAAAGCAACGATTATCCTTTTTTACGTTTTGATTATTCGGGAACTGGCGAATCAGAAGGTGATTTCCATCAGGGCAGTATTTCCAAATGGTTGGAAGAAAGCCTGATACTTTTTGAAAAATTTTGCCAAGGACCGCAAATTATTGCCGGCTCGTCAATGGGTGGTTGGATCGCGCTTCGCATGGCACAAATTCTCGCAAAAAAAAACATCCCGCTTGCCGGTTTGTTACTTTTGGCACCTGCTCCGGATTTTACGCGCGATCTTGTTCGCCCTCAAATGACAGATGAACAGAAAAAGGAACTTGATAAACAGGGCTTTTTTGAAGTTCCTTACGAAAAGGATATGGATCCCGTACCTTTTACAAAAATTTTCCTTGATGACGGGGATAAAAATCTGGTTATGGAAGGGCTCATTGATATCAACTGTCCCGTTCACATCATACAGGGAATGGCCGATAATGAAGTTCCTTTTCAACACACGCTCGAACTTGTCGAACATCTTCCGTTCAATAATGTCACGCTGACGTTGGTTAAAGACGGCGAACATCATCTTTCAAGACCCGAAGATATTGCTATAATTCTGGATGGTTTGAAGATGTTGATAGAAAATCACGACCACTGAAAACAATGTTTTGATGATCAAACGGAAAATCCGGCCGGTTTTCTAATCGGCAAAATCCCGTTAACAACGGAAAAGCAAATTGGCGAGAATTGCCGTGAAAATTGTTTGTCTTCAAAATTAACAAATTGAATGCAAAACAAAAATTCGCCGAATGTTTTTGGAGTGAATTTATAGCAAATCTTTCCATGATATTTTTACCTATCTCTTCAAAAAATGCTTTTTGTTATTAAATAAAGGCCATGTTTTTTCCCAAGCCTCGCACTCACTATTTTGAACCAGAAAAATTACAGCTGACGCTGCAATTGTCGGATCGTGCCTTGCCGCTTACGATTGTAACAAGCGCTCGAGCAAAAAGGCTGACATTGCGGATAGAAGCCGGTGGAAAAGGCGTGCGTGCAACTATCCCGCCAAGAACATCTGAAGAAGAGGTCTTAAACTTCGTCGAGCGTTATAAAGGTTGGATAGAAAACCGCATTTCCCGTTTGCCTCCTCCACAGGAGGCACCGATGTTGAGAGCTGGTGCGGCCATACCTATCCTTGGTTATCCTTATGAAATTATTCATCAGGAAGGGCGCGGCAATGTCACTATTATTCAGAATGATAATGGCAAGGGCGGAAAAATCATTGTTTATGGTGATAGCCGGCATTTGCCGCGACACATCAGCGAAGCACTTAAGAAACAGGCTGCCCGCATTATCGGCCCGCTTGTCGAAAAACATAGTCAAACGGTCGGCCGCAAACCGGTTTCCATTCGCTATAAAGATACCAGAAGCCGCTGGGGGTCTTGCTCGGCCGACGGTCATTTGTCGTTTTCATGGCGCATTGTCATGGCACCCTTGGGTGTCATTGATTATCTCGTTGCTCACGAGACTTCCCATCTTATAGAGATGAACCATGGCCCGAAATTCTGGGCGCTGTGCGAGAAACTGTGCCCTCGCGCAAAAGAATATAAGGCATGGCTCAAGCGCAATGGACAGGCACTTCATGCGATCGACTTCAAATAATTGATTGAAAAAACGCGATCATTGTTGCGGCCTTAAAAAAATCACCGTCTTCGCGGAAAGACGAGTCCGAATAGATTGAAATTGACGAAATACGTTGTTGATGTCACCTGCAAAATAACGTTGAAAAGCCGCGGATTCATTAAAACGCCAGCACCTTGGGGAATGCATAAAGGTTAGGCATCAAGCCCCATTTGCCAGAATTCGGTTTCAAGGCGGGTTGCCGTGTTGAAAATTTTGCTCAAGCGGTCAAAACGTTCTTTGCTGTTATCTGCCCCGGCAAGTTTATTGAAACTTTCAAGAAAAGACCGGACACCATTCAGATAGTCTTCGCTCTTATAATTATTGATCCATTCCGAATAGGGATTGCCTTTGAACACTGTTTTATCAGAGTTGACGAGATTAAGACCAATTTCGGCATAGCCTGCAACACAAGGTATCAAGGCCGTCATTAAATCAAGTCTATCGCCCGAATATCCGACATCCAGAACAAAACGGGTATAGGCAATGGTTTGAATTGCTTCTTCTGCCCGGCTCATCTCCTGTTCCGATATTCCCCACTTTTTTGCATAGGCAACATGAAGCGGCATTTCCTCTGCAATGGCTTTGAGCCCGTCAAGCGCCTCTGTGATATCGGAAATATTTGTAGATTTTGCTGCAAGAAGCGCATAGCCTCGGGAAAAATGAACAAGAAACAGATAGTCTTGCGTTAAAAACTTCCTGAAACATTTTTCATGCAGCGTTCCTGCAGCCAATTGGTTGACAAAAGGATGACAAGTATAAGCCTGCCATAATGCGCCCGCGTTTTTTCTCAATTGTCCAAAAGAACCTTGTTCGAAATCGGGTTTTTTCATTAATCCTCCTCTATATCTGCCTGACAGGACTGTAATACGACTTTATCTGTTTTTGACTGCTCGTTGTCTTTATAGGTCCCGTTGTCTTTATAGGTAAGGACTGCCTCATTACCCTTTATATGAAGGCGATAATTATCTTGTTCATCAACGGCAACAAAAAGTTTTCCTGGAAAAAGCTTATCCGGATTTTTAGGCTCCTCACGCATTGCGACCAATTTTCCATCAATGGCAACAACTGCATAATCGCGTTCTTTGTCTTTGATAAAGACAACCTGTAACGACACACCGCGCTCGCAAATATAGGTCTCATTATGTACGGACGGGTCTTGTGCATTGGCCGCAATAAAAGGGAATGCCAAAAACAAAGCAACCGTCACGAAAATCGTCTTCAACATTTTTCAGGACCTTTTAAACAGGATAATTTTTTGGAACTTTATGTGAGACCATCCGTTATGAAGGCACCGGGAACAAACCTGGTACCCCTGGGTGCCCGATAGAGTTGCCCCCGCTTGTCTAGGTCGGGCACCCGTTCTTCTCATTATACGCCTCCTCCCATATAATGAGCACTAACCTACTACAATCGGTGTTCCGACAGGAACCCGGTTGTAGAGGTCTATGATATCCTGGTTCATTAATCTGATACAACCTGAAGACATTGATAGTCCGATGGACCACCATTCCGGCGAGCCGTGGATTCTATAGCCGGTATCACGACCATTCTGATAGATATAAAGAGCACGCGCACCAAGCGGATTTGTCGGCCCCGGTTCCATGCCGTTACGATATTCGACAAGTTCGGGTTTTCTTCCGATCATTTCGGCAGGTGGTGTCCAGCGTGGCCATTCACGCTTGAATTGGACATTGGCACGCCCCGACCATTGGAAACCGGCAGCACCAATGCCTACGCCATAACGCAGAGCATCGCCATCCGGCTGGATAAAATAGAGGAAATGATCTTTCAGGCTAACAACAATGGTTCCAGGTGGTTCACCAGTCGGATTTGGTACAATCTGCCGTAAAAATTGTTTCGGAACCTTGTCATAAGGTATGGCGCTAAGCGTATAAGGACCTTCGTGAACGGCCGCATACATAACATCAGGTGAGGTAAAGCCTTTATCAATTCCGATCGGCGGGCGAGGAATTGAACCGGTGGTCATATTATTATAACCACTCCCCAAAATTCCGCTGCTGGTGCAGCCACTCAAAACCCCGATAAATGCTGTTCCGCTTCCAACAAGGAAAGTGCGACGAGACAAAGAGGGGCAAGATTTTTTCATAAAGTGCGTGAACTCATCTTCAAAAAGTTGCAATTCCGAACGGATTCAATTTCCGATAATTCCGTTCGACCGATATTCAACTTTTTCGATAATGCATAAGGATGGTTTCCGATTGGTTAATGCTGTTTTAAAACTGCTTCCACAAGTGCACACCAGAAAATTGCTCCGTCTATAAGATTGCGATCGTCGAAATTATAGTGTGGACTATGTAGACTTGCACTGTCGCCATTACCGAGAAAGAAAAATGCTCCCGGACAGGCTTGCAGCATAAAGGCGAAATCCTCGCTTACAGTGGTTGGCATCTCGTTTTGGACGATTTTATCAGCTCCCAATCTCTGTTTTGCAATATCAAGAGCAAAATCGCTATATTCAGCATGATTGACTAACGCCGGAACCAACCGGTCATATTGCACAGAAGCGCGCGCTCCGAAACTTTGCGCCTGCGCTTCAACGATTTTTTTGATCCGGTCTTCAACAAGATTTTGAATATCTGCTGAAAAACTACGCACCGTTAGTGAAATTGTCACACTATCCGGAATGATATTGAATGCTTCACCGCCATGTATCGAGCCGGTTGATATAATCGCCGAATGAAGTGGCGGAACATTCCGCGCGACGATGGTTTGTAATGCTATGACGATCGAAGACGCAACAATAATAGGGTCGATTGCAGTTTCAGGGCGGGCTCCATGACCACCTTTTCCATAAATTACAATTGTTACGGCATCGACAGAGGCCATCATGGCACTTTTGGTAAATTGTATTTTACCTTGT
This sequence comes from Bartonella sp. W8167, assembly GCF_016100335.1. Lineage (NCBI taxonomy): Bacteria > Pseudomonadati > Pseudomonadota > Alphaproteobacteria > Hyphomicrobiales > Bartonellaceae > Bartonella > Bartonella sp. W8167. The sequence goes on from NZ_JACFSQ010000002.1 coordinate 392,414, forward strand.
TCCAATCCCGGCCAATTATGCAGTCCATAAACAGCATCACAAGGAAATCTTTCAAACAATCCGTCTTTAATCATAGCCTTTGCTCCGGCACCGATTTCTTCAGCCGGTTGAAAAATAAGATGCACTGTTCCGTCGAAATTCCTTGTAACGGCCAAAGCACGTGCAGCTGTAAGAAGTGTTGTCGTATGGCCGTCATGGCCACATGCATGCATCACTCCTTGATTTTTACTGGCATATTCCAGATCTGTTTCTTCTTTTATCGGCAAAGCGTCCATATCGGCACGAATACCGATAGACTTTTCTCCATTGCCATTTTTCAATGATGCGACAATACCGTTTCCACCGACGTGACGTGTGACTTTATAACCGTATTGTTCGAGAAGTTCGCCTACACGAGCCGATGTTACCGTTTCCTTTCCCGACAATTCCGGATTTTTATGCATAGCATGCCGGAATGCTGTCATTTCCGGCAAATAGGAGAGAATCAAATTTTCAATTGATTTGTCAGCCATCTTTCCTGTCCCCGTTGATCATCTTGCCTATTATGGATTTTGCAAAAGGTGATTATCAAGAAATGGCCAACCAAGTTTTCTTTTTGCCGCGCTATTTTTTTCTTCTTAACCGAAGTTTCCGGCTATGTTGCTGTTTAAAAAATCCGGTCGATTGCGATTGCGGTTAAAACACGTCAAAAATAATTTTCTCGAATAAAAAACCCGCCTGTTTTGGAAATATGCCGATCGGCTTTTTTTAAACAGACGGGTAAATAATGTTGATAAGCTGGTCTTTTCGGCTGGATGCAATGAATAATCATTGAATATCCGGGCCGGAAAAAAGCAACTTAAGATCTAAATTCTTCAAGCTTTGGCAAGATATTTCTCAACCAGTGCACCCCAGAGACTTGCACCGACAGCAATGCCTTCATCATTGAAATTGTAATGTGGCGTATGTAGACCCGAGCTATCACCATTACCCATAATAATGTATGCGCCCGGTACTTTTTGCAGCATATAGGAAAAATCCTCGCTCGGGGTCAACGGCTCGGCATTCTCGACAACGTTTTCGTCACCGACAACGTCTCTTGCAACGCCTAAAGCAAAGTCGATTGCATCCGCATCATTTACTGTAACGGGATAACCACGCTCGTAATTGATAATGGCTTCTGCGCCATAGCTTTCAGCCTGTGATTTGGCGATTTTACAAATCCGTTCCTGTAGAAGGTCACGAACTTTTGCCGAGAAACAACGGATCGTCAGATCCATCTTCACTTCATCAGGAATAATATTGGAAACGCTGCCGCCCTGAATCTTGCCAACCGTAACAAGTGCAGCCTCAAGCGGGGGAACGTTACGGGAAACAACTGTCTGCAAGGCCATAACGATAGAAGAGGCTGCAACAATCGGATCAATTGTGGTTTCCGGCCGTGCACCATGACCACCTTTACCGTGCACTGTAATATAAGCAGTATCGACTGAAGCCATCATCGGCCCCTTGGTAAAGCGCAATGTTCCGGCAGGAAAGCCCGGCCAGTTATGAAGCCCATAAATACGGTCACAAGGGAATTTTTCAAACAGACCGTCTTCAATCATGGCTTTACCGCCACCATAATTTTCTTCAGCCGGCTGAAAAATAACGCGAACTGTGCCATCAAAATTCTTTGTCTCGGCGAGATAACGGGCAGCTGTCAGCAGGGTTGTTGTGTGTCCGTCATGTCCGCAGGCGTGCATGACACCTTCGTTCTTGCTGGAATATTCAAGATTTGTTTCTTCCGAAATCGGTAGCGCATCCATATCGGCACGGATACCGATGATTTTTTTGCCGTTTCCGACCTTCAATGTTCCTACAATACCGGTTTTTCCGATGCCGCGAGTGACTTCGAAACCCCACTTTTTCAAAAGCGCGGCAACTTTATCACCCGTTTGATGTTCGTGATAGCCAAGCTCCGGATTCTGATGGATCGAATGGCGTAATTCGATCATTTCATCGATCGTTTTATTAATATGTTCGCGAATATGATTCATTATCTTTTCTTTCTAGCACGCGTTTTCTGAATGAGCCTTGTGCAAATTTTCGTCCGGCTCAAGTCGGAATTAACGCAAATATGTTTCCACCAACTTGACCCAATAACAACCACCCAATGGGATCAAATCGTCGTTAAAATTATAATTCGGACTATGAAGGGACGCACTTTCACCATTGCCGATCAAAAGATAGGATCCGCGCTTTGCCTGAAGCATAAAGGCGAAATCCTCGCTGACAGATGGAGGTGTCAATTGCGCATCAACCTTTTCTTTTCCGAAAGTATTACGCGCAACGCCGACGGCAAAATCGGTTTCTTCCTTGTGATTGAAAAGCATCGGGTAAAGCCGATGATAATTTACCTCTGCCGTGGCGCCGAAGCTTTCTGCCTGGGATTTTACCAGTTTTTCTATGCGGTTTTCCAGCAAATCGCGCACATCCGCGCTGAAGCAGCGTACGGTGAGCTCCATCTCGGCTGTGTCCGGAATGACATTATTGGCAAAGCCGGCATGAAAACTTCCCACTGTTATGATAGCAGCTTCAAGCGGTGGCACATTACGTGAAACGATTGTTTGCAATGCTGTAACAATGGCAGCTCCCGCTGCAATCGGGTCAATAGCCTTTTGTGGAACAGCTCCATGCCCCCCCTTGCCAATAACGCGGATTGATACATTGTCGCTTGCAGGCATAAACGGGCCACTATTAACCGCAATTTTTCCTGCAGGAAGATCCGGCCAATTGTGCATTGCATAAACAGCATCACATGGAAATTTTTCAAACAGACCATCGTCGATCATGGCCTGCGCACCGGCAAATCCTTCTTCCGCAGGTTGAAAAATCACATTGACAGTGCCGTTGAAATTTTTAGTCTCTGCGAGATATCTCGCAGCCGTCAACAACATGGTTGTGTGCCCGTCATGGCCACAAGCGTGCATTTTTCCTTCGTTTGTGCTCGAATATTCAAGATTGGTCAGTTCATGGATGGGAAGAGCATCAAAATCAGCCCGCAAGCCAATCGAGTTTTTACCATTTCCTACCTTCAACCGTCCGACAACACCGGTTTTTCCGATGCCGGTTTGAACTTCATAACCCCATTTTCTTAGCAGCTTTGCAACAATATCTGCCGTGCGGTGTTCCTCGTAAGCGAGCTCCGGATGGGAATGAAGGTCGTGTCTCAAGGCCACCATTTCCGGCAAATATTTGGAAATCGCACCGAAAAGCTTTTCGCTTTCCGGTGAAACTTTTTCACTCTTCATTATAAGTCTCCTGATAGCGCCTAGATATTATAACGCTTCTCGTCGAAGAGGGCCAATGCGATAGCTCCGATAACCAGAGAAGTCCCGAGATACCAGAACGGCGCCATGTTGTTGCTATTCGAATACTTCAACAGAAGTGTCACGATCATTTGCGCTGTGCCACCGAAGATCGAAACCGAAAAAGCGTAGATAACCGCAGTCGCTGTTGCACGGATTTTTTGCTCGAACGCCTCCATAACCATCAAAACAGAAAATGTTAAAATGAGTCCGAGGCACCCGACCGCTATAGTGTGGAAAATAAGAAATATGCCGATATGCGAAACAAAGCGGAAAGCAAAATATGACGAAATGAACGCGACCGCGATAATGATAATGCCGCCAACTTTGCGTCGTTCGAGCTTGTCACACAAGAAACCGGAAGCAAAAGTGGTTATGAGCACAATAACGCTTGCGTAACTTGATATCAGAAACGCGGTAGAACTGTTGATGTCGGTTACCGTTTTCAGATAATTCGGCATATAGAAAACCAGAATATACATCAAAGCGGTGACGGGAAGGATAAAGAAAATCCCTAAAATTGTCTGTTTTCCGTGCTGCGTTATCAGCTCTTTAAACGGGTGTGTTGTTTTGTTTTCGACAACCGGTGCTTTGAATGTTTCACAAATATGCGCCCGGATATAAAGGCCGACCGGTATTATAACCAATGCAAAGATGAATGGAACACGCCAGCCCCAGCTGTGCATTTGTTCGGGCGTTAAAAAGCCCATCAAACCTGCTGCAAAGAGCGAACCGGTTAAAGAGCTCAAACCCTGGCCGAAAAACTGCCAGCTCACAAAAAATCCACGTTGGTTACGATCGGCTGATTCCATCAACAATGTTGTAGCGGCACCGATTTCTCCACCTGCCGAAAAGCCTTGCAACAAACGACCAAGAACAATGAGGATCGGTGCTACAACTCCGATTGATGTATAAGGCGGAGCAAATCCGATGATAGCGCTGCCACATGCCATGAGAATAATCGTGAGCAACATGGCTGCTTTGCGCCCATGCCGGTCAGCATAAGACCCGATCACAATCGAACCGAGTGGACGCATCACAAAACCGACACCAAAAACCGAAACTGAAATTAACAGCGAGATAAGTGGATCACCCGAGTTGAAGAAAACATTGCCGATAATTGCAGCAAAGAAACTGTAAACGGTAAAATCGAAAATCTCGAGAAAGTTTCCGATACCTGCTGCAACAATCAATTTTGTTTTGTTGCCAACAGGATTTAGGGCAATATCACCCCCGCCATTATCAGGCGTATCGATTAATCCGGCCATAACTGATATCCCTTGATTTTTCCCCTACTGAATGTTTTTTATTCGCCCAAAGAAATTCGGGTATGTAATTTCTTTAGCATCCTATTGAAAATATTAACAATATATTTTCTTAATTATTATGATATCGGTTAATAACTATTGCCGATAAGTTTTCAAACAAAGGACAATCGCTGTGCTGTCACTCAAGGATCCGGTCGCTTTAACGCAGGCACTCATCAGATGTGCGTCGGTAACACCACAAGAAAACGGAGTTCTTGAAACCGTCCAATTGTGGCTCGAAGCTATGGGATTTTCTGTGGAAAGACCGGTTTTCACAGATAAAGACACACCTGATGTTGAAAACCTTTATGCCAGAATCGGCAAAGGAGGGAAAAACCTTGCTTTTGCCGGACATACAGATGTTGTACCGACAGGCGAACCTCGATTATGGCGTCATCCGCCATTTTCCGGCATCATTGAAGAGGGTAAAGTTTTCGGGCGGGGCGCTGTGGATATGAAAGGCGGGGTTGCAAGCTTTATTGCAGCACTCGCACGCTATCTCGAAAGCAATAAACTTGAAGACAGTATCAGCCTTATTATCACCAATGATGAGGAAGGTCCCGGAATCAACGGCACAATCAAACTTCTGAACTGGGCAAAAACAAAGGGTGAAAAATGGGATGCGGCAATTGTCGGTGAACCGACGAATCCCGACCGTTTGGGCGATATGATAAAAATTGGGCGACGTGGTTCACTTTCCGGTATCATTACCGTCGTTGGGCATCAAGGCCATGTTGCCTACCCTGAACGAGCAGCCAATCCACTCGATCTTGTTGTAAAATTATGCGAAGCGCTTAAAAATCCGGTTATAGACACGGGAAGCGAAAATTTCGAACCGAGCAATCTCGAAATAACAACCATTGACACGGGAAATCCGGCGACCAACGTCATTCCGCAACAAACTATTATCCGCTTCAATGTGCGTTACAACGATAATTGGACCGCCGAAACCTTGAAACAGGAAATAAAAAAGCGGCTTAACTCGGTAAAAATTGAAAAAACAGGAAAATTTGTTCCGACATTCAAAATCGATTGGGTTATAAGCCCCGGTGGCGTTTTCTTAACAAAGAATGATGAGCTCGTCGGGTGCTTGAGCAAAGCGATCAAATCGGTTACCGGACGCACGCCTGAATTATCAACCTCCGGCGGCACATCGGATGCCCGTTTTATAAAAGATTATTGTCCCGTCGTTGAATTCGGGCTCGTAGGGAAAACCATGCATATGGTCGATGAATGTGTAGCAACCGATGATCTTGAAGCACTGACAAAAATTTACGAAAATTTCTTGAAAGCGTTTTTCCAATCCTGAAAAATTAGCCAAATTTCCGGATAAACGACAGACAAAACAGACAGCAGTTAAAAAACCGCTTTTCAAAGTAGCTTCCTGCTTTTCAAAATTGCGTTGAAATTAGCGAGCTTGGCTTTACATACATGTCCTAGCGGCTCGTTTAAAATGGTTGATCGCTTGAAGGGTCTTCCAACCGAACAATAATGCCCTTTAACAGCTCTCAAGACGACACAAGGCGAGCCGACTTTACCAATCTAGCTTTTCGGTGTGGTATTATTGTTGCCAATACCTTCAAAGAACTCTTTCATACGGGCGAAAAAGCCATGTGACTGCGGCGAGTTTTCATCAACCGAAAGTTTTTCGAATTCTTCGAGAAGTTCACGTTGCCTTTTGCTCAGCTTTTGTGGCGTTTCGATTGCAACCTGAATATAAAGATCGCCCGTTGCCTGTTGGCGCAAAACAGGCATTCCTTTACCCTTCAGCCGGAACTGACGTCCATTTTGCGTGCCTTCCGGCACTTTGACGCGTGTTTTCAATCCATCAAGAGTTGAAACTTCAAAATCTCCGCCAAGAGCAGCAGTTGTCATCGAAATAGGAACACGACAATAAAGATCGGCACCATCGCGCTGGAAGAATTCATGCGGTTTGATAGACAGAAAAATATAAAGATCGCCAGCCGGTCCACCATGACTTCCGGCATCACCTTCTCCTGCCAGACGGATGCGTGTGCCATCTTCAATGCCGGCGGGAATATTGACAGTCAATGTGCGCTCTTCTTCGATGCGCCCCTGTCCATGACATTTTGGACAAGGATCCTTGATGGTTTCGCCGCGCCCTTGACATGTCGGGCAGGTTCTTTCAATCGAAAAGAATCCTTGGGCACTGCGAACTCTTCCTGTTCCACCACAGGTTGCACAGGGTTGCGGTTTCGAGCCTTTCTTGGCGCCGGATCCCGAACAAAGATCACAGGTGATCGAACCCGGCACCCTGATTTGCGCAGTTTTACCATGGTAAGCCTCTTCCAGAGTGACTTCCATATTGTAACTCAAATCGGCACCACGCTCTCGTCCATCGGCACGCTTGCGCCGTGCTCCACCCATCATTTCTCCAAAGAAATCCTCGAAAATATCGGAAAAACCGCCCGCAGCAAAACCACCGCGTCCGAATGGATTTCCATCACCGGCACCGCCATTTTCAAAAGCAGCATGGCCGAAACGATCATAAGCCGCACGCTTTTGCGGATCCTTTAAAACTTCATAGGCTTCGCCTATTTCTTTGAATTTTTGTTCCGCCTCTTTATCACCGGGGTTTCTGTCCGGATGATATCGCATGGCAAGTTTCCGAAATGCAGATTTGAGCGTTTTTTCATCGCATTCTCGTGAAACGCCCAATGTTTCATAATAATCAACTTTCATCGCTTATTCCTGCAGTTCCTCTGCCATTTATTGACGAGACGACATTTGCTATATTCAAAATTCGCTCGAACGATTGTCGCCGGTTTTAAAAAACCGTTGTCATTTTGGCTTTTATTGCGAGCATATTGGCTGTTTTATAACAAAGCCCGCCCTTTTGATAAAAGGTCGGGCTTTTTTCAATTTTACAAGGACATAAGATCAATTATTTCTTGTTCTTCTTATCGTTGTCGTCGACTTCTTCAAAATCGGCATCAACAACATCGTCGTCCTTATGCTCTTCTTTTGCAGCATCATGGGCTGCATCGGCTTCAGCTTGCGCCTTTGAAGCGGCATACATCGCTTCACCAAGTTTCATGCTGACTTCAGACAATTTCTTGGTTTTTTCAGGAAGACTATCAACATCATCCGACTCGATAGCTTTCTTGACATCCGCGATTGCAGCTTCAATTGCCGACTTGTCTTCAGCCGAGACTTTATCACCATAATCGGCAAGCGATTTCTCGGTCGTATGAACCAAAGCTTCCGCCTGATTCTTCGCCTCGACACCTTCACGCCGCTTCTTGTCATCGGCAGCATGGGCTTCAGCATCCTTGACCATCTTGTCGATATCGGCATCACTCAAGCCGCCAGAAGCCTGAATGCGGATCTGGTGTTCTTTACCAGTGCCTTTATCTTTTGCCGAAACACTGACAATGCCGTTGGCATCAATATCGAATGTAACTTCGATCTGCGGAACGCCACGTGGTGCCGGCGGAATGCCTACAAGGTCAAACTGGGCAAGCAACTTGTTATCAGCTGCCATCTCGCGTTCACCCTGGAAGACACGAATCGTCACAGCATTCTGATTATCTTCCGCAGTCGAGAAGGTCTGCGATTTCTTGGTCGGAATCGTTGTATTGCGTTCGATCAAGCGTGTGAAGACACCGCCCAATGTCTCGATACCCAAAGAAAGCGGTGTAACATCAAGCAACAGAACGTCCTTGACATCACCCTGCAAAACACCGCCCTGAATGGCAGCACCCATTGCAACAACTTCATCCGGGTTAACGCCTTTATGCGGATCCTTGCCAAAGAAAGTTTTTACAATTTCCTGAATCTTCGGCATACGGGTCATACCGCCAACGAGCACGACTTCGTCAATATCGCCAGCGCTCAAACCGGCATCCTTCAATGCAGCCTTACACGGATTAATCGTCCGTTGAACCAGATCATCAACCAATGACTCGAATTTTGCGCGGGTCAACTTCATGGTCAAGTGTTTAGGACCAGTTGCATCAGCAGTGATGAACGGCAAGTTGATTTCCGTTTGCTGCGAAGATGAAAGCTCGATCTTGGCTTTTTCAGAAGCTTCTTTCAAACGTTGCAAAGCAAGTTTGTCTTTTCTCAGATCAATGCCGTTTTCTTTTTCAAATTCTTCGGCAAGATAAGTGACAAGACGCATATCAAAGTCTTCACCGCCGAGGAATGTATCACCATTGGTCGATTTAACTTCAAAAACGCCATCGCCGATTTCGAGAACAGAAATATCGAACGTACCACCGCCCAAGTCATAAACGGCAATTGTCTTACCGTCTTTCTTGTCAAGGCCATAAGCCAAAGCAGCTGCCGTAGGCTCGTTAATGATACGCAAAACATCAAGACCGGCAATTTTACCGGCATCTTTGGTTGCCTGACGCTGGGCATCATTAAAATAGGCAGGAACTGTAATAACTGCCTGCTCGACTTTTTCGCCCAAATAGGATTCTGCCGTTTCCTTCATTTTCTGCAAGACCATTGCAGAAACCTGGGAAGGTGAATATTTCTTGCCTTCTACTTCAACCCAGGCGTCACCATTTTCCCCTTTTACAATTTTATAAGGAACAAGCTCTTTGTCCTTGGTAACCATCGGGTCGTCGAAACGACGGCCAATCAAACGCTTGACCGCAAAAATAGTGCCTTCAGGGTTGGTTACAGCCTGACGTTTAGCCGGCTGTCCAACAAGACGCTCGCCACCCTCTGCAAACGCTACAATAGAAGGTGTTGTGCGAGCACCTTCCGAATTTTCAATAACTTTTGCGTTTTTGCCGTCCATGACAGCCACGCAAGAGTTTGTCGTACCTAAATCAATACCGATTACTTTTGCCATATATCTACTCTCCATCCAGCAAGCTGTCGGGACCTCTACCGAGCATTCCCCAGACAGCTCCTTATCATATGAAAAGCTCGTAATGGCCACTCAAAAATCGGCAACCATAACGAACCTCGTTGACGCGTATATAAGGGCACCCCAATAGACGTGCAAGAGATGTTGGCAAGATTCATATGATAAAGCGTTTTTTTGATATTTTTTGATGGCTTCGGAGCTTTTTGGGCAGCCTAACTGCGAGATTATCCGTCTTTTATGTCACTTGAAGGTCATTTTTAACAGACAAAACTTGTCTGGTATAAAGCCGGCTCTAAAATTCCGACACAAATTCGAACGTATATGTGTGTAAAAAAAGAAGTACGACATTTGCAAATAAAACCCGATTATGTTTCTATACGAGTGTTACAAAGTAAATGCGCTCGTATAGCTTTGTAACTTGAATAAAGCACTGTCAGGGCCATTTCTTTATTGATAATTTAACGATAAGAGTAGAACCAAAGCGGTGTGATGACATGAAGCATCAACGCTTCAAAACAGGAGAAATGAAAATGAAAAAGATTCTTGCAGTCTCTTTGGCTGGCCTTTTGGCAGCAGGATCGATGGTATTGGCAGCTGAAGCCCGCAATGCTTCAGGTGACGGTTCAGTTGAAGATAGCTATGTAGAAGGCCAAAAGGAAAAGGCGCCGGAAGCTGACGTTCATCATGATCATGGTGGCAAAGCTGGCCGTCATTTTGGTGACGGTTCGCGTGAAGACACCTACGTACCGGGTGAAAAGAAAGATACACCTATGGACAAAACTGTCATTCAGGACGATGAAAAAGGTGAATCCGACGACGGCACACCGAGAAAATAATCCGGTTTTATGCGATAAAGCGAGGCGGGCTTTGACCCGCCTTTTTTAGTTTTTAAACGCGTTGCGACTTTTCAATTTTTAAACCGTTCTTCCGGCTGAAAAAACGTCCTTGAACGCGAAAAAATAATCTTCTCATTTTCTTTTTTCGGTTAAAAATTAAAAGACATGAAATTCGAAACATCTTTTCCTGACCAAGAGGCTTGAGGAAAACGGTGATTGCCGTGACCGGTTTGCGACTTATGAAGAATAATCAAACTGCTGATGCCCGAACTTTCAAACTAGGAAGTAAGAAAACTCGGAACCGATCGCCCTTCATTTTCAAAAGAAATGTCCCGCATCTTTTCCCGAAAACAGAAGTAACAAAATCTACTCGCGCATTTTAAAAGCTAAACTATCCCGACGACAATTTTCTTCTACACCGACCGAAAAGCCCCAAGGAAAAAATTGCTTTCAGGATGATGCATCGGACTTTCGGATTTTTATAGCTTACTGTTTATCCAGCTTATAAAATTCGCGAATAATCGCCCAACCTTCTTCGGCACTTTCAACATAATTGACGAGTTTCGCATCATCAGGTGAAATCGTCCCTTGTTCGGCAAGATAATCAAGATTGAGAACATTTCTCCAGAATTCACGGCCGAACATCAATATTGGTACACGTTTCATACGACCTGTCTGGATGAGTGTCAGAGATTCGAAAAATTCATCCAACGTACCAAAGCCGCCGGGAAATATTGCGATAACCTTTGCGCGCATAAGAAAATGCATCTTGCGCATCGCAAAATAATGGAAATCAAAACAAAGATTGGGCGTCACATAAGGATTAGGCGCCTGTTCATGAGGCAATACGATATTAAGCCCGATACTGGGAGCACCGACATCGGCCGCACCGCGGTTACCCGCTTCCATTACGCCCGGACCACCACCAGTTATGATGACAAATTCATGATGGTTGGAAGAAGCAGAATATTGCGAACAAAGTCGAGCAAATTTGCGTGCTTCGTCATAATAACGGGAGGCTTGTTCAAGATTTTTCTTCTGTTTCGAATTTTTTGCCGCACGTGCTTCTTTACCCGGTTCGGGAATACGGGCGCCACCAAATAGAACGACAGTCGATTTGATGCCATGCTCGACAAAACTGAATTCGGGCTTCATCAGTTCCAGACCGATTCGTACAGCACGTAACTCGCGCCGCATCATGAAATCTTCATCTACATAAGCAAGGCGATAGGCAGGTGAACGCGTTTGGGCGGTATCGGGAACTTCATGAACTTTGCGGGCATCCTCTTTCGAGTGTGGAAAAGGTGTCCAACCGTTTTTTTCGCCATTAGCCATTCAGGATCTTCCTTTTCATTGACCACAATTGTTTCTTGCATTAGGCCGGAGAGAATAAATGCTGATGCTTTCGACTTACTTAACGGAGACCTAATGCCATGACCAATCTGTCCCAACTGGAATCCATCATTGAAAAGGCGTTTGATGAACGCGAAAAAGTGAATATTTTGACAAAAGGGGAAATACGCGAGGGAGTTGACCATGTGCTCGACCTTCTCGACAAAGGAGAACTTCGCGTTGCCGAACGTGAAAATAATGGCAATTGGAAAGTTCACCAATGGTTGAAAAAGGCTGTGCTTTTGTCGTTCCGGCTTAATGCTATGGGACTTATTTCCGGCGGACCCGATCAATCAAACTGGTGGGACAAAGTGCCATCCAAATTCGACGGTTGGAACGCGGATAACTTCGAAAAAGCTGGCTTTCGTGCGGTACCGAATGCGATTGTGCGCCGTTCGGCCTATATTGCACCAAGTGTTGTTTTGATGCCCTCATTCGTCAATATCGGTGCTTATGTGGATGAAGGCACAATGGTCGATACATGGGCGACAGTCGGCTCATGTGCACAGGTTGGTAAACACGTTCACCTTTCCGGCGGCGCAGGCATCGGCGGTGTGCTTGAACCATTACAGGCCGGCCCGACAATTATCGAGGATAATTGCTTTATCGGCGCACGTTCCGAAGTCGTGGAAGGATGCATTGTCCGCGAAGGGGCTGTGCTTGGCATGGGTGTTTTCATTGGCAAATCAACAAAAATTGTCGACCGCGCAACCGGCGAAATTTCCTATGGCGAAGTACCGCCTTATTCGGTTGTTGTTGCAGGAACCATGCCCGGAAAACCGTTTCCGAATGGCGAACCCGGTCCTAATCTTTATTGCGCAGTCATTGTCAAACGGGTTGACGAAAGGACGCGCTCAAAAACATCGGTCAACGAACTTTTGCGCGACTGAAAGCGACTAAAAGTGCTGCCAAGCAAGCTAAAGCTCCCGTCTTTTCAAATGCATTGATAATGCCAAACCGAGAAAGGACGGGGAGAACCGATATCCGGCAAAATTCAACAAATTCATGACCATTCGGGCACCTCTATTGCCCGAATGCACAATCCATCTCAATCAATAATTGTCCGAAACAATAATTAAATGCAAAAACAGGTGAAGAGCCGGCTCGCGTCCTCACCCGTTTTTACATTGAAAGAGTGCAGCAGAGTATGCGGGGGTGTAACTCTGCTGCGCCGGGTCATGGTCATAAGAAAGACCAAAACCCAACTGGTTATCAGCCCCTTAAGGTCTGAAAAATCAAAACCTTGTGTGAAATTTTATGTGGCAAACTATTAATCGGCTTATTACCGGCCGTCAACTCCCAAAAGTGGATAATTATGTGAAATATTTTTAATCCGGCACTTTATGATTGAAACGGTCGATGCGACACAAAACAGAGATTGCATAGCTCGACATCCGGTCAAAATTGAAAAGCCGAAAACCAAGAAAATTGATAATCAAATCAATGATTTTTCAAAATACGAATCAACGTAGAATTGAATCGTCAGATCGTAAACGCACCTCTATCACCGCGTTTAAAAGATAAGATACATCAAACGCACGACTGATGGCAATTTCAAAAACGGGAACTTTAAAACCCTCATTCCGGCTAATCTTATCACTTGCAGATGGACGTGAAAATGAAGGTTTAGCGAGGAATCTTATTCCTGTTGATTGCAGCAACAAAAACGCCAATTACAAGAAGTTATAAGCTACTTTTCGATGTTTTCAGTGACCTTTGATTACGCGCATTTTCTATTTGTCTCACAAAGACCATATGGAATTCTTGTTGTTTTCACATACAACTTCCACATATGATCTTCGTGATACTGGGTGATCAATCGGTCATCTTCAAAGCCTGAATGAATGCTTCTTGAGGTATTTCCACCTTACCGAATTGGCGCATGCGCTTCTTGCCTTCTTTTTGTTTTTCAAGAAGTTTACGCTTACGGCTCACGTCGCCACCATAACATTTGGCCGTAACATCTTTACGCAATGCACGGATATTTTCACGCGCAATAATCTTGCCGCCAATAGCTGCCTGAATGGGAATCTGGAACATATGTTGAGGAATAAGTTCTTTCAATTTTTCGCACATTGAACGGCCGCGTTTCTCGGCTCCGGACCGGTGCACGAGAATAGAAAGTGCATCAACAGGTTCACCATTGACCAGAATACTCATTTTGACGAGATCACCTTCCCGATAATCGGTTACGTGATAATCGAAAGAGGCGTAGCCTTTGGAAATCGACTTCAAACGATCATAGAAATCGAATACGACCTCGTTGAGCGGCAGATCATAGGTGACCATCGCGCGTGTACCGACATAGGACAGGTCTACCTGAACCCCGCGACGATCCTGACAGAGTTTTAAAATTGAACCGAGATATTCATCCGGCGACATAATTGTGGCGCGTATCCACGGCTCTTCAATGGAAGCAATTTTAACAACATCAGGCATATCGGCCGGATTATGCAACTCTTTCACCGACCCGTCGGTCATATTGATGCGATAGACGACAGAAGGAGCCGTGGCAATAAGATCGAGGTTAAACTCGCGTTCAAGCCGTTCTTCAATAATTTCGAGGTGCAAAAGCCCTAAAAAACCGCAGCGGAAACCGAAGCCAAGAGCAGCGGAAGTTTCCATTTCATAAGAAAAACTGGCATCATTCAAACGAAGCTTGCCCATTGCAGCACGAAGATCGGCAAAATCATCCGCATCAACCGGAAAGAGCCCGCAGAAAACCACCGGTTGCGCGGGCTTGAACCCCGGCAAAGCATGGTCGCACGGACGATGATCTTCCGTAATTGTATCGCCGACGCGGGTATCCGCCACTTCCTTGATAGAAGCAGTAATGAAGCCTAATTCACCCGGCCCCAAGTCTTCAATCATCGCCATTTTAGGAGTGAAAACACCCACCCGCTCGACCGGATATTTTGCACCGGTGCCCATCATGCGGATTGTCTGGCCTTTTTTCAAAACCCCGTCGATCACACGCACAAGAACAATCACACCGAGATAGGCATCATACCAGCTATCGACCAGCATTGCTTTGAGCGGCTTGTTGAGATCACCTTCACGGGGGGCTGGCAGTTTATGGACAATAGCCTCAAGAACCTTGTCGACGCCCATGCCGGTTTTTGCGGAAATCTCTATTGCATCGCTTGCATCAATGCCGATCACTTCCTCGATTTGTTCTTTGACACGTTCAGGCTCGGCCGCAGGCAGATCAACCTTGTTGAGAACAACAACGATTTCGTGATTGTTGTCGATTGCCTGATAGACATTGGCCAGAGTTTGCGCTTCCACACCTTGCGAAGCGTCGACAACAAGAAGTGACCCTTCACAGGCAGCAAGAGAACGCGAAACCTCATAGGCAAAGTCGACATGGCCCGGTGTGTCGATCAGATTCAAAATGTAGGTTTCACCATTTTTTGCCTTATAATGGAGCCGCACCGTTTGTGCTTTGATGGTGATGCCACGTTCGCGCTCGATATCCATTGAATCGAGCACTTGTTCTTTCATTTCCCGCTGGGCAAGACCACCCGTCATCTGGATGAGCCGGTCAGCCAGAGTTGATTTTCCGTGGTCAATATGGGCCACGATGGAGAAATTCCGAATATGGTCGCGATCTACTGCCATGAAAAGCGATTTAGCAAGGAACGCAAAGAAACGCAAAGCCGAAATGAATGTTGGATAGCAAGTTTGCAGAAATCTTCTTCATTCCACAGACGAGCGCATAAACATTGCCCGATTTTTACCTGAAATTCCGATTATTTTTTTCGTTTTGAGAAAACTTCTTTAAACAACGACACAAACCGGAAATAGTGCAGTTTCCGGTTTTTTATAAAAAGTCATGACTTTTCAAGTGAGCCGCTTTCTTTAAATCGTCTACGTCTATTTTCTTAAAAAGGAATTTTTTGTTTTTCCAGCAAGCTTTTTATCATTCTTGCGCCATTGCCCGCCTTTTCGGCTTCAATTCTGAAACGAGAATGCCGACAATGATGCAAAATGCCCCGAGAATTGCAAGATGTGGCAGGCGTTCGCCGGCAATCCAGCCGACGAGGCCTGCCCATACCGGTTCACCGGTATAGATGATTGTTGCGCGCGTTGGTGAAACCGATCGTTGCGCCCAATTCATTGTAAGCTGGATGAGAGCACTCATTGCAGCCAAACCGAATCCTGCCGACGCCCACCCCCAAGAAAATGCCGGAACGGTTTCGCCGTTAAACGGCATTGCAGCAAAGGAAAGGAAACCGGCGACAAAAAGCTGAACAACAGTAACACGCCGGCTATCAACCCGACCGGCAAAAAAGCTGATAAAGACAATTTCCGAGGCAATTGCAAAAGCCGATAAAAGTGTGAGAATTTCGCCCTTTGAAAAATCTATTGCATGAATTCCTTGCCCTGAAACCAGAAGTAAACCGATAAACGCAAAGCTTATACCGATAAAACTCGTCAAACGTGGTTTTTTACGTAAAACTATCCACTGCAAGAGCGGTACAAGTGGGACATAAACAGCCGTAATAAAAGCCGATTGGCTGCTTGCAATCGTCTTCAATCCGGCAGTTTGTAAACTATAGCCGAAAAATATCGGAATGCCGATGACTGCACCGGCGAAAATATCATGAATTCCAAGATTTTTGAGACTTTTCCGAAAAATAACGCCCGCAAAAATACCGGCAAGAATGAAGCGGAACCCGACAAAGAAGAATGGTCCGGATGAACGTATCGCCAGATGCACGATAAGAAAGGTTGTACCCCATAGAAAAGTTATGCCGATCAAAGCGAATTCTTGTCTCGTCAAGACAAAGAACGCTTTTTCTTTCTCTTCTTCCATTCAGCCTGCCCCGTTCAGGCGCCCTACAAGATTATGGAGAAAACTTTCAAGTTCCGGTGCTTCAATATCAACGAAAGTCGGAATTTCTTTATCCTCTTTGTGACCAACCAATATCGTGGTCATGCCAAGTTCCTTGCAGGTTGAAAGATTGGCAAGATTATCTTCAAACATTGCCGTTTTTTCCGGATCGATTGAAAAATGTCCTAAAAATCTGTGATAGGCTTGCCGGTAAGGCTTGGGCAAAAAATCGGTGAATGTGACATCATAAATGCCATCAAAACAGTTTTCCAATCCACGATGTGCCAAGACACGGCCAGCGTGAGCACGGTCGCCGTTTGTGAAAATGAATTTGCGGCCGGGCAAGCTTTTAATATCTTCGGCAAGCTGCGGATCTTTTTTTAATGGCGAATAATCAATATTATGAACATCTTGCAGATAATCTTTAACATCGACGAAATATTCTTCGATCAAACCACGTAAAGCGCCGCCGTAATTTTTGCGGAAATATTGCCGAAAACGTTTGACCTCTTCATCATCGTCAAGTTCGAGCTGTTTTTTGACATAGGCGCTGATACGTTTGTCAATCTGCGCCCAAAGCCCGCTTTCTCTCGGATAAAGTGTATCATCAAGATCGAATACCCAAACATTGACGGCTTCGAGCCTGGACAAAATTTCTTCGTTCATCATGGCACAATCAACGTACCTGCACCGTGTTCAGTGAAAAGTTCAAGCAACACCGAATGGGCAGTTTTACCATTCAGAATGACAACGCCTTCGACACCGCGATTGATTGCCTGAATACAAGTTTCGACCTTGGGTATCATACCACCGGATATAGTCCCGTCTTGAATAAGGTCTTCACATTGCTTGACTGTCAGCTCTTTATAGAGTTTGCCGGCGTTATCAAGGACACCGGGCACATCTGTCAAAAATAGTAAGCGTTTAGCTTTAAGAGCACCGGCAATAGCACCGGCAAAAACATCGGCATTGATGTTATAAGTATTGCCGTCCCTTCCCGGTGCAACGGGCGCGATGACCGGTATCATTTCCGACCGGGCAAGCAAATCAAGAAGTGTACGGTCAACCTCGACCGGTTCGCCAACATATCCCAAGTCGAGAATGCGCTCGATATTGGAATCGGGATCGATAATTTTTTTTCGGGCTTTTTCGGCAAAAACCATATTGCCATCCTTGCCGCAAAGACCGATTGCCCATTCGCCTTCGGCATTGATCATTGCAACAATTTCCTTGTTGATCGAACCGGCCAGAACCATTTCGACAACTTCGACAGTTTTTGAATCTGTTACACGAAGTCCGCCTTCGAACTTCGATTCAATCCCCATTTTCGAAAGAAGCTTTGCAATTTGCGGCCCACCGCCATGAACGACAATCGGATTGATGCCGGATTGTTTGAGAAGGGCAATATCACGCGCAAAGGCATGTCCGAGTTCAGGATCTCCCATGGCATGGCCGCCATATTTCACCACAACCGTTTTGTTTTCATATTTTTGCATATAGGGCAAAGCTGCAGAAAGCAGCGCAGCCTGTCTTTCGGCAACTTCGGCAGCATTGGTTGTCGGTTCATCCATTAAAATTGCCCTCCTCGGAAGTACTGCAGGATCGATACTGCCTTTTAATAACAGGAAATCTTATTGCCTAAAACTGTTAATACACAAGATAAAGTTATCGCGATCCGAGATATTTTTCTATTGATACAATTTAGCACTAGACAAGAATTTTTTACCCGCTAGATTTTGCGGCGGAGGAATTTGCAAACTGGGAGGGTTGCATAATGTCGTCTTACAAACAGATTTATGATAAGTGTTTAAAGCATCCTGAAGAATTCTGGGGTGAAGCTGCCCGTCTGATCGACTGGTTTGAACCGTATGACAAGGTGTTTGATAAAAATGCCGGAGTTTATGGGCGCTGGTTTACGGGCGGAAAGACGAACGCTTGCTACAATGCTGTTGACCGCCACGTCAAAGCGGGACGTGGTGCGCAAGTGGCTATCTATTATGATAGTCCGGTAAGCAATGGTAAAAGAGCGATTACCTATCAGGAACTTTATGAAGAAGTGCAGGCTCTTGCCGCCTTTATGCAGGATATCGGCATAAAAAAAGGTGACCGCGTTCTCATTTATATGCCAATGATTCCGCAGGTATTTACTTCGGTTTTTGCCT
Organism: Bartonella sp. W8167; assembly: GCF_016100335.1. Classification (NCBI taxonomy): domain Bacteria; kingdom Pseudomonadati; phylum Pseudomonadota; class Alphaproteobacteria; order Hyphomicrobiales; family Bartonellaceae; genus Bartonella; species Bartonella sp. W8167. Next base: position 411,123 of record NZ_JACFSQ010000002.1, read on the forward strand.
GTGCACGCATCGGAGCCGTGCATTCAATCGTTTTTGGGGGATTTTCTGCAAAGGAACTTGCCATCCGCATTGATGATTGCAAGCCGAAACTTATCATTGCTGCCTCTTGTGGTATCGAGCCGAACCGCATTGTTCCTTACCAGGCTATGGTCAATCAGGCTATAAAAATTGCAAAGCACGAGGTGGAACATTGCATTGTTCACGAACGGCCGATTACCCAAAAAGCCCCCGAGGGACTTTTTACTTTAAAAGAGGGGCGTGATTTTGATTACGCCAAAATACTCAAGGAAAATATCGGGCGCAAAATCCCGTGTGCAGAGCTTTCCGCCACCGACCCGCTTTATATCCTTTATACCTCAGGGACGACCGGAAAACCAAAGGGGGTTATGCGCGACATTGGCGGTTATATTGTAGCACTGGCGTGGACAATGGGGGCTGTATTCAACGTCAAGGCCGGCGAGGTTATGTTTACTGCCTCCGATGTCGGCTGGGTGGTGGGGCATTCCTATATCCTTTATGCGCCGCTCATCGTCGGTGCAACAACCGTACTTTTTGAAGGAAAACCGATCGGCACGCCGGATCCGGGGACATTTTGGCGTATATGTGAAGACTATAATGTACGCTCGTTTTTTTCTGCTCCGACCGCATTTCGTTCGATCAAACGCGAAGACCCCGACGGCAATTATGCAAAACCTTATAAATTATCCAATTTGCAAGCCATGTTTGTTGCCGGAGAACGGGCGGATCCGGATACTTTGCAATGGGTAACCAACCTTTTTCATGTACCGGTTATCGACAATTGGTGGCAAACCGAAACCGGCTGGCCGATTGCAGCCAATCCGTTAGGATTGGGTCTTTTGCCCATTAAACCCGGTTCCCCGACTCTCCCGATGCCCGGCTTTATCATCGACGTTCTTGATGATGACGGCAACAAGGTCGCGCCAGGTACATTCGGCAATTTGGCATTTCGTCTTCCTCTCCCGCCCGGTTGCTTGCCGACTTTATGGAATTCCGACGAACAATTCAAAAAAACCTATCTTGAACGCTTCCCCGGTTATTACAATTCTTCGGATGCAGGCTATGTCGATGAAGATGGTTATGTGTTTGTCATGAGCCGCACCGATGATATTATCAATGTCGCCGGTCACAGACTTTCTACCGGCGGTATGGAAGAAGCACTGGCAGGACATCAGGATATTGCCGAATGTGCGGTTATCGGCATTAAAGACAATCTGAAAGGGCAGGTTCCCTGCGGTTTTATTGTCCTCAAACATAATGTCGAACGGGAAGACGCCATCATTGAAAAGGAATGCATTGCCCGCATCCGCGAGATTATCGGGCCGGTTGCGGCATTCAAACTCGTTATGACAGTACGCAAATTGCCAAAAACCCGTTCGGGTAAAATCCTGCGCGCTGTCATACGACAAATTGTTGATGGTGAAAAATGGTCAACGCCAAGTACAATTGAAGATCCTTCAACGCTTGTGGAGATTCAGGAGATGGTAAAAACCCGCCATTTTTGACGACAAAACGTCAATTATACGGGCTTCATTAAATGAAAAAAGAGAAGGTAGTCCCAACGGTTACCTTCTCTTTAACGTCTTTGAACGGCAAACACGAGTTAGATTTTATCAGGAATTCCGGAATGGAATTTGTGTAAAAAGTTTTTAGATACGCTCACTTCGATTGAACAAAACCGATGGGCGGTTTGCCATTTCAATCCCTTATCGTCATGAGTTAAGACAAATTCCGATTATAAATGATCGGCAAATATCGACATTTGACCGAAAAAATTTTGATAGAGCAAATTTTCTGATGTTCTGGTGAACGTCATGTTGCAATCAAAACTGTTGCCCATGATTTTTAAATCACCACTGAAGATTGTCATAAGAACGGTTAAAACACGCAAATTTTTTAATCGTTCAGACTTTTATGACATGCCGGTTCAACGATTATGTGCGATAAAAAAATCGATAAAAGCACGCAGTGCCGCCCGCATTTTTTGTTGCGGGTAATAGATATAAAATCCTGGAAAAGACGGCGTCCAATCTTCCATCACTTTGATAAGCTTACCTTCCTTGATTGCGTCCTTCACGTAATTTTCGAAAACATAGGCAAGTCCGGCATTCTGAAGTACCGCATCAACCACCAATTGGTGGTTGTTGAGGATAAGTTGTTCCGGTGGCGTGACTGTATATTTTTTCCGCCCCTTTTCAAATTCCCAAACATAAGTCCGCTTTTCGTTAAACCGGTATAAAATCGCTTTATGGTTTTTTAACTCGGTAGGATGACGTGGAGCCGGTTGCGTTTCGAAATATTTTGGCGTTGCCACAAGAACACTTCGCAAATCTCCACCTATTTTTGCCGCTATCATATCCTTTTCGACTTGTTCATGGATACGGATGCCGGCATCATAACCCGATTTGACAATATCAACGAAACGATTGTCGATGACGAGATCAAGTGTAATATCCGGATAAGCTTCGCTGAACGCCCCCAAATAAGGCGCGATGACAAACTTGGCTGCCGAATAGCCGGTATTTATGCGCAACAAACCCGATATCTTGTTATGGGTTGCTTTTGCGGCATTAAAGCCATCCTCGATCACTCTTAGAGCAGAAGCGGTTTCGTGCATAAGAACTTTGCCTGCTTCGCTCAAACCAAGACTGCGCGTTGTACGGTTGAAAAGCTGGACACCCAGACTTTCTTCCAGTTTTCCAACTGCGTAAGATACCGCTGACGGCGCAATATTCAGTCTTTTAGCCGCTGTCCGGAAACTGCCTTCTTCCACCACTGTCTCAAATATGAGCAAATGGGAGAGTTGTTGCCTATCCATAAATTCCGCGCCCCTTTATTGTTCTAATTTTTAGATCATAATTAGCGAATTAAATAGTATAAACAAACAATAAATATTCCTCTAGAGTTTTAAAAAAAGGCAAACATACAAAATAAAGAGGAATTGAAGGATGAAGAAACGCAAACTCGGTGTATTGAGTGTCTCGGAAATCGGACTTGGATGCATGGGCTTTACACATGCTTATGGCGGCGATGACGAACAATCGGCGATCAAAACATTGCATCGCGCAGTCGAACTAGGTGTTACCCTTTTTGATACGGCTGAAATGTATGGCCCTTTCAACAATGAAATTCTTGTCGGCAAAGCACTGAAACCATTTCGCGATAAAGTGGTCATTGCCACAAAATTCGGTTTTAAACTCGAAAAGCAACCTGATGGTCACATTGATGCCACCGGCGTTGATGGACGGCCGGAACATGTGCGTGAAGTTGCTGAAGCCTCTCTTAAACGTTTGGGCATTGATGTAATTGATCTTCTCTATCAGCATCGGGTTGATCCGAATGTTCCGATTGAAGAAACAGTCGGTGCTATGGCCGATCTTGTTAAAGAAGGCAAAGTGCGCGCGCTTGGCCTTTCGGAAGCAAACAGCGAAACAATAAGACGCGCTTACAAGGTTCATCCGATCAGTGCACTGCAAAGTGAATACTCGCTCTGGACGCGTGATCCCGAAAAAGAAATTTTGGCAACATGCCATGAGCTCGGAATCGGCTTTGTTCCATATAGTCCTTTAGGACGCGGTTTCTTTGCTAGCGGTTTTACAACCAAAAGCTTGGGGGCCAACGATTTTCGCCGCCTGCTACCGCGTTTTCAGGACGAAGCTTTTGAAAAAAATCGGCAAATCATTACCGAAATGGAAAAAATGGCAAAAAAGAAAAATGCCACTGTTGCCCAGCTTGCATTGGCATGGGTTCTAAGCCGTGGTGATTTTATCGTGCCGATACCGGGGGCAAGAAAAATCCGCCATCTGGAAGACAATGTCGCTGCCACAGAAATTCATCTTACAAAAGATGATTGCAACCGGCTCGAAAATATTGTCAGCCCCGATAAAGTTGCCGGAAAACGTTATGATGACAGCCGGTTGAAACTGGTTGATAAATAATCAATTTTCGGTTTTTAAAAGCCGGTTAAGCGGGCTTTTTAAAATTTCATCGGTAGACGACTGAATAGAAAATGATCGAGGGTGTGAATGACCATTCAAATTATGGTATTCACACTCTCGCTTTATCAATTTGAAGACCGGTTTCATTGGTCCACTATGCTGTTCATAAAAAATGTAAATGAGCAGCACCCGTTTCCACGTTTTTTAAAAACGGGAAAAGCAAAATGTGGTGCTAAAAAAGAAATGTCTTGCGCATAACATAGGTTAACAATATGAGAGGAGATATATCTCTTCCTTATAATCTTTTCATTGATCAAGGTTATTGCCGCAACCGTCATCCATATTGATCAAAAAGTGAACGAACGCCTGGCTTATTTAGCGTGCATTTCTAATGATGGGCGACCTCGAAAACTTCATTTAAGCCGTCCGGATTTTTAATCTTTTCAAAACAATTTTTCTGGAACGACCAACGCTATCAAAAAAGATTCAGCAGTTTCCGCTTTTTTAAGCTGAACCTTTCCGGAGCATCAATATATTGACTTCGAGTTTAGCCGATTTGTTCCAATGTATAAGGCAACACATCGCGCTCATTATAATTGACCGACAGTTTATGTTTGAGAGGTGGAGCAGCCCGACTTGGGCAAGCCGTCCGCGAACAAATCCGGCATGAAATACCGATCGGCTCGTAAGCGGCGTTATTCTCGAGGTTGAGACCATCGGCATAAACAAATTGCGAAGCATTCGATATTTCGCAACCGAAAGCCAGAGCATAATGGGGATGGGGGCTGTGGTAGCCACCGTTCCGTTTTACCACCTGTACGGCCAGACAAAGATAACGCACGCCATCCGGCGTTTCGGCAAGTTGCCTTATAATATTTCCGGGGGTTTCAAAGGCCTGATGGGCGTTCCAGACGGGACAAGCCGCACCATAGCGGCCAAATTGCAATTTCACGGCGCTGTGCCGTTTGGTTATATTGCCTGCGCGGTCAATGCGGGCGAAGAAAATCGGTACCCCTTTTTCACCCGGGCGCTGCAAAGTCGAAAGCCGGTGGCAAACCTGTTCCAATGACACGCTGAAACGGGCCGCAAGCAGTTCGATATCATGACGCAACAGATTGGCGGTACGCAGAAAAGGTTTATAGGGCAAAACCAGTGCACCGGCGAAATAGTTGTAAAGCCCGATGCGGCAAATCTCGTTGGCTTCTTCCGATTTGAAAGAGGCTTTTTTGATAATTTCGTCGCAAAGTGGATCTGCTTCGAACTGTGCAAGCTGGACTGCCAGCTGGAACGTGCGTTGCTGTGGCGCAACATAGGGATTTAGCGTCAAAACGCGGCTCTTGGGATCAAATTGGCGAACCATGCCATTATCGTCTGTGCCCCAGCGTATAAGAACCTGATGGCGTTCTTCAAGTCGCTGGATAATAGCGGAATGATTGTCACTCTCACCGATACCTATCTCGGCGGCGAGTCGTTCGGCACTGCGGTCGAGATCATCGATATAATTATCGACAAAATGGAAAAAGTCCCGCACCTCTTCATATGGTAAAACTTCCGTGAGGCCGCTTGCCTGCAACCGGCCATCTGTACTTGCCAATTGTTCAGAAGCCAGTCGATAGGCCTGATGACAAGTAATAAGTGCACGCGCAAGACCCGGCGCATTTTGTGTAATAAGCCGTAATTCCTGCATGCCTGCCCGATTATTTTTAAATAACGGATCGCTCAGAGTTTCACTCAAAGCAGAGAGCAGACGGTCATCCTCTCCGGAAGAAAGACTGGAAATATCAATGTGGAATTTTTCAGCCAAAGATAGGAGAACAGCAGCCGAGACGGGCCGCTGGTTATTTTCAATCTGATTGAGATAAGAGGTAGAAATGCCGATACGCTCGGCAAAATGGGCTTGCGTCAATTGCTGGTCTTCACGCAATTTGCGCACTTTCCGCCCGATATAGAGTTTTCCGATAGCCATTTTTTTCACAATTTCGCAATTTACAATTTGCATTTTTATAACTTATGCATTCGCACACGATCAAGCTTTATTATTTTTTTGGCTGTGATAGCTTCGAATCGTGGAGGAAAAAGGCTTCGCCTTTATCGATCGGATACATGTGGGAGGAAAAGAAAAGGCTGCGGTTGGAGAAAACGCGCCTTTTCTTTTTTTTTGAACCGATATCTGTTCCTCGCACAATAGCATCATCCAGAAATGTAAGAGGATGCGTTTTAGCGGTTCTTGAAGACCGAGGGAGGAACAATGCTTGCAACTTTGCAACAATTGGAAGAACGGCGCCAGAGTGCCCGTCTTGGCGGTGGGGAGCGCCGCATAGACGCTCAACATAAAAAAGGCAAACTCACAGCGCGCGAACGCATAGAAGTTCTTCTCGATGCCGGTTCCTTTGAAGAATACGACATGTTCGTCAACCACCGTTGTACCGACTTCGGCATGGACGAACAAAAATACGCCGGCGACGGCGTGGTCACAGGCTGGGGAACAATCAACGGCCGACAGGTTTACGTTTTTTCTCAGGATTTTACCGTTCTTGGCGGTTCGCTCTCTGAAACGCATGCACAAAAAATTTGCAAAATCATGGATATGGCCGCGCGCAATGGTGCACCGATTATCGGCCTTAATGATTCCGGTGGTGCCCGCATTCAGGAAGGGGTTGCCTCGCTTGCCGGTTATGCCGAAGTTTTCCGTCGCAATGTCGAAGCTTCAGGCGTGATACCACAAATTTCCGTTATCATGGGACCTTGTGCCGGTGGCGCCGTCTATTCACCGGCAATGACCGATTTTATTTTTATGGTGCGTGACTCATCCTATATGTTTGTCACCGGTCCCGATGTTGTAAAAACTGTCACCAATGAAATTGTGACTGCCGAAGAATTGGGTGGAGCAACAACACACACCAAAAAGTCTTCTGTCGCTGACGGCGCTTTTGAAAATGATATCGAAGCATTGGAAAATATCCGGCTGCTTTTCGACTATCTGCCGTTGAACAGTAAAGAAAAGCCGCCAGTGCGGCCTTTTTACGATGATACCGAACGGCTCGATATGAAGCTTGATACGCTCATTCCGGATTCATCCACAAAGCCATATGACATGAAAGAGCTTATCTTGAGTGTTGCAGATGAGGGCTCGTTTTTCGAGATCAAAGAGAATTTTGCAAAAAATCTGATAACCGGCTTTATCCGCATTGAAGGACGCACCGTCGGCGTCGTTGCAAACCAGCCAATGGTGCTTGCAGGGTGTCTTGATATTGACACTGCCCGCAAAGGCGCTCGCTTTGTACGCTTTTGTGACGCTTTCAATATTCCTATCCTGACACTCGTCGATGTTCCCGGATTCCTGCCCGGTACTTCGCAGGAATATAACGGCGTTATTATTCACGGCTCGAAATTGCTCTTCGCCTATAGCGAGGCAACGGTTCCGATGGTGACGGTCATTACCCGGAAAGCCTATGGCGGCGCCTATGATGTGATGGCATCAAAACACATTGGCGCCGATATCAACTATGCATGGCCAACGGCAGAAATTGCCGTCATGGGAGCAAAAGGGGCCACTGAAATTCTCCACCGGTCGCATCTTGATGACAAAGAAGAGATTGCCCGCCTGACGCAAGAATATGAAAAACGTTTTGCCAATCCTTTTATTGCTGCCGAGCGTGGTTTTATTGACGAAGTGATCATGCCTCATTCCACTCGCAAAAGAGTGGCGCGGGCATTTGCCGCCCTTCGCAATAAAAAAGTCGAAAATCGTGATCGCAAACATGACACTATCCCGCTCTGAGGCTTCAAATGATTAAAAAAATTCTGATTGCCAATCGTGGCGAAATCGCTTGTCGCGTTATTCGTACAGCAAAACAAATGGGCATCAAAACGGTTGCTGTCTATTCGGATGCCGATGCCAATGCTCTTCATGTACGCCAAGCCGATGAGGCTATCCATATTGGCGCCTCGCCTTCATCCCAATCCTATCTCGACATCGAAAAAATCGTTGCTGCAGTCAAACAGAGCAATGCCGATGCGGTCCATCCGGGCTACGGCTTTTTGTCGGAAAATCCTGCTTTTGCCGATCGTCTGGAACAGGAAGGGATTATATTGATCGGGCCACCGGCAAATGCCATGCGCGCTATGGGGGACAAGATTACTTCCAAAAAATTGGCCGCCGAAGCCGGCGTTTCAACTGTTCCCGGTCATATGGGGCTGATTGATAACGCAGATCATGCTGTAAAAATCGCGCGTGAAATCGGCTATCCGGTCATGATCAAAGCCTCTGCCGGTGGCGGTGGCAAAGGCATGCGCATCGCATGGAATGACGAAGAAGCAAAAGAAGGATTTCAAGCGTCGAAGAATGAAGCAAAATCATCCTTCGGAGACGACCGCATTTTTATCGAAAAATTTGTGAGTGAACCGCGCCATATCGAAATCCAGATCATGGGCGACAAGCATGGTGACATTATCTATCTCAATGAAAGAGAATGTTCCATCCAGCGGCGCAACCAGAAGGTGATTGAAGAAGCTCCTTCACCTTTCCTTGATGGAAAAACCCGCAAAGCCATGGGAGAACAAGCAGTTGCGCTCGCCCGTGCCGTCAATTATCACTCCGCCGGTACGGTGGAATTTATTGTTGATGGCAAACGGAATTTCTATTTTCTGGAAATGAACACCCGCTTGCAGGTTGAACATCCGGTTACCGAAATGATTACCGGACTTGATCTTGTCGAACTGATGATCCGTATTGCTGACGGTGAAGCTTTGCCGCTTTCTCAAAATGATGTCAAACGGAATGGCTGGGCGTTGGAATGCCGGCTCTATGCCGAGGATCCTTATCGGAATTTCCTCCCCTCGACCGGAAGACTGACCCGTTATAATCCCCCTGTTGCAACCGGTGACAATGATGAAGTGAGAATCCGTAACGATGGCGGCGTTTATGAAGGGGGAGAAATCTCGATCTATTATGACCCGATGATTTCGAAACTCATTACATGGGGGAAAAATCGCCAAACGGCAATTCAAACCATGCAAGAAGCTTTGGACAGTTTCGAACTTGAAGGCATCGGAAACAATTTGCCATTTCTTTCGGCTGTCATGCGGCAAAAACGCTTTCAGGAAGGCAAATTAACCACCGCCTATATTGCGGAAGAATTTCCGGATGGCTTTCATGGCGTTTTGCCAACTCCGGATGAAGCACGTTCCTTTGCCGCTATTGCCGCATTTATCAATTGGAAATTGCAAGAACGGGCGTCGATGATTTCCGGCACGCTCGACAACCACCGGCGTATTGTAAAAAATCAATGGGTGGTGTCGATTTTCGACCAGTCTTTTCCTTTGGTTATTGACGTTGATAAAGCCGGAGCCAACTTGGAATTTGCCGATGGGGAACAGATTTCCCTTGAAAGCCATTGGCTACCCGGCATGACCATTTGCCAATTTTCTGTTTCGGACCTGTCGAACATGGTTGTGAAGGTCGATGTCAAAGGAACAGCCATAAGGTTGCGCCATGGTGGCATTGACGCAATTGCCCATGTCAGGGAACCCAATATTGCTGCCCTTTCAGCACTCATGCCAAAAAAATTGCCCCCCGATACATCCAAAATGTTGTTATGCCCGATGCCCGGCGTCATTACCGCGGTTTTTGTCAAAAAAGGCGATGAAGTCGAAATCGGCCAACCTCTTGCGATCGTTGAAGCGATGAAAATGGAAAATATGCTGAGGTCGGAAAAGAAAAGCAAAATTGGCGAGATTTCGGTGAAAGTCGGACAAAGTCTCGGTGTTGACGAAACCATCATGGAGTTCGAATAGACATGGCCGACAAAGGAGATATAAGCGAGTGGAAAAAACTTGCCGAAAAGGAGCTTAAGGCTTCTCCCGACACACTTGTCTGGCATACAGACGAGGGCATTGATGTCAAACCACTTTATACTAAAGACGATCTCGCTCACGACGATCTTTTGGACACATTACCGGGGCTAGACCCGTTTTTGCGTGGCCCCAGAGCGACAATGTACACCGGAAGGCCGTGGACAATCCGCCAATATGCCGGTTTCTCTACTGCCGAAGAATCGAATATCTTTTATAAAAAAGCCCTTGCGAGCGGGCAAAAAGGCCTTTCGGTCGCTTTTGATCTTGCCACTCACCGCGGATATGACTCCGATCATCCGCGCGTTGTGGGAGACGTAGGAAAAGCCGGTGTTGCGATTGATTCAGTCGAAGATATGAAAATTCTCTTTGACGGTATTCCGCTTGGTAAAATGTCTGTTTCGATGACGATGAATGGCGCTGTCATACCCATTCTTGCGAATTTTATTGTTGCTGGCGAAGAACAGGGCGTTGCAAGACGCGATCTTTCAGGAACAATCCAGAACGATATCCTCAAAGAATTTATGGTACGCAATACCTATATCTATCCGCCCGAAGCATCTATGCGCATCATTGCCGATATTATCGAATATACCGCCAATGAAATGCCCCGCTTCAATTCAATTTCCATTTCCGGCTATCATATGCAGGAAGCGGGAGCCACACTTGTACAGGAACTGGCCTTCACACTTGCAGACGGGCGGGAATATGTGCGTGCAGCCCTTAAAAAAGGGCTTGATGTTGACCAATTTGCCGGCCGACTTTCATTTTTCTTTGCCATCGGCATGAATTTTTTCATGGAAGCGGCAAAATTACGTGCAGCACGTTTTTTATGGTCGCGCATTATGCACGAATTTTCACCTAAAAAAGCATCTTCCCTGATGCTGCGCACGCATTGTCAAACGTCCGGTGTTTCCCTGCAGGAACAGGACCCGTATAACAATATTGTGCGCACCGCTTACGAAGCATTGGCGGCTGTGTTGGGTGGAACACAATCGCTTCATACCAATTCTTTTGACGAGGCGATTGCATTGCCCACCGAATTTTCGGCACGCATTGCCCGCAATACGCAGCTGATTTTGCAAAATGAAATGGGCCTTACCAAGGTCGTCGACCCGCTCGCCGGCTCCTATTATGTCGAAACGCTCACCAAAGAACTCGTCGACAAAGCATCCGCTCTTATTGACAAGATAGAAGCCATGGGCGGCATGACTAAAGCAGTGATTGACGGCTTGCCGAAACACCTCATCGAAGAAGCGGCAACTGCCCGTCAGGCGGCGGTTGACAAGGGGGAAGAGATTATCGTCGGGGTTAATAAATTCCGCTCCGATGAAGAAAAGAAAATCGATATTCTTGAAATTGACAATACAAAGGTCCGCGCCCAACAAATTGCCCGACTGGAAAAGATCAAAAAAACCCGCAATAGTCGGAAAGTCGCCAAAACATTGGGGAATTTAGAAAATATTGCCGGAAGCGGAAACGGCAACCTGCTTGAAGCCGCGGTGGAAGCCGCAAGGGCGCGCGCAACTGTCGGTGAAATATCGGACACAATGCGCAAAGTTTTCGGCGACCATTCGGCCAAGCCCGTTGTGGTCAAAAACATCTATGGAACAGCATTTGCGAGCGAGCCTGAATATAAAACCTTAAAACAGCGGCTTAGCGATATAACCAATACAACAGACCAACGCCCGCGCATCATGATTGCCAAACTCGGACAGGACGGTCACGATCGCGGAGCAAAAGTCATTGCTTCGGCATTCGGCGATATGGGATTCGAAATCATTGCCGGACCACTGTTCCAGACACCGGAAGAAGCAGCCGAAATGGCTATTGAAAACAAGGTTCAACTCATCGGTGTTTCTTCGTTGGCAGCCGGCCATAAAACCCTGTTGCCGCAGCTTGTCAAAGCATTGCAAAACCACAATTCCAATATTATCGTGGTGTGTGGCGGCGTTGTCCCCCGACAGGATTACGAATTTTTGAAAGAAAACGGTGTTGCTGCTGTTTTTGGCCCCGGAACCAATGTGGTCGAAGCAGCCAGCAAAATCCTTGATCTTTTACAAGGGAAATTACGTAATATCTGATGAGACCAGTTTATATTTCTTTGCTCAATAGGGAGTTTTTCCAGTGTACCACTTTGGCCGACTGAACCATGTCGCAATCGCCGTACCGGATATCGAACAGGCTGCCGAACTTTATCGTTCTGTGAACAATGATGTTTCTCCTATTCAGGACCTGCCTGAACATGGCGTCAGAATTGTTTTCGTTGAACTGCCCAATACAAAACTCGAACTGATGAGCCCATTGGGAAATAATTCACCAATCGCAAAATTTCTTGAAAAAAATCCGAAAGGTGGCCTCCACCACATCTGTTTTGAAGTTGATGATATTCTAAAAATGCGCGACCAGCTTGTTGCAGAAGGCATTCGAATTCTTGGTGACGGAAATCCTAAAACCGGTGCACATGGGAAACCCGTTCTATTCATCCATCCAAAAGACTTTGATGGAACATTGGTAGAGCTGGAAGAAGTTTAAGGCCAAAAACGCTGGCAAAACCATCGCGTTAGGCTTTCTGCCGCAAAAATCTTTCAGTATTATTTGAAGAAAATCAAAAAGCTTGTTCTATAACTCTATGACTTTTTTCACATGCCCCCTTCATGAAAAAGGGTGAGTGTGAAAAAGGGGAAGCGAGCTTTTCAAAAATTATAAATGTGGCACCAGCCGAATTCAGTTTTGCATGAAAATCCTTAAAAAGTGAAAACAGCAGCCACGTCCTGTTCATCGTTTTCATTTCTCAAGAGAAGAGAGCAGCACACATGAAGTCTTGAAACTTTCTAACACATGAAAGATGCTGACTATCGAAAAGGCGGGATAGCTAAACCCTCGGAGAAAACGACTTGAACGGAGAGATCAAGCATTCCCTCACTTTATCTCATTCAATTCCATAAACTGGCAACGCAATAAAGCGGATATTTGACTAATAATATAAAGGCAAACTTGGCGCGGTTACGTCTTTCACAGACTGTTTTTGAATATAAAAATTGTTCTTTATGAATTCAAAAGCAATTTCTATAGAAGTGATATTTTCTTTTTAACTTTGGATAGAAACCAATCACAGCAAGAAACGGGATGGAATTTCTCACGCAAGTTCGCTGATAATATAGTTTAAAACCACGCGGCCTTTTCTGGTCGCACGGATGCGGCTGTTTCCCACCATTTCTACAAGGCCTTGTTGTTGAAGATCGGCAACTTTACTCTGGTTCAATCCGCGATTCGCCAGTTTTTCATAACGGGCGAGATCAAGCCCCTCGGTGAGGCGCAGGCCCATCAAGACCATTTCTTCTGCCTGTTCACTTTTTGTCAAATGTTCTTCTTCAACAATACCGTGACCTTGTTTTTCAACGAGCTCCAACCAGCGCTCGGGAATTTTTTCGGTAATCGTTACCAATCGCCTATCCGGAAAATCATTTGAAACGGGAAGAAACCTGCCATGCGCCCCCGGACCAATGCCGACATATTGCTGGTAGCGCCAGTAAATGAGATTATGTTGTGACTGCGCATTGGCGGCCGCATGATTGGATATTTCATAAGCCGGAAGCCCGTGACTTTCGGTTATTTCCTGAGTGAGATCATAAAGATCGGCACTCAACTCCGCCTCCGGCAATTTAAGTTTTCCGGCTTTATAGAGCCTGTCAAAACCCGTGCCCTCCTCAATGGTCAATTGATAAAGCGAAAGATGGTCGGCTGCGAGATCAATTGCTTCTTCCAGCTCATGTTTCCATGATTTCAATGTCTGGTTGGGACGCGCATAAATGAGGTCAAAGGAAAGCCGCGGGAAAATCTCGCGTGCAAGACCAATAGCAAAACGTGCCTGTTCTACATTATGAATGCGCCCCAAGCGCTTTAATTCTTCATCGTTTAACGATTGGACACCCAAAGAAAGCCGGTTGACGCCGGCTGAACGGTAACCATGAAAACGCTCGGCCTCGACGCTTGAAGGATTGGCTTCCATTGTAATTTCGGCATTGTCCACAATCGGCCAATAGCGATCAATACTTTTCAACAGTGATTCGACTGTTTTCGGCGACATCAGCGATGGCGTACCACCGCCGATAAAAACAGTTGTCGCCTTATGGGCTCCTGTCCATTCACGCACTGTTGCCATCTCTCTTGCAAAAGCTTTGGCAAAACGGTCTTCATCCACACCTTTTAACCGGACATAGGAATTGAAGTCGCAATAAGGACATTTGGCGGCACAAAATGGCCAATGGACGTAAATACCGAAAGGCTCGTCCATCAGTTTTCCAGTAACGCTTCGGCAAATTGTTTGAAAGCCCGCGCGCGGTGGGACAAAGCATGTTTGTCACCCGGCTTCCAACCATGTTTTTCTTCAGCCGTCATTTCGCCGAATGTTTTGTCATAGCCTTCCGGCTGGAATATAGGATCGAAACCGAAACCCTTTTTGCCGCGCGGCGGCCAGACCAAAGTCCCTTCGATTTCGCCACGAAAATATTCCGCATGTCCATCAGGCCAGGCAAGGCAAAGCACCGAGACAAAACGGCCATGCCGTTTATCAGGCGTTGTTGCACCCTTCTTTTCCAATGCATCTTCAACTTTTTTCATTGCTTTGTCGAAATCGCGGTGGCCATCAGATTGAATAGCCCAATCGGCAGTATAAACGCCGGGTGCCTTGTCAAGAGCATCTGCCTCCAGTCCTGAATCGTCCGACAAGGCCGGCAGCCCTGTCGACTTGGCAGCAAAAAAAGCCTTGATATAGGCGTTTTCTTCAAATTTCGTGCCGGTTTCTTCCGGTTCTTCCAATCCCAATTCGCCCGCCGATGTGGTTTCAAACCCGAACGGGCCAATAAGATCGGCTATTTCCCTGAGTTTGCCGGAATTATGGGTTGCAACAACCAGTTTTTTCCCTTCAAGCTTTCTCATCGATAATCACCTTTCAGGAAGCTATCACTTTCTTCTGCAATTCAATCAAATCGTGAATGCCGCCTTTAGCGAGTGACATCAAAGTTGAAAATTGCTCTTCACTGAACGGATCACCTTCTGCTGTTCCCTGTATTTCAACAATTCCGCCTTTGCCGGTCATCACGAAATTGGCATCGGTTTCGGCATTGGAATCTTCTGCATAATCAAGATCAAGCACCGGTGTTCCCTGATAAATGCCGCAGGAAATTGCCGCAACATGGTCTTTCAGCACTTTATTGCGCAAGACCATCTGGCGCGTTTCCATAAAGCCCAGACAATCATAAAGGGCAACCCATGCTCCGGTAATCGATGCCGTGCGGGTTCCGCCATCTGCCTGAATGACATCACAGTCAATGGTAATCTGCATTTCGCCCAACGCTTTCAAATCAACAACCGCGCGCAGTGAACGGCCGATCAAACGCTGGATTTCCATGGTGCGCCCACCTTGTTTGCCGGAAGCAGCCTCGCGCCGCATTCTTTCACCGGTTGAACGGGGCAACATACCATATTCGGCTGTAACCCAACCTTTACCGGAATTGCGCATCCAGTTGGGGACACGTTCTTCAAGGCTTGCGGTACATAAAACATGGGTATCACCGAACTTGACCAGACATGACCCTTCGGCATGTTTGTTCACATGACGTTCAAATGAAACGGCGCGCATCTCGTTGCTGGCACGATTGGACGGACGCATAAATTTTCCTTTCCGTGAAGTATTGTTTCAAGCATCTTTAGACCATTTGACCCGTCTTTGGCAAAACTTATATAGAAGGAAAGAAATGCGATCATTGAAGGAATATGATGAAACACGCCGCCATTCCGGATGAATTGAAAAGTCTCGACGAAAGATCCCGCGATATATTCAGGCGTATTGTCGAAACCTATCTGAACGAGGGGGATCCCGTCGGGTCGGCCAATCTGTCCCGACAATTGCCACAAAGCCTCTCGCCGGCAACCATCCGCACGATTATGAGCGATCTCGAGCATTTAGGGCTTATCTACTCGCCCCATATTTCTGCTGGTCGTATGCCGACGCAATCTGGTTTGAGGTTTTTTGTAGATGCTTTTATCGAAGTGGGAGACCTTCCGGAAGATGAACGCAAAGCTATAGAAACACAGGTTGAAGAAGCAGGCCATAGCCAATCGGTTGAACAATTCTTGACCGGTGCAAGCCAAATTCTATCCGGTTTGTCACGCGGTGCCGGACTGGTTTTGTCGACAAAAAATGAAGGAACACTCAAACATATCGAATTTGTGCGTCTTGATTCATCGCGCGCCATGGCAGTTCTGGTAACCCAAAATGGTGATGTGGAAAATCGTATTGTCAATTTACCCGAAGGGGTAACATTGTCACAATTGAGCGAAGCCACCAATTTTCTGAACGCCCATATTCAGGGGCGCACCTTAAGCGAAGCCAAAGCCGAAATCTCGAGGCAGAGAGAAGAGACCAAGGCAGCGCTTGATGAATTGTCGCAACATCTCGTCGATCAAGGGCTTGCCGTTTGGGGCGGCGAAGATCAGGGCCGTAAAACCCAGCTTATTGTACGTGGGCGCGGCAACCTTCTTGAAGATGTGAAAGCCGCAGAAGATATTGAACGTTTGCGCCATCTTTTTGACGATCTTGAAACACGTGAAAGCATGATGCAGCTTCTTGACCTTGCCGAGGAAGGCTCAGGTGTGCGTATTTTTATCGGTTCTGAAAACAAACTGTTTTCGTTATCAGGCTCGTCCCTGATCGTCGCACCATATTGCGATTCAAACCAGCATGTTCTTGGTGCTCTCGGCGTTATCGGCCCGACCCGTTTGAACTATGCCCGTATTGTTCCGATGGTTGACTATACTGCCCAACTGGTCTCGCGACTTCTCAAATAGACGTAAATAAAACGCCGGTAAATGTCGTAAAACCTTACCCTCTATTGCACTTATCGGCTAGAGATGGGATACTTTTCGGATAGGCCCTGTTATTGTCCGCTCTTTCCGCAAGCCACATCTGTTTTATGGGCTGCATTTGTGTTTTACGGAAAGTACAAAGGAGAGCATCCCATGAAAGCCGTTTTCATCCATGCCGTTGTACTACTCAATGCGTTTTTATTTTTCACTCTATCCGGATTTGCCGAACCTGTGCATTTTGTTCTAGCGCTCGCCCGCAGTACAACAACGCCGGCGGAAGAGACATTTACCTATGCCATACCCAAACAACTCGGCTATTTTCAGGAAGAAAATATCAATCCGACATTGCTCTTTACCGATGGCTCCACAGCAGCTCTTCAGGCAGTTGCATCCGGTTCGGCCGATATTGCCTATGCATCGTCTGCCAATATTGCAGCCGCCGTTGATAAAGGTGTGCCACTCAAAGCATTTGCCGGAATAACGGTCAGATGGCCTTATTTTATCGGTGTCCCGAAAGGCTCCACTATCAAATCCATTGCCGATCTTAAAGGAAAACGGGTGGGCGTAATTAGCCTCGCTTCGGCTTCTTATGCAGATTTACGGGCGAATTTGAAAATTGCCGGCTTGAAAGAAAGTGACGTTACGATTGTACCCGTTGGTGCAGGTGCGCGCGCGGCAGCCGCGCTCAATGCGAAGGATATCGACGCAGTCGACAGCTATTCGGATAGTTTTACCGTTATGCGGCAGAACGGTGTTGAATTCGATCTTCTGCAACGACCGGAAGAAATGAACCGCCTTTTCAGCGTTACTATGGTCACAAGCCAAAAAATATTCGATGACAAGCCGCATGAACTTTCGGCTTTTGCACGCGCTGCCTATAAAGGCATGATCTACACCAAACTTTATCCCGATAGCGCCTTGAAACTTGCTTTTAAAGAATTCCCAGAACTCGGAGGTTCTGATAATCCGACCGGACAAGATGCCAAAAATACGGCCGAAGCTATGGCCATAGCACTTGCCGATTCGACACCGGCTGACAAACCGGATCCGGCAAGCTGGGGAAAATGGCTTGATATTCCTGATGAACGCTGGCAAGCAGTTTTGTCTTTTGCGCATCAAACAGGTTCAACTGAACGCCTGCTTCATGTAAAGGATGTCTGGAGCAATTCCTTGATGCCGGAAATTTATAATTTCGATATCAAGACAATTGTTAAAAAGGACTAACCCGTTTAAAGCGAAGGCTGTCGTTCTGAAGGATTGAGAAAACGTCTATGCCGTCTATCAAAAAGCCCCTTATCACCATCAAGGGATTGCACAAAAGCTATATAAGCAAAAAAGACGGCACGATTGATGCATTGAAAAATGTCAATCTGGAAATTGCCGAAGGCGCTTTTATTGCACTTGTTGGGCCATCCGGCTGCGGCAAAACAACGTTACTTAAAATCCTTGCCGGTCTTGTGGACAATTTTGTCGGTGATGTGATGCTTAACGGCGTTGCCGTTACCCGTCCTTCGCCGGAAGTGGGATTTGTTTTTCAGGACCCTACACTGCTTCCGTGGCGTACAATCCTGCAAAACATCCTCTTGCCAGTCGAATTGATGCATCTTGACAAAAGAGAGTACCATGACCGCGCTTTGATGCTCATGGAAACGGTTGGGCTTAAAGGATTTGAAAACAAATTGCCCAACGAGCTTTCAGGCGGAATGCGACAACGTGCGGGAATTTGCCGTGCACTTATTCGTGACCCGAAAGTTCTGCTTATGGATGAGCCATTCGGGGCGCTTGATGCAATGACCCGCGAAGTTTTAAATGGCGAATTGCAAAATATCTGGCTTGAAAGCAAAAAAACTGTCCTTTTTGTCACCCATTCCATTCCCGAAGCGGTATTTCTTGCCGACAAAGTGGTGGTGATGAGCCCGCGCCCCGGCCATATTGAAGAAATTGTCGATGTCAAATTGCCCCGCCCGCGTGAACTTCAGGAATTGACTGATAAAAAGGTCGGAAAAATTTTAGGTCAAATAAGACAGCATTTTGAAAATTTTAGTATGAATTGTTGAACTGCTGTTGCATATCCATCAAATCCTGTGATTGAGAAATCGGCAAAACCGCAGAAAGGCTGGCAATGTTTAAAAATGAAAAAACACTTCAAGCATTGCTTGTTGTTGTTGTTTTTATTCTGGTTGTCGGCTTCTGGGAAACTTCGGTCCGGCTATGGCAGGTTCCTGCCTATCTTTTGCCACCGCCCAGTCTCATCTTCTACCAGCTTGTCCGGCTGATAAAGTCGACTCTTTTCTGGGATAATCTCGGTGTTACCATGGCTGAAGTTTTGCTCGGCTATATTTGCGGCATAGTGCTTGCGGCAATTCTTGGCGTTGCTATTTCTCAAGTTCGCGTTTTCCAGCTTGCGTTTTTGCCCTATATTATCGCTTTCCAGACGATACCGACCGTTGCCCTTGCACCGATTTTTCTGCAATGGTTCGGCTACGGCATTACATCAAAAATTGTTATGGCCGCACTTATTTCGTTTTTCCCGATGCTTATCAACGTGATTGCCGGTTTACAATCGGCAGGACGGGAAGAAATCCAGATGCTCAAGGCATTCGGTGCCAACGAAA
This sequence comes from Bartonella sp. W8167, assembly GCF_016100335.1. NCBI lineage: Bacteria > Pseudomonadati > Pseudomonadota > Alphaproteobacteria > Hyphomicrobiales > Bartonellaceae > Bartonella > Bartonella sp. W8167. The sequence goes on from NZ_JACFSQ010000002.1 coordinate 430,417, forward strand.
TACAGATTTTGCTGAAAGTAAAATTGCCGGCTTCCCTGCCATTTGTTTTTGCAGGTCTCGGCCTTGGCATTATCTTTGCCCTGATTGGCGCAATTGTTGCCGAATTTGTCGGTGCCCAAAAGGGCTTGGGCAAAATGCTTATGCAATTCAACGAGCAGTTCAACATTGCCGGTCAATTTGCCATTCTTGTCATTCTGGCACTTATTGGCGTTATCCTGCATTTGATAGTCGGTTTTGCAAAACACAGAATCATTTTCTGGGGTGGACAAAGATAATCCGGAAATTCCACATTAGCCCTGCAACATATCACTTCAAAAAAACGTTATAATTGCCGCGCGAGAAAGAGAATTATTTGTTCCTTTTCCTGACATTTTAAGGAAAAATTGCCTTAAAATTTGAAAATGACACCCCGAAACACAATTTAAGTGAAGAGAACTTTCTTTTATGCGCAAGTTGAGTTAGATACTCTTAGAAACGCTCTAAAGAGCGTCGAGTTTGATTATTGGAATTGACGGAATAGGCTTAGAGTTATGCGGATAAGGCTTGGAACACGGAAAAGTGCGTTAGCGCGCGTGCAAGCGGAAAGTGTGGCTAAGCTTTTGCGGGAGCTTGACCCTACATTAACAGTCGAAACGGTATTGCTTGGCTGTGTGGGAGACAAAGATAAGCACACAAGTTTTCAGGATATAGGCAATGTAGGGGTTTTCACAAAGAGTGGCGAAGAAGCTCTGTTGAACCGTGAAGTCGATGTCGTTGTCCATTCATTGAAAGATTTGCCGACCGTTCAGCCGGAAGGTCTTGTTCTTGCCTCTGTGCCAAAACGCGAGGATCCGCGTGATGTTCTTTGCGGTTTGAAATTTGACGATATTCGCGGCAATCATCACAAAATCGGCACCGGTTCCATTCGTCGTGCCGCCCAGCTCAGGTCGTTTTTCCCGGATATCGAAATTGTGCCGGTTCGTGGCAATGTACCCCCAAGATTACGCCGCGCTGTCGATAAAAACGGTATTGATGCAACAATTCTTGCTGCTGCTGGATTGAAGCGGCTTGGCCTTTTTGAAGACAGCATGGAATGCCTCAATCCGCAAATATTCCCTTATGCCGTTGCCCAAGGAGCTCTTGGTATAGAATGTCGTCAAGGCGACAGGGATATTTTGCGGCTTCTCAAAGCAATCGAATGCAAGAAATCGCGTGCAGAAACCGATGCCGAACGGTCATTGATGAAATATCTTGATGCCGGATGTAACTTGCCTGTCGGCGTTTGCTCAACGTGGAAAAATACCATGCTTTACATGAAAGCTACGGTAACCGGTGTTGACGGTTTGAAACAGGTTGTCGATTACGCAACGACGTGTACTTACGGCGTGGAAGAAATGGGCAAGGTTCTGGCGGAACGGTTGCTTGATAAGGGTGCCGGCGAGCTGCTTCGTGCCTGCACAGCAAATAGCGACAAAAAAAAGGTTGAAAGCCTTCTCAAAGCCTGAATCTCTAAAAAATTCCACCCTATTGCCAATTAACGGTTAAAAGCAGGGTGCTTAAGGGCATTTGGGTCTTCCTTTTGCTGTTTGCCTCTTGATTTTTCTCGCTAAAATTTCGATATCGAATTTAACAACTATTATCGAGAAGTAGGAATCCTATGTCTGAGGAAAAAAAGCAATCTGCTGAAAGTGATATCAATAACCGCGACATAAAGAATCCGGCTGATAGAGATGCATTGAAGCGCGCAGCCGATGATTTTCTGAAACAACGGAAAGACGAAGCAAAAGCGGAAGTCGAAGATGATCAGGTTGCCGATGAAGGTGCTGATCCGGTTGCAGCTATGCAAGCCGAAAATGACGAGCTGAAAGATCAGGTTTTACGCCTTGCTGCCGAAATGGAAAATTTACGCCGCCGCACGGCTCGTGATGTTGCCGATGCGAGAGCTTATTCCGTCGCCAATTTTGCACGCGATATGCTTCAGGTTTCTGATAATCTTAACCGCGCCTTGCAGGCGATCCCCGACGGTGCACGCGAGAAAGATGCCGGATTGAATGCTTTGGCAGAGGGCGTCGAAATGACAGAACGTGCCATGATGACTGCTCTGGAGCGCAATGGCGTCAAAAAAATAGAGCCGGAAGGGCAAAAATTCGACCCGAATTTTCATCAGGCTATGTTTGAAATTCCGAATACCGATGTTCCAAGCAATACGGTTCAACAGGTTGTTCAGGCGGGTTACGTCATTGGTGACCGTGTATTACGTCCGGCAATGGTTGGTGTTTCCAAAGGTGGCCCCAAAGAAACAGCTGCTAAAAACGATTCGAACGACACTCACGATGAAAAGAAAGCCGATTAAAAGAAGGTTTTCATTCCAACCACAAATCGGATTGTCTTCTATCTTATTCGTAATGTTCTATTCTTTACAGGCGGGGATTTTCTCCGCCTTTTCATTTTGATATTTTTGCAAAGAACTCTTGATCAGAAACCGGATGACATGTTCCTGTCGTTTCCTATTATTGGGCTCAAAAAATCTGGCCAGCAGAGCAATACCTGATCAAACGGTAATTATTTTGATGAATAACAATCACTCAGCAAGTAGACGACATTGGTAACGAAAAACCAACGTGATTGATATCGATAGCAAGTGATAATGGTCGTCTTAAAATCCCGATATTGATTGGCGCACTGTAAATCCGGCAGAAAGCATTCTCTTTCCGGATCTTTTCGGGCTCTTATCCACATTTTGAGCACTGCCAGAATGCGTTCTTAATTTCGAAACAAGCTTCAAGGTTCGAAAATATAAAACCTCACAGCAACGACATTGAGCACGTTCAGGCTATAAACGCCCGTCTTCTTCAAAGCTTTTGCTTTGCTCAAAAAAGCTTGGCCACGGTTTTAGTTTGCAACAACGAAACAGGAATAAGCTTGAGCGGTTATTTTGCCACAGGCTGCGTTTGCTTCGCTTTCACTTCTGAACGAACCAAACCGGACGCGATAAACTTGTTTACCGTCCACATTTGCCGGCTCGACATGACCGAGTGATGCCACTTTCGAATCAGTCAAAGCTTTTTTTATTGTCTTCAAAAAGCCTTCAGCTGAACTTTTATCGGGCAATGCAGCCACCTGCACAATGTAATTTGCCTGAATTTCGTTTTTTAAAATTTCGGTCACAGTCTTTTTGCCATCATCGGCATAAGCCATTGTTGTCGGAGCAGTTTCCATCTTGACCGTTTTTTTAACCGGAATGGAGATTGTCGAACGCGTTTCAACTGCTGTTTTCGCTGTCTCCGCGGTGCGGTTGCCACGCTGGGAAACCGAGGCTGTTACAATCTCTGCATTTTTCGTGTCGGATTGCGCAATTTTCGGCTGCGGTTGCCCGCGCCAAGCCGATTGGGCGACATTCCATTGTGCAAAAATACGCTTTTTCGTCGTGCGACTTGCGCTATTCATATAGGCATTGGCAAGCAAAACAACGACATCATCACGCTGACGACCGGATGTGCCACCAAGCACGACAATAACCAGTTTTTTCCCGTCCTTGGCAATGCTCGTGGTAATCGTAAAACCCGCAAGCCCTGTAAATCCGGTCTTCAACCCGTCTGCGCCGTCGATTCTATCAAGTACTCTGTTATGGCCCTTATAGACCTGACCACGGTAAGTGAATTCGCGTTGACTGAAAAGGTGATAATATTGCGGAAAATGATCGCGCATGGCAATTGACATCAAGGCAATATCGCGAGCTGTCGAAACATGGCCTTGCGCAGGCAAGCCATTCGGGTTTCTGAAAGTGGTATTGCGCATACCGAGGCTTCTTGCCTTGAGTGTCATAACCCGTGCAAAATTCTCTTCGCTGCCACCAAGATACTCGGCCACAACAACAGCTGCATCATTGGCTGAAAGAACGATCATCGCATTGACTGCATCGCGTACAGAAAGTCTGGAACCGGCAGGCATACCAAGTTTCATACGCGGCCGGCTTGCGGCATGTTTGGATACCGGCATTTCCGTGTTCCAACTCAATCTGCCACTCTGGATTGCATCAAAAACGAGATAAAGAGTCATCACTTTGGTGATAGATGCAGGGGGACGAATCTCGTCGGCTCTGTTTGCAAACAGCACGTTACCGGTGTTGGCATCGACCACAATTGCCGGAAGTTCCACTGAATTCGATTTGGCCTGAACTGGTGCAAGAGCAAAAAACAGGATGCTTGCAACCGCAATAAACACCGCGATCGAAAACCGTAAAATTCTAAAAAGATGCATCAGTCTACCCTGCCTGAACCTAAGCAATATGAAACAACAAGCGCAAAGAACCTAGCTCTTTATATCATGCGGCATAAGAACGTTTACGTTAAGACCCGGTTCTGTAACAACGTTAATTTTTAGTAAATAACGCCTGTGAGTCGTATTTCATAAATTTTGTTATACCGGATTCAAGATGATAATCAACCTATTGATTTTGACACTCATAGGAGATTCCATATAAACAGCATTCATTACTCTATATTTTATATTAATTTTGAATATATAATTCTTCTATATATATTTTAATTTATGGTTTTTAACCATTAAAAATTTACATATTATTTTTAAATTACTTCATCACTCCTATGCGTCATTGTAACAAAACTTGAAGACACGGAGGATAAAAGCTGTCCTTTTTATCAAATACAATGCTGCCACAGCTTTATAATTTTTCGTTTTTTTGCTAATCCTGTCAGCCGATAGTTCAAGGCTTAAAAGAAAAACCTACTCATGGGTAAATGACCTGCCGAACTTCATTTGTTGATATATTTTTTTAGAGTTTTGCATTTCCAAAAATACTTCCCCCAAAATAATCGGGTTAGCAGAAATATGAAAAACGATGCCTCAATCCTGTAAATGCAAAAAACTGCAAGCTTGCTGCAAAATGACGACACCGTTCTTCCAAATCAGCATCAACAGCGGTCGCGGGTAAAACAAACTCCCGATCATCTTTCGGATTGACCGGCTACGGGATAGAAAACAAAATTCCCGAATATAAAAGCCTCTCAATTCACAGTTGAACAGGTTTATTAACGGCTGGAATAAACGTTCCCTTTTCGAGGAAAAATACGATGGTGTCCGCGGTGGGATTCGAACCCACGACCCCAGGATTCATACCACTTCGACTTTCATCGCCGGTCAAAAAATTTTCGACCGTTTGTGGTCTGGACTGTCCCTTCACCATCGGCAAAAACCATAAGGTGCTGCCCGTCCAGTCTCTACACCTTCCCTTTGTGAGGGCTTGGCTCGGGATTGGCAATGGCCTGAGCCATAAAGCGTTCCCCGACTTTGAGCAGATCCGCTTCAAAAGTTTCCTTGAGAGGCGCCCAATTTTATTTCAGGAATCCTGTGCTCTATCCTGCTGAGCTACGCAGACTTCATCGTAGTTGAAGCATTAAACAATATAGCCGCCACGATCAATCATTTTTCGCCAAGTTTCTGTTTAAGAAACGTCAACACTTTTTCCGGCGGCACATTTTTTGCAATGAATGACTGGCCCAATCCGCGTGTGAGAATAAAAGTCAGGCTGCCATGCTCGACTTTCTTGTCTTGTGAGATAATTTTCATCAATGTTTCGGCATCGGGTACGCCACCTGGCACATCCTGCAAAGCCACAGGAAGACCAACACTATTCAAATGGGTTTCAACACGCGTTGCAACATCGGCCGGACAAAGTCCCAGAAAGTTTGAAAACTGGTGTGCGAGAACCATGCCGATCGACACGCCCTCCCCATGCACAAGCCGGTTCGAATCATAATTTGTGACTGTTTCGAGTGCATGGCCGAAAGTGTGCCCCAAATTCAATAGAGCACGCTCACCTGTCTCACGTTCATCATGAGCAACCACATCGGCTTTGGAACGACAGGAACGGGCTATTGCCTCAACCCGTTCATGCCCGCCAAGGAAAATTTGCTTCCAGTTTTTTTCTAACCACTCAAAAAAGTCGGGCTGATTGATCAATCCGTATTTGGCTACCTCGGCATAGCCGGCACTGAATTCACGTTCGGGAAGCGTATCGAGAATTTCTGTGTCGGCAATCACCAGTTTCGGTTGATAAAACACTCCAATCAGATTTTTCCCCTGTCGGGTATCAATGCCGGTCTTTCCCCCGACCGACGAATCAACCTGTGCAAGGAGCGACGTAGGAATCTGGATAAGATTCATGCCTCGACGAACTATTCCGGCCGCAAATCCCGCGAGATCGCCAACCACACCACCGCCAAATGCAATGACAAAATCGCCACGTTCCATTCTGTTATCAAGAATGTCACTTGTCACAGCTTCCAAAGTTTCAAAACACTTCGATTTTTCGCCAGCCTTGACAACAATTGGAACCACATCAATGCCGTTATCGCGCAAACTTTGTGTCAGCATACCGAGGTGCAATGCCGCAACATTTTCATCAGTTACGACAACGACACGTTTTCCCGGAAAACGTCGTGCAATTTCTTTGCCTGCCGAAACAACCAGACCGGAGCCTATCAGAATATCATAACTGCGTTTGCCCAGTGTGACTTCGACTGTCTGATTTTGCATTTTTAAGCTGTCCTTTATTGTTGTTTTCCGGGTTTTGAAAGATAGCCGTCGACAGAACGCACAACAGAGCGTGCCACCACGTCGCGACGCGTTTTCCGGCTGCTTACCCGAATATCTGCCAAAGCATAGACCGGATAACGCTCGGCCATAAGTTTTTCCATAAAGGCACGTGGATCAGGCCTTTGCAATAACGGCCGATTCTGGCGATGGGAAACCCGCTCCATCAATACATCAAGCTCGGCGTGAAGCCAGATAGAAATGCCCTTTTCGGCAATTGCTTTACGCGTTTCCTCGTTCATATAGGCGCCACCGCCCGTGGCAAGCACCATCGGGCCGTCTTTCAACAAGCGCAAAATAACCCGTCGCTCAAGGTCACGAAAAGCCGGTTCACCATAAGATTCGAATAATTCCGGTATCGTCATACGAGCCGCCTGCTCGATCTCGTAATCTGCATCATGAAAGGGAAGTTCCAACATTGTGGCAACGCGTTTGCCGATTGTCGATTTGCCTGCCCCCATAAGACCGACAAGAACAAGTGAACGCCCGTCCAGATGCGAGATCAGACGATGCGCAGTTTTTGCCATGGGGCCATTTTTTGAAAATCTGCTTTTCATGGTTTCGTTTCGACATTTATCGCAGAATAAGTCAATCCCTGTTAATCTTTATAAGGCATGATAGTGTTTAAAACTTTTTCAATTTTGGATAATTTTCTGCTGCTATGCCGACTCTTACCCGTTTATTGCTTGCCTTGATCGTTTTGGTTGTGCTGGTTTACAGTGCAATGGTCACACTCGTCTATCTCGTTAAACCGGTTACAACCGATATAACGATTGAAATCCAGCCGGAAAATCTGCATCTGCGTGACCGGTCTGCTACTTTGGAAAATGCGACCCCGCAACAACCGGCAAATGGTGAATCAAGCGAAACAAAAACACCTGCCGATCATTCACCCGCCATGAATGACCGGAAAGTTGATCAGCTGAACACATCAATGCCAGTAAAAAATAACCCTGATTTAAAAGAATCCGATAAATCCGGAGATGAGCGGTCAGCCGTTAGACAAGAAGACAACAAAACAAAAAGTTCTGCCACTTACTCGCCTTCAAAAACCTCGCCTTCGAAAACAAAGAAGGATGACAAATGAATCTTGCGGCAACAATTGACAATTTCCTTGAAATGATGAGTGCCGAACGTGGCGCTTCAAAAAATACTCTTGAAGCCTATCGACGTGATCTCTTTTGGGCGAATGAACAACTCGCCGCTTTCAAAACAAACCTGCTTGAAACAGGCAGAGATCAACTTGTTAAAATTTTGGCATCCATGCAAAATGACGGCTTTGCAGCAACTTCACAAGCAAGGCGTTTGTCGACTATACGCCAGTTTTTCCAATTCCTTTATGCAGAAGGTCTCCGTGATGACGACCCTTCGGGTAATATCGACACCCCGAAAAAACGGGCGAATTTGCCAAAGATTATCAGCGAGAAACAGGTCGATAAACTGCTTGATCTTGCTGAAACATATGCCAAACGTGCAGATGTATCACCGGCCGAACATAAAAGAGCGATTCGTCTTCACACCATTGTTGAACTGCTTTATGCCACAGGTTTACGCATTAGCGAGCTTGTAAGTTTGTCTGCCCGTGTTGTTCGTGGCGGACCGGAATTTTTACTGGTGCGTGGCAAAGGCGCAAAAGAAAGAATAGTTCCGCTTTCCGAAAAAGCCGGACAAGCAGTCAAGGAATGGTTGGAACTGCGTGACAAAACGTCCGACAGTAACAGCCCTTATCTTTTCCCTGCCCATGCCGGCCAGGGCTATATCGCCCGCCAGCTTGTTGCGCGCGAATTGAAAGCTCTTGCTGTTGAAGCCGGAATCAGCGCCCATAACATTTCGCCGCACGTTATAAGACACGCTTTTGCCAGCCACTTGTTGCAACATGGTGCAGATTTACGCGTTGTACAACAATTGCTCGGCCATTCCGATATATCAACAACACAAATCTATACCCATGTTCTTGAAGAAAAGCTGCAAAGTCTCGTAAATGAGCATCATCCGCTTGCCGAGCGGTCTCATGCAGAGTAAAGAAAAAAGTTATGTGCTTTGTAAGAAACCGTAAAAGCTTGCAATAAACTTGAAAATGGTACGATAAAAAGCCGAAGAGTACGACAAAAGTTGGAGCCTATGTACAATTACCTTGATTTCGAAAAGCCGGTTGCCGATCTGGAAGGGCAAATCTTCGAACTGAAAAAAATTGCCCAGGAAAAGGGCAGTGTTGACATGGGCGACGAAATCCCGCGTCTGGAAGAGCGCGCACAAACAGCCTTGCGCGATCTTTATAAAAAACTGACACCTTGGCAAAAAGCCCAGGTTGCACGCCATCCTGACAGGCCACATTTTCTTGATTATTCAGCCGAACTTTTTACCGACGTGACACCGCTAGCCGGTGACCGCAAATATGGCGAAGATGAAGCAATCCAGGCAGGCTTTGCCCGTTTTAACGGTCAGGCAATTGCCTACCTCGGTCAGGAAAAGGGTTACGACACCCAATCGCGCTTGCGCTATAATTTCGGTTCGGCCCGTCCCGAGGGATACCGCAAGGCCGTACGTATTATGGAATTGGCCGACCGTTTTTCGCTTCCCCTTATCACGCTTGTCGATACTGCCGGTGCCTATCCCGGGGTAAGTGCTGAAGAACGTGGGCAAGCCGAAGCCATTGCCCAGTCAACGGCAGAAACCTTGCGACTGAAAGTACCGGTTGTCTCGGTCATTATCGGCGAAGGTGGTTCGGGTGGCGCTATAGCCATTGCTGCTGCCAATAAGGTTTATATGCTTGAACACGCCATTTATTCGGTTATTTCTCCCGAAGGAGCCGCCTCGATTTTGTGGCGCGATGCTACCCGCGCAAAAGATGCCGCAACGGCTATGCATATTACTGCACAGGATCTTTATAAGCTGAAGATTATTGACGGTATTATTCCCGAACCGCTCGGTGGCGCCCATCGCAATAAAAAAGAAGCGATTGATGCAACCGGCCAAGTGATCGAAGCGGCCTTAAAAGGTATGGCCGGAAAAGATGGTGATACCTTGAAAAGAGAACGCTGGGATAAATATCTCGAAATCGGGCGTTCACTTTCGCAAAAATAGCGATCAGAAATTTGTAAACTTTGCTCTATTAATGGCGATAGAAAAACAAACATTGCGATCATTGCAATGATGTTCACGTAAAAATCTATGTTTCACGTGAAAACATGGATTTTTATATTTTCATTTTCCAATATTCGAAACCCTGTTTTCATAAGCTCGGAAAAGCCGACCGATAATTTTGAAATTTTGGCGATGAATATTCACTGCTATCTATCTTCATCGTCTGTCCGCGTTTAAAAGCCTCAAACTCCGAACCGCTTGCGATTTTTACGGGTCATGTCCGATAGATAAATAAAAATCTGATGGTACCTCTTCAAACGGGAAAAAGTCATAGCCCTACTCAACTCTCCACAATCTTTAGATAACCACGCCAAATTTATAAGCCCAAGAATATTTCTCGACACCCGCCAATTCATTAGGACAACAAACAGAATGGCAAAACGGAAATCATATTTGTTGTTTTTAAAGAAAGATGTAACTTTTGCCAAAAGGTGCGTTTTCGGCCCATGGAATTAACGAGGCGAGAGACGAAAGAAAGTCACAGCCTTTCGCTATTCCTATTCAGATTCGAGATTGGACTTTGGTGATTTTCCTTAATAAATCACGCAATTTTCTCGCCGACCCATTTTTATTGAATTGTTTTTTTATCGAGTGATAAGTGCGGGTTGAGATCTTGTAATAGACCCTAGGGTTATCAATTTGGTTCCGCGTGAAATAAAGGGTAAAATGCGTTCCATTGTACGTCTGGAAACGGCAATACAGCCTTCAGTCGGCGAAAAATCCGGATGTGCAAGATGAAAAAAAATGGCACTGCCGCAGTTTTGAATCCTGCGACGGATATTCCAATCCGGTATCAATACGATGTCGTAAAGGTCATCACGGCGACGTAGCCTTTCAGCACTATTTTTGTAAGGTAGTCTCACCGGACGATTATAATTTGTGTCCCATGACCGATCACACCAACCATCAGATGGTTTAACATGGTGGAGCTTCAGCAAATGATGTGGTAAGTTAGGAAAGCTATTTTTTTTAAACCCTCCGAGAATCGGCATGACAGCAATGGGTGTTGAACCGTCTCCTTCCCTTTTTCGGGTGGTCAAACCGTTTCTACCCAACGCGCAGGGGAAACGATATTGACCAATTGCCAATATCCCTTGCGTTGTGACACCGCATTTCTTGCGCACAAAAATAAACGGAACAATTTTTGGTGTTTTTAACGGATTTCTGATTAAAGGCACTTGCATGATGTTCAGTTTTTCGTGATTGTGACTGCAATTATTACATAACGCTTGATAGCGTTTTTTATAAGGACAGAAAATGACCGATCGCACCCTTTTGATTGTAGATGATGACGAGGATCTGCGCTCTATTCTGGTAGAGCAACTACAAATGCACGAAGAATTCAACGTGCTTCAGGAAAGTACGGCTGCAAAAGGTCTTGAAACCGCAAGAAACGGGAATGTTGACCTTATTATTATGGATATTGGTCTGCCTGATCTTGACGGGCGCGAAGCTGTAAAGAAATTGCGTCAGGAAGGGTTTCGCGCACCTATTATTATGCTCACAGGCCATGATACCGATTCGGATACGATTCTCGGTCTTGAAGCCGGCGCCAACGACTACGTAACGAAGCCGTTCCGATTTGCTGTTCTTCTTGCCCGTATTCGAGCCCAATTGCGTCAACACGAGCAAAGTGAAGATGCAACCTTCCAGGTAGGGCCTTACACCTTCAAACCCGGGCAGAAATTGCTGATTGATGATAAAGGAAGCAAAATCCGCCTGACCGAAAAGGAAGCAGCTATTATAAAATTCCTATACCGTGCAGGTGATAGTGTTGTCAGCCGTGATACGCTTCTGGAAGAAGTGTGGGGCTATAATTCGGGTGTAACAACGCACACGCTTGAAACCCATGTTTATCGCCTCCGCCAAAAAATCGAAAAAGATCCTGCCAATGCGCAGATATTGATAACTGATAGTGGCGGATATAGATTGAATCCTTGAGTTTTAAGCGAATCCGGATCGACCTGATTTGCAAAAACAGATGCGGATGAAACCTTAAAAAATGAACTGTCCTTCCGGATAGGGACAGTTCGATAAAACAGGGAGTTTTCGTTGGCTATAACCGACGACATTGCTTTACTGAAGAAGTTCGATTTTTTCAGTAAGATGACGACAGAACAGCTGCGTTTGTTGATTTTTGGTGCCGAGCGCAAGGAATTTGCGGCGGGCGAAATAATCTTCAAAGAAGGAGATCCCGCTGAAAGCGCTTATGTAGTGCTATCGGGAACAGTCAATCTCTACCGGCAAAATCATCCCGACCAGCCGATTGATATCGTCAATAAAAATGCACTTCTCAACGAGCTTGCTTTAATTACCGAAGTCAGTCGTCCATTTACAGCCATTGTGCAAACCCATTCGACAGCATTGAAAATTGATCGGTCTGTCTTTTTGCGTTTGATAAACGAGTTTCCTGAAATAACACGGAATATTTATGACTATGTAAGCGAACGTATTCGTGAACTTGCAAGCAATATCAATCATTTGCAAGATGTCCAGCAGGATTGAAGCGGTTTTTTCAACACCCCTTGGCGCCTCGAAATCGATAAAACTACGAATCCGCTGAAAGCGTTTCTCAAAGAGATTGATTGTGCTGTGAAGTTTTAACACGTCTTCCTTGGCACATTCCTCGGCATGGTCGAAATACCGATTGGTAAACAAACCTCATAACCAAAATTTTTAATAAAATACCGGCCGTTTACAGGGAAAATAGCAAAGCGCGACCTTCAAAACTTGGCTGTTACCAAGCCAGAACTTGCGCCATTAAAGTTTCGATACCCGATTGGCACCGTTTTCCTTGAACAATTGACGTTTCAATGCTGGTTGTTCCTGACTATATCCGCAGGTTGAAACGATTTACGATTGGTGATTTGTGGAGATAATGCCGGTATAAACACACGACGGGATTGGCGACGATGTATCAGCAACCCTTGGAACAGGCGTTTTTGTGCTTCGCAAATAATAATGCCGCCAAAATAAGGGAAAAAGTTGCGCGCCAAAGGTTCATAGATTGCAGAAAAACCGCGTGCCAGTGCACCACCGGATGGTGAAAAATAGAGTGCCTCACCGATATTGACCACGCTGAAATTGGTTTCATGCAATAATTGTAATAATTGTTGGCGACTATAAGGTTGGCCACTGCCAAAAGGCGTGTGGTCGTTGCGCGCCCAAAGACCGCGGCGATTGGGTATGACTATGAGAATCCGGCCATTTGGTGCCAGAACACGCCACATCTCACTCAACATTTCACGCGCGTTTTCAGCAAATTCCAGAGAATGGATAAGAATAATCCTGTCGATTGCCGAATCCGGTAATGGCAAATCCTCTTCAAATACCAATGCTGTGGCAACTTCGTCTGCCGAAGGCCATACGCAGGCCCCCTGATGGGCCGGCATGAAAGCAAAGCATCGTTCAGCGCGGCCGCGTAAATATTCCAGATAGGGGGTTACATAGCCAAGCCCCAATACACGTTCGCCCGCAACATCGATAGTCTTGAAGTTGAGCTTGTTTGTAATGGTTGAAAAAACTTTTTCACCAAGTGGTGTTTGATAGAAGGATCTGAATGTCAGTATATCCAAATAAGGTCCTTACTCCGCTTATCGTATGGTCGACCTATTGTAACGCGACAGGTGCTGCGACAGATGACTGTTGCTGAACAGGCTGGTTTTGAACTTGAGGCTGCGACGGCTGTGCCTGCTGCACATTTCTGTCCCAGCAACCAAGATTTTTCCCACGCAGATTATGCGCATCAATGTCAACGAGAGCACGCTGGTCGTCTTTCATCATATAGTAACGCGTTCTGGTTTTCACATTGATTTTTTGCCAACCGGCACATTCTGTCGGTAACTCGACTTTTTGTGTGGTAATTTTTTCCGTCCATGCTGTCGCCTGGGTTGCACATCCCGTAAGCATCAGGAAACATGGCAGAAATAATGTTTTGGCTGATATAAAACGATTCAAACTGCCCATGAATTTTCATCCGATCATTCGATGTTCACGTCATTCTCCGGAAAATGACAATAACAAACTCTGCCCCGATAACAAAAACAAATCGTTAATTTAAGGTTAAAATCTGACAAAAGCATGAAAACATCAAAACCCCGTGAAACGCTTTTCAGCAACTCACAAACGTGACTACTCTTAAGAAACGAGTTTTCGCAAACGTACCGTCTACGTTTCGATATAACAGACAACCATTGAAAGGACGTCTCATGAAACATCGCGCTTTAGGAAATACAGGTTTCAACATCGTGCCACTCGTCTTTGGCGGCAACGTCTTCGGTTGGACACTCAATGAGAAACAGTCTTTTACCATGCTTGATGCAATTGCCGAAAGCGGACTCAATGCCATTGATACAGCCGACGCCTATTCGACATGGGTTGAAGGAAATAAGGGGGGTGAGTCCGAAACCATTATCGGCAACTGGTTGAAACAAAATCCGTCAAAGCGGGATAAATTCTATATTTTTACCAAAGTTGGTTCGGATATGGGGGAAGCAGGGCACAAAGGTCTTTCTGCCCGCTGGATTGAACAGGCGGTTGAAGATTCTCTTCGCCGTTTACACGTCGATTTTATAGATCTTTATCAATCGCACTGGTTTGACCCCGAAACCCCTTTTGAAGAAACACTGGAAGCCTATAGCAAATTGTTGAAAGCGGGAAAAATCCGCGCCATCGGTTGTTCCAATATAACGGCAGAACAGCTCGAACAAGCAATGACAGCGGCAAAGAATAACAATCTTCCAAGCTATCAGACTTTGCAACCCGAATATAACCTTTATGACCGGCAATCCTTTGAAGGACCACTTGCCGATACAGCGCAGAAATACGGTATGGGCGTTATAACCTATTACAGTCTGGCATCCGGTTTTCTTTCAGGAAAATATCGCTCGAAAGAAGACCTTGCGGGGCATAAGCGTGGTTCGCGTGTAGAAAAATATCTGACCCCTCGCGGAATGCGGATTTTGGAAGCCCTTGATACAATTAGTGAAAAGCATAACGTAACACAGGCTGAAATTGCCCTTGCATGGCTTATAGCTAAACCGGCTGTTACTGCCCCTATTGCCAGTGCGACAAAGATTGACCAACTTTATAGCCTCGTCAAAGCGACCATGATTAATCTGAGCAAGAACGATATCGATACGCTCGATCAGGCAAGCAGTTATTAGAATTATCACTTCAACAGCTGGAGAGAAGAGGAATGTTCATTAAAAAATGGACAGCGCCCTTCTTTCCGGTTTTATAAATTATTCCATAATCATTATTATTATTAGAATATTATTTTAATCCATACGGATGAATGACATATTTTAGCTATATCATTCTATGATTTGGCTCTATCCTGATAATAAGCAAGCGGGAGCGCGAAAAAACCGTTCTGCTTGAAAAATTTCACGACAATTATTCAGGGAGACCGGTCATGGCGGATAAACATTCAGGGAAAAAAGGACGTGGCATCGTTTATAATTCTGTATTGGAGACGATCGGAAACACGCCACTTGTCCGCATCGACCATTTTGCCAAAAATAAAGGTGTAAAAGCCAACCTTTTGGCAAAACTTGAATTCTTCAATCCATTGGCAAGTGTCAAAGATCGCATCGGACTTGCTATGATCGAGGCACTTGAAAAACAGGGAAAAGCCCATCCCGGTAAAACTGTTCTAATCGAACCGACATCCGGCAATACCGGTATTGCACTTGCTTTTGTTGCAGCTGCTAAAGGTTACAAGCTGATTTTGACAATGCCGGAAACCATGTCAATCGAGCGACGCAAATTGTTGAAGTTTCTTGGTGCCGAACTGGTATTGACGGAAGGCGCTAAGGGAATGAAAGGTGCTATTGCCAAAGCCGAAGAGTTAGCCGCCGAAAATCCGGACGCTATTATTCCCCAACAGTTTGAAAATCCGGCGAATCCGGAAATCCACCGCCAGACAACAGCTGAAGAAATCTGGAATGATACTGATGGTAATGTCGACTTTCTGGTTGCCGGTTTTGGTACAGGCGGCACTATTACCGGAATTGGTGAAGTGATAAAAAGACGTAAACCCGATTTTAAAATCGTTGCGGTAGAGCCGAAAGATTCGCCGGTTTTATCGGGTGGACAACCTGGTCCACACAAAATTCAAGGTATCGGAGCGGGTTTCATACCAAAGATACTCAATACAAAAATCATCGACGAGATTGTAACTGTTTCAAATGACGATGCATTCAAGAATTCGCGGGATCTAGCCCATCTGGAAGGAATTCCGGTTGGCATTTCTGCCGGCGCTGCATTGACAGCCGCTGTCGAGGTTGGCAAGCGTCCGGAAAACAAAGGGAAAAACATCGTCATTATCATTCCGGATTTTGCTGAAAGATATTTGTCTACCCAGCTCTTTGAAGGCCTTGATTGATTTCGCCCCGATCAAGCCTCAAGTGCAGCATTCAACCTTACGCTTATCGGTAATAATCATTCGAATAACAAAGGAAACGGGCAGGACGTTACAACAGAATGAAAAGCTGGGATTAATAGTCTGCTCTTTTCCCGCGTCAAAGGCGACGTGCACCACCGGTTCGGTAAATGAGCCGACAAAATAATGAACAATGACTATCCAAATCGCAGTTAGCCTGAACAAGTCGAACTTTTTCCGAAATCGTTACCGAAACCGGTTATTACTGGAGAAGCGACGTATTAAATGCGTCAAACAATATTCTTCTCCAGCTATAACCACGTTCGGGTAATTTATTGCTTATCATTGACCTTAAGCCAATCCTGCATTTGGCTTATTTCTTTCTGTTGGGCCGCAATAATCGTTTCAGCAAGCTTGCGTGCCTCCGGATCTTTTCCGTATTTCAATTCAACTTCTGCCATATCGACGGCACCCTGATGATGGGCAAGCATCATTTTAATAAAATCGACGTCTGCATTGCCGCTCATTTTGATAGACATGTTTTTCATCATGGATTCATTGACTTTATCCAAAGCTGATGAAGATGCTGATAAAGCTTGCGAGGCAGTCGAGGCTGCGGTTTTTGCCATATCTGTCACGCGACTGTTTTCACTTTGAGCTGCTGCATAGCAAATTGAAGCACAAGAAATACATAAGGCCACTACCAATTTCTTCATATTAAAAATCCTCTTGGTTATTTAAATTCTGTCTTTAAACATAGTTTAGTTTAACAGATGGGCAAGCTGGATTGCCGATGAAAATATAAAACAACGTTCTGAACGACCTTCATCACAAAAAGCAGATAAAGACTGGAAATGTAATGGAACCATTGAATTTTGCGGAATAAACATTTTAATCATGAAGAAACAAGGATTTTTAAAATTCAGTGAATTGATCGGTCTTATAACGTCTTGAACAAAATTCCGACGTTTATGAATAAGGCTGAATTTTTATTGGATTCGATGCCCGAAAATGTTTTTCGAGTTTTAAAAATAAAATATTTCCGCTTAATTTGTTGGCTAACATTTTCGCCAACTTTCCGGTTTTTGCGATATATAGTTTCCCGGTTTAAAAATTATTTTGAATATACGCAAAGCGTTAGATCGTCTGCGTTCCGCATCACAGGCGAAAATACTTTGCTCTCAAAGAAATTCTGCCCCCAAGAAACCGCCTGAATTAGCGATAATTGAAACAATTGCAAAACGCCTGATCGCATGGCCTCTATCTGTCAGCGGAGCCGGCATCAAGAGGTTCGTCAATCAAACTTCAACAAGCGTTCAAGATAATCTTTTTCATTTTCAGGCAATGCGGATTGCCCCAATTTTTTCCGGATTTCATCAAGAATGCGACGGGCACGCTGCATATCGCTTTCTTGAGGAATTCCGTTCTTTTCCGACTGATGTCCTGCCGATCCCAGTTTACGCCCGAGAGGATCTTTTGCAGCTGCATCGCCATTTTCGTCTTTTTCGCCATTTTTCTTCATGGCCTGCTGCATTTCCTGCATCAGTTCCCCCGCCCCATTGCGCATCGCATCCAAAGCTTGCGACTGTTGATCGGCAGAGCCACCCGCATCCCCCTGCTGAAGCGACTGGCCCGATTTATTCATTTTATTTTCGGCATCTTTCAATCCGTCACCGGATTTCAAGCCTTTATCGGATAAGTCTTTGCCGAATTTTTTCAATTCCTGCTCAAGATCATCTTGCCGTTTTTTTAATCCATCAAGGTCTTTGCGGTATTCTTCGGGTGTTTTTTCCCCGCGCTCACGCTCATCTTCAAGTTTATGGGTATCATTTAAAGTCTCTTGTTGCCTGCGCATCAAGTCGCCAAGCTTATCAAGCTGCTTTTGCATCTCCTCCATCTGGTTTCCGGCTTCTCCCGAACCGCCGTTCCCGCGATTGACCTGAAGATTATCCATGAGCTGTTCAAGTTCGTTTAAAAGCTGTTCAGCTGCACTGTGGTTTCCCAACTTGGCCATATCCTCAAGCTGTTCGAGTTTTCGGGCAAGTTCATCCGGTGAGAGATTTTGTGCCTGTTGAGAAGGCTTTTGGCCAAGGCCATCGTTTTGTTGCTGTTCGGCAAGTGCGGCAATATAATCATTCATTGCCTGACGCAAGGCGTCAGTCAGACGTTCGATTTCCTCAGGAGAAGCGCCATTTCTTAAAGCATCCCGCAAGGCTGCCGCGGCTGCCTTCAAGTTCTTTTCTGCCTGATTGACGTTGTCTCCCTCGATACCGATTGCTGTTTGCCACATAAAATCGGCAACATTCTTCAAATCTTCATCGGTTTCTGCCAGATGAAGTCGGGTCCAGATGCTACGCAATGCCAGATAATGGGAAAAATTGTTAATCGTATCTTCTGGCCGCAAAGTGAGAGCCGACAACATATCAAGTACATGATCGCGAGAAAGCGTATTAAGTGCCAATATCCGGCGTTGTTCAACCACTGCACGGGCAAGCGGATTGCCGAAATTTCTTTGCGGCAATGTCATCGTACGCGTTTCGCTTCTTCCCTGATGACCAGCGCCGTCTTCTGCAACGAGTGTTAACCGCACTTCCGAACCTGCCCACGGATGGGTGCTGACATCCTGCACGGTGCGCGCATCACCTTTGCCGCCGCGCGGAATCATCAATTTGATTTCCGGTGCATCATAAAGCGGGTGACCGGTTTCCTTGATAGCGGATGTAGGCGATATTTCCACGTAAGCTTTCTCTACCCCGTAATCATCATCAAGCGCATAATCGAGTTCCAGCGAACCATTGAGAATACGTCCCGGTTCCTTGGTAAGCCTGATAGTAGGCGCATGATCGGCAACAACATCAAAATGCCAGTTCTTTTCATAGTGGCGGGTTCTTAATGTCATATCTCCCGATGAAGAAAGAGTGGTCTCGAACGTCTTGCTATTGCTTCTGTGTGTTCCTTCGTCGAGAGCACCGATATTTACCATTTTTCGGGTTTGATTATCGCGCAATTTCAGTGTTGCATCTCCGCCATCAACCAAACGGATAGTTACCTTGCTTCCTTCCGGAACTTTGGCGTTCGAAAGATTGCCTTCTGTCAGATAGATAGGCGCTTCGCCGGTATAAGGCGGCGGTGTTACCCATGCATCCATTCGCATTTTCGACAAATTGACAGGTTGGGAAAAATCAAAAAGATCAGCAATCCTTCCGCCTGACGTGCCTGAAGAATAGGCAAACGCTGTTACCGTAAAAAGCACCACCAGCGCCCGCAATGCCAGCGGATCAAATCGCGTAATCCCTGTTTCCGGTGCGCCTGTTTTCAGGTTTTTAAGGGCACTTGCCATACGGCGCTGATGTTCGGCCCAAAGAGCTTTGACAAAAGCATTGTTGTCATCATTGACCGGCGCATCATAAAGCGTTTCGAGAGGCTGGTTTTTCAGGCCACTTGCCTGTTCAATCCGGTGGTCGATGTCCTTTCGGGAAGGAAAATGAAAACCGGAAATAAAAAACAGCGAACCGATTGCTATAAAAAGCAGTACCCAAAGCACAATCACATGCGGCCAATAGGAAAGGTAATTGAAAACACCAAACCATGTGAGCGACAACAAAACCAACAATACAAGAACGCATGTAATGATACGTGGCCACACGCGTTCAAATGTCAGAACACACCAAGCAACAGCTCTTGCTTTGGCAAGTGCCGCCAGTCGAAACCGGAAAGTGCGCTCATCGTTCAGCAAGGTTTAAGTTCTTCCCTTCGCATCGATTCGATTTATCATTGCAATAAAACAGCAAAGACAAAACCCTTTGCCAAAAATGTCTCGCCGATTTTAGCTGAAAACCAGCGAGCCTGATATCAAGAATTTTCTACCCATTCGGGCACCCGATCAAGCCCGATCATTTCCTCATACGAAATACGCGGGCGAACGATATCAAAACGCTTGTCACACACCAAAACTTCGGGAACCAAAAGACGTGTATTATAGGTGCTTGCCATAACTGCACCATAAGCTCCTGCACTGCAGACAGCCAATAAATCACCGGCTTTTGGCGAGGGAAGAAAGCGACCCAACCCCATGTAATCGCCCGTTTCGCAAACCGGACCAACAATATCGGCCTTCATTGGCACATCATTCTGCCTTGGCTCTTTTACCGGTACAATGTCGTGCCAGGCATCGTATAAAGTCGGGCGGATCAGATCGTTCATTGCCGCATCGACAATAACGAAATTTCTTCCTGCCCCATGTTTTATATAGATGACAGAGGTTACCAGAATACCGGCATTGCCGACGATATTACGCCCTGGCTCCATAATGATCTGGACATTGAGTGAAGCAAAATGTTTTTTGACAATATCTGCATATTCGGCCGGCGAAGGCGGGGGCATATTATCCTTGCGATAGACGATACCAAGTCCACCACCGACATCGACATGACGGATATCATGCCCCTCATCCCGCAGAACGTGGACAAAATCGGCAACAAGTGAAAAAGCATCGTCAAACGGCTGCAACTCGCAAATCTGGCTACCGATATGGACGTCAACTCCATGGACATCGAGACCCGGGAGTTTTGCTGCCCGTTCATAAACCTCACGTGCAACCGCAATAGGAATACCGAACTTGTTTTCCGACTTTCCGGTGGCAATTTTCTGATGTGTCTTGGCGTCGACATTGGGATTGATGCGCAAGGAAACACGTGCTTTTTTCCCCATTGCAACAGCGCGTGCGGATAACTGCTGTAATTCGGGTTCCGATTCGGCATTGAAACAGTGGATATCATGACCAAGAGCAAAATCGATTTCTTCAACGGTTTTCCCGACACCGGAATAGACTATCTTGTCGGCAGGAATACCCGCCTTGAGTGCGCGACGCAGTTCCCCGCCCGACACGACGTCACCACCTGCTCCTTTTTTTGCAAGCAAGCTCAAAACCGCCTGATTGGAATTGGCTTTCAGCGCAAAGGCAACAAGCGCATTGGTGTCGGCAAACGCATGGTGATACTGTTCAAACTGTTGCTGAATGGCTGTAGCCGAATAGCAATAAAAAGGCGTTGCTAATTTTTTTGCTATATCGGCAATCGCTACATCTTCTGCATGTAGAAAGCCGTTACGATATTGGAATGGCTGCAATTAATGCCTCTGTTTAATCAAGCGATCGAGGATAAACGGCTTATCGACCTTGGGTTTTTGAACCATGTTACCGTTTGCATCTTCAACCATTGTGGATGGCGGCGGTTCAAGCGGACCTTTGCGTCCGCAACCGGCCAAGGCCACGCCACAGATTGTGACAATCATCAAACCGGCCAGAGTTTTTTTCATGATCGCGTCTCTTTCCAAAAAGCTTGTCCCATTTAAAAATAGCAAGCGTTACGCTCTTTCCGAACTATTTTAAATCTATTCCCATTCAATCTATTCTTTGTGTAGCGTTCAAATTCAGGCTTTGGCAAGGCGTTTTTTCCAATAGTCGATTTGGCGACGCACTTCTTGCGGAGCGGTACCACCATAACTTTTGCGACTTTGAACAGACTTTTCAACGCTTAGGACATCAAAAACGTCTTCCGTGATATCCGGATAAACAGTCTTCAAATCTTCCAAAGTCAAATCGGAAAGATTACATTTTTTCTTTTCAGCCAAAGCCACTGCGTGACCGGTGATATGGTGGGCTTCACGAAATGGCAGACCCAATTTTCTAACAAGCCAGTCAGCAAGATCGGTTGCAGTCGAATAACCGGAACCGGCAGCTTTTTTCATAACGTCGCGATTGACCTCAAGATCGCCAATCATACCTGCCATTGCGGCGAGCGATAATTCGAGCGACTGGGCAGCATCAAAAACCTGCTCTTTGTCTTCCTGCATATCTTTTGAATAGGCAAGCGGCAAACCTTTCATAATGGTCAATAAAGCAATCAGTGATCCGTTAATCCGTCCGGTCTTTGCACGAACAAGTTCTGCCGCATCCGGATTTTTCTTTTGCGGCATAATGGATGAACCGGTCGAAAAAGAATCAGGCAAATGGATAAAGTTGAATTGTGCCGTTGACCAGATAACAATCTCTTCGGCAAGGCGCGAAAGATGGATTGCGCAAATAGCTGTTGCACTTAAAAATTCCAGCGCGAAATCACGATCGGACACACTGTCGATCGAATTTCTTGTTGGCTCCCTGAAACCCAAAGCCTTTGCTGTCATGAAACGATCAGTAGGAAAGCTTGTACCGGCAAGGGCGGCTGCCCCCAAAGGCGATTCGTTCATCCTTTCACGTGCATCATGCATACGCGACAAATCGCGACCGAACATTTCGACATAGGCCATTAAATGGTGACCAAGAGTAATCGGCTGGGCAACCTGCAAATGCGTAAAGCCCGGCATAAGTGTTTCAACTTCCTGATCGGCGCGATCGAGCAATGTTTCAATCAGATGTCTGATTGACTGTATTGTCTTGTCGGTTTCTTCCCTGACCCAGAGCCGAAAATCCAAAGCGACCTGGTCGTTTCTCGAGCGGGCAGTGTGGAGTCTTCCTGCGGCCGGACCAATCAGTTCGGCAAGGCGGGCTTCAATATTCATATGAATATCTTCAAGCTTGCGCGAAAAGACAAATTTGCCGCTCTCGATTTCGGCAAGAATGGTTTTCAAGCCTTTTTCGATCTCGTCATAATCGGCCGCCGATATAATGCCTTGCGCAGCCAACATAGCGGCGTGTGCCGACGAACCTTTAATATCTTCTTTATAAAGTTTTTTATCAAAGCCGATCGAAGCGTTGATCTCTTCCATGATGGCTGCCGGACCCGAGGCAAAACGGCCGCCCCACATCTGGTTGCTTGATCCATTGTTCTTCATATATGTTAGCCCCCATCGAAAGGACGAAAAAATGGTTGCAAGAATTCTCGAAAAAGCAAAATTTTCCGGTAAAATCCGGAAAATAATTGCCACAACTACACTTGGTGCACTGAGCATATACGCGATAATGATGGGGTCTGACAACCAAGTTTACTCTTTTCCTTCGCTGATTTCTGTTGCCCATGCCGACGCGGCATCTTCCTGCACCGTCAAACCTGAAAAAATTGACAAGCTCAAACAAGCGGCAAATGGTTTTTTCAAGAATATGCGTTTTGCAGACGAACCTTATGATGCAGCCAAACTCAACTTCAAGGATGAAGCGGGCAAAGATCATACATTGGCAGAATTTTCCGGCAAAACCCTGCTTGTCAACCTGTGGGCAAGCTGGTGTGTACCCTGCCGCAGTGAAATGCCGGAACTTGCCAATCTTAAACGCTCCCTCGGCAATGACGCATTCGATGTCATGGCTATCAACATTGATAAAACAGCTACCGACGAAAAAGTGAAAGACTTTTTGAAAACCATCAAAGCCGACAATATTGTTTTCTATCGCGACCAATCCATGGATGTTTTTAACGAAGTACGCAAACAGGGGCTCGCTATGGGACTTCCGATCACCATGTTGATTGATAAAAACGGATGTTTGCTCGCTTCCTATAACGGTTCGGCACCATGGAGCAATGCCGATTCGGAAAAACTGATGAAAGCTGCAATAGAAGTCGATAAAAAAGACTAATCATCCGCTTTCTATTGTCGACAATACTTAAAAAATAATCACGATATGAAATTGACCGGTTGCAAACCGGTCAAAGCCGTTTTTTGCTAAAATCAGGCTCAAAACCTTGACGTTTTTTTCGTTGCACGGCGAGATCGATTGCCCCCAGAAATGCCGAACGGTCACGTCCGGAAAACGGGCGTGGACCGCCTGTTACGACACCGCTTTCCCGCAAATTTTCAAACAAATTGCGGGTAGCCAATGCCGCACCGATTGAGGCTGCATCAAAGAGCCGGCCGGTAGGCGAAATAGCAACTGCCCCCTTTTTGACCACACGATCGGCAAGCGGCACATCATTGGTGACAACAATACTGGCCTCATCGGCTTTTTCTGCAATCCAGTCGTCTGCCTTGTTGAGCCCTTGATCGACAATAACAGCCTCAAGAAAATCCTCGTTCGGTATTCTCATGAAGCTGTTCGAGACAATAAACGTTTTGATATGATAGCGTTCGGCTACCCGATAGGCTTCAGCTTTGACAGGACAGGCATCGCCATCAAGAAACAACTTTATAATCGGTTTGTCTGTCATCGTTTTGCTGTTTCAGCCCTTCTTCTTTTTCCTTGTTCTGTTCTATAGAGCGCACCAATTGGCCAGGCTGTTGCTGGCGGTTACGATAAAACATAATGGCTGCGTTGATTTCTCCACCGAGAATAAAAATGGCACTTAACATATAGAGGAAAATGATTGCCACCATAATCGAGGCGAGCCCTGCATAAGTGGAAACATAATTGGCAAATGTTGCCAGATATTGTGCAAATAACATCGAGGCCAAGACCCAAACCACCATAGTTACACCAATTCCCGGCAAAATATCGGCCAATTTCCGCTTTCCCGCAGGAAGCCATTTATGGGCAATCAACAGACTGATTAACAGGACAACAACTGCAATGGCATAACGCCAGAAGCGGATTGTGCCGACATATTGGCCGATAACCGGATAATCATGTTGAAGAATATTGATAACAAGTGGTGCCAGCACCAGAAGAACACTGATAACCATCAATCCTATCGTGCCGACGATGACAAAAAACAAACTTTGAAACCGGCAAAAAAACAGGCTGCGCCTATCGACCACGCGATAGGCACGATTAAGCGCGGTTCGCAATGCTTCCACGCCGTTTGAAGCAAAATAGGCAGTTCCGATAACCGAAATGGTCAACAAACCACCGCGCTGAATGGTCATGACATTGACAACTTCCTTGACAATTGGTCCGGCAATTGCATCAGGCAACATTTTCAAAAGCGCATTGACGCTTTGCTGGGTATAGGCACGTGCCCCGATAAAACTCGCAAGTGATGTTGCAAAAATCAGGAAAGGAAACAGCGCCATCAAACCGGACAAAGCTATATGACTGGCAAAAGCGCTGCCAGAATCACGGAAATAGTGGCTGACAGCGTTATATAAAATGCGCCAACAAAAGCGTAAGGGTCTCGGCTTCAAATCAATGTCTTTCCCGTTAATCAACCTCAATATATTAGGCTGATCGCACAGATTATCTGTATAAAATTATTTTAATTGAGAACGCAATCTATACAAGCGCTACAACAGCTATTTCAGTGTTTTCCCGTCATTTGATAATGTTACTCAACTTTAATGGACTTTGCCACAAGCCAATCTATCTATATTTTTAAATGAGACAGACGATTTCTCGAGGAGTCCAAAATGGTCAAAATCAATAAAATCTACACGCGTACTGGTGATGATGGAACAACAGGTCTTGTTAATGGCCCGCGGCGCTCGAAAGCCGATTTGCGCGTTGATGCTTATGGCTCGATTGATGAAACCAATGCAACAATCGGACTTGCCCGTCTCGAAACCGTAAGCGATCTCGACAAAATGCTTGAAGAAATACAAAATGATCTGTTCGATCTCGGAGCCGATCTTGCAACCCCGCAAGAAAGCGAAAATAAAACAGATTTGCGTGTTCTTTCCACCCAGACGAAACGGCTTGAGGATGAAATCGACAGGCTGAATGAAAAACTCTCGCCCTTGAAATCCTTCGTTTTACCAGGCGGGTCCAAAGCATCCGCCTATCTACATCTGGCCCGCACCGTCGCAAGACGTACCGAACGGGCTATTGTTGCATTAAGCGAACAGGAAAATGTCAGCAAAGATGTTCTGGGCTATATTAACCGGCTTTCGGATTTTCTGTTTGTTGCTGCCCGTTATGCTAATGATTGTGGTAAAAATGATGTATTATGGGTGCCGGGAAAGAATCGCTAGAGGAGGAACCAGCGCATGATAAAGACGGTCGCTATCGTCGGAGCAGGGCAAATGGGTGGAGGAATTGCCCAAACTGTTGCGACTGCCGGTTTTAAGGTTCTTCTTTACGATATTTCGGCCGAACAGGTTGAACATGCCATCTCGACGATCAAATCAAATCTTGCCCATCTCGTTAAAGCCGGAAAAATGAGTGAACAACACCGGCTTCAAACAATTGAAAAGCTTTCAACCCGATTGACTATCGACGAGTTGAAAAATGCCGATCTTATCATTGAAGCTGCAAGCGAAGATGAAAATATCAAAAGGGATATTTTTATCAGTCTATGCGAAAATCTTGCGCCTGCAACCATTCTGGCCACCAACACCTCGACCATTTCGATTACCCGTCTTGCTGCAACCACAAACCGGCCGGAAAAATTCATTGGCACGCATTTTATGAATCCGGTACCACAAATGAAGCTTGTTGAAGTGGTGCGCGGCATCGCGACCAGCGAAGAGACCTATTCGACAATCTGCGATTTTGTCACTTCAATCGGCAAAACTTTTACGGTTACAGAAGATTTTCCGGCCTTTATCGTCAATCGTGTCTTGGTGCCGATGATTAACGAGGCGATCTACGCTCTTTATGAGGGTGTGGGAGATGTCAATGCAATTGATACAGCTTTGAAACTCGGGGCCAATCATCCGATGGGTCCATTGGAACTTGCCGATTTTATCGGGCTTGATGTCTGCCTTGCTATTATGCATGTTTTGCATCAAGGCTTATCAGACTCGAAATATCGTCCTTGCCCGTTATTGATAAAATATGTCGAAGCCGGCTGGTTGGGGCGCAAAAGTGGCCGCGGTTTTTACGACTATAGCGGTGAAACACCAGTCCCCACACGTTGAGGCTACTTAAAAAGCGAGAAGGTATAAAGCGTTATCAAAAAACAAAAACGATAAAATAACGGCTTTGAACTTCAAAAATTTCACGACTCATAATGAAAAAAACATTGCACCTCGGAAAAGAGTTAAAACCACTCTTTTCCGGCTTCCGGACAAAATTCTTCAATGACCCGTTCGTGAAAAACAACAAAACTTGTCGAAAAAGCCTTTTCCAAAGGGTCTTTCAATCCTCCATTTTTTTGAAAATCGAAGATAGTCCACTTCGGGAATTTGATGACATGTAAAGCTGATGGCTTTTGTGAAGTTGGCTTAACGGAAAAAAACAAAACATAATCAGTTTTAAAACCGGTAAGCAACAAAACATAGGTCACTGAACTCAAGTGTTTTCAAGCTATACCGCTTATAAGACGCGTCAAATCGAGTGCCGTAAATTCTTAACAAAACCGCTTTTTAAAAAAGTCAAAGTTTCACTAAAAAACGAATCAGCTACGCAATTTTTCAGGGATAATACGATCGGGTGGACGATGGTGGTCGATAAAAGCTCTGATATTGATGATGACTTTTTCCCCCATATTAATCCGGCTTTCGACTGTTGCAGACGCCATATGCGGCAAAAGCACTACTTTGCCTTGCTTTGCCAATTTGGCGAGCGACGGACTGAAATTCGGTTCTTTTTCGAAGACATCAAGGCCTGCGCCGGCAAGTTTGCCATTTTCTATCTGTCGGGCGAGGGCATTTTCCTCAATAATTTCACCCCGAGCCGTGTTAACGACGTAGGCTGTTTCCTGCATCAAAGCAAGACGTTCAGCTGAAAGGAGATGGTAGGTGTTCTCGGTGAGCGGGCAATTGATTGAAAGAATGTCAATCGTCTTCAACATATCATCAAGATCGGCCCAATAGGTCGCGTCCAGCTGTTCTTCAATTTTTTCGCTAACGCGGGCGCGATTATGATAGTGGATCGAAAGACCAAATGCTTTGGCGCGGCGCGCAACCGCTGTTCCAATGCGACCGAGACCGATAATACCGAGTTTCCTTCCATAGATACCTTGTGCGGCTATGTCTGGCCGTCAGAGGCCAGTGGTTCGACCATGCGCAAGCGCCGCCAGCGGGTGCGCGAGGCGTTGCCGGAGCTGGTCGCGCTGGGCTGGACGGTAACCGAGTTCGCGGCGGGCAAGTACGACATCACCCGGCCCAAGGCGGCAGGCTGACCCCCCCACTCTATTGTAAACAAGACATTTTTATCTTTTATATTCAATGGCTTATTTTCCTGCTAATTGGTAATACCATGAAAAATACCATGCTCAGAAAAGGCTTAACAATATTTTGAAAAATTGCCTACTGAGCGCTGCCGCACAGCTCCATAGGCCGCTTTCCTGGCTTTGCTTCCAGATGTATGCTCTTCTGCTCCTGCAGCTAATGGATCACCGCAAACAGGTTACTCGCCTGGGGATTCCCTTTCGACCCGAGCATCCGTATGATACTCATGCTCGATTATTATTATTATAGAAGCCCCCATGAATAAATCGCTCATCATTTTCGGCATCGTCAACATAACCTCGGACAGTTTCTCCGATGGAGGCCGGTATCTGGCGCCAGACGCAGCCATTGCGCAGGCGCGTAAGCTGATGGCCGAGGGGGCAGATGTGATCGACCTCGGTCCGGCATCCAGCAATCCCGACGCCGCGCCTGTTTCGTCCGACACAGAAATCGCGCGTATCGCGCCGGTGCTGGACGCGCTCAAGGCAGATGGCATTCCCGTCTCGCTCGACAGTTATCAACCCGCGACGCAAGCCTATGCCTTGTCGCGTGGTGTGGCCTATCTCAATGATATTCGCGGTTTTCCAGACGCTGCGTTCTATCCGCAATTGGCGAAATCATCTGCCAAACTCGTCGTTATGCATTCGGTGCAAGACGGGCAGGCAGATCGGCGCGAGGCACCCGCTGGCGACATCATGGATCACATTGCGGCGTTCTTTGACGCGCGCATCGCGGCGCTGACGGGTGCCGGTATCAAACGCAACCGCCTTGTCCTTGATCCCGGCATGGGGTTTTTTCTGGGGGCTGCTCCCGAAACCTCGCTCTCGGTGCTGGCGCGGTTCGATGAATTGCGGCTGCGCTTCGATTTGCCGGTGCTTCTGTCTGTTTCGCGCAAATCCTTTCTGCGCGCGCTCACAGGCCGTGGTCCGGGGGATGTCGGGGCCGCGACACTCGCTGCAGAGCTTGCCGCCGCCGCAGGTGGAGCTGACTTCATCCGCACACACGAGCCGCGCCCCTTGCGCGACGGGCTGGCGGTATTGGCGGCGCTGAAAGAAACCGCAAGAATTCGTTAACTGCACATTAGGGATATTTCTCTATATTCGCGCTTCATCAGAAAACTGAAGGAACCTCCATTGAATCGAACTAATATTTTTTTTGGTGAATCGCATTCTGACTGGTTGCCTGTCAGAGGCGGAGAATCTGGTGATTTTGTTTTTCGACGTGGTGACGGGCATGCCTTCGCGAAAATCGCACCTGCTTCCCGCCGCGGTGAGCTCGCTGGAGAGCGTGACCGCCTCATTTGGCTCAAAGGTCGAGGTGTGGCTTGCCCCGAGGTCATCAACTGGCAGGAGGAACAGGAGGGTGCATGCTTGGTGATAACGGCAATTCCGGGAGTACCGGCGGCTGATCTGTCTGGAGCGGATTTGCTCAAAGCGTGGCCGTCAATGGGGCAGCAACTTGGCGCTGTTCACAGCCTATCGGTTGATCAATGTCCGTTTGAGCGCAGGCTGTCGCGAATGTTCGGACGCGCCGTTGATGTGGTGTCCCGCAATGCCGTCAATCCCGACTTCTTACCGGACGAGGACAAGAGTACGCCGCAGCTCGATCTTTTGGCTCGTGTCGAACGAGAGCTACCGGTGCGGCTCGACCAAGAGCGCACCGATATGGTTGTTTGCCATGGTGATCCCTGCATGCCGAACTTCATGGTGGACCCTAAAACTCTTCAATGCACGGGTCTGATCGACCTTGGGCGGCTCGGAACAGCAGATCGCTATGCCGATTTGGCACTCATGATTGCTAACGCCGAAGAGAACTGGGCAGCGCCAGATGAAGCAGAGCGCGCCTTCGCTGTCCTATTCAATGTATTGGGGATCGAAGCCCCCGACCGCGAACGCCTTGCCTTCTATCTGCGATTGGACCCTCTGACTTGGGGTTGATGTTCATGCCGCCTGTTTTTCCTGCTCATTGGCACGTTTCGCAACCTGTTCTCATTGCGGACACCTTTTCCAGCCTCGTTTGGAAAGTTTCATTGCCAGACGGGACTCCTGCAATCGTCAAGGGATTGAAACCTATAGAAGACATTGCTGATGAACTGCGCGGGGCCGACTATCTGGTATGGCGCAATGGGAGGGGAGCAGTCCGGTT
>NZ_JACFSQ010000006.1:0-12568 GCF_016100335.1 Bartonella sp. W8167
CCAAGCCGACATTTTATGGCGAGGGTAATCCCGGCGATACCGTGACCATTTATGACGAGATTGATGGCAAACTGGTCAAGATCGGTACGGCCACTATCGGTAATGATCATCAATGGGTATGCACGGTTGACGAGCTTCTTCCCGGTGCCCATCATTTCAAGCTCCAGACAACCAACAAGCTTGGCGTCGACAGCGAAAAATATACTGAATATGATCTGACGGTGAAGACAGATGCACCGACCGAGACGACAAGACTTGTTTCGATTAATGAAGATCGGGGTTTAAGCGATAGCGATTTCAAGACCGGCGATGACAGTCTTGTTTTCAAATTCGGTGTTAATGAGAAATTGCCTGCCGGCTACAAGGTTCAGGTCAATATTGACGGCACATGGTATGACGCCACCTATGACGAGACTGACGGTTACTGGTATTATGACCATTCCAACACTCATCTTTCTGAAGGTGTCCACAAGGTTTACGGGCGCGTTGTTGACGACGCGGGCAATGTCAAAGAAGGTCCGGCTCAGGATGTTGCAATCGACAAGACTGCGCCGATCGGTGGCGACTATCAGATTGTGATTGACAGCTTTATTGATGATGTCAATGAGGAAGGTGGATCGAAGAGCCGTTCCAATGGTGAAGCAACCAATGATAATACGCCGACTTTGATTGGTCATACATCGGGCATGAAGCCTGGTGACTATGTCACTGTGCAGGTCAAAATCGGTGACGATTGGGTAACAATCGGCACGGCAAAAGTTGATGGCTCGGGCAATTGGAAGTTCGACGTCAAGGGAATACCCGGAGGCACGGCAAAAGACCATCTTGATGACGGCTATCACGAGTTTAGAGGCGTTATCACCGATGAAGCGGGAAATCTTGGACAAGAATCTTCCGGTTTCGGCCTGGATGTTACGACAACACCGCCACCTGTAATCAATGAAAGTGGCCTTGATCTTTTTGACGACCAGTTGCCGAAAACCGGCACAATTGAAAAGGGTACAACCACTGATGACAGCCGTCCGACATTAAAAGGTGCTGCCAATTCGGTTGACCCGACAAAAGTGGAAAAAATCAATCTTTATGACAATGGCACATTGATCGGAACGGGTAAGGTCAATAGTGACGGGTCATGGAGTGTCGAGCCGACAGTACCACTGCGTCAAGGCAATCATAGCTTTGTTGCCAAACCGGTTGATTATGCCGGAAACGAGCAATCGCAGGGAACAACGGCATGGGATTTCAACTTTGTTGGCCATGCACCGGCTACACCTTCGATTATCAATGTTCTTGATGACAATGGCGATACCATCCAGAAAGATGCGGTTACGAGCGATTCCACACCGCTTATCAAAGGTACAGCCACAACCGGTTCGACTGTTCATATTTACGTTGACGGGGTGGACGTTGCCCAAGTTGCTGTGAAGGAGGATGGAACCTGGGAAACCACACTTCCGGCGCTTTCCAATCCGACGACAGACCCGACTGGTACCCGCCATGTGATTACAGCCAAAGCATTGGATAAGGATGGCACAACATGGAGCCATGAAACGGGCGGCTATCCGGTTATTGTTGACAGACAAGCGCCGGATGCACCCGATGCACCGACGGCCAAAGATGATCAGGGCAATACAATTACCGGAACAACGGCCGATTCAACACCGACTTTAAGCGGCAAGGTCAACGGAAATCAATCCGGTGACAAGGTCAACATCTATCAGGATGGTGTGAAAGTCGGTGAGGCAAAGGTTAACGACCAGGGAGAGTGGTCGTGGACACCGAAGGATCCGTTAGGAAAAGGCAATCACCAGTTCCAGACGTCTTTAAGTGATGCAGCCGGTAATGAAAGCGGCAAGGGGACGGCGACCAATATCACGGTTGACACAAGTACGGTCAAGGTGAGCATTGACTATCTTGTTGATGATCAGGCACCGCTTGAATCACACATCACAAACAATAGTAAGACCGATGACAGAACACCGCTTATTGTCGGTAAAGCAACACCGAACTCTACTGTTGTTCTGACATATACCGACTCCAATAATCAGGTTCATGAGCTTGCAAAGGTTACGGCCGATGGTGAAGGCAACTGGTCTTATCAGGTCAAGGACAGTGAAAAACTTGGCGAAGGCCATTATGTCATTCATGCTGAAACCACAAATGCTTCGGGAGGCAAATCGACAGCCGATTTCAATTTTGATGTTGATATAACGAACAATCAAAAGCCGTCGATTGATAGAGTAACCGATGATGTCGGCGCTGTTCAGAATGATGTTGGAAGTGGTGACAGTACCGATGATACAACCCCGACAATTATCGGAAGTGGTGCAAAGCCATATCAGCAGGTCAATATCTATGACCAGGAAGAAAATAGTAAGGGCGAAAAAGGCGAAAGCAAGCTGATCGGTTCGGCCATAGCCGATGGTCAAGGAAAATGGAGTTTCACACCACCTTCTCCGCTTGGAGGAGACACAACACATCATTTAAGCGCGACCACTGTCGACGAGGTTGGCAACGAAAGTGAGCATTCTAATGACTATAATGTGATTGTCGATATTAAGTCACCCGAACCGATCGCCAATGATACAGTTTCGGTGACCGATGATGTCAAAAACGATGCCAATGATTTTACCGGTCAACTTCAAAAAGGCCAGTATACCAATGACAATCAACCCGAATATTCCGGAAAAGCACCTTCGGACGCAAAAACTGTCAATATTTACGACAATGGCAAGCTGATCGGTTCAACAAAAGTCAAGGAAGACGGGACATGGTCATTTACGCCTGATGAAACCCACAAGCTTTCCGAAGGTCAACACACATTGACTGCCCGTCCGGTGGATAGTGCCGGTAATGAAGGCACAGATTGCCAGGGTTCGGAATTTATTGTCGATACAATTGCACCAGGTGCAGTGCCGACAATCAGCGGCGTGTCGAACGATACCGGACCAAAAGACGACGACCTTATAACGCAGGACAGAAATCCGACGATTTTTGTAACTGTCAATCAGCCACTTGCCGATAACGAGCATGTCGAAATTTCGCTTGATGACGGTCTGACATGGGTTACAGCAAGCTATAATAAGGACACCGGAAAATATTATTATGCGGTGGGCCATGAACTGACCGATCAGGTCTATCATGTCAAAGCTCGTGTGGTTGATGATGCAGGCAATGTCGGTCATGATACAGCACGGGATATGACGGTTGACACCACCCCGCCTTTAGACGGTTATAAAGTCACGATTGACAAATTCTATGATGATGTCGAAAACAATGTTGGCGATTATCCGTCAGGAACGGCAACCAATGACAAGACGCCACTTCTTAAAGGCACTGTGAAAGGTGCACATGAGGGCGATGTTGTTCATCTCTATTATCGTGATTCCCAAGGCAATCTCCATAGTGTTGCCGACAATATTCACCTCACATCAAACGGCGATGGCACTTATAGCTGGCAGTACCAGTTTTCCGAACTTGCCGAAGGCAATTACCAATATGTTGCAGTGGTCAAGGATGCTGCCGGAAATGAAGGCGCTTCAAGCAACGACTTCCTTTTGACTGTCGATGTGACAGGCCCTCTATGGGGCAATGCCAATTCTATAAAACTGGTGGACGACCAGCAACCGGATATCGGCGATATACCGCATTCGGGTGGCGTCACCGATGACAATTATCCGGAAGTTCAGGCGGGAGCAGGGACGGTTACCGGGGCAGCCGGTGGAATCGTAGAACTCTACGACGGAAACACCAAAATCGGTGAGGGACTTATCGAGGCGGATGGATCATTCAAAATCGTTCCGAATAAAGCCATTACCCCCGGCCAACACCGGTTCCATCTGGTTGCTGTTGATCCGGCAGGCAACCGCACACCGCTTCAAGATGTCGAATGGAACTTCAATTTTGCCGGACATGCTCCGGGTACACCATCCATCACCAATATTATTGATGATTATAACAATCCGGAAGGCAAATCCGTTTACCTGCAAAAAGGCCAGTCGACAGACGATGCGACGCCGACCCTTCATGGTATGGGAACCAAAGGCACACGCATTCACATTTTCAAAAACGGCCAGGAAATCAATACCGATGACAATCCGGTTATTGTCGGCGATGATGGCACATGGACTTTCAAACTTCCGGCTGCTTATGCCTTGAAAGATACTTCGACCGATGGTCTTGGAACGCATTATAACTTTGCCGTTCAAGCGGTTGACCAGACGGGTGTGCCGAGTTCAAAAACCGGCGAATATCCGATTGTTTATGATAATCATGCGCCAAACCAGCCGGATGTTCCTTCTCTTCAATCCGATCAGGAACCCGGTATCGGTACGATTGAAAATAATGGCACGACACCCGATCAAACCCCGACATTCAGCGGTACTGTTCAAAACCCGCAAGTGGGCGACAAGGTTACTATTTATAACAAAGTCGACGGTCAATATGTCAAAATTGGCGAGACAACGGTTGACCCGTCCTCGGGCAAATGGTCATGGACACCGGAAAATCCGCTTGCTAAAGGTTCTTACGAATTTGCAACATCGGTTACCGATGCGGCAGGAAATGAAAGTGCAAAAAGCCAATCAACAACAGTCACTGTTGATCCGACAAATGTCGATGTCAGCATCCTTTACGCTGTTGATGACCAAAAGAAATCCACCGAAGATTACACCGGAAGGATTTCCGACGGTGGCCTCACCAATGATACAACACCGGAATTGCATGGACGTGCAACGCCCAATTCGAGTGTCACTATCTATACTGTTATTGGTGGAGTGAAAACAGAAATCGGCACGGTCAATGCCGATTCCAAAGGCGACTGGACATTTGTCTGGCCGGAAGGCAAGCCGCCGCTTTCCGATGGTAGTTATACGATTGTCGCGGAGGCATTACTTCCAAATAATTCGACGAAGTCTGACAGCTTCAATCTTGTTGTCGACACGAAAAATAACAATGTTCCGGTGATTGACAGTGCCGGCGATGATGTCGGTGGCAAACAGGAGGATGTTACCTCCGGTGGAGCAAGCGACGATACAACGCCGACTTTGAAAGGCCATGGTGCCGAACCCAATGGCGTGGTCAATATTTATGATACGATTAATGGCGAGACGCATCTTGTTGATAGCGTGAAAGCCGATTCCAACGGCAACTGGGAATATTCGGTTCAAAGCCCGTTACCGGAAGGAGAACATCACTTTCAGGCAACATCTGTTGATGCAGCCGGCAATGAAAGCGACAAATCACCCGTTTTCGATTATACGATCGATTTGACTGCGCCGGATGCTTTGCAGTCTGTCAACTTGACCGACGACGTACCGGAAACCACCGGTACGATCAGCAATAATGGCATGACGAATGACGACAGGCCGACCTATAGCGGTTCGGCCACAGCCGACATCGACAAGGTCTTTATCTATGACCATGGCGTCAAAATTGGGGAAGCCAAGGTTGTCAACAATAACGGGCAATATACATGGAGCTATACACCCGATACTGCCTTGGCAAATGGCGACCATTCGTTTCAGGCCAAGCCCGTTGATGCTGTTGGCAATATCGGTATTCCAACCGGTGCATGGAATTTTAAGGTTCTCACCGGAACGATTGCCACCAAACCGACAATTGTTGGTATTTCACAGGATACCGGTTTTGATGCGAACGACTATATTACCAGTGATACGCAGCCGACAATCTACATCACGACCTCGGCCAAGCTCAATGCCGCAAATGGTGAAAAAGTCCAGATCAATATTGGCGGGCAGTGGTACGACACAGAATTTGATGAAGCAAGCGGCCGTTATTTCTTCCGTCCGGTAACAGCTTTGCCGGCGAGTGCCAATGGCACAAATTATATCATCCAGACCCGCATTATCGACAATGCCGGCCGGACATCGGATATCGATGAAAAAACAATGACGCTTGATAATCAAGGTCCGGATGGCACGATAACGCTTGATAAATTCATTGATAATGTCGGCGTTGAACAAGATTTCAGCAGCCATACCGAAAAAAATTATACCGATGATCGCACACCCGAATTGCATGGAACAGTCTCGGGTGCCAAGTCCGGCGACTATGTTGTTATTTATCTTGCCGATAAAGACGGCAATATTCTAAAAGACGAGAATGGCAAGCCGATCAAGCTTGGTTCTATCCATCCTGATGGCACCAATTGGAAATTTACCCCTAATCTTGATGAAGCCCATTATCCGGATAATAAGGATTATTATTTTGTAGCTGTGCTTGAGGATAAGGCCGGTAATCAGGGACCAAAATCACTACCTTTGGGCTTGTCTCTGACAACTGAAGGACCTGACTGGTCCGGCTCGAAGGATTTTGATGTCTATGACGATCAGGCTCCCGATATCGGCATTATCGGGGAAAATAATAAACCGCACGTCACCGATGACAATCGTCCGACAGTCAAAGGCAAAGCCGGTTCCCTTGACCCTGCCGAGGTCGATTCTGTGCTTCTTTATGATAGCGACCCTTCAGACCCGAACGCCAAGCCGATTGGCAAGAAGACTATCAATAGTGACGGTTCGTGGGAGGTTGAACCGGATAGTCCGTTGATGCCGGGACATCACCGTTTCTGGGTGGTTCCGGTCAATCATGCCGGCGTGGTGGGCAAAACAAAATCCGATGTTTTCGAGTTCGATCTTATCGGGCATGCGCCCGGTACTCCGTCGATTACCCAGATTGGCCATGATGATGATCCGAATGTTGTTTTTCCGGATAACCAGATCCAGCAAAACGGGATCACGCGCGACAATACGCCGTTTATCAAAGGAACCGGTACAAAAGGCTCTTATGTTAAAATTTACGACCAGTTCAATGGCGAAGACAGGTTGCTCGAGACCGTAAAAGTCGATAATGACGGCCATTGGGAAACGAGTTTGCAGGGACTTGACGACGGGACCCATAAAATCTGGGTTCAGGCAACAGATGCCGGCGGCAACAAGAGTGCGGCAACTGCACCTTATCCGTTCGTGGTGGATACAACTCCACCGGATAGTCCCGGACGTCCGACAATTACAAGCGATGTTGCCCCTAATAAGTCGGTGATCTCCGATGACAGCACCGATCACGGAACAACAAACGACACAACGCCCACCTTCTCGGGAAAGATAGATAAATCGCAACCGGGTGATGTCGTGACCATTTATGATGGTGACAAAGCAATCGGCGAGACGAAAGTTAATCCGGATGGTTCGTGGTCGTTCACACCGACAACGCCGCTTGATAAAGGCGAACATCATTTTACCACCTCGGTAAAAGATGCGGCCGGCAATGAAAGCAATCGCGGCTTTGGAACCGATATAACAATAGCCGATAACGGAAATACCGTAACGGTTGATTATGCCGTTGACAATGTGGATCCGATTAAAGGCCCGATTGCCAATGGCGGTCATACCGATGATACAATGCCCGAACTTCACGGCACGGCACCGGCAGGCTCGATTGTTTACGTTTATAGCGACGCTACAAAACAAACGCCCATTGGCGGCCCGTTCACTGTCGGTTCGGATGGCAAATGGTCTATCGGTTTGACGGAACAGGCCGCCGGCGAACATAATTATTATGTTGAGGCAACAGGTACCGATGGCACTGTTCTTGCCGGACAGGATTTCAAACTGAATATTGATAATGGTGAACCTGACCGGCCGACAATTACCGAGGTTACTGATGATGTCGGCCTTATTCAGGGTGCAGTTGCAAATGGTGGCTCCCGTGTTGACAATGGCACGACCGACGATACCAATCCGACGATTATCGGCAAGGCGCCGAAGAACAGCCTTGTTATCATCTATGATAATGGCAAGGAAATCGGCCGCGTTTATGCCGATGGCGAGGGCAAATGGTCTTATACAACCGGAGCAATGCTCACCGAAGATGACCACAAGTTTACGGCCGTTTCGCAAAATGCCGAGGGAAAGACCAGCGGCGTTTCAAACGAATATGTTGTTACGGTCGACATTACCGCGCCCAAGCATATAACCGGCGAGACTGTTCAGGATAATGTTTTGCCGAATAGTGCCAATGGTGAAGATGGCCCGGCCATTATCAAGGTCAATCAAAATGATCACACCAATGATGATAGCCCGATCTTTAGCGGAACGGCACCAAGCGATGCCAAGAAAGTGCGCATCTATGACAATAATAAATTAATTGCCGAAGTGGATGTGGATAGCGATCATACTTGGTTCTGGGAAGCGGGTAACAGAAACTCCGATGCCAAGCTTGCCAATGGTTCACACTCGCTGACCGCCCGTCCGGTGGACGCTGCCGGCAACGAAGGACCGGCATCCGAAGCGCATGCATTTATTGTTGATAAAACGGTTCCTGGTGCCAAGGCAACACTCGACAGCATTACCGACGATACAGGCTTCGAGAGCAGCGACTTCACCACACAGGATAAAACACTCCTCTTCAGCTTCAAAGTGGATGGAACGCTAAAAGATACCGACAAGGTACAAGCCCTCATCAATAATGAATGGTATGACCTTACCTATAATTCCGCCAATGGAAAGTGGGAACTTGACTGGCGAAATAAGCCTGCCCTTGCTGACGGAAGTTATGTCATCAAGACGCGCGTTATTTCGAGTACCGGAATTTATGATGATGATGCAACCCAAAAGTCGGCAAAAACTGTTGTTATTGATAGTGATGGCTCGGCGCAACATTCGGAATTTACGGGCTTTACCGGCAAAACCGATAAAGTCTTCCAGAATGGTGAATATGTCGATGTTACAAATCCTGTTCTACAGGGTAAAATCAGTGGCAATCTTGCCGACCTTGAAGATGGCGCGAAAATCGGCATTTATCGCGATCACGTGCTGTTGGGCTATGTTGAAAAAAGCCAGATCAAACCGGATGGTACATTCAGTTTCAAACTGCCCGATGGCAGCTTGATCGACCGTCACAGTTATATCTTTACGACTGCGATTGTGTCGAAATCCGGCTATGTCGGCGAAGCGCATGATGTCGAAGTGCGCGTTGACACAACCGGCGCTGCAAATGTTCCTGATTACGGAATTTCAAACAACAATACTCAAAGAGGTAGTGGAGATTTAAGTTATACGCAGGCTGTCGCACTCAACAATAATGGCGAGTGGCAGGTTATTTCCAATTCGAATGTTTGGGTTTTCAACAGTAACGGCAAGGCCGAAGCCCACTATTTGAATTATCAGACAGGAATTAATAATGGGACGGTTGATGTTTGGGGGTGGGGGCCGGAAAATGTTTTGTTCGGTTCCTATACTATGGCCGATTATAACCATGATGGTTACATTGATGTATGGTCAACAAAAACTTCCTATTCCTGGTTTACGACCGCCGCTTATGTCGGTACGGGTGATAATCAATGGAATTATGTCGATGTGAAATATGGCGACATGTTCAATGGTGCCTCTATTGAAAACCACCTCGGCGGCATTGCCACTTTCGATATGAATGGTGACGGGTATCTCGATGTCATTCAGGGTGATTCCGGCGCGGATTCCGGCTCTATCTTCTTGAACAAGGGAGCGACTTCGTCAAACCTGAACGGTAACCAGTTCATTGCGATGGGCAGGCAATTTGGTGGTAACCAATCCCCGCTCACGAGCAATTTTATGACCGATCACCATGTGTCGGCAATCGACCTTGACAATAATGGGACGATTGATTTTGCCGGTAACGGCAAGATTAATGACACGAATGGCGTTTCCGGCTATGGCAACAACTGGTATCAGTTGATGACACTCTTGAACAGCGGCAAATCTGCCCCTGTTAACGGTGTTTATGGCACCAACTGGTCAGTCAGCCAGCATTTGGACGATTCATTGCCGAGTTACGGTGATGGTACTGATGACTCGATTGGTCCTGACAACTATAAAAATACCATTTCCATGACATGGGCCGATTATAATGGTGATGGTTATATGGATTTGTTCCTTGCCAAAAATCATCACGGTTGGCATGGCGACAAAGAAAGCCAGATCTTTTATAATAAAGCTGACGGAACCGGGCAATTGCGTAATGCAGTCGGCTTGGGCGACGACCTTGACGGTCGCTGGTCGGTTGCAATCGATTGGGATCACGACGGCAAAATGGATATTCTGGAGGTTCCGGGCTTCGGCCAGAGTGCTGCCGGCACGAAGCTCTGGCATAATGGCGGGCTTAATCTTGATGGTTCTGTCAAATGGGATAATTGGGATATCTTCGGTGCTAAAGGTGGCCGTCTTGCCAGTGTCAATGGCGATGTTGACCCGAGGACAATTGATGGCAGTGGTATTAACTTCATTTATGGTATTGGTGTTGTCGACTATGACTGGGATGGTGCGCTTGATGTCACCATGCAGCGTGACAACTTGCATTCATCGCTCATTTTGTCGAACAAAAACAAG
Organism: Bartonella sp. W8167; assembly: GCF_016100335.1. Classification (NCBI taxonomy): domain Bacteria; kingdom Pseudomonadati; phylum Pseudomonadota; class Alphaproteobacteria; order Hyphomicrobiales; family Bartonellaceae; genus Bartonella; species Bartonella sp. W8167. Next base: position 10,386 of record NZ_JACFSQ010000006.1, read on the forward strand.
GTCGGTTATGGAACGTCGTTGCATCTTCGCATCACCGACAAGGATGGTGCCAATGTGTTCTATAACAATACCGTGCAGCTTTTCGACTCTGCCGGTAACCTGGTTGCCGTACAAGTTATCAATGCCCAAGGTGGCATGGGTGTTTCCGATAATACCGGCCTTGTCCATTTCTATGGCTTGAAAGAAAATGAAACCTATTCGGTTGTTGTCTTGCGCAACACCGAAGGGCAATCAAATGATATTGGCGGTATTGCCCACACCCATACGACAGATGCAAACGGTTACGGCAAAGACAATGCGATAGAAAATGTCAACAGCTCGTGGACAGGTCTTAAAGCTGTAGAAGCAGACCATGCCTATATCCTGAATGCCAATAAAGATGGCGACACGGTTACAACCGGTGCGGGAAACAATGATCCGGCTACCCGGGGCTACCGTCCGGGACTTGTCGGCACCGGTTATAATGACCTCTTTACAGCTGAAGCCGGTAGCCAAAGCTATTCGGGTGGCGGCGGTTGGCGCAACGATGCCGGCGAGAAATATTGGCAGGCAAGCGGTGGTGAAGACATTGTCGATTTTGGCAAGGCAACTACCGGTGTCATAGTCGATTTGAGTAACACCGGTTATCAATCGACAGGTTTCAACAACGCCAAGTTCATTGACATTGAAGGTATCTACGGTGGTAAATTCAACGATACTTTCACTGGTAACTCAGGTGACAATTTCTTCGATGGTCGTGGTGGTAACGACACCTATCACCTTGAAGCAGGTGGTCATGATCTTCTGCTTTATCGCCTCATTGAGCAAGATGATGCAACCGGTGGCAATGGCCATGACACAGCCTATGGCTTCAAGGTTGGCACCTATATTGATGCCGACAAATCCAAGATTGATAAAGATGCCGACCGCATTGATGTCAAGGATCTGTTGCAAGGCTACCGTGCCGATGCCGATGGCGCTGCCCATTACGACGACAAAGGCAAAGCCCAGATCGACTGGGGTGATAATATCAAGGACTTCCTTTCGACCCGCGTTGAAAACGGAAATACGATTTTGAGTATTGACCGTGATGGCAAGGGGAATGCCTTCCAGTCGACCGACCTTCTGACTTTGAACAATGTCCAAACCGATTTGGACACATTGTTGGCAAACCATCAGATCATCATCGGTTAATCTTCTCTATGGCGGGCTTCTATGGATATAACGCTGAATGATAAGGTAAGGCCTTTAAACACCGCTCTGACTTATTGCACGAGGTCGATTCAAACTATTGAATGATCTGATAAAACTCGTTCCATTCTCGGATATTTCTTATTCTGATTATATAACGACTAAATAAATTTTCGTAATGGTTGCTCAGTTCTTCGGCGTAAAGACAAAATCATTTAATTATTGGAATGATAGGATAAGCTTAATACGTAATTTTTTCCCTTATTTTTTTCATCATCTATAACTAAATTTTTTATTAAATTTCTATATATTATATATAAAATTATTTATTTATATTATATTTATTAACAGATACGTTTAAAATTTTTCCTATTCAATATATACATAATATGCATATATATTCACGAATATGATAAATTTTTATAGTTTTTATAAATTTTTAATAGAATTTAATATTAATAAATATATTTATAAAATATTAACATAAAAATTTTTATCTCAATTTAATAAAAAAAATAGCTAAATTATTGTACAATAATAGCATAATTTTACATTATTTCCTTTTTTTAACGGCATTTATGAAATGGATTTTCTTAATGCATAGAATTCAATCTAAGAGAGTGCCACTTAAAATACGTTTTTAAGTTGCAATTATAATATAAAACAACTAAAGGTAGCATCTATCTATTGCCTGTTGAGGTGCATAGGAAAGTGAGGATTACTTCATTTTATATGGTAATCCTTCAAGTGTTTTCCTGGGGGAAATCACAAAACAATCGGTTGATAAACGTATAGCCGTTTTAGCCACAGCGTATCAATTTAGTGATGTAGGAAACAGAATATGACAAAGTCGGATATCATCAAGCAGCATCCAGTCGTCAAGTTGACCGAGGGGAGTGGGTCTGTTGATAGCGGTGGCAAGCCGCACAATTTTGTTCTCACCGCGGACAAGGAAAGCATCACCAATTATACCCGTTCCGGTAATGATCTGGTTATTGATTTTGCAGACGGGA
>NZ_JACFSQ010000007.1:0-7299 GCF_016100335.1 Bartonella sp. W8167
AAGATGACAAATACGCGCTCTATGGTGAAGTTGCTGCACGTTCAAGCTTTAATGACTTTGGTGACAGCTACTCACTTAATGGAACGGTGGGCTTTAGAGCCAAGTTCTAAACGACCTTTATAGGTAAGGGCATCGTCAGAGTGATTTTTAAATTTGATCATGGCGTGATGTTTTTACGCCATGACTTTGACGCTTGCATAAAACTGGCTCACCCTGCCTTTTTGAGGTAAGTGAGAGTTAGTCCGACAACACCTGTAAGAATATCAATCTTCACCGCCGAAAAACGTAAACAGAGGCAAAGTGCAGGAAATTGTCAAATAATAATAGAAAATAAATTGCTTAAGAAAAAGACAGAATTAAACTCTTTGAAATCCCATTGTATTGTGTGGAATAAAAAGGAACGATCGTATGATCGTGATGTTTAATGGCGGAGGGACAGTACCCTTTGTTATTGTTTCAGACTGTCTAAGACCGTCCCATTTTGTTTTGTTAGCAATATCAATTGGTTATTGTCCTTTTTTCTCCCTTATAATACCATTGCTTCCAAGTTTTATTGGCGGATGAGATGGAGGATGAAAAAACTATAAGAAATCTCAATTTATTGATTTAAAATTAGTTTTTGTCGAAATATGGCGGAGGGGGTGGGATTCGAACCCACGGTACAGTCGCCTGCACGCCGGTTTTCAAGACCGGTGCCTTAAACCGCTCGGCCACCCCTCCAAAAAGGATGCGCAAGTCTTTACAAGGTTCTCGCTAAAGGTCAATCACTTATTTAAATTTTTTTGAGCCAAATTTAATTTGCCTTCGTTCCTTTATAGATGTTCACTTTCAGATCGCGCACTTTTTTGCGCAATGTATTGCGATTAAGGCCTAAAAGCTCTGCTGCCTTGATCTGGTTTCCCTTTGTCGCTGTGAGGCACGCAAGAATAAGTGGATACTCGACCTCTTCCAATACGCGGTGATAAAGTCCGGCGGGGGGCAGTTCATTGCCGAAAGAAGCAAAATATTTTTGCATATTCATCTCGACCGCTTCGCCGATGGTTATATTGTCATTAACAGAAACCGGATTGTCAGCCCCTTGATGACCGGTTTCATTTTTTAATTCGGTCTCGATAACATCGACCGCGATTTCTTCCTGCGGATAAAGTGCGGCAAGTCTACGCACAAGATTTTCCAATTCCCTGACATTGCCGGGCCAGGTATAGCGACGTAACAGATCAAGCCCTTCATTGCTGATATGTTTCAAAGGCAATCCGTCATCGGTTGCCATTTTGAAGAAATGACGCACGAGATCGGGAATATCGTCGGCTCTTTCACGCAAAGCAGGAATGCGCAAGGGTACAACATTAAGTCTATAAAACAGATCTTCGCGGAATTGCCCCTGATTGATAAGTTGATGCAAATCCTTATTGGTTGCAGCAACAATTCTGACATCGGTCTTGATCGGTGTTCGCCCGCCAACGGTCATATATTCGCCCTGTTGCAGGACACGTAAGAGGCGAGTTTGCGCTTCCATGGGCATATCGCCAATTTCGTCAAGAAACAATGTGCCACCGTTGGCTTGTTCAAAACGCCCGCTTGAACGTGTGTTGGCACCGGTAAAAGCGCCTTTTTCATGACCGAATAATTCTGATTCAATGAGATCCTTGGGGATTGCTGCCATATTGATTGCAACAAACGGCCCTTTGCGTCTTCTGCCGTATTCGTGAAGTGCACGTGCGACAAGCTCTTTTCCTGTTCCTGACTCGCCGGTAATCATAACGGTAAGGTCAGTCTGCATCATGCGGGCAAGAATACGATAAATTTCCTGCATTGCAGGTGAACGCCCGACAAGCGGCATCGTGTCGTTTGTTTCGTCGGATTTTTGTTTTTCGCTCTCGGGGCGGGGTTCAACCATAGCCCGTCCTACGATATTAATCAGCTCCGATAGATCGAACGGTTTAGGTAGATAATCGTAGGCTCCGGCTTCCGAAGCTTTGATTGCGGTCATAAAAGTGTTTTGCGCACTCATGACAATAACAGGAATTTCCGGCCGCGCCTTTTTAATGCGTGGCAAAAGATCGAACGCATTTTCATCCGGCATCACGACATCGGTAATGACAAGATCTCCATCGCCATTGGCAATCCAACGCCATAGCATTGCAGCAGTCGGCGCAACCCGCACATCGTAACCGGCTCGTGAAAGAGCCTGATTGAGAACAGTGCGGATTGCCGCATCGTCATCAGCGACAAGTATCATCCCTTTAGTCATTGGCTTTCTCCGCTTGACTTTCTTTCTGTCTCTTCCGGCCGCCACATAGGCAAGAGAACGCGGAATATCGTCCGGCCCGGTTGTGAATCGCATTCGACGACGCCACCATGGTCGTTCACAAGTTTTGCAACAAGAGCAAGGCCGAGACCGGATCCATTTGGTTTACTGGTGATAAACGGGTCAAAAAGGTTTTCCTGAATGTCTTTGGGTACACCTGGTCCATTATCCTCTACACAAAATTCCATAGGCAACGTGACTTTATCATGCCGTCCTTGAACGGAAAGTTTGATGCCCGGTCGATAGGACGAGGTAAGCGTAATTGTCGGATTTTTTACACTGCCCAGCGCTTCAGTCGCATTTTTAACGAGATTGAGGAAAATCTGGATAAGCTGATCACGATTGGCATAGACCGGAGGCAGTGACGGATCATATTTTTCGACAAATTTGATCTTTTTTGCGAAACCGCTTTGCGCCAGCCTTTTTACGTGATCAAGCACTGTGTGAATATTAACCGGAAAACGTTCGATTGGCCGTTCATCGGAGAACACTTCCATACGATCGACCAAAGCAACGATACGATCTGTCTCATCGGTAATCAGACGTGTGAGCTGCCGGTCATCATCACTGACAACACTTTCAAGTAACTGGGCAGCCCCTCGTATCCCCGAAAGCGGGTTTTTTATTTCATGGGCAAGCATTGAAGCAAGGCCGGTTACAGAACGGGCAGCCCCTCTATGGGTCATCTGCCTATCGAGCTTTTCGGCCATGGATTTTTCCTGAAACAATACAACGACACTTCCCGGTATTTCAGGTAATGGTTGGACAAAGATATCGACAAGTTTGTCATAACCGAGTTTTGGCGATGACAAATCGACATGATATTCATTAACCGGTTTCGGTTTTTCTCTGACCTGATTGATAAGCGAGATGAGAGGACTGCCAAAGGGTAAGAATGTTTCAAGCTTGTTTCGTGCCAACACAGAAGAGCTTGCTTTGAAGAATTGCTCGGCATCGGCATTGGCATAGGCGATACTATTATCCTTGTCGACAAGAATAACCGGATGTCGCACGGCATCAAGCACCAGTCTTGCAAGATTTTGTTCGCAATTTTTTGCTTTTTGTTGCATTGTCAGGCTGCCTTTTCCGGATTACCCAAATTTCTCGAAAATATCGAATTCAACAATGTCAGAACGTGTTCCGGTTTGCGTGAGGTCATGAGTTGCTGCCGCTCTTCACTGCTATAGAAGCCCTTGGCGTGTTTATTCAAATACCAATCGAGATGTTTACGGGCGTGACGCACGCCGGTATTTTCGCCATAATAATCAAGCATCGCCCGATAATGATCGCAAATATAATTTCCGATATTCTGGCAGAAGGGATGGCCTGCGATCTCTCCTGCCAACCACGGTGCACCATAGCATGCCCGCCCGATCATAACCGCATCGGCGCCGGAACGACGCAGGCATTCTTCCGCTTGCTTAGGATTGCCAATGTCGCCATTTGCTACCATCGGAATTGAAATGACATCGCGAACTTTTTTCAAAGCATCCCAATCGGCTTGACCGTTATAAAATTGCATTCTGGTGCGGCCATGCACGGTAATCATGGAAATACCGGCTTCTTCAGCCATTTTTGCCAGTTCCGGCGCGTTGATTGTTGTTTCATCCCAACCGAGCCGCATTTTAAGCGAAACGGGAATTCTTGCTACTTTGAGAACCGCTTCGATCAAGGACATAGCAAGTTTCAGGTCGCGCATAAGGGCAGCACCGGAATATCCGCCGATAACCTTTTTGGCCGGGCACCCCATATTGATATCAATCATATCGGCATGGTTATCCTGAACAATTTCGGTTGCTCTTGCCATCCATTCCGGCTCGCGACCGGCTAGTTGCACAACGTGCTGTGGAAGACCCTTGCCATTTATGCGCATTTGGCTTTCAACCGCGCCGGAACATAATTCCGCGCTTGCCACCATTTCCGAAACCACCATACCGGCACCGGCACGCCAACTTCTTTGACGGAAAGGTAAATCGCTCACACCGGACATAGGAGCAAGAAAAACACGGTTTCTAAACTCGATATTGCCAACTTTGAGAGGTGTGGAAAGAAAGGTCAATCAGTTATGCCTTTTTGTTGTGCAATTTTAAAAACGCCTAATCTTTTACCATTTTATCAATAAAAGGCAATGCTATGAAGAGATTTCGCTGTCCGGATCGATATTTATTGATGAAAAATAATGGCATTAAAAGCGGGGTAATAAATATAAATTGAAATGCGGAAACGAATTGCACATTGTAAGATAGCGACAGGCTATTGAAAAAATCAAAAAGCTGTATCAATTTTGTTTCGTAATAACTCCGAAACTTTGAAGGGATAGAGATTATGAAATTGTATTTTGCGCCCGGTGCTTGTTCACTCTCTCCACATATCGTAGCGCTGGAAGCCGGAATTCCGATCAAACTTGAAAAGGTTGATTTGGCCAAAAAGAAAACGGCAAGTGGCAAAGATTATCTGACTGTCACCCAAAAAGGCTATGTTCCAGCACTGGAACTTGATGACGGCCGCGTTATTACTGAAGGTACTGCTATTGTTCAATATCTTGCCGATCTAAAGCCTGAAAAGAATTTGGCTGAAAAACCGGGTACTTATGAGCGGGCGAAAGTACAGGAATGGCTGAATTATATTGCAACCGAGCTTCACAAAGGTTTTGGACCGCTTTTCCATCCCGGTTCCGAGGAAGAGAAAAAAGCTGCCAAAGCAAAGCTTATCGAACGATTGACCTATGCTGAAAAACAGCTTGAAAATTCCGAGTTTATTGCAGGTGATCATTTCACTGTTGCCGATGCCTATCTGTTTACAATTCTGACATGGTGCAAGTTTGTGCGGATTGATCTTCTCGATATGCCGGCCTTGTCGTCCTATATGGAAAAGATTAATAATCGCGATAGCGTCAAAAAAGCTTTCGCAGACGAAAAGGCAGCCTGAAACACGCTTTACATACACGGAAGACAATTGCAAAAGCAAATGGATGTCACGTGTAGTTTATTTTAAAGGTTTTCAAGGGGAAGAAAAGCCTGCTTCTGACTGAACGTCTCGGCAGGCTTTTCATTTGTTAAACTCATTATTCGGTTAAAAATATTTAATGCGACCATGAACATACGTGATTGATCAACGGTGGTTGGAACATTACAATATTGCTGAATAGTGTGTGATGCCTTGGCTATATCCTGATCGGTCGATTGTTAATATCCTGATTTGGCTTCTCATTCGGTTTAAAGCTTCAAACGAGCTGTAACGACTATGAAAAGAATGTTCGTTTTTTAAGCCTGCTCAAAAGAGTTTGTGATCATCTCCTTGGTTAAGTGATGTGAGAGCGACTTTTTCCTGTATGAAATGAAGTTTCCTCTTGAACTCGGAGTCTTTCCCGTTATATTGCAGCCTCGCTGGAGAGGTGGCCGAGTGGTTGAAGGCGCACGCCTGGAACGCGTGTATACGGGCAACCGTATCAAGGGTTCGAATCCCTTTCTCTCCGCCATTAGGGCATCATGATCATACGGTGTTTCTTTTTATCCCACACAATACAACGAGATTTCAAAGGTTTGATTCCGTCTTTTTCTTAAGAGATTTTTTCTGTTATTATTTAAAAATTTCCTGCACTTTTCCTCTGTTTGCGTTTTTCGGTGGTGAGGATCAATATTTTACGGCTGTTGTCAGACTAACGCTCCCCCCCGTTTCAAAAGAGCAGGGAGAACCATTTTTATGCAAGTGGCTAATTATATCACTCTTGAAGAGGTGTCGTTCGTTTTTGCTTGTATGTTTGTCTGGTGGTGAGATGCCTTTCGTGATTAAAATAATTGTAAATTCGTCCGTGTATATCGATAAAATCTTCATAAATGAGGCTTTTAAACTTTTAAAATGCTCGTTTTCGTCGCCGGAAGGTTAGATGAGAATTCTTACATCAATTATTAAGACGGCGGCCTGTTTCTTGAAGATCTTCTATGTCAATATTCCGGAATGCTGCTTTATATGATGTAGGCATATTTGTATTATAACTTCTGTTACCCCGTTTTTTTTCATAGTTTTTTGATAGATTCCAACGGCATTTTTATTATTTCGACGCCTGAAAACATAACATTCAAGAACTTCCAAGAACTTTGCCCCCATGATCAGCTGTTTGCTATAGATAATGTTGAACACCATTGATGTTGAAGAAGACTTCATCCAAACGCTATCGCCAATTCGAGCGTTGGTTCTCACATTTCTTTCATATTGAACGAGCTATTCATCTGGCAAAAGAGATACCTGATAACGCCCAGTTTTAAGGAAAATATCTATACCTAAATCATGTAATATATCTTCAACTTGGCGAAAGCAGAGTTGGAATTTTGAGTAATACATCACAAAAAAATGAATTAATTTTTGGTATAATTTTTAAATATTATAATGTATTTTTCTAATTCATTTTGTAAATGATATTAGTAATAATCATATTAAAAAGTTAACCGGTTAATTAAATATCATTGAAACACGATTAAAATACAATTTTAATATTAATAATATTATAGAGTCACTTGATTATTAAAAAATGATATTGTAGAAGCCAAAAAATTAACAAATGAATTCTTTTATTTTTTAGGGGTGTAAAATGAAGAACTTGACCTTAATGGGCTTACTGTTATGTGGAGTGAGCTCGTTTACTGTGTCGGCATACGCGGGTATTACCGAAGATTTAACTGGTAAATGTAGTCCTTATAATTGTGTATGGAGTGATGACGAAGTTGAACAAACGACTGGAACAGAAAAAACTTATGCTCGTATGTTTATAGGAAGTGGAACATACAGCCTTTCTGGCCCGGATACTGTTTTAAATATAAAAATAAATGAAGGTGCACCGGCATATCTACGTCAGGGAAGCCTATATGTTGGTAATCCGGAAGACAGTACCAGTAATCACACCTATTTGTTTATGAATGATCATGCAAAAGTTAATTTGGATTCTAGCTTTTATATCGGGGGCGACCAAGGAAGTGACTCGAGTTCCACGGCAG
>NZ_JACFSQ010000003.1:0-297500 GCF_016100335.1 Bartonella sp. W8167
CCTGCAAACCCAGCAGGGGCGGGGGCTGGCGGGGTGTTGGAAAAATCCATCCATGATTATCTAAGAATAATCCACTAGGCGCGGTTATCAGCGCCCTTGTGGGACGCTGCTGCCCTTGCCCAATATGCCCGGCCAGAGGCCGGATAGCTGGTCTATTCGCTGCGCTAGGCTACACACCGCCCCACCGCTGCGCGGCAGGGGGAAAGGCGGGCAAAGCCCGCTAAACCCCACACCAAACCCCGCAGAAATACGCTGGAGCGCTTTTAGCCGCTTTAGCGGCCTTTCCCCCTACCCGAAGGGTGGGGGCGCGTGTGCAGCCCCGCAGGGCCTGTCTCGGTCGATCATTCAGCCCGGCTCATCCTTCTGGCGTGGCGGCAGACCGAACAAGGCGCGGTCGTGGTCGCGTTCAAGGTACGCATCCATTGCCGCCATGAGCCGATCCTCCGGCCACTCGCTGCTGTTCACCTTGGCCAAAATCATGGCCCCCACCAGCACCTTGCGCCTTGTTTCGTTCTTGCGCTCTTGCTGCTGTTCCCTTGCCCCTTATTGATAAAATATGTCGAAGCCGGCTGGTTGGGGCGCAAAAGTGGCCGCGGCTTTTACGACTATAGCGGTGAAACACCAGTCCCCACACGTTGAGTTTTCTTGAAAAGCGAGAAGGCATAAAGCGCTATCAAAAATTAAACGCGACAAAATAACGGCTTTGAACGTCAGAAATCTCGCAACTCGTAATGCAAAAGAGACCCTTGCCCCCCCCTGGAAAAGAGTTAAAGCCGCTCTTTTCCGGTTTCCGGACAAAATTCTTCAATGACCCGTTCATGAAAAACAAAAAGACTCGTCTAAAAAGCCTTTACCAACGGGTTTTTCAATCCTGCATTTTTTTGAAAGCAAAAAGATATTCCACTTCGGGAAACTAATGACCGGAAAAGCTGATGACTTTTGAAAGTTAGCTTAACCGCAAAAAACAAAACATGGTCACTTTTAAAACCGGCTAGCGACAAAACATAGGTCACTGAACTCAAGCGTTTTCAAGTCATAAAGTTTGGCAAGATACGTCGAATCGAGTGCTGTAAATTGGCATCCAAACCGCTTTTTTCAAAGGTCAAAGGCTCGCTATAAAAGACTTAGTTACGCAATTTTTCAGGAATAATGCGATCGGGTGGACGATGGTGATCGATAAAAGCTCTGATATTGATGATGACTTTTTCCCCCATATCAATCCGGCTTTCCACCGTCGCCGATGCCATGTGCGGCAGAAGCACCACCTTGCCTTGCCGCGCCAATTTGGCAAGCGACGGACTGAAATTCGGTTCTTTTTCGAAGACATCAAGACCTGCGCCGGCAAGTTTGCCATTTTCTATCTGTCGGGCAAGGGCATTTTCATCAATAATTTCACCACGAGCCGTGTTAACGACGTAGGCTGTTTCCTGCATCAAAGCGAGACGTTCGGCTGAAAGGAGATGATAGGTCTTCTCGGTAAGCGGGCAATTGATTGAAAGAATATCAATCGTCTTCAACATATCATCAAGATCGGCCCAATAGGTCGCTTCAAGCTGTTCTTCAATTTTTTCGCTGACGCGGGCGCGATTATGATAATGAATTGAAAGACCAAATGCTTTGGCGCGGCGCGCAACCGCTGTACCGATACGCCCGAGACCGATAATGCCGAGTTTCTTTCCATAGATGCGCCGCCCCAACATCCAGTCCGGCGACCAACCCGGCCAGATACCGCTTTCATTCAATACATTGGCACCCTCGACAAGGCGACGCGGCACTGCCAGTATCAGTGCCATTGCCATATCGGCAGTATCTTCTGTTTGAACATTCGGGGTGTTGGTCACAAGGATACTACGACCGGTTGCCGCGTTAATGTCGATATTATCGGTACCATTGCCGAAATTGGCAATCATCCTGAGATTATCTCCCGCCTGATCGATAAGGTCCTTGTCGATGGTATCGGAAATCGTCGGCACCAGAACATCTGCACGTTTTACCGCATCGACAAGTTCCTGTCGTGACATCGGCCGATCTTGCTTGACAACCTCGGTATTGAAAAGCTCGCACATGCGTCTTTCAACCTGTTCCGGAAGCTTGCGTGTCAAAATGACCAACGGTAATTTTTTCCCCTGCATAGAAAACCTCGAAATATTTCCAATATTTTTCGCGATTATTGAGACCTCTTTAACCAGCACTATGGCATAGGATCATCAGGCTGTCATGAGTCTGGTCTGCTTATAGCAGAAAAGATACCAAAGAACACAAGAGAAGAGAGGCACACACAGTGGACAGTTTCAGCAAATTCCGTTTTTCGAACCTCGGAAGAATGTTTTGTTCAGCAAGCATTTGTTCGATTCTGACGGGTTTGTCCTTGTTATTTTCCCCCGTTTCCGCCCTTGCAGAAGAAGCGGCTCAGGAAGCTTCCCAGAATGTGGGGCCTAGCGGTTTGCCATTGCCGCGTTTTGTTTCTATCAAACCGGCGCGGGTCAATGTACGCGTTGGTCCCGGACGTAATTATACGGTTGTGTTCTCTTATCAAAAACAAGGATTACCTGTGGAAATTACACAGGAATATGACCAATGGCGCAAAATTCGCGACTCGGATGGCGATGAAGGTTGGGTTTACCAGTCCCTTTTATCAGGCCATCGCACAGCAATGATAACGCCTTGGCAAAAAGACAAATCCAAGCTTGCCCCCATGCGTCAGGAACCGAGCGAAAATGCACCGCTTGCTGCCGAACTCGAGCCCGGCGTTATCGCCTCAATTCATAAATGTGACGGTAAATGGTGCGAACTCGATGTCAACCATACACGCGGCTATGTAGCCCAAGATCAACTTTGGGGTGCCTATCCCGGCGAGACCGTCAAGAACTGATGCCCCGCCACTTAATTAACAACTTTCAAATTGCGTCCGCCAGAATCATCCGGTTTTGATGCCCATCCACAGTGATATTGTTTCAGAATATCGGTTTAACTCTCACAATTTTTTAAAAAAATCATACCGGCTTTTTGGGATGTGGCTTTTTAAACATATGCACATCTTATCCAAAAACAAACCGTTTCACACTTTTTGGGATGTGGCTTTTTAAGTGCACGCACATCTTATCCAAAAACCGTTTCACACTTTTTGGGATGTCGCTTTTAAGTGCACGCACATCTTATCCAAAAACCGTTTCACACTTTTTGGGATGTCGCTTTTAAGTGCACGCACATCTTTTTCCCAAAAACCGTTTCACACTTTTCGGGATGTGGCTTTTTAAGTGCACGCACATCTTATCCAAAAACCGTTTCACACTTTTTGGGATGTGCGTGTCTCACCCCTCAACTCACTTTCACGACCAGATCATCCAGCCCGTCAATATGGCCAACCAATTCGTCACCTTTTTGCACCGGCCCCACGCCTGCCGGCGTTCCCGTCATGATAATATCTCCCGCCTGCAACACAAATAATTGCGACAAATAGGCAATCATTTCAGGAATTTTCCAGATCATCTCGTTCAAATTGCCCGATTGGCGACCTTTTCCGTTTACCGAAAGGATAATCGAACCTTCGTTCATGTCTTTGGTTTCAGATTTTTCAATCAAATGAGAACAGGGAGCCGAATGTTCAAAAGCTTTTGCCGTTTCCCATGAACGCCCCGCTTTTTTAAGTTCGGCCTGCAAATCACGTCGCGTCATATCAAGGCCGACAGCAAAACCGAACACACAATCCTGCGCCTCTTTCGTCGTCAGGTTTTGTCCACCTTTTTTAAGAGCAACAACAAGCTCTATTTCATGTTCAACATCATGGCTTTTCGGCGGATAAGGGAAAACACCGTCAAATACCAGATTATCCGGATTTTTCTGGAAAAAGAACGGCGCTTCCTTTGACGGGTCATGCCCCATTTCTATTGCATGATTTGCATAATTGCGACCAACGCAATAAATCCTGTGAACCGGAAAAACTTTACTGCTCCCTTTGATCGGGATACCGACAATTGCAGGTGGCGTAAATATGAAATCACTCATTTCTTTATCCTCTCGTTTAAAAGAAATTTTCGAGGCCGGAAAAGCCGGATAACGGCTTCTATAGAAAATTGAATTTTACAAAGTTTTTAACCGTTTTTCCGAATACAAATTTTTGCAACCTTCAAATTTATAGCTATTTTTCCCGATGAGATGAAGCCGATATTTATTTAACTTCGGTCACGATCAGCCGGACAGCAAAGGCTGTGAAAATTCCGGCCATTAAAAAATCAAGTATTCTTACAAAATGCGGGTTTTCTTTTATGGCTCTGGCAAATTTATCGGCAGCCAAAACCATTGAAACCGTGAAGGGAAGGGATATCGGAATGAAAGAAGCTCCGAGAAAAAATATCTTTTCAGGCGCATGCGGATCAAGCGCGTCAACAAATTGCGGTAAAAAGGTCAAATTGAAGAGAAGAACTTTCGGATTTAGAAGATTGATCGCAAGACCGGTAAGGTAATTCCGTTTTACACTGAGTTTTTTCTGCTTTTTCCCGTCGACAAAAAAATTCGACCGGTTCAAAAGCGCTTGTAGTGCAAGCCACAAGAGATAGACCGAGCCCGCCACTTTGAGGATAAAAAACGCTGTTGGAGAGGCTATTATCAATGCTGAAAGGCCGACAGAGACCGCAAAAACCTGAATGATAATACCAGTTGCACAACCGGCAATGCAGGCAAGACCGGCCGCTTTTCCCTGCGATATGGCGCGGCCGACAAAAAGCGCCATATCGGGCCCCGGGATGAGTGTCAAAATGATTGCTGCACCGGCAAATTCCAAAAACACATGGGCGTCTGGCAAGAAAGACATGATCATGATCTCTCGTTAATCATCTTTGTCTTATTGTTTTATCAAACCATTTCAATCTGTTTTTATAAGTTTTATGTAAGAAAAAATTTTTGATTGCTTGCATGGTTGCTATCTCCTGATAAAACAGCTCATATCAATTCAATCGGGTCAATCAATTGGGGCCATTAATTATCGGACAGAAAAAATGGAAAAGTGGAAAGACGTTAAAAAAGTTGTACTGGCCTATTCAGGCGGCCTTGATACTTCAATCATATTGAAATGGCTGCAAACCGAACTCGGTGCGGAAGTCATCACCTTCACAGCCGATCTGGGGCAGGGCGAAGAGCTTGAGCCGGCACGCCGCAAAGCCGAAATGCTCGGTGCCAAACAGATTTTTATGGAAGACCTGCGCGAAGAATTTGTCCGCGATTTCGTATTTCCGATGTTTCGCGCCAATGCAGTTTATGAAGGTGTCTACCTTCTTGGAACATCAATTGCCCGCCCGCTCATTTCAAAACATCTGATTGAAATTGCCAAAAAAACCGGTGCCGATGCGATTGCTCATGGTGCGACAGGCAAAGGCAATGATCAGGTTCGTTTCGAACTTTCAGCTTATGCTTTGAACCCCGATATCAAGATCATTGCGCCATGGCGTGACTGGAATTTCAAAAGCCGTACAGAACTTCTGGATTTTGCCCAGAAACATCAGATTCCTGTGACCAAAGATAAACAGGGCGAAGCACCGTTTTCGGTCGACGCAAATTTGCTACACTCTTCTTCAGAGGGCAAAGTATTGGAAGACCCGTCACTTCCGGCTCCCGAATATGTGCATTTGCGCACTGTCTCTCCTGAAAATGCACCCGATAAACCCACAATTATCACCATCGGCTTCAAGAATGGCGACGCCGTTTCAATCAATGGCAAACAAATGTCGCCGGCAACTTTGCTGACCGAACTCAATAAATATGGTCACGACAACGGAATCGGTCGTGTCGATCTGGTTGAAAACCGCTTTGTCGGCATGAAGTCACGCGGCGTCTATGAAACGCCGGGCGGTACAATCCTCCTTGCAGCCCACCGCGCTATTGAATCCATCACGCTTGATCGCGGTGCAGCGCATCTGAAGGACGAGTTGATGCCGCGTTATGCCGAGTTGATTTACAACGGTTTCTGGTTCTCTCCCGAACGCAAAATGTTGCAGGCAGCAATCGATCTGTCGCAAGAAAATGTTGAAGGGGAAGTCAAGCTGAAACTCTATAAGGGCAATGTCATTATTGAAGGTCGCAAGAGTGACAAATCGCTCTATTCAAGTTCGCTTGTGACATTTGAAGATGACCACGGCGCCTATAACCAGAAAGATGCCGCCGGCTTCATCAAATTGAATGCTTTGCGTCTTCGCACTCTTGCTGCGCGGGACCGCAAATAAGCATTTTTACTTGGATTTTACCAAAGCTCCGGAATGAATTTTCCGGAGCTTTTTATTGTCTTTTGTCATCTCCTAATCTACCCCAAATCTGGCACGTTAAGTCGTTAAAAGATTTCTACAAAACAACAAAAATTGCCGATGCCGATAATCAAGCGCTTTTCGGCCCATGCGCCAAGGTGAAGAACCCCGAATACCTGTTGAAGGATTGTTTTTTTCCTTATGCTGGCCTAAATCTACAAGAGAACTAAATTGGAAAGGCTTCTCGGATGACACAAAATCTTGGTAGCGTTGATCGCATTATCCGTATCATCATCGGTATTGTTCTACTTTCTCTTATTTTCTTTCTTGATAGTGGCGCGCGCTGGTTTGGCTTGATCGGACTTATACCACTTCTCACCGCAATTATCGGTTTTTGCCCGCTTTACAAGATATTCGGCCTATCAAGCTGCCCATTGAAACACTGAGATTTCTTTAAATAAGCAAGATTGAACCGGAAACTTCTCACCCTCAACGGGTCTCATGTTCCAAAAGAGCGGGCATTTGGTCAAGGCTCGGATAAGTAATCAACATCATTCCGGCAATAAAGCTTAACGCGAAAATAAGTGTTGCAACGATGATACCTGTTGCACCATTCATGAATGCCGGCGTGCCAAGCGGGTTCCGGCTGATCTTTTTTTCTTCTCTGTCTTCCGGATTATCATCAAGCGTGACAATGAATAAACCGAGATTGAGAAGCGGCATAACCAGAAGCCAGGCAGCGCCTTTTTTCCCGAATCCGTCACGCGCGCGGGACACAGAAAGATACATCGTAAGATAGCCGAACAGGAAAGGCGCCACGGCTGCGAATAAAGCCATAAATACCGGTGGCAATGCACCGTTCAATCTGAACAATACCAAATTGATTGCATAACTTAACAAAACATAGCCCAAGAAAGCACATGCAAACATGAAAAGATAAGGAATACGATAAAGCGTTTTGGGGCTGATATTGGTAAAATAGGCAAGCACAGCACCAAACAGGAAAGCAAGCACGAGTCCTTGCAAAGAAAGAACAAATCCTTGAATAGAAAAAACGTAGCTCAACATTTCTATCACTTCTTTCTTCTGTGATACTTTGTGGAATAATCAAACTCTGCCGGATTTACGTGGCTTTCAAATTCCTGTTCAATTGAAGAAGCGCCTTGCTTCTTGAAAAACCGGAATGCGAGAAAGGCATATCCGCACTATTCCACGCAATTTTCCCACATAAAAAATTTGCCTGAACAAAGAGGTTGTAACCATAAAACTTTTTATGGTTACAAAACATAATCGTCTTACGCTTTAAAAATCAATAAATGCTTTTGCGTTGCTCTTGATATTAATGACGATCGACCGAAACGCCATTTTTATCAATTGTCATTTCGACGCCGGATGGTTTTTGCTGTTGTTTCTGTTGGTAAGTTTTATAACCCAAGCCCGCAACAACAACGATAAGCACGCCGATAATAAGAAAAAGGAAATTCCGATTCATAAAATTGCTCCCTACTCAAAGTAATAGGGAGCAATATGGAGCAATAATTTCCATTTCAAGTGCAGCATCATTCGGTTTTCAATTCAGAATAACCTGAATAACACTTTCATTGAAGCTTCTTTTAATGTGCTTCATCCCAATTTTTAGCTGCCCGTGCATCAACTTTAAGAGGCACAGATAAGGATAGAGCTGGCATAGTCGCATTCTCCATCACATTTTTTACAAGAGCAGTGGTTTTTTCAACTTCGTTTTCAGGCAATTCGAAAATCAGTTCATCATGAACCTGCAATAACATTTTAGCCGACAAGCCGGCTTCCTTCAGCGCGTCATCCATTTTTATCATCGCACGACGGATAATATCGGCGGCGGCCCCCTGAATTGGTGCGTTGATTGCCGCTCTCTCGTTGAAAGCCCGCACTTGTGCGCTTTTGGAATTGATATCCGGATAATGTGCACGCCGTCCGAAAATTGTCTCTACAAAACCATGCTCGTGCGCAAACGCTTTGGTCTTTTCCATATAATCTTTAATGCCCGGAAAACGTTCGAAATAGGTGCGGATATATTGGGCTGCTTCCTCGCGAGGAATCGATAATTGGTTGGCAAGTCCGAAAGCGGAAATGCCATAAATAATGCCGAAATTGATCGCTTTGGCACGGCGACGAACTTCCGGTGGCATACCCTCGATCGGTACCCCGAACATTTCCGATGCTGTCATTGCATGAATATCAAGACCATCTGCAAATGCTTTTTTCAAAGCTTTGATATCGGCGACATGGGCAAGAACACGCAGCTCAATCTGACTGTAATCAGCAGACAGTAGCAAATTTCCGGGACCGGCTATAAAAGCCGCACGGATTTTTCTTCCCTCCGGTGTGCGAACCGGAATATTCTGCAAATTCGGGTCTGACGAGGCAAGTCGCCCGGTTGACGTTGCAGCCATTGAATAATTCGTATGAACGCGCCCCGTATTAGGTAAAATATAATTCGGAAGTGCATCGGTATAAGTCGATTTCAATTTTGTGAGCTGGCGCCAATCAACAATCTTGCGGGGTAATTCATGCCCCTCTGCTGCCAGATCTTCAAGAACCTGAGCCGATGTTGACCATTGGCCGGTTTTGGTTTTCGAGCCTCCGGGCAAACCCATTTTGCCGAATAAAATTTCTCCCAGTTGCTTGGGCGACCCGATATTGAATTTTTCTCCGGCAAGTTGATAGATTTCATCTTCCAAAGCGGCTGCCGATTGGGCAAGCTCACCGGATAATCGTGACAATAATTGCCGGTCAACCAGAACGCCGCGTTCTTCCATGCGGGCAAGAACGGTCACCAAAGGCCGCTCCAGACGCTCATAAACGCGGGTAACACCGCGGGCGACAATTTGTGGTTTTAAAACCCGCCAAAGTCGCAACGTAACATCCGCATCCTCGGCTGCATATTGGGTTGCCCGTTTCAAATCGACGGCAGCAAAACCGGTTGCCGTTTTTCCACTTCCGGCAACCTCTTTGAATGTAATCGGCTTGTGTCCCAACCAGCGCTCGGAAAGTGCGTCCATTCCATGGGTCAATGTTCCTGCATCCAGAACATAGGAAAGCAACATCGTATCGTCGAATGACCGTATTGTGATATGATACTGTCGCATCACCAGCCAATCATATTTCATATTTTGCGCAATTTTTAAAATTGCGGGATTTTCCAATACCTGTTTCAATAAAGCGACCGCTTTTTGTGTATCAATTTGTCCCTTAAGGCGGCCGCCACCCAGTAAATCATTGCCACCATCGACATGATTAAGTGGCACGTAGGCCGCTTCACCGGGATTAAGACCAATAGAAAAGCCGACAAGTTCCGCTTGCATCGGGTCAAGCGAGGTCGTTTCGGTATCGAATGCAAAGAACCCTTGCCCCTTTGCCCGGTCGAGCCATTGTTTCAGTTCGGCTTCGTCCGTTATCGTGTGATAAGCGGTCGTATCTATTTTTTCTGTGAGTGCTTCTTTTTTACGTTTTTCTGCCAGAAGCTGCGGGGTGTTTTCCGCTTGTGAATCATCAGAATCACTTTCTTGTTCTTGTCGAGCATTACCACCAACTTCCGGCGCTCCGCCAACATCGGAACCTTCCTCAAGATCCGGTCCATGGGCACTTTTGCCCCATTCGACATCAAGCTCCACCGGCTCGATCAAAGCCGCATCACAATTGGTCGCTTCTGCAACACGACGCGTCAAAGAATTGAATTCCATTGCCTTTAAAAAGCCGATAAGGCGCGGTCCATCAGTTGGTTCCAACAGGAGACCGTCAAGACCGATTTCAAGCGGAACATCGGTTTTTAATGTTACAAGCTGACGCGCCAATCTCGCCTGATCGGCAAACTCGATAATATTTTCACGACGTTTTTTTTGTTTGATATCGCCGGCATGAGCCAACAGCGTATCGAGATCACCGAATTCTCCAAGGAGCTGTGCTGCCGTTTTCGGGCCAATACCCGGCACACCGGGGACATTATCGGTGGAATCACCAGTAAGCGATTGCAAATCAATCATCTTTTCAGGTGGAACGCCCCATTTTTCAATAACTTCCGCAATGCCGATCGGGCGGTCTTTCATACCATCATACATCCCGACCTGTTGATTGACGAGTTGCATGAGATCCTTGTCGGAAGAAATAATTGTCGTTTTCGCACCGCTTCGGGTGGCCGCAGAAGCATAGGTTGCAATAATATCATCTGCCTCATAACCCTCTTTTTCAATGCATGGCAGATTGAAAGCGCGGGTAGCCTGCCTGATAAGGCTGAATTGGGGAATAAGATCATCAGGTGGGGTAGGGCGGTTTGCTTTATATTCGGGATATATCTTTTTACGAAATGTTTCCGACGAATAATCAAAAATCACAGCAAAATGCGTGGGCACGACGCCAACTGCAGTATCACGCGCATCGCACAACAATTTCCAGAGCATATTGCAAAAACCGGCCAGTGCGCCAACCGGTAAACCGTCTTTTTTTCGTGTTAATGGCGGCAAAGCGTGATAGGCGCGAAAAATATAACTTGAACCGTCAACGAGAAAAAGGTGATCATTTTTTTGCATCGTCAATCCTGACATCGAATTTTGAAAACATTATATAAGTTAAAAAGCACATTGAACACGAAAAGCCCATCAGCAAACAATAGAAAATGTGGTGCGAGCAAAATTTATCGTTAGGCTCTTATAGGTTCTTTTCACGCATTTGTTACAAAATGTTAATATAGTTGCCCTTGAAAAGCCATTTTTAAATTCTTTTATATGACCTATCGACACTGCGTCGATATGTCCGGTGTTCCGGCTTTGTCCCCCGCCGTTTACCGGATACAACAGTCTACTTTCCCTCTCCGGACTGTTGAGTGAGTGCAGTAAAAAAGGCCGTTGTGGTTTCCCCCTCTCCACAACGGTCTATTTTTATAAAATGACTTCCCGAAGATAAATTCCGAAGACATTGATCAAATCGACTTGCAATGAAGCGCAATTCTACGAGGGGATGCATTTAAAAATCATCATCCGAGTTTGAATGTCGAGTTTAAAGTCGAAATCTACTTTTTCCTAGATTTTTAAACACGATATCTCTCAATCATGACCCCCAAATAGTCCTAATGTCGGGTATATTCTTCATTGAAGATTTTACGAAAACCAACCCGTTTGGCTACAGGATGTTTCAGTTTATCCCATCGTCCAATTTTTCCTGTCGGTTCAATTTTTGATGTGGCTCCACATGGCTTTTTCGCCAATTTTTGCAAGCAAAGCATCATGGGCCGCTTTATCTTCTTCGCTCAAACGGCTTGGCAATGGTTCAGGGCGAGCTTTGAGAACGATTTTCTTCTGATCCTCGTTTTCATTGGATTTGCTATCGGTATTAGCTCCGTCAAATCCCAGAGCACCCTGTTTGCCGCCGATAAGTTCGATATAAACATCGGCGAGAATTTCAGAGTCAAGCAAAGCTCCGTGCAGCGTCCTGCGTGAATTATCAATGCCGAAGCGTTTGCACAAAGCATCCAGAGAATTCGGGCCCATCGGAAATTTCCGACGAGCCATCGCCAATGTATCGATAATACGATCAACACTGATAAGCGGTTTATGAATACGCCCCAATTCCGCATTCAAAAAACCAAGGTCGAAGTTTGCATTGTGGGCAATCAATGTTGCGCCTTCGATAAAGGAGAGAAAATCATCGGCTATTTCTTCAAATTTCGGCTCGTCCTTGAGGCGCTCATTGGTAAGTCCGTGAACTGCTACAACCTCATCAGGGATGATTACGCCTTGCGGATTGAGATAGACGTGAAAAGTTTTATCGGTAAGATAGCGATCAACCATCTCCACACAACCGATTTCGACAATACGGTCTGTTTCTTTGTGAAGGCCTGTTGTTTCAGTATCAAAAATAATTTCTCTCATAAAAATCTGCTCTCATCTACTCTTTAACGTGCATTAATTTGCATTGGCCTTTTTTAAACGAATGGTCACTTCAAACCGGATTGTTTCATATTTTTCTAGCGTTTCGGGGAGACAATAAACAACAAATCACGTTTCCAATGACTATATTCGCTCACCTCTCCGGAAGAGTGGCAATCCAAAATAATCGACGCAAAAAACATTTTGATGATTCTTACATCTTATATCGGAAAGAAACTATGGATAATCCGGATATAACGGCGCAAAAATCCGCCGATAACCTCGTCATTTCAATTTTACAAAAACTGTCACCAAAAAATACTATTATTTTTATGGACAGGCGGTCTACTTGCCAATCAAACGGGAAATCAGATGTTTTACCTGTTGTCTGGCATCATCAAGACTCTTGCCCGTATCAATAATGAAATCCGCACGCCGACGCTTTTCTTCATCTGATATCTGGCGTGACAAAATACGGTCGAGCTTCTCATCATCCCAGCCGCTGCGGGCAAGTACACGTTGCCGCTGGATTCCCGTTGGTGCCGAAACAACCGCTATCTTGTCAACCCGTCCTTCTGGCCCTTTTTCAAATAATAAAGGAATATCGAGAACCACAAGCGGATCACCCCGATCGCGGTGCATTTTTACAAAATCTTTTTCTTTTTTGCGCACCAGCGGGTGAATAAACTTTTCCAAAAGGACAAGTTTTGCCGGATCCCTGACAATTGTTTTCGATAATTTTGAACGATCTATCCGGCCATCTGTCAAACAATCGGGGAAAATACGGCTTAAATTTTCAATAACCTCTTTATTTTCGTAAAGTTCATGGACAGCCCTATCAGCATTATAAACAGGAATGCCGGCTTCCTCGAAAAAGCCGGCTGTCGTCGTTTTTCCCATGCCGATAGAACCTGTAAGCCCGAGGATAATCATTTAATGGCCCATTTTACCCAGAATTTCTTGTCGTAATTCGTTGTCAACAACAGGTCTTATTCCAAACCACCGTTCAAACCCCGGTACAGCCTGATGAAGCAACATTCCGATTCCATCAACATAATTGAGGTTTCTAGCTTTGGCTTCCAAGAGAATCGGCGTCATCAAAGGAGTATAAACAATATCTGTCACCAGGACCGACGGCTTTGCCTGATCAAGGTGAATAAACGGTTCGCTGTCTTTCACTACAAGATTATTTGTCATTCCCAAAGATGTCGTATTGACGATTAAATCCGCCAGAGGAACGAGATCATCTATTTCGCTCCAATTGCGTGCTTTTACCTGATTGCCAAAATAACCGGCAAGCTTGTCGGCACGGGATTTCGTCCGGTTTACAAGATAAATGTTCTCAAAACCGCGTTGTTCAAGCGTATAAATAATTGCGCGCGCTGCACCTCCGGCGCCGATGACAAGCGCCGCATTTCCACCCCAACCTGGAGCAAAATCGTTAAGATTGGCTTCAAAACCATAACCATCTGTATTGCTTGCACAAAGTGTGTTATTCTCGAACCATAATGTATTGGCGGCTCCTATCCTTGTTGCAGCGTGATCTTTTTTTTCAGAAAGGCGAAAGGCTTCTTCCTTATGAGGAAGGGTAACATTGCCGCCGCAAAAACCTTTTTTTTGCAGCGAACTGATAAATGTTTCAAAATTTTCCGGCTTTACCTCGACTGCATCATAAGTTCCGGCCAACTTATATTTTTTGAGCCAAAAGCGATGAATTTGCGGTGAAAGCGAATGTCCAACCGGATAGCCGGTTACAAAAGCATGGGGTATTTCTGTTGTTATGTTTTTCATCTTATTGAATGATGATTCCTATCTCACGTAATTTTTTGATTAATAATAAAAGGGGCATACCGATAATGGTGAAATAATCACCATCTATTTTATCAAATAGCTGGATACCCAAGCCTTCGATCTGATAGGCACCGACACTTGATTGAACATCTTCTCCTGCTTTATCGATATAATAATCGATAAATTCGGGCGATAATGACCGGACTGTCATTTTTGCAGTTGAAAGCCCGACCCAATCGGCTTTACCAGCTTTTGCCAAAGCGATGCCGCTATGAAGATAATGTGTTTTACCTGATAAAGAGAAAAGACGGTCACGCACTCCTTCAAGATTTGCTACTTTATGAAGTGCATTTCCCTCAAGCTCCAGTGTTTGATCGCATCCGATAACAAACGCATCCGGAAACCGGCTGGAAACATCTTCAGCCTTTTTCATTGCCAGTTTTTTAGCAAGTTCCTGAGGCGTGATTTTACCTAAAGTTTTTTCGAGCTCGCGCTCATCTATTTTTGCTCCTTCAACATCGAATTCGAGACCGGCATTTTCCAAAATCGATTTTCTGAATGGGCTTAAAGATGCGAGAATAAGCGGTTTATGAGACATAGTTTTTCTTTTTATGAAGTTCAGATTTGATGATCGCGCAGGTAAAGTTCGAGAATCGCAGTTGCTGTTTCTTCAATAGAACGGCGTGTAACATCAATAACCGGCCAATTGTTGCGCTGAAAAATCTGTTTTGCATTATTGAGTTCCTGCGCGATGCTTGCCCTGTCAATATAGCTTTCGATTGTGAGACCCCCGCCAATATTGCGACTTTGCCGCACCTGACTTATCCTGTCAGCAGAAGCAATAAGACCGACAATCAATGGCTTTTTTAATAGGAAAAGCTCACTTGGCGGTAAAACACCCGGAACCAATGGAACATTGGCTGTTTTGATACCACGATTGGCAAGATAAATACTTGTCGGCGTTTTTGATGTTCTCGAAACCCCGACGAGAATCACATCGGCATCTTGTAGCCCATCGGGTAGTTGGCCGTCATCATGTTCCATTGTGTAATCCAGTGCCTCGATGCGTTTGAAATAATTTGCATTAAGCTCGTGCTGGGCACTGGCGCGCCGGTTTGCCGGCAATCGCAAAAATGAATGGAACGCTTTGAAAACCGGGTCAAGAACAGAAACTGAAGGAACATCCATTTTTTCACATGCCGAATGCAGTAGATGCGCCATTTTTTCGTCGACAATTGTGTAAAGCACAATTCCAGGTTCCCGATTGATCTGGCCGATCACTTCCTGCAACTGGGCTTCGTTGCGAATAAGTGGATAGACATGTTCGATAGCGTTAGCTTCGACATATTGAGAGGCGACTGCGCGCCCTGCCGAGAGGAGAGTCTCTCCGGTCGCATCAGAAATCATATATAAATGAAAGTCCAATTTTTGTTTTGCCACAGGATTCACAGGCCCTTGTTGATAGATGTGCAAAGAAACAAGCATTTTGTGCACACCAAAAAAATCAGAGGATAAGTCTATAATGTTATACACAAGCCAATGCGTTGTGGGAAATTCAAATTCAGACTTATGAATTATGGGGAAAACTCTTATTCTTTTAAATTGAACGGGTCTTTGACAATCCATCATAAAAACCGCGAATCCATTTGATTCTATAAATCATTTTTTATCTTTTAAGATGAATAGACGGGCGTTGGAAAACGCCATTTCCTGATTTTAAAAAATATCGCCAAATCTGTGGATAAAATAAGGTTAATAAATAATTAACAGAAAACACAGACTCTAAGAATCAGAATCTCGATTCAAAATAATTTCTTTCTTGAAACCTCCCTTTGGAAAAGCCAACATAAGCCATGACAAAAAAAGTTCTTGAAGTTCTAAGTGGTAAAACACTTTCTCCACCACCAATCTGGTTGATGAGACAAGCCGGAAGGTTTTTACCGGAATATCGCGAAGTCAGGGAAAAAGCAGGAAGCTTTCTTGATCTTTGCTATAATCCTCGCCTTGCTTTTGAAGTCACAATGCAACCGGTCAGACGATTCGGCTTTGATGCAGCAATTCTGTTTTCGGATATACTCGTTGTTCCCCATGCTTTAGGCAGAGATCTACGTTTTGAAGAAAAGAAGGGACCGATTCTTGATCCACTATCGGTCAATGAAATTGAAAATTTAAATGTCGAAAGGGCTCAGGAAAGACTAGCCCCAAGTTTTGAAACTTTATCTCTTCTCAAAACCGCTTTACCTCGTGACACAACGCTTATCGGTTTTTGCGGAGCTCCATGGACTGTTGCAACCTATATGATTGCCGGACACGGCACTTCAGATCAGGCTCCTGCCAGACTGTTCGGATTTAGCCACCCCGAAGCTATGAAATCACTTCTCGAAATTCTTGCCGATGTTTCGGCAGATTATCTTATCAATCAGGTAAAATCGGGGGCTGAAGTTCTACAGATTTTTGATTCCTGGGCAGGTGTTCTGGATGAAGAAAGTTTTGATAGCTATGTCATTTATCCAATAAACCGGATAGTTCAGCGTATCAGAAAAGTTTTTCCGGAAGTTCCTATAATAGGTTTTCCGAAAGGTGCCGGTGCCCTTTATGGAAATTTTGTCAGAAAAACCGGTGTTACAGCTCTTGGACTTGATTGGTCTGTTCCTCTTTCCTTTGCTAAAAAATTGCAACAAATAACACCGGTTCAGGGAAATCTTGATCCATTGCGACTGGTTTCGGGTGGTGTCGCGCTCGAAAAAGGAATAGAGACTATTCTGGAGAATCTGGGGCAGGGCCCGTTGGTTTTTAATCTGGGGCATGGAATAACACCACAGACACCTATCAAAAACGTCGAAAGACTGGTCAAACTGGTGAGGAATTTTAACAAATGACGAATTCTAAAACGCACATGACAACAGGGACAATCTGGCTTCGCGCCATCATTTCAATATTGATTGTTGTGGTTGTTTTATGGGCATTGTTTCACGTGAATCCGGAACAATATCCGAATGCAACGTTGTGGATCAAATCTTTCCATGTGATTGCCATCATCTGCTGGATGGCGGGAATGTTCTATTTACCGCGCCTGTTTGTCTACCATTGTCGGGCCGAAACCGGTTCAAAGCAATCAGAGACTTTCAAAATTATGGAAAGACGGTTGTTGCGCGCAATTATCAATCCTGCGATGATCGCCTCATGGATAACCGGGCTTTGGTTGGCATGGGAAGTTTATGCGTTACAGGGTGGTTGGCTACATCTGAAACTTCTCGTTGTTGTTATACTTTCTGGCTATCACGGGCTGTTATCACGCGGGGTTCGCCATTTTGCCGAGGATAGAAATAATATTTCGGAAAAGACCTGGCGTATTTTAAACGAGGTACCAACGGTGCTGATGATCATCGCTGTAATTGATGTCATTGTAAAACCGTTCTGAATGAAAATGGCTTGATTTCTTAATATAAGGGGGGTAGATGGAATTTACCCTCCTTTCTTATTTTCCAAAGTTTCTGAACAAGGCGCTTTTTCGAGGAAAATAATTTTTCTATAAATATAAGAGTTTATATTGGATGCAGAATATTCAACAGATGAAACTACAAGAGCTGAAAAGTAAAACTCCGGTTGAACTTGTCGCTTTTGCCGAAACGCTTGAGGTAGAAAACGCTTCATTAATGCGCAAACAGGAACTGATGTTCGCAATTTTGAAGAAACTTGCCCTTCAGGATGTTGAAATTATCGGTGAAGGTGTTCTGGAAGTTTTGCTCGACGGTTTCGGGTTTTTACGTTCGGCCGATGCCAATTATCTTCCGGGGCCAGATGATATTTATTTGTCACCATCCCAAATCCGGCGGTTTTCATTAAAAACCGGCGATACTGTGGAGGGACCGATACGCAGCCCTAAAGAAGGCGAGCGTTATTTTGCTCTGTTAAAAATCAATACAATCAATTTTGAAGATCCGGAAAAAATCCGTCACAAAATTCATTTTGATAATTTGACACCTCTCTATCCGAACGAGAGGTTGAAAATGGAGTTAAGTGACCCAACAAATAAAGATATGTCGGCAAGGGTCATTGATCTTATCTCACCTTTGGGTAAGGGGCAGCGTGCACTGATTGTTGCACCGCCAAGAACCGGTAAAACAGTTCTCCTACAGAACATTGCCCATTCAATTACGGCCAATCATCCGGAATGTTTCCTGATTGTGTTGCTTATTGACGAACGGCCGGAAGAAGTGACCGATATGCAACGTTCGGTCAAAGGTGAAGTTGTTTCTTCAACATTCGACGAGCCGGCATCACGCCACGTTCAGGTTGCTGAAATGGTCATTGAAAAGGCAAAGCGCCTTGTCGAACAGGGCCGCGACGTGGTCATTCTTCTTGATTCGATCACCCGTCTTGGTCGCGCTTATAATACGGTTGTTCCTTCATCGGGAAAGGTATTGACCGGCGGCGTTGACGCAAACGCGTTGCAACGACCCAAGCGCTTTTTCGGTGCGGCTCGTAATATTGAAGAAGGCGGATCGCTCACAATTATTGCCACGGCTTTGATTGACACAGGAAGTCGTATGGACGAAGTCATTTTCGAAGAATTCAAGGGCACGGGTAACTCTGAAATCGTGCTTGACCGTAAAGTGGCTGATAAGCGAATTTTCCCGGCAATGGATATTTTGAAATCCGGAACGCGCAAGGAAGATCTATTGGTTTCTCGTCAGGATTTGCAAAAAATATTTGTTTTGCGTCGTATTTTGGCTCCAATGGGCACAACCGATGCAATCGAATTTTTGATTGACAAATTGAAGCAGACAAAAACCAATGCAGAATTTTTCGATTCGATGAACACCTAATTGGGGAATACCTAATTTGGAAACACCTGATCGGGAAGGTTACACCTCAGATAATATTGGGGATAATGTCTGACGGGTGTTTTAAAAAAATTGATGTAACAGTTTTTCCGTCCGGAAATTTTTTCGGGCGGTTTTTTATTTTTGATCACGCCAAACAACAGCTTGAGACGAAGTTGAACAGAGTTGTGCAAAAAATGGATGGTCTCATCTATTTCAAATGTCTTATAGAACGTTTGTCGAATTGTAGAACTTTTGTCCGTTCAACATGAAGCGGGTGGGATTGGAAGACCTATTCCACAACGAGGTTACGAATATGGATACTATTTTTGCTTTATCAAGCGGAAAACTTCCCTCTGGAGTTGCGGTCATCCGCGTTTCGGGAGATATGACTCAAACGATCGTCAAGACATTGCTCGGTCGACTTCCAACACCTCGCCTTATGACATATGGAAAACTGGTATCCCAAGACGGTGACTTTCTCGATAGCGCTCTAACAGTGTTTTTTCCTTCGCCGCATAGTTTTACCGGTGAAGATTGTGCGGAATTTCATCTTCACGGGGGTAAGGCCGTCGTTGAACGGTTTTTGAACGAGCTTGCGAAGTTCGATACATGTCGTTTGGCAGAACCGGGTGAATTTTCGAGGCGCGCGTTTTTTAATGGTAAGCTCGATTTAACGGAAGCTGAGGGATTGGCTGATCTCATTGAAGCAGAAACCGAAAGCCAGAGGCGACTAGCCATCATGGGGGCAAGCGGTAAACTAGCGACACTTTATCGGCAATGGCGAAGCAATCTTATCAAAGCTCGTGCCATGATAGAGGCAGAGCTGGATTTTTCCGATGAGGAAGACGTTCCGGGTTCTGTGAGTGATATTGTTTGGAATAATTTACGAGCTTTAAGCCGGTCAATCTCGGATTTTATTGAAAAGAGTGAACGTGTCGCATCCATGCGCGACGGTATAAAAATTGTCATCGCTGGTGCTCCGAATTCTGGAAAATCTAGCATTATCAATAAGTTAGTAGGTTTTAATATAGCAATTGTCACTGACGAAGCAGGCACAACACGCGATGCTTTGGAGACGCGTATTGTGATTGATGGCTATCCGGTTTTGATAACCGATACGGCCGGAATGCGAGAAACGGATAACAAAGTTGAAAAACTTGGTATTGAAGTCGCTTATGATCGAGTGAAGGATGCGGATCTCGTTTTGCTTGTTGATGACTTGGAACATCCGCTTCCGATAGAGCTTCCCGGAACCGATGCAGAAATTTGGCATATCGGGAATAAAGTTGATTTGGCAAAAGGGTCATTAGAAAAATGGCCAATCCAGTTTTCGACAAAAACCGGTGAAGGATTTGATTCTTTTGTAAAAGCGATTGCTTCTTTCTGCTCGAGTTTTTCATATGACGTAGGAGAAGTCGTCACTGCTCGCAAAAGGCAATTGATGCTTTTAAAAACGGCGATCTCCGAAATTGATCACGCCATTCGATATGAAGAACGCGATTTTTCATTGAGAGCCGAACATTTGCGGCTCGCTGCAGATTCGCTTGGTAGAATTACCGGTGATATTGATGTGGAAGACATTTTGGACGTTATTTTTTCGCAGTTTTGTATAGGAAAATAGGTTGTCTTGTACGGTCGATGACTATTTCCGAAAAATTGATTCACGTGAAACAGTAAAGTGATGATTCACGTGAAACAGAGGTTGAATTATATGTTCAATCTTCGAAAATAATGATTCACGTGAAACATTCTATGTGTTAGACAGATTGTTAAATTGATGTACCATCCAAGAAGGTACAGTTCTTTGTTTCACGTGAAACGTTATAATTTTAACGGTGTTAATATAAAATTGGCTGATAAATTCGATGTAATTGTTGTCGGGGGCGGACACGCCGGATGTGAAGCTGCTGGTGCGGCTGCACGTACCGGTGCAAAAACCGCGCTGGTCACCTACCATTTTGCTTCAATCGGGACGATGTCATGTAATCCGGCAATTGGTGGTCTTGGAAAAGGTCATCTTGTGAGAGAAATTGATGCACTTGACGGACTGATGGGAAGGGCGGCAGACGAAGCCGGAATACAGTTCCGGCTGCTTAACAGGAGAAAAGGACCGGCAGTAAGGGGGCCACGCACACAGGCAGATCGGAAACTCTATAAACAAGCCATGCAGTCGTTAATTTCGGAGCAGACCAATCTTACGGTTATAGAAGATGAAGTCATTGATCTTATTGTAAAAAATGACGCAATTTCAGGCGTTGTCTGTAAAACCCATGGACAAATTGAAGCCGGTGCCGTTGTCTTGACAACGGGTACATTTTTGCGTGGACTTATTCATATAGGTGAAAAAACATGGCCAGCCGGAAGAATGGGCGAAGAACCCAGTAATCTTCTTGGAGAACATCTAGGACAATATGGTATCCACTTGGGACGGTTAAAAACCGGTACTCCTTCACGCTTAAGTAAAAAAACGATTGATTGGGACAATCTTCCAAAGCAGAGTGCTGACGAGGATCCTGTACCGTTTTCTTTTTTGACAGAAACAATTCGTCAACCGCAAATAGATTGTGCTGTTACAAGAACCAACCACAAAACCCACCAAATTATAAAAGATAATATTCATCGTTCGGCAATGTATTCGGGTGCGATCAAAGGCATAGGACCGCGATATTGTCCCTCAATCGAAGATAAAATTGTAAAATTCGGCGAGCGTGACGGACACCAGATATTTCTGGAACCGGAAGGATTGGATGATGATACGGTCTATCCGAACGGTATATCAACATCTCTGCCGGAAGAGGTTCAACTCGATTTTATCAAGACCATTGAAGGGTTGGAACACGCCAAGGTTTTGCAACCGGGTTATGCAATCGAATATGATTTTGTCGACCCACGCCAACTTTATGCAACATTGGAATTAAAAGCGATTCCAGGTCTTTTTCTGGCCGGTCAGATCAATGGAACAACCGGTTACGAAGAAGCGGGTGCACAAGGTTTGCTTGCCGGACTGAACGCTGCAAACAAAGCTTCAGGTAAGGAACAGGTTACAATCAGCCGGTCAACCGCCTATATCGGGGTTATGGTGGATGATCTGATTACACGTGGCGTCAGTGAACCTTACCGTATGTTCACCTCTCGTGCCGAATTCCGTTTGTCTTTAAGAGCAGATAATGCCGATGAAAGATTGACACCTTTGGGATTAAAATGGGGAATTGTCGGCTCGTTACGTCAACAGGCTTTTCAACATAAACAGGATTTGTTGAAAACAGCCCGTGACCTTTGTCAATCAATAACAATCACACCAAATGAGGCCACTGAAAAAGGATTGCAAATAAAACACGACGGAATTCGCCGGAATGTTTATGATTTGCTTTCTTATCCGGAAATGTCACTTTCTCGTTTGAGTGAAATTTGGCCATCACTTAACGAGATTGATAAAAAAACAGCTAAAACACTCGAGATTGAGGCTCAATATGCGGTTTATCTTGAGAGACAAGCTCAAGACATTGCTAATCTTCAGCGTGATGAACAACTTCGTATTCCAGCAGAACTCGACATTGATGTGATTTCCGGCCTTTCCAATGAACTGAAAGGAAAAATCCGTGCCCGTGCTCCCCGATCAATAGCCGAAGCACAAAAAATCGATGGCATGACACCAGCAGCTCTGTCTCTTATTATTACCCATATTCAACGTTTACACCGCGAAAATCGGAGAAGCGCCTGATGACCGAATGGGCAGAAGAAAAATATCAATCAATACTGCAAATTGTACCTTCGGTTTCACGTGAAACAGCAGGAGCTTTGATGGCTTTTGAAGAAGCAGTTAAAAAGTGGCAATCCCATATCAATTTAATCGCAAATGCTACTTTGCCCGAACTCTGGACACGGCATATTCTTGATAGTGCACAACTCGCAGAATTCAAACCACAAGCAAAAAACTGGTGTGATATTGGTTCGGGTGGCGGTTTTCCCGGAATTGTTATCGCAATTCTTTTGAAAGAACAAAGCGGTTTTCACATCGACCTTGTCGAAAGCAATAACAAAAAAGCCGCTTTTTTAAGAAGTGTGAGCGCCGAGTTCAATTTGCCTACAACAGTTCATACCTGCCGCATTGAAACAAGTTACATACACATTAACAAACCGGAAATTATCACGTCACGCGCCTTGGCATCGCTTGAAAAGCTTTTTGAACTGACACAACCCTGGTTCGAGCAAGGCGCAACCGCGCTATTCCAGAAGGGCCGTGATTATAAGAAAGAAATAGCCGAAGCAGAGAAAAACTGGAAATTCGATTTTGAAGTTCATCAAAGCAAGATTGATAAGCAGTCAGTTATTCTCGAAATTAGCAAGATCGATTCACATAAGGGGTGAGAGAAATGAGCGACACACGTATTATCGCCATTGCAAATCAGAAAGGCGGGGTTGGCAAAACAACAACAGCTATCAATCTTGCTACTGCGCTTGCGGCAATTGGCGAAACCGTATTGGTGATGGATATTGACCCGCAGGGTAACGCCAGCACCGGACTGGGAATAGATCGTAACAAACGCCCGCTATCGTCTTATGATGTTATCGTTTCGGGTGCATCGGTCAATGACGCCGCATTAGAAACAGAAGTGCCAAACCTTTATGTTGTGCCTTCGACACTCGATCTTCTCGGAATCGAGATGGAAATTGCACCGGCAAATGACCGTATTCAGCGGTTACAAAAGGCCTTGCGAAAAAACCCTATGGTGACCGAGAAATTTTCATATATTCTGATTGATTGTCCCCCTTCCCTCAATCTTTTGACACTTAATGCAATGGGCGCAGCCGATTCCGTTCTTGTGCCTCTACAATGCGAATTTTTGGCACTTGAAGGCTTGAGCCAATTGTTGGAAACGGTAAAACAGGTTCGTGGCTCACTTAATCCTGCACTGGAAATACAGGGTATTGTGCTTACCATGTATGATGGCCGCAATAATCTTTCCAATCAGGTTGTGGAGGATGTACGGTCCTTTATGGGGGACAAAGTCTATCAAACTGTTATACCGCGCAATGTTCGTGTGTCGGAGGCGCCCTCCTTCGGTAAACCGGCTTTGCTTTATGATCTGAAATGTGCAGGCAGTCAGGCCTATTTGCAACTTGCTTCCGAAGTCATTCAACGCGAACGCCAGTTGCGCGCCGCTTGAATTTTTTAACCTATTGAATAATCAAGGAAATAAATATGAGTGACGATCAATCGAAAAAACGGCTTGGACGTGGGCTCGCGGCTCTTATCGGCGATGTTGATCTTGGTATTGATAAACCTGTCACTACCCGGAAGACATCGTCGGAACGTCAGGTTCCAATCGAATTTATTTCCCGTAATCCGCAAAATCCGCGGCGCCACTTTACCGAGACCGAGCTTGATGACCTTGCCCAATCCATCCGTGAACATGGCGTGGTTCAGCCGGTTGTCGTACGTCCCTCACCCGACCACCCGAATCGGTTTGAATTGATCGCCGGTGAACGTCGCTGGCGTGCTGCCCAGCGGGCAAACCTCAATGAAATACCGGTTATTATTCGTGACGTCGATGACCGCACGGCTTTGGAACTTGCCATTATTGAAAATGTTCAAAGAACCGATCTTAATCCACTGGAAGAAGGCATGGGCTATCAGCAACTGATCGATGAACATGATTATACCCAAGCCGATCTTGCACAGGTAATTGGCAAGAGTCGCAGCCATGTTGCTAACACATTGAGATTATTGAAACTTCCGGCCAAAGTGCAACAATTCATCAATGATGGACAATTGTCGGCCGGCCACGCCCGCTGTCTGATAACAGTCGACGACCCTCTGGCTCTAGCAGAAAAAATTATCCGTGACGGCCTATCCGTTCGTCAGGCTGAAGCTTTGGCAAACGGGCAATCAAATGGAAAAACAAAAAAACGCACACCGACCGAAAAGGATGCCGATACCAAGTCGCTGGAAAAACTACTTGCCGATGTCATAGGCATGAAAGTTGCCATCAAACACGGCAAAAAAGGCGGGGATGTTAAAATTCATTATTCTTCGCTGGAACAGCTCGACGATATTTGCAGGCGTTTACAGAACTAGAAGCGCTTGCCGTCAATCTCGCACCCCGATTGATCGGGAGACACGATCCTCGACGTTATCCGGCTTTCAAAAAGAGAGTAGCCGCATCTATTTTCGTGTTTTGCGATGTCTTTTCCTTTTCAGAGACCCGGCAAAACCGGTCTTACCGGTGTGAAAACTCTTTGTAAGTTTGCTTATAAAAATGACACGCTGTTTATCCGGATTTTAGTAAAATAATGAAGTGGCGATAACATAGAACGCAAATCGAAAAATATTTAAGTAAAATCGTATAACTATCTCGCATCATATTATATAAAAACACATCTACAGAATGTAAATATTTATATTTTTTAAAGTATTGTTAAAAATCACGTTGTCATAAATTATAACAATCTTATGTTATTTCTTAATAAAAAGATTTTTCTTTAAGTATAAAAGCTTTGACTAACTGCGCGGCGAAAAAGCGTAGTGAGGTGTTGCACCAACCTCTGCTATCGAGTTTATCTGAGTTAACGGTAGGCAATAAATTCTATTGTTCGAGAACCTTACGAATACGATCGGCGAATTGTTTTCCGAATTCGAGATTTTCTTTTGATACTGTTGTGCTATCGTCAAATATTGCATCCTGATCTTCAAGCGAGGATGCAGCAGCAAGGCTTGCTTGTAATGCCAGATAACCGACAACGTAATCCTTCGGTTCGAGCGCGTTTTTTTTCAAAATGTTCATGACGCGCTCATCTTTTGAAATAGTTTTAATGAGCCCGTCAATACTACCATCATTACCGGTTTCGGATTCCGAAAGCCTGATTGTGGACTCCGACATTTCCTTCTGGACATTTTCCATCTTTACCAGAAAAGCTTCATTCAAAGGATATTCCGCTATAATCTTCGGATTACCCGTCGGAGAGAGATAGAATTCGTTTTGCTTGTCATCCTGCTTTGGAGCATCTTCGCCAAAAGCGGCAACCGGAAAGACAATCAAACAAAGGGCAATGACAAATTGCTTGATAAACATTCAGAAGTGATCCTTGCGTTTTCTTAATTCGGCAAAAACAGCGACATCCGAAGCATTTTCCATCTTCAATGTGCGGCGTATATCGGGGTTATTGCAGCGCAAAAATGGATTTGACGCTTTCTCGCTTTTGATCGAACTCGGGAGTGAGGTTTCTCCAACTGCGATAAGCCTGTCAACAGCAGCAGCCCGATTGATAAGCGCGACATTATCCGGATCGACCGAGCGTGCGAACCGCGCATTTTCTTTGGTGTATTCATGGCCGCAATAAAGCTTGGTATCGTCAGGAAGAGCTTTTAGCTTTTCGAGCGAAGAAAACATCATCTCGGCTGTTCCTTCAAACAGTCTCCCGCAGCCCAGATAAAATAACGTATCACCGGTGAAAACCAGTTTGTCTTCAGGAAAATAATAGCAAACGGAGCCAAGCGTATGACCGGGGGTTTCAAGCACTTTCACATCGAATTTTGCGAATTTACAGCCTGATTGTTCATTGACCCCTTCATCAAGTCCACTAATTTTGTCGGCTTCACGTTCCGGCCCGATGATTTTCGTGCCATAAACGGCTTTAAGTGCCGCAATTCCCTCGATGTGGTCCATATGATGATGGGTTATGAAAAGAACATCAAGCTTATAACCTTTTTGGTCAAGCTTTTCACGGATTGCCTTTGCGTCCGGCGCATCAATAGCTGCAGTTAGCCCGCTTGCCTCGTCATGAAGCAGCACTCCGAAATTATCACTGCGGCAAATGAACTGTGTAATTTCCATTGTTTCAATCCCATCGATTTTTGAAATTCTCGACTTATTCGTCAAGCTTTGTCTGTTTCACACCTATCGGCGAGGTTGCATGTTTCATAACAATCGGCATTTGCGCAATCATAAAGATAATGGTGATCGGCATGACACCGAAGACCTTGAATGTCGTCCAGAAATCATTGCTGAAATTGCGCCAAACCAATTCGTTCAACACGGCAAGAAAAATAAAAAACCAAGCCCAGCGACGGGTTAGAATTTTCCATCCCTCATCATCAAGTTGAAAGGCAGAATCAAGCACATAGCCGAGAAGCGATTTATTGAAAGCCAGACCGCCAAACAGGATAAGGCCGAAGAGTGTGTTGATAATTGTCGGCTTCATCTTGATGAATGTATCATTATGAAGCCAAAGCGTTAAAGCCCCGAAAATCAACACAAAGACACCGGAAATAAGCGGCATGATTGGGAGTTTTCGTGCAATAATCCATGAGGCAACGAGTGCAATAACAATGGCAACCATGAAAATCGCCGTGGCAGGAAAAATCGGTTTTTCAAATCCCTGAAACAGGCCGACATGTTTGATAAGCCATTCGCCCTTGTAATTTGCAAAGAAAAACACCACCAGTGGTCCCATTTCCAGAATGAGTTTGAGCGCCGGTGACATATGGAGCTCTTTTACCGCTTTGGTATCTTCCGGATCGGGTTCAAAAAGTGAATTGGTCATTCGTGTTTTCCTGCTATTGCTTCGGCAAAGTCCGAAGCTGCGAAGGGCTCGAGGTCATCAATACCCTCTCCTACCCCGATAAAATATACCGGTAACTTGTATTTTGCCGCAATGGCAACAAGGATGCCGCCGCGCGCTGTTCCATCAAGTTTTGTCATGACAAGGCCGTTCACACCGGCAATGTTGCGGAATATTTCCACCTGGTTTAGCGCATTCTGGCCGGTTGTGGCATCAAGTGTTTGCAAAACAGTGTGTGGGGCATCCGGATCATGCTTGCTTAAAACACGCACAATTTTGGCAAGCTCGTCCATAAGTTCGGTTTTATTCTGCAAACGTCCTGCCGTGTCAATGATAAGAACATCACTTCCGGCAGCTTTGGCTTTTTCATAAGCGTCATAGGCAAGGCTTGCCGCATCGGCACCGAGTTTGGTCGAAACAACCGGTGCATTGACCCTGTCTCCCCAGATATGGAGTTGTTCGATAGCAGCCGCACGAAAAGTATCACCAGCCGCCAACATCACCTTTAATCCGCCGGCGGTTAGCTTGGCTGCCAATTTTCCGATTGTTGTGGTTTTTCCGGTTCCATTCACACCGACAACCAATATGACATGCGGCTTATGGCTCAAGTCAAGTTCAAGCGGGCGGGCAACCGGCTCAAGTACTTTTTTGATCTCGTCACTCATGATCGTGCGTACTTCGTCGGTTGATATATCTTTGCCATAGCGGCTTGATGCAAGGGTATCGGTGATACGGAGAGCGGTTTCAAGACCAAGATCGGCTTGAATGAGTACATCTTCCAGATCTTGCAATGTCGCTTCGTCAAGTTTGCGCTTGGTAAAAATGGAACTGATGGAATCACCAAGTTGGCGGGAAGAACGGGCCAAGCCCGATTTCAACCGTTCAAACCATGACATTTTTTTGGGTTCATGGAGGGGTAAATCCGGCTTGACGACCTTGTTTTTATTGTTTGTTACCTTGTCGGTAATTGTTACGGTTTTATGAGCCGGAAGGTTTGTTTCGGCCTCTGTTGTCTCTATCGTTTGTGAACCGACAAATTCCGCTTCGGGAACTTGTGGTTTTTTTGAAGGTTGCCTTTCCGCCTTTTTCTTTTCGGCTAAAGCGGGTTCTAAATTTTCCGATGAAGTGTCTGGCCGCTCTTTTTTCGCTTTGACCGGTTCGTTGTTTTCAGTGTTGGTGGCTTCGCTCTGTTTTTTTGCCTGAGCTGCCTTATAGGCTTCAAAGGGTGATAAAGCGGGCGTTGCCGCTTCTTTTGTCACATCATTGTCTGAATCCGTTTTCGGGTTCGAGCCAAAAGAAAAAACTTTTTTAAATAAACCTTTAGCCATAAAAATCCCCGGTCAGGCAGCGTTACGTTCGTCGAGCTTGGCAATAAGTTTGTCGCCATCCTGGCCGACAATGTGGCCTTTAACGATGGTTCCGGCAATTGCACCGTCGATTTTGGTCAGTGTGAAATCCTCCGTGCGGCCGATTCCATCATGTTCGACAAGAATCATGTGTTCGGTGTTTTGTAAATGCTCGAGATGGTCGTTATAGGCTTTTTGCCCCTTTTGCCTCAGTTTTTCTGCTCTCAGTTTGACAATATGCCGATCAACCTGTGGCATACGGGCAGCCGGTGTGCCTTCCCGCGGGCTATAGGGAAAGACATGAAGATGTGTCAGTTTACAATCATCAACGAGCGCCAATGTGTTTTCGAACATCGCATCGGTTTCTGTCGGAAAACCGGCAATAAGATCGGCGCCATAAACCATTTCGGGACGTTTGTCGCGTAAATCATTGCAAAACCGGATTGATTGGTCGCGTAAATGGCGCCGTTTCATGCGTTTCAAAATCATGTTGTCACCAGCCTGAAGTGAAAGGTGCAAATGCGGCATTAACCGGGGTTCATAAGCCAGTAATTCCATCAATTCGTCATCGACTTCTACCGAATCTATTGAAGAGAGGCGCAAACGCGCAAGATCGGGAACGTTTTTCAAAATTGAATGAACAAGTTTGCCGAGAGTTGCCTTTCCGGGAAGATCAGGTCCATAGCTTGTAAGATCAACGCCGGTGAGGACAACTTCCTGATAGCCGTTTCCGTTAAGGCGTTTTATCTGTTCGACGACTGCACCCATTGGAACGGAGCGTGACGGCCCTCTTCCATAGGGAATAATGCAAAATGTGCAGCGATGGTCGCAACCGTTTTGCACTTGCACGAAAGCCCGCGAATGCCCTTCTATCGAGTCAACCATATGGGGCGCATTTTCTTTCACGTCCATGATGTCGTTGACTTTGAGTTTTTCGTAATTGTTGACACCGAAATCCGGAAGCTGACGATAGGAATGGGCATGCAGTTTTTCTTCATTCCCCAAAACCAGATCAACTTCGTCCATATCGGCAAAATTCTGGCCCATAGTTTGGGCGGCACAGCCTGTTACAATGATACGTGCAAGCGGGTTTTCGCGCCTTGCTTTGCGAATTGCCTGTTTTGCCTGACGAACGGCTTCGGCCGTGACAGCGCATGTATTGAAGATAAAAGCGCCGTTTTCCAACTTATCAAGACCGGCTTCAGCACTTTCTTTGCGCATGACCTCAGATTCAAATGCATTAAGTCGACAGCCAAAGGTGACAATTTCAGTTGCCATTATGAAATCCTTTGATATTCGCCCGAAACCGGATCGAACTTTCCGCTAAACTCGAATTCCGTCGGTCCCGTCATGATGATATGGTTGTCTTTATCCCATAAAATGTCGAGTTTCCCACCTGGTAGAGTTACAGTCACATGCCGTTTTGTGAGTCCACGTCTTGATGCGGCAACAGTTGCGGCACAGGAAGCGGTGCCACAAGCGCGTGTAAGGCCTGCCCCCCTTTCCCATGTCCGCAAAGTCAAAGAAGTGGGCGATGTGACGTGCGCAATCGAAATATTGCAACGTTCGGGGAAAAACGGGTCATGTTCAAGTTCGGGACCATATTTATCAAGGGCTATTTTCTCGATATCGTCGCCAACGAAAAATATTGCATGGGGGTTTCCCATGGAAACCAGCGAGGCATCATGAAGTAGCCCGCGACCGATATCGATATCGGCGTGGTTTGTGTCGGCAATGGGATGTGACACCGGTATTTCCTGCCATTCAAGATGCGGAATTCCCATATCGACCGATACCAAACCGTTTTCACGGCGCTTTGCCCTGACAATACCGGCAACCGTATCCAGTTTGAAATTGTCGCCCAGATTTTGCTTATAGAGCCATTCAACAACGCAACGTGTACCGTTTCCACAGGCTTGAGCTTTGGATCCATCCGAGTTCCATATGACAATGTGGTAATCACTACCGGATTTAATTGGCTTATGAACCGCCATTATCTGGTCGAAAGCCGTATCGCGTTTTTTAGAAAGAGCGATAGCAGCTTTTGGTGTTATGTCTGTTTTGGTCTCGCGCATATCGGCAACAATTATTTCATTGCCGAGACCATTCATTTTTTCAAAAGGGATCATATTTGCCATCTACCTGATGTTTATTACGATAATATGGCTGAAAATCCAAAAAAATTCCAGCGCAAGCACGATCAATAATCGGAATAGTTCAGCGACTAATAAAAACCGGAGATTGATGAAAATCCGACTATTGATCAAAATATTGGAGAATTTTGAAAATGATCGCCATTTTCAGCGTTTACGAACGGATTTCCGATTTAATTTAGCGCCATTTCTAAAATTCTCTATTTAAGGTAAATAAATTCCGGTAATGTTTGTGTTTAAAAATAACATTTAAAAACAATATGTTAAACAATAATTTTATGGGCAAAAGTTTTTACTCGAGAAATCGAAGCTGCATCCGGTCCCCTTTTTTGTTCGTGAATCATGAAGAAGAGCAGATGTTTTTCTTTTTTTCTCACACTTTTTTGCTATGTATAGTCTTTAAGTAAAATTTAACCATCGTGCCTTTCGTCTGTACGGTATCACTGCGCAATCATGCGATGAGGAAAGTAGGAATATGACAGTCTCGAGGAATTCACTTCTGGTATTGACAGTTATGGCAACAATGCTTGCCGGTTGTGCGAATTCACGATTCGGCAACAATGGTGGTGGCGAACCGCCGCAGGTGGTTATGCCGGGGCCGCCAAGTTCGGGTGGTGTCAGCCAATCCGAGTTGCCGCCGCCGGATAATTTTCCGGCAGCACCCAATAATAGCGTGAGTAGCAGTGCCCCACAGCAACAACAGACCGAGGTAGCCAGTCTTCAGCCGCCTGCAAACGCTTCGGATTTGACTCCCGGAGCGATTGCCGGTGTCTGGAAAGCTTCGGTTGGCGGGCTGAATTGTCAGATTGCAACACCGCAGACAAAATATGGCCAAGGCTATCGCGCGGGACCGTTGCATTGTCCGGAAGCCTTCTCGAAAGTTGCGTCATGGGCAGTGAGTGGCAAACAGCTGAATTTCTATGACGGCGCCGGAAGTGCTGTCGCTACGCTTTATTCTGCCGGTCCTAGCCGGTTCGAAGGCAATACAGTGAACGGTCAGGCGGTTATTTTAAGCCGCTAATAAAATTGGGAGAGGTCGCAGTCATCAGGCCTCTTTTATTTTCTTCAGCACAAGAAGGGGCTTGTCGATGGGAGCAATGCGTGAGCGCTATGATGCTTTGGTTGAAAACGGTGAAATCGACCGTGATGAAGCGCAAATTACCCTGATCTCGCATTTCGACTGGCTTCTTGACGAGCTTGCTGTTAAGCGTATGTCGCAGAAAAGCTCTCCACTCGGCTGGCTTTTCGGCAAACACAGGGATAACCGAACCGGTGTGCGTGGCCTATATGTTTATGGTGAAGTTGGCCGTGGCAAAACCATGCTTATGGATTTGTTTTTTTCCTGTCTGCCCGATGGTGACAAAAGGCGCGCCCATTTCAATGATTTTATGGCCGATGTGCATGATCGTATAAATCGTCATCGGCAGGCATTGACGCGTGGCGAAACCAAACAGAACGATCCCATTCCTCCCGTTGCGGCAAGTCTTGCCAAAGAAGCTAAAGTTCTTTGTTTTGACGAGTTTACTGTGACCGACATTGCCGATGCAATGGTTCTTTCAAGACTTTTTACCGCTCTTTTCAAAGAAGGTGTAACACTGATTGCAACGTCGAATGTTGCGCCTGATAATCTTTATAAAAACGGGCTCAATAGGCAGTTATTCTTGCCTTTTATCAAGATTCTCGAAGATAATGTCGAGGTTTTTAACCTTGATGCAGATACCGATTACCGGCTGGAAAAAGCCGATCGCAAGCCTGTCTATATCACTCCTCTAGGCCATATTGCGCAGGAAAAGATGGATGCTGCATGGGCACTCGTTGAACAAGGAAACACCGCAAAGCCGGATGTTGTCGAAGTTCGCGGACATCCCGTTCAAGTGCCACGTGCAGTAAATAATGCGGCCCGTTTCGACTATATCGATCTTTGCTCCATTCCGCTGGCTGCTGCCGATTATCTCGCCTTGTCGGACCGTTATCAT
This sequence comes from Bartonella sp. W8167, assembly GCF_016100335.1. Taxonomy (NCBI): domain Bacteria; kingdom Pseudomonadati; phylum Pseudomonadota; class Alphaproteobacteria; order Hyphomicrobiales; family Bartonellaceae; genus Bartonella; species Bartonella sp. W8167. Next base: position 32,791 of record NZ_JACFSQ010000003.1, read on the forward strand.
ACATTTTTCATTGATAATGTGCCGATTATGGATGATGAACACCGAAACGAGACAAAACGCTTCATTCTGCTGATTGATACGCTTTACGATCGCCACATCCGGCTGTTTATTTCGGCTGCCACAACTCCCGATAAACTCTATCAGGGAACAAACCAAACCACAGAGACATTCGAGTTCGAACGGACTTCATCACGTCTTTTTGAAATGCAAAGTGAGGAATATTTGGCCAATTGGAATGAAAAACAGGTCAAATAAAGCCTAAAAACCAGTAAACACGCATAAATTGTGTCAATTTGACGCATAAAAGTGAAGAAAAATTGACGTTTACGTAACGTGAATTCAATATAACCGATTGAATTTATTAGCTTTAGATAATTCTATTGTAATTTTCTACGATTCAGCCTATCGACGATAAAGGTGTAGATCTCATGACTGCGGTTCGTCGCAGCTAAAATCTATACGGGAGTATTAACAAACCCGATTTTTTATTTGGCTTATCAAGCTGCAATAAAATTGAGGGGCGTTTGGATCATGTCGGCGAGGAGCAAATTCCGCTTTATATTCCGACACTATTTTTAGGGAAGAAACCAGAATGGCACGCAATAAAATAGCACTCATCGGTTCAGGAATGATCGGGGGCACATTGGCACACTTGATTGGATTGAAAGAACTTGGCGATGTTGTCTTGTTCGATATTGCAGAGGGTGTGCCGCAGGGTAAAGGTCTTGATATTGCCGAATCTTCGCCAGTTGAAGGTTTCGACGCAAAATATACAGGCGCCAATGACTATGCAGCAATCGAGGGCGCAAACGTCATTATCGTTACAGCAGGTGTTCCCCGTAAGCCCGGAATGAGCCGTGACGATCTTCTTGGTATCAACCTCAAAGTTATGGAACAGGTCGGTGCCGGAATTAAGAAATATGCCCCTGATGCATTTGTTATCTGCATCACCAATCCGCTCGATGCGATGGTTTGGGCACTGCAAAAATTTTCAGGCCTTCCGGCAAACAAGGTTGTCGGCATGGCAGGAGTTCTCGACTCCGCACGTTTCCGCTATTTTTTGGCAGAAGAATTCAAAGTTTCGGTTGACGATGTGACAGCCTTCGTTCTTGGCGGTCATGGTGATTCGATGGTGCCGCTTGCCCGTTATTCGACAGTTGCCGGCATTCCTTTGCCGGATCTTGTCAAAATGGGTTGGACAACCGAAGCAAAGCTCGAAAAAATTATTCAGCGTACCCGCGATGGTGGTGCAGAAATCGTTGGTTTGTTGAAAACCGGTTCGGCATATTATGCTCCGGCAGCTTCGGCTATTTCGATGGCAGAAGCTTATCTGAAAGATAAAAAGCGTGTTGTACCGGTTGCTGCGCATCTTTCCGGCCAGTACGGCGTTAAAGACACATATGTTGGCGTTCCTGTTGTTTTGGGTGCTGGCGGTGTCGAACGCGTTATCGAAATTGAACTTGATAAGAAAGAAAAGGAAGCTTTCGATAAATCTGTTCATGCTGTTCATGGCCTTTGTGAAGCCTGCGTAAAACTTGCACCAAACTTGAAATAAGTGGGGGTCACCCCACTTTTTCATTCACATAAGTCGGATATACCGATTTTCCGGGACCGGACTTTCGGCCCACAATAGAAAAGGAAAAATGAATGAATATCCATGAATATCAGGCCAAGCGTCTGCTTCATGAATATGGCGCACCGATAGCAAACGGTGTTGCTGTCTATTCTGTAGAGCAGGCAGAGGAATGGGCAAAAAAATTGCCCGGACCTCTTTATGTCGTTAAAAGCCAGATTCACGCTGGTGGGCGCGGCAAGGGTAAGTTTAAAGAACTTGGTCCCGATGCTAAAGGTGGCGTCCGTCTTGCAAAATCGGTTGAAGAAGTTGTTGCCAATGTCAAAGAAATGCTTGGCAAAACACTCGTCACCAAGCAGACAGGACCGGCCGGAAAACAGGTAAATCGTCTTTATATTGAAGATGGTGCTGATATCGAACGCGAACTTTATCTGTCACTTCTCGTTGACCGTACGCTCGGAGAGGTTGCTTTTGTCGTTTCGACAGAAGGCGGTATGGATATTGAAACCGTTGCACATGATACACCTGAAAAAATTCTCACCCTTCCGATTGATCCGGATAAGGGCGTTACCGCTGAAGACAGCGCAAAACTTTGCGATGCTCTGAAGCTTGATGGTGTTGCTCGTGAAGACGGATTGAAACTTTTCCCGATTCTTTACAAAGCTTTTGTCGAAAAAGACATGAGCCTTCTTGAAATCAACCCGTTGATCGTCATGAAAAACGGTCATTTGCGGTTGTTGGACTCGAAGGTATCGTTCGACAATAATGCACTTTTCCGCCACCCCGACATTGTCGAGTTGCGGGATACTTCAGAGGAAGACCCGAAGGAAATCGAAGCTTCCAAACACGATCTTGCCTATATTGCTCTTGATGGCAATATCGGTTGCATGGTCAATGGCGCAGGCCTTGCCATGGCAACGATGGATATCATCAAGCTTTATGGTGGCGAGCCGGCAAACTTTCTTGATGTTGGTGGTGGTGCTTCCAAAGAGCGCGTGACTGCCGCTTTCAAGATTATTACAGCCGATCCCCATGTACAGGGCATATTGGTAAATATTTTCGGTGGCATCATGCGTTGTGATGTTATTGCCGAAGGTGTTCTGGCTGCGGTCAAGGAAGTCGGTTTGAAAGTGCCTCTGGTCATTCGTCTTGAAGGCACGAATGTTGATAAGGGCAAAGCTCTTATCAATGAAAGTGGTCTGAATGTAATCTCGGCGGATGATCTTGACGATGCCGCCAAGAAAATTGTCGCAGCCGTGAAGGGAGCTTGAAGTCATGTCGATTCTTATCAACAAGGATACCAAAGTTCTCGTACAGGGTTTGACCGGCAAAACCGGTACCTTCCATACCGAACAGGCGCTTGCCTATCATGGAACCAAAATGGTTGGTGGCGTTAACCCGAAAAAGGGCGGCGAAACCTGGCATGGTGCCAATGGTGAAGAATTGCCTATTTTTGCAACTGTTGCCGAAGGCAAGGACAAAACCGGAGCCGATGCATCGGTTATCTATGTTCCCCCGGCAGGTGCTGCGGCTGCAATCATGGAAGCTATTGATGCCGAAATTGGCCTTATTGTTTGTATCACGGAAGGTATTCCGGTTCTCGATATGGTCAAGGTCAAGGCAAAATTGAGAAAATCGAAGTCGCGCCTTATCGGCCCGAACTGCCCCGGTGTTCTTACACCCGATGAATGCAAAATCGGCATTATGCCGGGATCGATTTTCAAGAAAGGTTCGGTCGGTGTTGTGTCGCGCTCGGGCACTTTGACCTATGAAGCTGTTTATCAGACAACAGTCGAAGGTTTGGGCCAAACAACAGCCGTCGGCATTGGTGGCGATCCGGTCAAGGGTACCGAATTTATTGACGTACTCGAGATGTTCCTTGCAGATGATGAAACCAAGTCGATCGTTATGATCGGTGAAATTGGCGGTTCTGCCGAGGAAGACGCTTCTCAATTCCTGATTGATGAAGCCAAGAAAGGGCGCAAAAAACCGGTTGTCGGTTTTATTGCCGGTCGTACAGCGCCCAAGGGCCGCACAATGGGGCATGCCGGTGCTGTGATTTCCGGTGGCAAAGGAGGAGCCGAAGACAAGATCGCTGCTATGGAAGCAGCCGGTATTCGGGTTTCACCGTCACCTGCGCAAATCGGCAAGACGCTCGTTGAGGTTCTTAAAGGATAATTACAAAAAAGCCACTCGGGCGACTGGTTCGGGTGGCTTGATTTTTTTAACAGAAGCGAATGCTTCTTCAACACCAATTCGTAGGGTGTTCCCGCGGATATTAAGGAGACGGAACAGGTGTTCCGGCAGAATATATGGCAAGGCAGGACCAGACAAACGATCTTTTTGAACAAACTTCGTTTTTATATGGTGGCAATGCTGATTATATAGATCAGCTTTATGCCGAGTATGAGAAAAACCCCGCCGGCGTTGATCCGCAATGGCGTGAATTTTTCGATAATTTAAAAGACAATAAAGAAGATGTGCTGAAAAATGCTGAAGGCGCATCCTGGCAGCGTGACAATTGGCCGGTAAAGCCGGTAGGCGAGCTGGTATCAGCTCTGGACGGTGATTGGTCCGCTGTTGAAAAACATATGGGCGACAAGCTCAAAGGCAAAGCAGCAGAAGCAGCCAAAAAAGGCGGTTCGGCTGTAAGCAATGCCGATATCATTCAGGCCACCCGCGATTCAGTGCGCGCAATTATGATGATCCGCGCCTATCGTATACGCGGCCATCTTCATGCAAAACTTGATCCGTTACAATTGCGTGAAGCACCGGAAGATTATAACGAATTGTCGCCTGAAACCTATGGTTTCACAACGGCCGATTATGACCGTAAAATATTTATCGACAATGTTCTCGGGCTTGAATATGCAACAATCCCGCAAATGTTGGAAATATTGAAAAACACCTATTGCAATACAATCGGTGTCGAATTCATGCATATTTCCGATCCGGCAGAAAAAAGCTGGATTCAGGAACGAATCGAAGGCCCGAACAATTGGGTATCGTTCACGCCTGAAGGTAAAAAGGCTATTGTTCATAAGCTCGTAGAAGCCGAAGGTTTCGAAAAGTTTCTTGATACAAAATATAAGGGCACAAAGCGTTTCGGCCTTGATGGCGGTGAATCGCTTATTCCGGCTCTTGAACAGATCATCAAGCGCGGTGGTGCTCTGGGTGTGGAAGAAATCGTTTTCGGCATGGCTCACCGCGGACGTCTTAACGTTCTTTCGCAGGTGCTCTCCAAGCCTCATCGCGCAATCTTCCATGAATTCAAGGGTGGTTCTTATAAGCCTGATGATGTTGAAGGTTCGGGCGATGTGAAATACCATCTGGGTACATCTTCCGATCGCGAGTTCGATGGCAACAAGGTGCATTTGTCACTTCTTGCCAACCCGTCCCACCTCGAAATTGTTGACCCGGTTGTTATCGGTAAAACCCGTGCAAAACAGGATTTGCTTGCCGGTCCGAGCCGCAGTGATCTGGTTCCGCTCAGTGAGCGGGCAAAAGTTATGCCGGTTCTTATCCACGGTGATGCAGCTTTTGCAGGGCAAGGTGTTATTCAGGAAACATTGGGTCTTTCGGGACTGAAAGGTTTCCGTGTTGCCGGCTCTATCCACTTCATCATCAACAACCAGATCGGTTTTACAACCAATCCGCGTTTCGGTCGTTCAACGCCTTATCCATCAGATATTGCCAAGATGATCGACGCACCGATTTTCCACGTCAATGGCGATGATCCGGAAGCGGTTGTTTATGTTGCCAAAGTTGCAACAGAATTCCGCATGATTTTCCATAAGCCGGTTGTTATCGACATGTTCTGCTATCGCCGGTTTGGTCACAATGAAGGTGATGAACCGTCCTTCACGCAGCCATTGATGTATAAAGCCATTCGTGGTCATAAAACCACTTTGGAACTTTATGGCGAGAAGCTGGAAAAAGAAGGCCTTATCAAGGCTGAAGAACTCGACCAGCAAAAGCGCGAGTGGCACGACAAGCTTGAAAAAGAGTTTGAAGCCGCCACTTCCTATAAGCCCAACAAAGCCGATTGGCTTGACGGGACATGGACAGGCTTGAAAGCCGCCGACAATGCCGACGATCAACGTCGTGGCGCAACCGGCGTGCCGATCAAGACACTGAAAGAAATTGGTGAACGTCTGGTTGACATTCCGGCCGATTTCCATGTTCACAAGACCATTAAGCGCTTCCTTGATAACCGTGCAAAAATGTTTGCAACAGGCGAAGGAATCGATTGGGCAACCGGTGAAGCTTTGGCTTTCGGTTCACTTGTTATCGAAGGTGCACCGGTTCGTCTTTCCGGTGAAGATGTCGAACGTGGTACATTCAGCCAGCGTCATTCTGTTCTTTATGATCAGGAAAACGAAAACCGCTATATCCCGTTGAATAATCTTAAAAAGGGTCAGGCCATTTATGAGCCTGTCAACTCGATGCTTTCGGAAGAAGGTGTATTGGGATTTGAATATGGATATTCGTTGGCACAACCGCTCGGCTTGAACTTGTGGGAAGCCCAATTCGGTGACTTCGCCAATGGTGCGCAGGTTCTTTTCGACCAATTCATTTCCTCGGGCGAACGCAAATGGCTGCGTATGAGCGGCCTTGTCTGCTTGTTGCCGCATGGATTTGAAGGTCAGGGACCTGAACACTCTTCAGCCCGCCTTGAACGTTATCTGCAACTATGTGCAGAAGATAATATGCAGGTTGCCAATTGTACGACACCGGCAAATTACTTCCACATTTTGCGCCGTCAGATCAAACGCGATTTCCGTAAACCCTTGATCTTGATGACACCGAAATCCTTGTTGCGTCACAAACGCGCCGTCTCTTCGCTGAGCGATATGGGAGCCGATACAACCTTCCATCGCTTGCTGCTTGATGACGCCCAACAGCTCAAGGATCAGGCAATCAAGTTGCAGAAAGACAACAAGATCCGTCGCGTCGTTCTCTGCTCCGGCAAAGTCTATTATGACCTTTACGAAGAGCGCGAAAAACGCGGAATCGATGATGTCTATCTGTTGCGTGTTGAACAGCTTTACCCGTTCCCGGCAAAAGCTTTGATCACTGTTCTTTCCCGCTTCTTGCAGGCGGAAATCGTCTGGTGTCAGGAAGAGCCGAAGAATATGGGTGCCTGGTCATTTATCGAACCCTATCTTGAATGGGTACTGGCTCATATTGGCGCGAAATATCCGCGTGCCCGTTATGCCGGTCGTCCTGCAAGTGCTTCGCCTGCAACCGGGCTTATGTCGCAACATCTTCAACAGCTTGCCGCGTTCCTTGAAGACGCGTTAGCTTAATTCTCAAATCACTCTGACGTATGGAAAAAAATTATGGCTAATGAAATCCGTGTTCCTACTCTGGGCGAGTCCGTTACTGAAGCAACCATTGGGAAATGGTTCAAAAAAGTTGGCGATGCTGTCGCTATGGACGAGCCCTTGGTTGAACTTGAAACTGATAAAGTAACAGTCGAGGTTCCCTCGCCTGTCGCAGGAAAATTGACAGAAATTGTTGCCAACGAAGGTGACAATGTCGAAGTTGGCGCGCTTCTCGGCTCGATCGAGGCGGGAGCTGCCGGCAATGTTGCTCCGCAGCCAAAGCCTGCCCAACCGGCACCGAGCGCTCCTGCACCACAACCGGCAGCAAATGCACCTGCAGCCGCTTCCGGCTCGATGCAGCCTGCTCCTTCTGCTGCTAAACTGATGGCTGAAAACAATTTGTCAGCTGGTCAGGTTGATGGTTCGGGCAAGCGTGGTCAGGTCCTTAAAGGCGATGTTCTTGATGCACTTGCAAAAGGCATTTCGGCCGCTGCTCCGGCAGCAGCTCCGCGCGTGGCTTCCCAGCCGCAAGATGCTGCACGTGAAGAACGTGTCCGCATGACAAAATTGCGTCAGACCATTGCCCGTCGTTTGAAAGACGCACAAAACACCATGGCAATGCTCACCACTTTCAACGAAGTGGACATGTCGGCTATTATGGACTTGCGTAAACGCTACAAGGAAATGTTCGAGAAGAAACATGGCGTCAAACTCGGCTTCATGGGCTTCTTCACCAAGGCTGTTTGCCACGCATTGAAAGAAGTTCCCGCTGTTAATGCCGAAATCGACGGCACCGACATTATTTACAAAAATTATGTCAATGCCGGTATTGCTGTTGGTACAGCCAAAGGCCTTGTTGTTCCGGTTGTCCGTGACGCAGACCAGCTTTCAATCGCAGGAATCGAAAAAGAAATCGGTCGCCTCGGTCGTTTGGCACGTGATGGCAAGCTCGCTGTCGCCGATATGCAGGGTGGCACATTCACCATCACCAATGGCGGCGTTTATGGTTCATTGATGTCCACACCTATCCTCAATGCTCCTCAATCGGGTATTCTGGGTATGCATGCCATCAAGGAACGTGCTGTCGTCGTCAATGGCGAAGTTGTTGCCCGTCCGATGATGTATCTGGCTCTCTCTTATGATCACCGTATCGTTGATGGTCAGGAAGCTGTTACATTCCTTGTTCGCGTTAAAGAATGCCTTGAAGATCCGGAACGTCTCGTTATCGATCTTTAAAATAGGATAGTCGCAAATGAATGCACCAGCAGCATTATTGGCCATAAGCGTCATATTGTTGTTGGTGCATATTTTTTTGCAGGCTTTTCTCGCAACACGTGAATTGGGACGAAGCTGGAACGCCGGACCAAGAGATGGCGGTGAGGCGCCAAAATCGGTTTATGCCGGTCGGGCAATGCGTGCGAGCGCCAATTTCCGTGAAACTTATCCGGCATTTCTGGCATTGATGTTGCTTGGTGATTTTGCCCCAAATAACATTATGTTGACCGTGGCAGGTGGATCCATATGGGTCATAGCAAGGATTATCTATATTCCGCTTTACCTCTTGGGCATCGCCTACATCCGTAGCATCGTCTGGCTAATTTCCATCCTCGGATTGGTCATCATGGTTGTCGCCGCTTTCTGGAGTTAGATGATGGCTCCTTATTTTGTCGAATGGTCAACATTGATGGCGGTATTCGCAATTGCGGCAATAACGCCGGGAGCCGATTTCGCATTGATTTTGCGCCAATCGTTGGTTCATGGGCGTGAGGCCGCTTTTGCGACAGCTTTCGGCATTGGCGCGGCTCTGCTCTTTCACGTGAGTTACACGATTCTGGGACTTGGATTGCTCATTTCGAAATCTCTTATTCTGTTTAATGTCGTTAAGTGGCTCGGTGTTCTCTATCTTCTCTATATCGGCATTAAAAGCATTACCTCGCGCGGTATTGCGGGTGAAAAAAACGAAAACGGAAAAAGTAGGAAAACACGGCAAAGTTTGAAAAAAGCATTTTTTGCCGGATTTACCGTCAATGCTCTTAATCCCAAAGCGGTGTTTTTCTTTCTTTCTATTTTCTCGACATTCGTTGCACCGGTAACGCTTATGGCAGTCAAGTTTTGCTATGGTTTATCGATGTCGGCACTTCTTATTGGATGGTTTCTAATGGTTGGCATTTTTATGACAACCCCTGCCATCCGGTCATTATATCAACGCGCCGCCAAATGGATTGATCGCCTTTGCGGAGCGGTTTTCATCGCATTCAGTATCAGGCTTATGTTTCAGAAAGCCTCTTAAGTTTTAGAATTTTCAGGTCTCTGCGGCCGTAACGAAAGGAAAAAGAATGTCTTATGATGTTGTCGTAATTGGAGCGGGTCCCGGTGGATATGTTGCAGCAATCAAGGCAGCGCAACTCGGGCTAAAAACAGCAATCGTGGAAAAGCGCAATACATTGGGTGGTACATGTCTCAATGTCGGCTGTATTCCTTCCAAAGCGCTGCTCTATGCTTCAGAAATTTTTGCCTCGGCTCAACATGGCTTCGAGGCTTTGGGTGTTTCGGTTTCCAAACCCAAACTCGACCTTGCCGGCATGATGGCTCACAAGCAGAAAACCGTTGATGGCAACACAAGCGGTGTCGCTTTTTTGATGAAGAAAAACAAAATTGACACCATTTACGGCACGGCCAAAATTCTTGGTGCAGGCAAAGTCGAAGTTGCTGCCAAAGATGGCTCGAAACAGACTCTTGACACCAAAAATATCATCATTGCAACAGGTTCCGACGTTGCCGGTATTCCGGGGATTAAGATCGATATTGATGAAAAAGTTATCGTTTCCTCAACCGGTGCTTTGTCGCTTTCCAAAGTGCCTCATCACATGGTTGTTGTCGGCGCCGGTGTGATCGGTTCCGAGCTTGGTTCGGTCTGGAGCCGCCTTGGTGCAAAAGTCACAGTTGTCGAATTCCTCGACAAGGTTCTTGGGCCGATGGATGGTGAAGTGTCCAAACAGTTCCAGAAACTCATGGAAAAACAGGGTATTGAATATAAGCTCGGCGCAAAAGTAACCGGCGTTGAAAAAACCGCATCCGGTGCAAAAGTTACTTTTGAACCGGTTAAGGGTGGTTCCGCGGAAACTCTTGAAGCAGACATTGTTCTCGTTGCTACCGGTCGTCGTCCTTACACGGAAGGGCTTGGTCTCAAAGAAGCCGGTGTAACACTGGATGAACGTGGTCGGGTGAATATCGATTCACATTGGCAAACGAATATTGCCGGAATTTACGCAATTGGCGATGTTGTCAAAGGTCCGATGCTTGCCCATAAAGCGGAAGATGAAGGCGTTGCTCTGGCTGAAATTCTTGCCGGACAGAAAGGCCATGTCAATTATGATGTGATCCCGAGTGTCGTTTATACAGAGCCGGAAGTCGCTTCTGTCGGTAAAACCGAAGAAGAGCTTAAAGCAGCCGGCATTGAATATCGCGTTGGCAAGTTCCCCTTCTCTGCCAATGGTCGTGCCCGCGCTATGTTGAAGACTGATGGATTTGTCAAAATCCTTGCTTGCGCCAAGACCGACAAGGTTCTGGGAGGCCATATTCTTGGCTTTGGTGCCGGTGAAATGATTCACGAAATTGCTGTCTTGATGGAATTTGGCGGCTCCTCGGAAGATCTGGCACGGACCTGCCATGCTCACCCGACAATGTCCGAAGCTGTTAAAGAGGCTGCATTGGCCGCTTTTTCAAAACCGATCAATATGTAAGCGATTTGACATATTATTCAAAAAGGCTGCCTTCGGGTGGCCTTTTTATTGCAATCAAACCGGATTAGTCACTCCGGAATTTTCAGGTCAGGTTAGAAGAGGAGTGACAATTTTCTCTGACAATCGGGATTTAATCACGAAACTACGTCAATATTGTTCGTATTGATGAATGCGATGGCAAAACTTTGCTTTGAGCTTTTTCGTTTAAAGAAGCCATTGTTGATTTTATAAAAGTGACCAAACCGGAAAAACGGAAAAAGCTGTTATCCGTTACCTGTCGCAACAACAGGGTGAGCGCGCAATTTCCGACCTTGAAGAGCCTACCTTGGAGAGCAAACAGGTCGCGACAAAAGACAGGTTGCGACAAAAGAAAACCTTCTACCGTTTTGTTGCTTTTAAAATTGTCAGAATTTGATGGGGCTAACCTGATAGCCATGTTTGCGTAATTGTTCGACAAGGCCACTATCGTCAACCATATGTGCTGCACCAACCGCGATGAAACTGTTTCCTTGTTCAATCAAAGGAAGTGCACGTTCAGACATGCGTAAATTGCGTTTTGTCATCAGAATATCTTTAAAAATTTCCTGGTCTTTTTTGCTGATCGTTGTTTTGAACATAGTATCAAGAACCAGAATTTCTCCAATGCGACTTTGTTTATAAAGTTGCGTTTCGGTATAAAACATATTGGAGTAAAACTTGGGGTTATTGAGGTAGTCTTCGATCGACCTTGCCTGAAAACTTAAAGGCAGTTTTTCAATTGCAGACAACTGTTCATCGACTGTTTCAAGACCGATAACCGGTTTTCCGATTTTTTTGGCATTCTGCCCGATTTCTACATCAAGTGCACGGTATCCATAGGCTTCCCGACGGGCCTCGCAGGCCGGTAGGCTCAATGTCATCCATATGAACCATGGTTTGTTATTGGAGATAAGATCAAAAGGAAGGTTGTGGTTTTCAAATGTAGCTTTGAGTTTATTGAATTCTTGCCGCGAAAGTCCGTCCTTGAAACTCTCGCCTTTTTTGGCAGTCAGAAAATCGGGCGAGGCAGCAAGTTTTGCAGCCATGGCTTTACCGTTATCATCTGCCGCTTCACTCAACTCTAGGGCGACACGGTCTGCATTTTCAAGTGCTGTTTTGACTTTAGGAGCGAGATTGACAATTTCCGGATCGGTCACGTGCATTGTGCCAAAAAGATAGGATGGTTTGGTTCCTTTCTTTTCAACCTTCCAGAATCGGGCATTGCCATTTTTTATTTTCTTGGCACGGCTCAAAAATTTCCGGTTTTCTTCTTTTGAAAATTTTTTAGTTAAATCCTCGCCCGAGCAGACAGGTGGCTCTGCCTGTTTTTTTTGTTCAAGCAGTGCTTTCGGTAAAAATTTTTCAAAAAGTTTTGGCTGTGGGGGTGTTTCACTTTCACTTAAAGCGGATAAAGAAAAGCAAAAAGTGCCGGCAAAAACAGCAAAAAGAAACGTAAAACTTTTCAACAATCTCGAGATCATCCTGAAATTTGTTCCGCTTTTCTTTTGCATCACAGCCTTCCGCTTTGCCAGCACTTGTCAGTCATTAAAGCTATAAATCGAGTTTTTTATCTTCTTTCCCTTCACGAATTCGGGTGGGAAGTCCCATTTCATCAAGTCTTTTCAGGAACGGTTCCGGTGGCAATTCTTCCACATTGGCCATGGTTTTTACATCCCAATCGCCAAGTGCCACCAATATGGCAGCGGCGACAGCCGGAACCCCTGCCGTGTAGGAAATTGCTTGTGAACCTGTTTCGAGATAGGCTTCTCTGTGGTCGGCGATATTATAGATAAACACCTCGCGGTGTTTGCCATCTTTTTCACCTTTGACGAGATCGCCGATGCAGGTTTTACCGGTATAATCAGGTGCGAGCGAAGATGGATCCGGCAAAACAGCTTTGACCACTTTAAGCGGAACAACTTCCAGACCTTCAGCGGTTTTTATGGGTTGTTCGGATAAAAGCCCAAGATTTTTCAACACATTGAATACGGTAATATAGCGTTCGCCGAATCCCATCCAGAAGCGGATATTCGGCACATCAAGATTTTTTGACAAAGAATGGATTTCGTCATGACCGGTCATATAGGTGTTACGCCGACCGACAACCGGCAAATCCCATTCGTGCCCGATTTCAAACATTTTGTTTGAAACCCATTTGCTGTTTTGCCATGACCAGACCTGGCCGGTAAATTCGCGAAAATTGATTTCCGGATCGAAATTAGTGGCAAACCAGCGCCCATGACTACCGGCATTGATATCGATAATATCAATATCGCTGATTTTGTCGAAATAGTCCTGATGGGCAAGCGCTGCATAAGCATTGACCACACCGGGGTCAAATCCTGCTCCGAGAATGGCCGTTACTTTATGTGCTTCACATTCTTCGCGGCGCGGCCATTCATAATTGCCATACCAGGGTGGTGTCTCGCATATTTTTAGCGGATCCTCGTGAATAGCTGTGTCGATATAGGCTGCACCGGTCTCAATACAAGCCGACAGAACGGACATATTAAGAAAAGCCGAGCCGACATTGATAACAATCTGGCTTTTTGTTTTGCGAATAAGATCTGCTGTCGATTTTACATCCATTGCGTCGAGATGGTGCGTTTCGAACACACCTTTTACCTTCATGGATTTTTTCTCTTTGACGGATGCAATGATCGACTCGCATTTTTGCAGTGTTCGTGATGCGATATGAAGATCACCGAGAATATCGTTATGTTGGGCGCATTTGTGAGCAACCACCTGAGCCACTCCGCCTGCGCCAATAATTAGGATATTCTTTTTCATTCCCGGTTTGTCTCCTAAATTTTGCTTTCAAAACCCTTGTTAAATCTGGAGCCTTTTTCAAGAAAGGCTTTCACAATAGTCTTTATACCCGAATTCACGTTGAACACGAATGGTTCCATCCAATTCTTTTATCGCAATAGCGGGCATATTAAGACCATTGAACCAATTTTTTTTCACCATTGTGTAACCGGCCGCATCTTCTATCGACAAATGGTCGCCTACTTTCAATTTTTCAGGAAAACGGAATGTTCCGAAAATATCTCCGGCAAGGCATGATTTGCCACAAACCATAATTTCATGAGGTCCCTGATTTGGCGAAATTTTCGCTTTTTCCCGATAAACAAGAAGATCAAGCATATGAGCTTCGATGGAACTGTCAACGATCGCAAGATCCTTGCCATTATGCATGGTGTCAAGAACCGTAACTTCAAGTGTTGCGCTATTGGTAATAGAAGCTTCACCCGGTTCAAGATAAACCGTAACGCCATATTTATCCGAAAAACGTTTGAGCCTGTCGGCAAAAGCTTCAAGCGGATAATCTTTACCGGTAAAATAGATACCGCCGCCAAGGCTCACCCATTGAACATGGTGAAAAAGTTGGCAGAATTTTTGTTCTATATCGGAAAGCATCCGGTCAAACAAAGCAAAGTCGCCATTCTCGCAGTTATAATGAATCATAAAACCGTTGACGAGCGGCAAAACTGCTTCGATCTTTTCGTAACTTGTTTCGCCAAGACGGCTGAAAGGGCGCGCAGGGTCGGCAAGGTCGAAGCCGGAATAGCTTACTCCCGGATTTAGCCGCAAACCTCTTCCGATATTTTCGGATTTTTTTTCAAATCGATGAAGCTGGTTGATGGAATTGAATATGATTGTATCGGCATAAGTGATCGCTTCATCAATTTCGTAGTCGGCCCAGGCGACAGAATAGGCATGGGTTTCTTTGCCGAATTTTTCTTTTCCCAAACGAAGTTCATAAAGTGATGACGATGTGGTGCCATCCATATATTGCGCCATAAAATCGAAAACGCCCCATGTTGCAAAACATTTCAATGCCAGAAGCGATTTGGCACCCGACAAATCACGAAGACGCGCAATTTTTTCCATATTGCGTATCAACTTCGATTTATCGACAAGGTAATAGGGCGTTTGAAGCATTTTTAAATCCTGCAATATCCGGTTCTGTCCGATGGCTCTTGAAGCCTCGACCACATATAGAAACACATTCCTATAAGAGCAAATATGTTCTTCATTAACTATAGCAAAAAAGAGTCCGGTTTTCTCGATTTGATGTCTGCTATAGTCTTCATGTGTCGTTCCGGGAAGGATTCTTAATGCGTAAATTCAATAAACCTTTTTACTTGTTTGTCGGACTGCCAGTGATCGGTTTGGTTGCGACATTTTCATCACTTGCTTCCGATCTTGATGAGAATCTCGTCGTTGCGCAAAACACCAGAACGACTGGATCGTCAGCCATTACCAGTACGAGCCGAGGCGAATTGAACGGTTTCAAAGGCTATCGCCATCACCGTACCGGTTATAGAAAGCATACAGATGGCTGGTGGTATCCGGAAGCAGCGTTTCAACCGGGCGCACATGCCGATAGCACCAGTGTGAAACCTAAAAAAGCTCAACAAAAATCCAGAAAAGACGACGATAAACCATGGCTTATCAAAAACCATGTCGATTTTTGTTCGTCAAAATATAAGTCCTATACAAGTTCCGATAACAGCTATCAGCCTTTTGACGGTCCGCGAAAACAATGTGTATCGCGCTATTACAGTCCGAAATGAAAATCGTCTGATTGATGGCAATCGGACTTTATAAACGCTGCAATCCGGTTCAATGAGAAAAATTTGGAAAAAACGATAAATTTTTCTCTGTTAAGCTTTTGAAAAGGCTTGCGTCATATGCTTGAAACCATCCAATATGGAGTTGAGGTAATATCGATTCATTTCCGGTGACCTATATAGAAACGAGGCCCCGAAAAACAGGATGGTGTACAGATAATGACAACACGGGAAGCAATCTTGATATTGCTGGTAATACTTCCCTTTGTTGGTAGTGCCATTATCGGTTTTTTTCGTTCTACAGCAAAAAACAATGAAGCATGGTTTGTTGGTGCGATTGCGCTTATGGCACTGTTTTGCACCATTATGCTCTATCCGGCCATTTCAGCCGACAATGTTATAAGACTTGATATTTCATGGTTGCCGCAATGGGGATTGAATTTCACCTTGCGGATAGATGGTTTTTCCTGGTTGTTTGCACTGCTTATTACGGGTATCGGCCTGCTCGTTGTTGTCTATGCCCGTTATTATATGAATCCGGCCGATCCCGTGCCGCGTTTTTTTTCATTCCTGCTTGCTTTTATGGGCTCGATGCTCGGAATGGTGTTGTCGGGCAATATTGTTCTCCTCGTTATTTTCTGGGAACTCACCAGCATTTTCTCGTTTTTGCTGATTGGCTATTGGAATCATAATGCAAGTGCACGTGACGGTGCACGCATGGCTCTGACTGTAACAGGATTCGGCGGCTTTGCGCTTCTTGTCGGAATGTTGATTATCGGTCACATTGTCGGCAGTTATGATCTCGATGTGGTGTTGAAGTCGGGTTCACTCATCAAAAGAAGTCCGCTTTATATTCCGGCACTTGTCTGCGTGCTTCTCGGAGCATTGACAAAAAGCGCACAATTTCCGTTCCATTTCTGGCTCCCTAATGCAATGGCCGCGCCAACGCCGGTTTCCGCCTATCTTCATTCGGCAACAATGGTCAAAGCCGGTGTGTTTCTTATGGTGCGGTTTTGGCCGGTGCTGGCGGGAACAGAAGCATGGTTCTGGATTATCGGGCTTTGCGGCTTGATCACGCTTTTGATCGGTGCCTATTTTGCCATGTTCCAACAGGACCTTAAAGGTCTGCTTGCCTATTCGACAATCAGTCATCTGGGGTTGATAACCACGCTCTTAAGTCTTGCAAGCCCGCTTGCTTGCGTTGCAGCAATTTTCCATATCGTCAACCATGCTATCTTCAAGGCATCATTATTTATGGCAGCGGGCATTATCGACCACGAAACGGGAACCCGCGATATGCGCAAATTATCGGGGCTTTTCCGCTATATGCCGTTTACCGGTACGCTGGCGCTGGTTGCAAGTGCTGCCATGGCAGGTGTGCCGCTTCTCAACGGCTTCATATCGAAGGAAATGTTTTTTGCAGAAGCTGTTGAAGTCCATCTGGAATCCTGGCTCGACAAAAGTACACCCTATCTTGCTACGCTCGCGGGATTATTGAGTGTTACCTATTCGGTGCGTTTTATCCACGGAGTATTTTTTGGCGGAAAACCGCATGATTTGCCTAAAACGCCGCACGAACCCCCGCATTTCATGCGTTTTCCAATCGAGTTGTTGGTATTTTTATGCCTTCTCATCGGCATATTTCCGAAATTTGCCATTGGTGGCATTTTGGGAACAGCCGTCCATTCGGTATTGGGGGTAGAAACGCCGCATTATGATCTGGCTTTATGGCATGGTTTCAATACACCGCTTGTCATGAGCCTCATTGCTTTGATAGGCGGACTGATACTTTATATTCTCACGCGCAAATATCTGAAATCCTGTGAAGGTGGTCCGCCATTTTTCAGACATTTGAAAGGGCAGCGTATTTTTGAACGCGTATTGGTGACAATATCGTGGAAATGGGCGCGTTCGGCCGAGGCTTTTCTTTCTACCCGTCGTCTGCAAGTGGAAGCACGCTGGATTATCCTTGCGCCAATCGTTGCACTCTTGTTGTTGGTTGCCAGCAATCAATGGATTGATGCGGGTGCATTGCCGCTTTTTCCGCTTGACCTACCATTTTTAATTATCTGGCTGATCGGTGGTGTTTGCGCAATATTGGTTGCGTGGCAGGCAAAATTCCACCGCTTCGCTTCGTTGATACTTCTGGGTGTTACGGGGCTTATGACCTGTGCCACATTCTTGTGGCTTTCAGCCCCCGATCTTGCCTTGACACAACTGGTTGTTGAGGTTGTCACAACCGTTCTTTTGCTTTTGGGGCTCAGGTGGCTACCCAAACGCTTGCAAGCACCTGATCCTATGCCGGACGGTTTTACGCCATGGTTGAGAAGAGGTCGCGATTTGCTCATTGCTATTGCCGGCGGGGGCGGTTTGGCGTGGCTTTCCTATTGTGTGATGACCCGTCCGCAAGGCGAAACAATTTCAGACTTTTTCCTCACCCATTCCTATTCCGATGCGGGTGGTCGCAATGTCGTTAATGTCCTTCTCGTGGATTTTCGTGGCTTTGATACAATGGGCGAAATAACGGTGCTCGGTATTGTAGCGCTCACCGTTTTTGCCCTGTTGCGGCGTTTCCGTCCGGCAGTTGAAAGCATCGAGGCACCGACACAACAACAGGTCCAGTCGGCTTTTGACGAAGCAAGGCCCGATCGGGAGGTTGGTGACACAGTTTCCGATTATCTTGTTATTCCACGCATTATCATGCATTGGCTGTTTCCGGTTATTATGGCCTTTGCGGTCTATTTGTTCATGCGCGGGCATGATTTGCCGGGTGGCGGTTTTGCCGGTGGTGTCACCATGGCTATCGGATTTATTCTGCAATATGTGGCGTCCGGAACGCGGTGGGTGGAAAGTCATCTGAAAGTATTACCGCTGCGCTGGATCGGTTTCGGTATTCTTCTGGCTTTGGTAACAGGCATCGGCTCGTGGTTCTTCGGCTATCCGTTTCTTACCTCCTATTTTCAATATACGAAGATTCCTTTCATCGGAAAAATGCCGACAGCCAGCGCTATGGCATTCGACCTCGGTGTCTTTTCACTCGTTGTCGGTGCAACCGTGCTGATGCTCATCGCAATAGCGCACCAATCAATCCGGCATTATCGCGTTGGTAAAAGAACTGCGAAAAAAGAGGAGGGACGCTGATGGAAATTGTTCTTTCTCTTGGTATCGGTGTGCTTGCAGGTTCAGGAATCTGGCTCCTTTTGCGGCCAAGAACCTATCAGGTCATTCTAGGGCTTTCGCTTATTTCCTATGCGGTCAATCTGTTTATTTTTTCAATGGCGCGTCCCCGCTCGAATGCAGCACCGATTGTTGACCCCTCCAATCCTGTCAATCCGGCAAATTATGCCGATCCGATACCGCAAGCGCTGGTTCTTACAGCCATTGTGATCGGTTTTGCGACAACCGCATTATTTCTTGTTATTTTGCTGGTTTCACGAGGGCTAACCGGTTCGGACCATGTCGATGGAAGGGAAAATAAATGATCAATTATTTTCTTCACCATCTCGTTATTCTGCCCATTCTCCTTCCTATTGCGACTGCGGCACTTCTGCTTTTTTACGATGAGAGACGCCGCAAACTCAAATTATGGATAAGCCTTTCTTCAATAGGGCTACTTGTTCTTGTTTCGATCGGATTGATCGGGCGAGCTATTGATTTTTCACCCCATGCGGAGGTTTATAACCTCGGAAATTGGCAAGCTCCTTTCGGAATAGTTCTGGTGCTTGACCGGTTAAGTGCAGCCATGGTTTTTCTTGCAAGCATTCTTGCGGTGGCTTCATTGGTATTTTCGGCTGCCCATTGGCATAAAGCCGGACCGCATTTCCATTCTCTTATGCAATTCATGATTGCCGGTGTAAACGGCGCATTCCTGACCGGTGATCTGTTCAATCTCTTTGTGTTTTTTGAAGTTATGTTGACAGCATCCTATGGGCTTGCCCTCCACGGTAGCGGGCAGGCAAAGGTGCGCGCCGGTATGCACTATGTGGTGATCAATCTTATTGCTTCCTCGTTTTTTCTGATAGGCGCAGCCCTCATTTACGGTGTTTGCGGAACATTGAATATGGCCGATCTTGCGTTGAAGCTCCAAACTCTCAAATCGGCCGATCGTATTATTTTCGAGTCCGGCGCGGCAATTCTCGGAATTGCCTTTCTGGTCAAAGCCGGCATGTGGCCACTCAACTTCTGGCTAACACCGACTTATAGTGCTGTGGCCGCGCCGGTTGGAGCAACATTTGCTATTTTAAGCAAGGTTGGCATTTACGTTGTTTTGCGGCTTACATTACTGGTCTTCGGAACTAATGGCGGAACTTTAACCGGTTTTGGTAATGACATATTGTTTTATGGCGGACTCGCAACTTTGATATTCGGTTTTATTGGAGTGCTTGCAAGTCAGGCTCTGGGACGGCTTGCCTCCTATAGCGTTCTGGTTTCATCGGGAACGCTGCTTGCGGCTATCGGGACCGGCAATGCTTCGCTCACCGCTGGCGCGCTTTTTTATATTGTCTCTTCCACTTTGTCGCTTGCGGCATTTTTTCTCCTCGTCGAACTTGTCGAACGTAGTCAGGACACAGCCGCCAATGTTCTTGCGGTAACAATGGAAGTTTACGGCGAAGACGAGGAAGATGAAGAGGATGAGGTCGGCACTTATATTCCGGCAACGCTTGCAATTCTTGGAGCGTGTTTCGGAATAACAGCTATTCTCATTATCGGTATGCCGCCATTTTCGGGGTTTGTCGCAAAATTCATGATGATTACCGGTGTTTTCAATCCGGATGGACTAAATGGCGATGGTTACCAACCAAGCGCGAGGGATTGGACTTTTGTCGCTCTTCTCATCTTTTCCGGTTTTGCCGCACTCATTGCCATGACGAGAACCGGCATCCGCACTTTCTGGGCGTCGATTGAAGGGAAAGTGCCACGCGTGCAAGTAATAGAATTTGCGCCCGTTGCGGGCTTGCTCGGCTTGTGTCTTCTATTGACCATTGCTGCCGGTCCGGTTGCTGGCTATATGGGAAAAGCGGCTGAAGAACTGCATCATCCGCAAAATTATATCGACAGTGTTTTGCCGCAGGCAAACGTAGCAGTGAGCCCGATCCCGTCAAAAGAAATGACAGCGGGACTTATTGATAAGGTTGAAGTGGAAAGGGGTATGAAATGAAACGCATAATCCCTTATCCTTTGTTGACCTTGTCGCTTCTTCTCATGTGGATGATTTTGAACGGCTTTACCTTGGGGCAGGGGGTGATCGGCTTTGTCGTTGGCATTGCAGGCGGGTTTTTAATTCGGCTTTTAAAACCGCAGAAGGTACATATCCATAATTGGGGCTCGGTTATAAGGCTGTTTTTCCGTGTTACGCTGGATATCGTAAAGTCGAATTATGATGTTGCTCTCTATGTGCTCTTTGGCGGTGCAAAACGGAAACAATCCGGCTTCATCACTGTTCCGCTTGAACTTAAAAACCATACAGCACTTGCTGTATTATCCTGTATTATGACAGCAACTCCCGGGACTGCCTGGATTGCCTATCATAGCAAGGATAGCAGTCTTCTTGTCCATGTTCTTGATCTTGATATGGATAATGAAAATTATTGGAGAGATTTCATTAAAAATCGTTATGAAAGTCTGCTTCTGGAGATATTCCAATGAGTATTGTTATTCTTTATTGGGGCATCAATATTGCGCAATTGTTTCTGGGACTTGCGATGATCTTGTCGTTTATTCGCCTGATCCGTGGACCGCGTGCTCAGGACAGAATTTTAGGCCTTGATGCACTTTATACGGCTACTTTAATGTTGTTCGTCACTTTCGGTATGCGTTCTGGCACAACTGTTTATTTTGATTCCGCATTGGTGATTGGCCTTTTGGGTTTTGTTTCAAGTTCGGCTTTGGCCAAATTTCTCATGCGCGGGGAAGTGATCGAATGATTGAAGACTTTCCTCTCTGGCTTTCTATCGTCATTGTGTTTTTCCTGCTATTAGGCTCGGGGTTGACATTGATCGGCGCCATCGGTCTCAATCGCGCAAAAAGCTTTTATGAACGTTTACACATGCCAACGCTTGGAACAAGCTGGGGTGTCAGTGGCATTATCATTGCCTCGATCATCTATTCAACGGTAAGCGGTCACAAACTCATTTCCCATTCTATATTGCTCGCAATATTTATTATTGTGACAACACCTGTCACTCTCATGTTGTTATCGCGGGCAGCCATGCAGCGCGATCAATCCTCCAATTCAACCGAATTGCCGGAGAAAATGCACTATCAAAAGATTGACGATTCTTTGCCGACGCAGCAAGAGCTTCTTGAAAAAACGCCGAGCCTTGACGATTTCAAATAATGACAAATGGTGAAATGGCTCAACGACTATAGAGGCGAAACGGCACATCGATCAAGCCGATATAACCGAGCCGATGCAGGCATAAAAGAAATCCGGATTGACGAGAAGGCGCCCTATTTTCTTCGTCAAATATGGGCAATTATTGCTTATCGCTTGGCGCTTCGTTGTTTTGAAAGCCTGTTGAGCTACACGGACATGAACCGCTCGTCTCAGACAAATCCGGTTATGAGAGATAGTTAAAAGAAGCGCGTTTAATTTTGGCAAACACGCTTCTTTGTGAAGTCCGGTTATTTTTTTAGATCTTCGGGGTGTTTACGAGCAACCTGCCGACCAAAATCGGGTGCATCAACTTCCTGTCCCGCATCAATAATGCCGCGTCTTACCGCACGTGTACGCGTGAAAAGGTCAAACAAAGCCTGACCATCTCCCCAGCGGATTGCGCGTTGGAGTGAAGCGAGGTCTTCACTGAAACGTCCGAGCATTTCAATGATAGCGTCTTTATTGTTCAGGCAAATGTCGCGCCACATGGTCGGGTCGGAAGAGGCAAGACGGGTGAAATCGCGAAAACCGGAAGCCGAATAGGCAATAACTTCGGAATTGGTGACTTTTTCAAGGTCGCTGGCAGTGCCGACAATGTTATAGGCAATAAGATGTGGCAAATGCGATGTGATTGCCAGAACCAGATCGTGGTGTTCGGGATCCATTCTGTCAACTTTTGCACCACAGGCTTCCCAGAATTGCGTCAATTTGGCGATTGCTTTTTCATCTGTTCCGGGAAGCGGGGTCAAAATGCACCAGCGATTGATGAAAAGGTCGGCAAAACCGGCATCGGGACCGGAAAATTCCGTACCGGCAATGGGGTGACCGGGGATAAAGATGACATTATCGGGCAGTTCCGGTTTCATCTGGCGGATAACCGATGCTTTGGTAGAACCGACGTCGGTAACAATGGCACCGGGTTTTAGATGTGGTGCAATTTCTTTTGCAACCTGACCGGATGAACCGACCGGAACCGAAACAATAACGAGATCGGCATCTTCAACCGCTTTGCCATTGTCGGTTGTATAGCTGTCACCCAGTTTAAGTTCGCGTGCCCGTTCAAGTGTTGTGCCTGTGCGGGTGGAAATGGCAATATGATCGGCCAACTTTTTTTGTCGGATGACACGGGCAAGAGAAGAGCCGATAAGACCGATACCGATAAGGGCGATTTTTTTAAATTTCACTTCAGACATTTTTCTACTTCAAAAAATTTTTCAATGTGGCGACAACGCCGCGATTTGCTTCTTCGGATCCAATGGAAAGGCGCAACGCGTTCGGAAATCCGTATCCGGTAACGCGGCGCAATATATATCCGTTGGCTTTCAGATAATCATCAGCCAGAGCAGCCGATTTATCCTTGTTTGCCGGAAAATGGATAAGCAAAAAATTGGTGACAGAAGGCGTAACTTTCAGCCCCAATGCTTCAATTTCATGTGTGAGCCAGGAACGCCATTTTGAATTATAGGCTATTGCATTCTTGATATAGGCTCTGTCGCGAAAAGCAACACTTGCTGCGGCTTGTGCCGGAACACTGACATTGAAAGCTCCGCGAATACGGTTAACCGCATCAATGACATGAAGAGGCGCATACATCCATCCCACACGCAAACCGGCAAGCCCGTAAATTTTTGAAAATGTGCGTGTCATGACAACATTTTCGTTTGCCGAAACAAGTTCTACGCCGGTATCGTAATCATCTTTGGTGACAAATTCGGCATAGGCACCGTCAAGGACTAAAAGCACATTTTTGGGCAGCCCTGCATGAAGTCTTTTGACCTCGGTTGCTGTCAGATAAGTGCCCGTCGGATTACCGGGATTGGCGATAAATACGATTTTTGTTCTTTCCGTTACTGCGCCAAGAATAGCGTCAATATCAATTCGGCAATCTTTTTCTTTCACAATAACAGGTTTTGCACCGGTCCCTCTGATTTGTATTTCGTAAACACCGAAGCCGTGCTCGGTCATAATACCTTCATCACCGGCTGTAAGATAGGTATTGGCTAAAAGACCTAACAAATCATCGGATCCGTTTCCCGCCATCAGATTGCTTCTTGCAAGTCCTGTCACTTCCGAAATGGCTTCAAGAAGCGGTGTGGCCGAACCATCCGGATAGAGTTCAAGATGTGCTGCTGCCTGCCGATAGGCGTCAATCGCTGCAGGACAGGGCCCAAGCGGCGACTCGTTTGAAGAAAGTTTGAAAACTTTCTTTGTATTTTTTAGCTCGCTTGATCCGGGAACGTAAGCTGCAATGTCCAGAATACCTTTTCTAGGCTGTGGACGGTCAACAATAACATCTTTTTTCATCGATATTTATCCGGTCTGGTAGTTTAATATTTAAGGAAATACCCTTGCTTTCATCTGAAGTCGAGAGAAAATCTTGACATTTGTCAGAGGAGACGACTAGCTATTATTTTTCTTTCTAGACGGTGCAACCGATATGACACAAACGAGATCGACCGGAAAATCTTCCGGCGCGAAAAATTCCCAAGCCGATTTTCCTGATAGTAAAGTAGCGCTGTTCGGGCCAGACGAGCCGCTAAAGCTTGATAGCGGCGTTGTTTTATCGCCTTTCCAGATTGCCTATCAGGACTATGGCACATTGAATGAAGACAAAAGCAATGCCATTTTAATCTGCCATGCCCTCACCGGCGATCAACATGTTGCCAACACCCATCCAGTGACCGGAAAGCCCGGTTGGTGGGATATATTGGTAGGCCCCGGTAAAATTATTGATACCGAACGCTATTATGTGATCTGTTCCAATGTTTTAGGGGGATGTCTCGGCTCTACCGGTCCGGCATCGAAAAATCCGAAAACGGGAAAGCCCTATGCACTCGATTTTCCTGTTATCACGATAGGAGATATGGTGCGCGCACAGGCAATGCTTATCGAAAAACTGGGAATTAAGACATTGTTTTGTGTGGTTGGTGGTTCCATGGGCGGAATGCAGGCATTGCAATGGGCGGCAGCTTATAAGGAAAAAGTTTTTTCATCCGTTATTCTTGCGACCGGTGCGCGCCATTCGGCACAAAATATCGCTTTCGATGAAATTGGCAGACAAGCCGTTATGGCTGATCCCAACTGGTTGGGCGGGCGGTATCTCGAAGCAGGAAAACGACCGACAAAAGGTTTGGCTGTTGCCAGAATGACAGCCCATATCACCTATCTTTCGGAAGCGGCACTTCATCGCAAGTTCGGGCGGAATTTACAAAATAGAGACCAGATAACGTTCGGTTTTGATGCCGATTTCCAGATAGAAAGCTATTTGCGTCATCAGGGGATGACATTTGTCGAACGCTTTGATGCCAACAGCTATCTTTATTTGACGCGAGCCATGGATTATTTTGATCTTCAAGCCGAATATGGGGGCCATTTGGCAGACGCTTTCAAGGGTTCGCGCGGGCGGTTTTTTGTTGCTTCGTTTTCCAGTGATTGGCTGTTTACCACCGCACAATGCCGCACTTTTGTCCACGCACTCAACGCTGCAGGGGCACGGGTTTCTTTTGTTGAAATCAAAACCGATAAAGGTCATGACGCTTTTCTGCTTGATGAACCGGTGATGTTTTCTGCCATTCACAGTTTCCTGACAGCGGCTGCAGAACAGAGGGGATTGACGGCATGAGCGAGAATGAAGAATTATTGTCGGCGTTAAAATCCCGTACCGATTTTGAAGTGATCGCCAATTTTATAAGGTCGGGTGCCCGTGTTCTTGATGTCGGTTGCGGCGATGGCAGTCTGCTTTATCTGTTGCAAACGCGGCGCAATGTTGATGGGCGCGGTGTGGAATTGTCGCAACAAGGTGTTGACCAATGTTTGCTTAAAGGACTCTCGGTCATTCAGGGAGATGCCGATAGCGATCTCGTCTATTATCCGGATTCGTGTTTCGATTATGTTATTCTCTCGCAAACCTTGCAGGCAACACACAATCCGAAGGTCGTGCTCGAACAACTTTTACGCATTGGCGAGAGGGCTGTTGTCTCCATTCCCAATTTCGGTTATTGGCGCGCCCGCGCTCATCTGCTTTTTCTTGGCCGTATGCCGGTTACCAAAGAGCTTCCCTATAGCTGGTATGATACGCCGAATATCCATTTTTGCACGATTGAGGATTTTGTTGATCTCGTTAAAGAAATAGGAGCGGAAATAGAAGAAGCGGTGGTATTGAATCGGCAGGGAAAGCCCGTCAAACGCAAACTGCCTTGGGGGGCCTGGAATTTGTTCGGGCAACAGGCAGTATTTCTGTTACACAGATGATGATGAAAGCCGAAAACGACCTTCCGACTTTGATAAGGAACAATCTTGCTTGTTGGGATATTCCCGAGAGGGCCCGCATCGACCTTCTCACCATATCGGAAAATGCGACTTTTCGGGTGACTTTCGGGAACGAGACAAGAATTATACGAGTTTATCGGCCTTCCTATCATCAAAATGATGAAATTTTATCCGAACTCCTTTGGCTTCAGGCAATTGAGCAATCCGGCATTGTGACAGTTCCACATCTTTTCATTTCCCGTTTTGGCAAATTGTTTGTCGAAGCGGGCATTTTCAGACTTGCCTGTTTTTCTTTTATACAGGGACAAGAGCCTCAAGCTGATAAGGCGCTTGTGCGCCGGTTTTTTGAACTTGGCAAAATTTCCGCCAAACTGCATCGCCAATCCATGAATTGGGTGAGGCCGGAAAGCTTCATTCGTAAACATTGGTCTTATGAAACAATGATCGGCCGAAATGCTATCTGGGGAAATTGGCGAGAGGCCGAAAATCTTTCATCTCAGGATCGTGAAATTCTTGAAAACTGCGATAGAACGCTCGAATATTTTTCTTCAACTTTTCCGAAAGATAAAGCCCATTACGGTCTTATCCATGGCGATTTGCGGCTTGCAAATCTATTGATTGACGGCGAAAAACTCGCCGTAATCGATTTTGATGATTGCGGCTTTTCATGGTTCGGATTGGATCTTGCCAACGCATTGAGCTTTATCGAAGATAATCCATTTGTGCCAAGCTATATAAATGAATGGCTTGAAGGTTATAGCGAGGTGATGCCGGTAAACCGGGAAATGGCAAATATGATTGTCCATCTTATCATGATGCGCCGCTTGCAATTGACAGCATGGCTTGAAACGCACAATCAAACACCAACGGCCAAAAAGCTTCGCAAAACTTTTTTGCAAGGCACAGTCGAACTCGCGCGAATCTATCTTGAAAGAGTTACCCCTCTTGCTGGTCGATCAGGGCAACGCCTTTAATTTGGGCATAAACATCCATTCCTTCCCTAAGCCCTAATATTTGCCATGAATGGCGTGTGAGGCGTGCAAGAAAATGCGCTCCCTCTCCATTATCACCCAATTCCAGTTTGACCAGAACTTCAAAATGCCCCTGTTCCCGCATTGTCAGAATGCGCGCCGGCATCACATTGAGTATTGAGCTTTTTAGCGGTTTTTTAACAGCAAGGCTTACATCATTGGCAGCAATACGAATGCGCATTTTTTTTCCCCCTACCAAAGGTGCAGACGGGGCAACGAACGTGCCACCCGGTACATCCACTTCGACAAGGCCGGTATGTTCGTTATAGGATTTGACATAGCCGTCAAGATTGACGGCGGCTTCGCGAGTATTGGCAAGCGGCAGATCGGGATTTGCTTCGATTTCTCTCAAACTGCCGGAGGCAATAACTTTGCCACTATCCATCAAAACCAATGTGTCGGCCAACCGTTCGACTTCGTAAATATCATGGGTGATATAAATGATTGGCATTGAAAGACGATCACGCAAACCAATCAAAAAGGGAAGAATTTCATCTCTCGACCGTTTGTCGAGTGCCGATATCGGCTCATCCATAAGGAGTATCTTGGGATGCGACAGGAGAGCACGGCCAATCGCCACACGTTGACGTTCACCACCGGAGAGATTGTGCGGCGCACGATCGATAAGGTGGGCAATATTCAAAAATTCAACCACTTCGTCAAATGTCGGCGAGAGATTGTTTTCGCCTTTTGCCATAGCAAAGGTAAGGTTCTTTCTGACAGACAAATGCGGAAACAAACTGGCTTCCTGAAAAACATAGCCGAGGGGACGTTTATAAACGGGAACGAAGCCGGTTTCATTTTGCCAGCATTCGCTGCCGATCTCGACTTTTCCCGAAAAACGGTTAAGTCCGGCAATGCCGCGTAAAACGGAAGTTTTCCCGCATCCGGAAGGGCCGTAAAGCGCAATGACGCCGCGAAGCGGTGCGTGAAACGTACAATCGAGCGTAAAATTGCCCAGCGTCCCTTTAAGATCAACAGAAATAGTTTCACTCATAATGTTCGTGCCTGCATGAATTTCTGCAAGAGTGAAACAGTAAGAATGATGCAAAATGAAAAGATAACCATAATGATTGATAGAACATTGGCTTCATGCATCTGACCGGCTTCGACATAGCTCATAATGGTGGTCGAGATCACGGCCGTCTTACCCGGCAGGTTTCCACCAATCATTTGAACAACACCGAATTCGCCGACTGTATGGGCAAAACCCAAAACGGCGGCAGTCATAAAACCGGGGCTCGCAATCGGAAGGGCTACTTTCCAGAATGCTTTCCATGGCGAAGCACGCAAGGTTGCCGCAACTTCCATCGGCCGCCTTCCCATAGCCTCGAATGAATTGCGGATGGGTTGAACAACAAAGGGCATGGAATAAATGACCGAGCCGATGACCAGCCCTTCAAAGGTGAAGGCAAATTTATCCATGCCGAACCATGGTGCAATAAAGCCACCTGGTCCATTAGGCCCCAGAAATACCAGAAGATAAAAGCCCAGAACCGTTGGTGGTAAAACCAAAGGTATGGAGATAATGGATGCGACGATTTCTTTTCCATAAGTTTTGGATCGCGACAGCCACAAAGCAATCGGCGTTCCGATAGCCATCAGAAAAAATGTGGTTACCGTCGCCAATTCGGCCGTCAGCTTGATCGCGGTCCATGTCTCATTGGAAAGTAGCATCATGCTTTCTACTTTGTTTCCGGCAAAGCGTAGCCATATTTTTTGATAATGGTTGCTGCTTCCGGACCTTTGAGGAAGCTCACAAAAGCCTTTGCCGCTTCATTATTTTCACCGGTTTTCAAAAGCACGGCATCCTGACGGATCGGGTTATAGTCGTTTTGTGGAACAATCCATTTCGAGCCGCCTTTTTCATTGATAATCTGAGAAAGTGCAACAAAACCGATTTCGGCATTTCCGGTTTTGACAAACTGGTAGGCTTGCGAAATGTTTTGCCCTTCGACAAGTTTGTCCTTGATTTTATCGTGAACTTTGAGCGCATCCATTGTCTCGACAGCCGCCTTGCCATAAGGAGCCGCATCGGGATTGCAGAAGGAAATGTGGGTGATTTTGCTATCCGTCAAAGTTTCAGGACCCTTTACAAGGTCATCTTTTGCACTCCACAACACCAATGTGCCGATTGCATAGGTAAACTCTGTTCCCTTGACACCATAGCCTTCTTCAACGGCCTTGGTCGGCCTTTCGGTATCGGCTGCAAGAAATACCTCGAAAGGAGCACCATTCTTTATCTGTGTATAGAAATTACCGGTGGCACCAAATGAAAGTGTTGCCGTGTGTCCGGTCTTTTCTTTGAATTGTTCGGCAATTTCCTTGACGGGTTCGGTAAAATTGGCAGCCACTGCAACAACGGTTTCACCGGCATGGGCAAAGGTTACACTTGCCAGCAACAGACCGACCGATAAAGCGAGTTTGGATTTCATTGCCTTCTCCTAACATGTTGCAATTATGATGTTTTCAGCCTTGATAAGTGCAAGAACAGGTTGATTGGTCATAAGTCCTTTAAGTGTGGGGTCGTCCGGTCTCATCGTTGCGACGAGTGTTTTGTCTTCACCAATTTCAACGTTAAGCTCGACGCTTTTTTTGCCGACAGTGATTGATTGTAAAATTCCCGGAATCCGGTTTTGTTCAGAAAAATTGTCCTTGTCTTCAAAAGGAACGACCCTGACAAAAGGTGCTTTGATAAGAGCCGCGACCTCACGCCCCTTGACAAGTCCAAGCCGCTCGACACTTTTTTCGGTAATCTCGGCTTTGATGTGGATTTTATCGGAAATACCGATGGTCACAAATGCGGCTGGTACTGCACTTTCGATGGATAAAATGTGACCTGATAAAACATTACGCGCCGAGGTTCTCATCATGAAACCTTGTAAAAGCCCTGTCGGACTCAAACCTATTTCCGACAAATTAACGGAAGCTTGCTTCATCATTGTGGCAAGTCCGGTTTCAAGATGGTGAAAGGTTTCGATGAGCTTTAGCGCTTCCGGTGTCAGTGTGGCACCACCACCATTTTTTCCGCCGATGTTCTTTTTCAAAAGCGGTTTTGCAACGAGATTTTGCATGGCGCTAATGCCATCCCATGCTGCCTTGTAGCTAAGTCCGACAGAACGGGCGGCGGCAGAAATCGAACCTTCACGGCCGACCGCCTCAAGAAGCTTGATGCGCTCGCGCCCGACCGAGCCGATATGATCTTCTGTGAAAGATAAGGTTGCTTTGACCGACATAGATACACCAATCTGCTATATAGTTTACCTATATAACGATTATGACGAAAGCAAGGTTTCTGAACCAATTTTTCTAAAGCCGGTTTTTGGTGGTTTTTCCGGAGCTTTGTCTAGATATTATTTTAATAGCCGCGTATCCGGTTGACTGTGGGCGGCAAGTTTCCGGTTTTTCGCCAATGAGCTATATTTTTTGCTACAATTTTTGCAGCACTTTCTTTGTTCGTTGGTGCCGAAATATGGGGAAGTACGGTTATATTTTCATTCTGCCATAAGGGCGAATCGGGCGGCAAAGGTTCCTGGTCGAAAACGTCAAGAACAGCATGATCGAGCTCATGTTTATTAAGAGCGTCAACAAGAGCATCTGTATCAATAACAGGCCCTCTGGAAAAATTGATAAGGCTTGCTCCTTTTTTCATATGGGCAAATTCGTTTTTTCCGAGAAGCCCCGTTGTTTCATTGGTGAGCGGTATAAGGAGAACGACAATATCGCTTGTTTCAATCAGTCGTATAAAACCGGCTTTTCCACTCGAACATGTGACATTATCGAGTGTCTTTTGGCTTTTTGACCAACCATTTACCTGAAATCCGGTAAGTCTAAGCAATTTTGCCGCAGCTCTTCCCAATTGACCTAAACCAAGAAGGCCGATTTTCCATTGTGATGCAGGCTTATAGCTATGTGCTTGCCAGAGCCGTTCCTGTTGCTGGCGATGATAGCGCGGCATATCGCGGGTTAAATAAAGTGTCCATGCAAGAACAGCTTCGGCCATGGCTTCGGTCAAAGCGGGGTCAACGAGCCGGACAATCGGTGGCGCGTTTTCGGGTAATTCCTTCACCATCCGTTCGACACCTGCCCACAGGCTTTGTATCCATTTCAGATTTGTCAGTTTTTTCAATTGGTCGGTATCAGGGTTTGCAACAATGGCAAGTTCGATTGCGCCATAATCTTCCGGTTTCAAATCGTTGAAATCTACAATCTTTTCATCGCCCAAATTTTCGGACAGGATTTTTAACCAACTATCTCTATCGGTTTGTGCGCTACGGCTGACAAAAGCAATCGGTTCTGCCATCGGTTATTTTCCTTATGAAAAAGCGGCACGAAATGATTGGCCGCGACATCTCGGCTATTGCTGCCCGGTCAAATCTGCCTTAAGTTCAGCCAAAATTCCATAGTGATTTTTAAACGCGGAAAATGATCGTCCGGAAAGAGTTGAAGGCTTCCGGTTTCTAAAATCGGAATATCCGGATTCTCTCCGGCATGATAAATGTTTTTCGCTGGTGAATGATGTTGAAGAGGTAAAAATACAATGACACGCACCGTTTATGTCAACGGCGATTGGTTTGATGAAACAAATGCCCGGATTTCAATTTTTGACAGGTCTGTCATGTTTGCCGATTCCGTTTATGAAGTCACCTCTTTTCTTGACGGAAAGTTTCTCGACTTTGACGGACATATCAAAAGGCTTAAAAATTCTCTGAAAGCGCTGGAGATAGAATTCAACGTGGATAGAGATGAATTTCTCGATATTCATCGCGAGCTTATCAAGCGAAACGGTCTTGATAACGGCACTGTCTATCTTCAGGTTTCGCGTGGCGCGGGGGATCGTAATTTTGTTTATGACAATAGCGAATTGAAGCCCTGCCTTTTCATGTTCACCCAGACAGGCATTGTCAAAAATCTTCAAAAAATGCCGCAGTTGAAAATGATATCGGTGAAAGAGGGCCGCTGGTGCCGCCGCGACATCAAGACGACGCAGCTTCTTTATTCGTCTCTGACCAAGACTCACGCCCATGCCGAAGGCGTTGACGATGCTGTCTATGTCGAGGATGGCTATCTGACCGAAGCAACCTCGTCCAATTTCTTTATTGTCGATCGTCAGGGAACACTCATAACCCGTCAGTTGGATCACTCCATTTTGCCCGGTATTACCCGCGGTACCATTCTCGAACTTGCCCGCAAAAACGGCATTAACGTCGAAGAACGGCTTTTTACATTGGAAGAAACCTATGCCGCCAGTGAAGCGCTGATCACCTCGACCACCAATTTTGCAGCTCCTGTTTTGAGCGTTGACGGGCGTAAAATTGGCGATGGTAAGCCCGGAAAAGTAACATTGCGCTTACGTGAGCTTTATATCGAACACGTCAAACGCAGTTAGAGCTTTTGTTTAATATCGGAAATTAGTTCTGGCGCCTTGATTGAACAGCAAGCGCCAGAAGTGCCTGCCGGATAATCGGTTCGGCAAGAGCTGTATTTTCTCTGCTTTCAAGAACGGCTTTTTGTAGCCGCTCCATCGCTTCCGCAATCCGCTTCAATGTCCAACGGGTAAGTGCCTGTTCCATAACTTTTTGTCGGCGAAAGAAAATAGGCGGACGCGCTGAAGCAATAGCGGAAGAGGGCGTT
This sequence comes from Bartonella sp. W8167, assembly GCF_016100335.1. Taxonomy (NCBI): domain Bacteria; kingdom Pseudomonadati; phylum Pseudomonadota; class Alphaproteobacteria; order Hyphomicrobiales; family Bartonellaceae; genus Bartonella; species Bartonella sp. W8167. Next base: position 65,339 of record NZ_JACFSQ010000003.1, read on the forward strand.
TTCCCCTCGACTTCCACTTGCTGGCGTAAAATTTGCAATTGTTGGAATTGTCTCTGGGCAGCGCTTAATATCAAAAAAAGCGCATTGCCGGTTGCAACCTGACGGTCGAAACGGTTGTTAAAGCCGACAAGATCACCAATGAGCACAGCATCGATAATTTCATCGTAAGTGAGGCCGCTTACATCACTGACGGCAGCTTTTACATCATCAAGTGTAATCTCGTCCTTGCCCATTGCATAAAGGCAAAGCTTGTCCAATTCACTACGCGAGATAAGCCGGTCTCCCCCCAGACTTTCTTTGAGCCATTTTCTTGCTTCAAGCGAAATAGCAAGGTGATATTCACCGAGAACCTGATCAATCAGCCCTTCAAGCGAGCGTGCATCGTCGGCATAACAGGGAAGCGCCATGGCTGACGCTGCCGTTTCCACAGCGGAGCGTAAGCCCGCACCTTTTTTAAGGTCTCCGGCTTCTATCATCAGATAAACATTTTCAAGGCCGGTTTTTGCAAGTTTTTTGACGACTTCGGTGAGATTTCGTCCATTGCCGGCGTTTTTTATCGAGATGAGCCGTTTTCCGCCAAACAGCGAGACCGTATGGGCTTCGTCAAGAAGGCGCGTAGGGTCGCGTTCAAGATCGGCCGCTTCAAGCCTGATATTGGAAAACGGGTCATCAAGTTTGACGCCGGTGAGCTTGGCAAATTTCGACGCCCGTTCGGAAACGAGCCCCTTATCGGGACCGTAAATCAGAACAATGGGGTATTGCGCTTGTAAACGTGAAAGGAAACCGTCGACCTCATGTGCTTTTTTCTGCGCCATGTTAATCCATCAGCAGCTTGTCATCGTCGAGCGCTTCACCTCTGACCTTCTGGAACATGCCGACAAGGTCGCTCACATCAAGACCTTTGCGTTCTTCTTCGTGCACATCAAGTATCACCTTTCCACCATGCAGCATAAAAGTACGATCACCATAATCAAGTGCCTGCCGCATAGAATGGGTAACCATCAAAGTGGTCAGATTGTTTTCCTTGATGACTTTTTCAGTCAGTTTCATAACAAATTCGGCCATTCCCGGATCAAGTGCGGCCGTATGTTCGTCAAGCAGCAAAACATCGGCATCCGAAAGAGTGGCCATAATCAAAGCCAAAGCCTGACGTTGCCCGCCCGAAAGACTGTCCATCCGGTTCTGGATGCGGTCTTCAAGTCCAAGACCGAGAGCGGCAATGCGTGCGCGGAATATTTCGCGATTTTCTTTTGTCAAAGCCGATCGCAACCCACGCCTTTTTCCACGACGGGCGGCAAGGGCGAGATTTTCTTCAATAGTGAGTGACCCGCAACTTCCTGCTAGCGGATCCTGAAAAACCCGTGCGATCATACCCGCCCGTTCGGCAGTCGATTTTCTTGAAACATCAATATTGTTGATAATCACTTTGCCTTCATTGGGCAAGATATCTCCGGCGAGAACGCCAAGCATGGTCGATTTGCCAGCACCGTTGGAACCGATAATGGTTACAAAACTGCCACGCTCTATTTTTAGGTTGAGATCGATAAGCGCCTGTTTTTCCAGTGGTGTTCCGGCTTTGAATGTAACGCCGATGTGTTGCAGTTCAATCATGCTTTTTTGCCCCCAGATAATGCGGCAAAACAAGAGTCAATACCACAATCAAAGCGGTAATAAGCTGCAAGTCTGTCGATGTATCAATGCCAAGACTGCTGCCTTCAAATGCAAATTGCACAGCAACACGATAGAGGACAGAACCGACAATGCAGCTTATGATAATCAGTAAAAGATTTCGGGTTCTGAACAATGTCTCGCCGATAATAACGGCAGCAAGCCCGAACACAATGGTTCCGGCACCTCCCGTAATATCGGTTGCAATAGCGGTCTGGATATAAAGCGACCCGCCAAGAGCAACGAGACCATTTGATAATCCCATACCGGCATAGATAAGAAGCGCGGTTTTGATTCCCTGAGCTTTCGCCATATGTTGATTCGTTCCGGTTGCCCGCATGGCAAGGCCGATTTCACTTTCCAGAAAACGCCAGACAAGAAAAGCAACAATGATGACGAGAATACCGACGAAAAGCGGGCGGATAATCATATCCGGCAATCCGAACAGATTATAAAACGGTGTGAGTGCGGTATCTGCCAAACCAAGATTGACATTAGATACCCCCATAATCCCCATGATGCGAAGATTGATGGTGTAGAGCGCCGACATCGTCAAAATGGATGCAAGGAGGTTCAGAATGCCGAATTTCAAATTTAAAAGAGCGGTAACAAGTCCGGCAATCATTCCTGCAATCAAAGCCGAAAACATGGCAAACCACGGATTGAAACCGCACAATATCATGACACCGCAGACGGTCGAGCCTAACAGAAACGAACCGTCCACCGTCAAATCCGGAAAATCGAGAATCCTGAACGATAAATAGACTCCGATAGCGACAAACGCATAAACAAGCCCGAGCTCGACAGCACCGGTAAAGGCAAACATACTCATGAGGCAATAGCCCCGCTTGCAATTATGTCAGTATCGAAAAATTCCACCGTCAGGATACCTTACTTGTTGATAATTTTTGCCGCCCGATCAAGGACCGGTTGGGGGATCGTAATTCCCATTTTTTCCGCAGCTTGAAGGTCAATCGCCACATTTTTCCCTTCCGGTGTGACAACATCTATGTCACCGGGTTTTTCACCTTTTAAAATACGAACAACGAGTTTACCGGTCTCGAGCCCCGAATCATAATAATCGATTCCCTGGGCTGCAAAGGCACCATGCCCGATCGAACTCGGATCAGCCGTAAAAAGCGGTGTTTTTGATTCGGCTGCTACTTTCGTTGCACCTTCAAGCACCGAGATAATTGTATTGTCTGTCGGCACATAAATCATATCCACCTTGCCAATAAGGGCGCGGGTTGCTGCCTGTACGTCGGATGATTTCGGTGCAGCCGAGGGGATAATTTCGATGCCGTCTTTTTCTGCAAGCTTTTTCAAAACATTCAAGGTCGAAACCGAATTTGCCTCGGCAGCATTATAAAGGTAGCCGAGTTTTTTCAGATCAGGTTTGATTTCTTTCAAGAGTTTTATGTGTTCTTCAACCGGCGAGCGGTCGGATACGCCGGTAATGTTTCCACCGGGTTTCTTCATATCCGGTACGAGCTTTGCTTCAACAGGGTCTGAAACAGCCGAAAAAACAATCGGTATGTTTTTGGTTGCTGCAAGCATGGTTTGTGCCGAAGGCGTTGCAATGGAAACAATCACATCCGGCTTGTCTCCGACAAATTGGCGGGCAATCTGGGTTGCTGTGGAAATGTTTCCTTGCGCTGATTGGAAGTTGAGAACGAGATTCTCGCCATTCTTGTAACCCTCTTGTGTAAGGACATCCTCTACGCCTTTGCGCACGGCATCCAAAGCCGGATGGGCAACAATCTGTGTAATATCGACTTTCACTTTATCGGCTGCAAAAGAAAAATTTCCCAATGCCAGAATTGCTGCGGCTGCCAGAACCAAACGACGCATAATCACTTCTCCCTCTAAAACCTCTTAAAAGCTTTATTGGAGCCATAGCCGGAAATCAATATTTTCAACGATTTTTAAAGCATGAAAAACGAATATTGAAAGAATTTTATTTTTTATGTTGCAATCGTCGCAAGGTTGGGTCATATAGGCACGACCGAAGCGAAGCGCTTCCGGTTTGTGAGCGGGTGTAGCTCAGGGGTAGAGCACAACCTTGCCAAGGTTGGGGTCGTGGGTTCGAATCCCATCGCCCGCTCCAATTTTCCCGAAATTTGAATATAAAGATATTTTGCGTGCACGGGGCCTTGCCACAAGCTTGAAGAGCCCATTTCAATATGCGCGCTTTCGTGTTTTATCCAAGACAGCGTTTATCGAGATTTTCCGGCTTCCGCTTTAAAGCGTCAGATTGAAGCGGAAATTCGTCAGTCGACGAATCTTCATGGAAAATTTCATGCGAAACCGATCTAAAATGCTTTCCGATTCGATTGACATTGAAAAGACGTTTTATTTCTTGCTTGAATGAGAAATTTTGAAAACGAAATCGTTTTCGTAAAAGATGTAATTTCTCTGAAAAACCTGTTTGCGAATTTCACCCCCCCCTTTTCGAATTTTTTGTTAAGTGAAAGACCGTAAAACGACTTGTCAATCAATAATCAAGTCTGACAGTCCGATTTTTTCATAATAAACGAACTGTGTCGAACGATTAAAACTGTCGAAGAACACATGTTTTGTCTGACAGATCGCTTCTCTCCTCGAGACATTTGCAACTATCAAAACAACCTATTATTGAACTTTCGAGTGTGATTGCTATGTAGAAGGCAGTTATTTTCAAAGAATGAATTTTGCCGAAATAGCTTTGGCAGGTTGCAAAACAGGAACAATATGTAATGACAAAAAAGATAACCCAATTTTCAGGCGTTAATGCTCTTATGATGGGAGTTTTTGATGGTTTATTTCCGATATCGGAAATTAAAAAACATGGAAATTTCGGTTTGGGATGTTCGGAAGGTTTGACCGGAGAAGCTATTATTGATTGTTGTCATTTTTGGGATGCCAAAGGTAACAGACCATTACGAATAATGGATGACACTGAAAGAATGCCATTCGCGCAAATTACGACATTTGCCCCCGAGGCGAGTTTTGCAATTTCACACGTTTCGAAAGCGACATTATATGATGAACTTTCGAAACATCTGAAATTCGATAATGTGTTTCTTGCAATAAAATTGGAAGGCAAATTCGATCATTTGAAGGTGCGGAGACCGAGGGAGCTTGATCAACATTTTAAAAACGCAATGGAAGTGGCCGAACACCAAATCGTTGAAGATATCAAAGACATTGAAGGAGAACTTATCGGGTTCTGGACACCGGAATTTTTCCAGAATGTTTCGGTTGCCGGATTTCATGTTCATTTTGTTGACAAAAACCGGACAACGGGTGGCCATGTGATCGATTTTTCGATTGATAAAGGTACGTTGTCTTATGAAACCAAATACGGTTTGGATATCGAACTATCCGATAAAAAAGCCTATCTCGATCATGATTTGAAAGTTGCCGATATGGACAAAATCATCAAGCAATTCGAAAATTGAGGCGTGTGCCATTCGTTTTATCAGAACGGTTGGAAAGCCTTAAATTTTGCCATGTGTTTTTATATCGGGTGAGTAAGTTGTAAGATATTTACTTACCTGAATTTTTATCACTGCTTGTCCCCTCTATTCACAATAATCTCCTGCCTTTTATGTCTACAGTCATGGCATGCCGATTTTCATCAATATTTGAAGCCGCTACAGGTTATTATCGACCCCCATGTTTGTTTGTTGGCTTCACTTGCAAAATTTCACATTTGCGCGGGCACGATGATCAGCTTCGCATTTTGCCTATTCCCATCAAATGCTACACAAATCTGGACAATAGGTTCCATTTCGTTTAAGCCGCAATGACTACCGGGGAGAACAGAAAATGGATGCTGGCAACGTTAATCTTCTCAAATTTTTGGAAGATGCCCGCCAATTTATTATTCCGATTTATCAACGCAAATATTCGTGGACATCAACACAATGCGAACAATTGTGGCATGATATTTTGCGCGCCGGTAAAGCAAATGACAATGCAGGACATTTTCTTGGAACAGTTGTCTATATCGCCAATAATGATGCTCATAATGCGCCATTGCTTGTGATTGATGGTCAACAGAGAATAACCACTTTGACATTACTTTTATTGGCACTTGCGAAAACTGTCGGAACAACCGAACCTTATGACGGTTTTTCGGCTCGTAAAATATTCAATTACTACCTTGTCAATGAATATGAGGATGGAGATCGGCATAACCGCCTTCTTTTAACAGAAACCGACCGCGATACATTGTTGGCGCTTGTTAATAACACGCCTTTGCCGGCAGAGGGTTCGGAACGTATTTTGGAAAACTACCATTATTTCCAAGCGAAACTTGCTAGACTTGATGAACAGAACTTAGAGCTTCTGTGTCGGGGAATTGCAAAACTTCTTATTGTTTATGTGGCCCTTGCCAGAGGGCAAGATAATCCGCAGCTCATTTTTGAAAGTATGAATTCGACAGGTCTGCAACTGACGCAGGCAGACCTTATCCGGAATTTCTTTCTTATGGGATTGGAGCCGGACCAGCAGACGCGGCTTTATCGTGCCTATTGGCAACCGATGGAAAAGCTTTTCGGGCAAGAGGCTTACGACACAGAATTCAACAGTTTTATGCGGCATTATCTCACCGTCAAAACCGGTTCGATTCCGCGGCTTGATGAGGTTTATGCCGGCTTCAAGCAGTTTGCACGCACCGATGATATCAAAACAATCGAGAAGATTGTTGATGATATGTTGCGCTTTGCCCGCTATTATTGCGCAATGGCTCTTGAAGGGGAAAATGATAAAGAGCTGGCACAAGCTTTTTTTGATTTGAGCGAACTTAAAGTTGACGTCGCATATCCTTTTTTGCTGCCAGTTTACAACGATTACGCTAATGACATCCTTGGAAAAAGTGATTTTCTCGAAATTATTCGTCTGGTGGAAGCCTACGTGTTCCGAAGGGCGATTTGTTCGATTCCGACCAATTCGCTGAATAAAACCTTTGCAACGCTTTATCGTGATATTGATAAAAGTGACTATCTGGAAAGCGTGAAAGCGGCCTTCAGCCTGATGACATCATATAGACGTTTTCCGACAAATGAAGAGTTCAGAGAAAATTTCCAGCACCGTGATCTTTATCATTTCCGCAGTCGGTCTTACTGGTTGCGCCGGTTTGAAAACTTTGGTCGTAAAGAACGGGTCGCCGTTAATGAATATACAATCGAACATATTATGCCGCAATCAACGCCATTGCCGAAGGATTGGCAAAAAATGCTTGGGGAAGATTGGCGACGTATTCAGGAAACATGGTTGCATACGGCCGGTAATCTGACACTAACAGGATATAATTCCGAATATGGTAACCGGTCATTTGAAGACAAACGCACGATGCGAGGCGGATTTGCCGAAAGCCCGCTCCATCTCAATAAAGGGCTGGGTGAACTTCCCGAATGGACAGAAAAAACAATCATAGCGCGGGCGAAAAATTTGGCCGATCAGGCGGTCAATATCTGGTGTGCACCGGATATATCCGAAGAATCGCTTGAACGTTTCAAACCGGAAAAACCGGTTTTGAAATCATATACAATTGCCGATCATCCGCTTTTACAAAATGGCATTACACGGGAATTGTTTGAGGCCTTCCGCAAAGAGATACTCAATCTTGATGACAATGTGCGAGAGGAATTCTTGAAGCACTATATCGCCTATAAAGCAGAAACGAATTTTGTTGATGTTTCGCCGCGATCAAAACAGTTAATTTTGAACCTCAATATCGAGCTAAACGAGCTTGATGACCCACGTGGTCTTTGCCGTGATATTTCACAGATTGGTCATTTTGGAACCGGTTTTGTCGAAGCCAAATTCAGGTCGCTGGATCAGCTTCCTTATATGGTTGGCCTTGCCCGTCAGGCGCTTGAAAAACAATTGGGCGACGATGGTTGAATTTGAGCGGGTTTGTTAGCTCCATGTGCTTTGCGCTAGATCAAACACAATATTTTCTCGGAAAATTAAGAATATGACTTCAAGCCAACAATAGCGTCAAGCATTGCATCGCGAGATCTATCAAATCGCCAATGATGTGCGTGGTTCGGTTGATGGTTGGAATTTCAAGCTATATGTGCTGTGCACATCGTTTTATTGTTTTATGAGTGAGAATTTTTGCGATTACGTCCAAATGGCTATAAACGTTTCAATTACGCGAGAATTGCTGATAACGACATTCCTATCGCTATGAGATTCCACTGTTTTTCGTTTCAAACTTGGATAATGTGGCGGGAAATATCATATTCTTGCCAGTTTTACTCGAAGTGATATGAAGAAGTAGCTACTTCGCGGGGGTGACAGTGCTTTTAACTGGTCAACAAACCGGGATATTCTATATAACACCCTTACTGGAGAAGCCTTCATAAAAGGATTATATTGATGCAATCCCTAAGCAAACTGAACCAGAAACTATCGGAATACGTACCTTTTCGTATTATCCCTGGTATTATTTGTGTGCTCATTTATTGGGCTTTATATATGACTCCGAAGCCGGCCGGTCTAACAGCCGAAGCCTGGCATTTTGTAGCCATTTTTGTGGCAGCAATTCTCGGAATTATTCTCAAAGTTATGCCGCTTGGCGTTATGTCGATGATCACGATTGCGGTGGTCATGTTGTCAAAAGTGACATCACCGACATCACCGAAAGCTGTCGCCGATGCGCTTGGTTCCATGGACAATGCGCTGATCTGGCTGATTGTTATTTCGGTCATTGTTTCGCGTGGCCTGATTAAAACAGGTTTGGGTGCGCGAATTGGCTATTATTTCATTCGTCTTCTCGGTAAACGGACAATCGGTATCGGTTACGGGCTCGCACTCTGCGAATTATTGCTTGCCCCCTTTACCCCCAGCAACACTGCACGCTGCGGTGGCATTATCCACCCGATCATGCGTTCGATTGCTCTTGCCTATGATTCTGTTCCCCAGAAAGGAACGCAAGGCAAAGTTGGTACTTATCTTGCGCTAGTCAATTATCACGCAAATCCGATCAGCTCGGCCATGTTTATTACAGCGACAGCTCCAAATCCGTTGGTTGTGAATTATATTGCCGAAGCAACCCATCAAGGCTTTACCCTTTCGTGGAGTACCTGGGCACTGTGCATGTTGGTACCGGGCATTGTTGCCATGTTGCTTATGCCGTTTGTCATTTATTTGATCTCCCCGCCAGAACTGAAAATCACTCCGAATGCTGTCACTTTTGCCCATGATGAGTTGCAGAAACTGGGTAAGATCAAAGCGCCGGAAATTATTATGCTGCTCACATTCGTCATTATGCTTTTGTTGTGGGCAGGTCTTCCGGCCGCATTGTTCGGGCCTTCCTTTTCGGTTGATCCGACAGCCGTCGCATTTGTTGGTTTGGTCATTCTGTTGTTGTGCGGAACATTGACCTGGGATGATGTGCTCAAGGAAAAAAGTGCTTGGGATACACTCATCTGGTTCGGTGCTCTCGTTATGCTTGCCGGTCAGCTCAATAAGCTTGGTGTTATTGCTTGGTTCTCTGACGGACTGCGCTTTGCTATCGAATCAAGTGGCATGAGCTGGCCTGCAGCGATGGCTATATTGATCCTGACATTCATGTATACCCACTACGTATTTGCAAGTACGACTGCTCACATCAGTGCAATGATGCTGGCTTTCCTGATGGTTGGTGTTCACCTCATTCCCGCTGATTACACTAACTTGTTCATGTTGCTGATGGCTGCTGCCTCGGCAATCATGATGTGCTTGACCCATTATGCCACTGGTACATCGCCGATCATTTTCGGTTCGGGTTACGTGACCCTCGGCCGCTGGTGGGGCGTGGGTTTTGTGATGAGTGTCGTCAATCTTCTGGTCTTCGCAATTATCGGCGGTATCTGGTGGAAAATATTGGGCTATTGGTAAGCCTGTAAGATGACTGACTCTCTATGGTTTTGTTGATCAGTGGAGACGACATCTCTTATGAAAAACAACACAATAGTGCAGCACAAAGGCTGTTTATGTTGAAATAAAATGCCGGTTTTATACCGGCATTTTTTTTGAAAAAATATCAAAGAAAATCTATCTCACCGCTATTAAAAATTATGGTTCGCAATAGTTTGTCAGGATTTCTGTTTTGCTTGCCATTCACGGATAAGTTTTCTGCGTTCGTCAGTACTATTTTCCTGTTGAAGTTGCTCTACCAGTGCCTTTGGGGCTTTCTCAGGTGTTCCACAATCAAACGGTGGCTCCGGATCATATTGCATGAGCAATTGCGTTTTTTTTGCGGTGTCCTCGCCTAAAAGTTTTGCAATAATGACCAAGCCGAAATCCATGCCCGCAGTGATTCCGCCGGCTGTTATGATATGACCGTCAACAACCACACGTTCCTCAACAGGAATTGCTCCAAAAAGTGGTAGAAATTCCATAGCGCTCCAATGGGTGGTGGCTTTCCGTCCTTTGAGTAGGCCGGTTGCACCCAGAATAAGCGAACCGGTACAAATCGATGTGAGAAAGCGCACCTCATTTGCTTCTTTACGGATAAAATCGAGAACCGGCTCGTTGTTTAGAAACCGGTTGACGCCATTTCCTCCGGGAATGCACAGGACATCAAGCGGAAGAAGTGTGCTGATATCATGATCGGGTGAAAAGGATAACCCGCCCATCGTCGTAATCGGCTTCAAGCTTTCGCCGATAAGAGAGACTTCCATATCAGGAGTTGAACTAAACGCATCATAAGGTGCGGCAAAGTCCAATAATTGCATTTCATCAAAAATAAAAAATCCGGCTTTTACAGTCATTGATCATCCCTTTTTTAAAATGTGTTTCAAAAAACTATAGAGCACGCTAAATTGGCAGTTATGACAAAGACCCCACATTTTAAGCCAAATAAAAACGGTTCGATTGATTTTCCGGCAGCCATTGCGCCAAAAACTATTGCACCAAAAACTATTGCTATTGTCGGCTTTGACGATGCACAGTTGCTTGATATCACAGGGCCAATGCAGGTTTTTTCCAGCGCCAACGACCTTTATGAAGGTAGTATGAAGCCTTATCGGCTTTTGACAATTGCCGAAAATGACAAGATCAGAACGACAAGCGGGCTGGAATTGGCAGTAGAACCTTTGTTCCGGGCTCCCGATCACCTCGATACGCTTATCATCAGCGGTGGCCCCGGCATCAACCGCTTTGCGGGAAACAAAGCCATGCTTCAATGGATTGATATGATGAACCGGAAAACAACGCGCATTGCATCGGTCTGTAGTGGCTCTCTGGCTTTGGCAAAGCTCGGGTTGCTTGACGGGAAAAAAGCGGCAACGCATTGGAGCAGAATAAGCGAGTTCGAAAAAGATTGTCCGAATGTTTCATGGACGAATGATGCAATCTTTATTCGCAATGGCAAAATCTGGACATCTGCCGGTATCACGTCCGGTATAGATATGGCTTTGGCAATGGTAGAAGAAGACTTAGGCTTTGAAATTGCAAAATCCGTTGCTCGTGAACTTGTTGTCTATCTTCGTCGTCCGGGTGGACAAAGCCAGTTCAGCGAACTTCTTGATCTCTATTGCGAGGACGAACGATTCAATGCCCTCAATCAATGGATTATGGAAAATCTTTCCCGCCCCTTGTCGGTTGCCATGCTTGCCGAAAAATGTGGTATGAGTGAACGGAATTTTTCCCGCCTTTATACCCGTGATACCGGATCGTCACCGGGCAAAGCCATAGAGCTTTTACGACTTGAAGCCGCAAGACAATATCTTGAACAGAACTGGTCGATAAAAAAGATAGTTCGCCAATGTGGTTTCGGCAGCGAAGAAACGTTAAGACGCGTTTTTCAACGTCACCTTCATGTATCGCCGCAAAATTATCGTGACCGGTTTTCGAGACTGTCGGAGGAATGACAGTTTAATCGCCGGTCATCCCGTCTTTCCATAATTCATAAAAATGATGAACAGGCCCATGCCCGTGTCCGACTTCGAGTTTATTTGAAGCGGCAAGTGCACCGGTCAGATAGCGTTTTGCAAAACGTACCGAATCAACAAGTGGCGTTGTCGGTAATAAAGCGGCAATGGCTGCCGAAATTGTGCAACCGGTGCCATGGTCATTTTTCGTTGCAATGCGTGGTGCTTCAAGTTCGATAACGCCGTGGCGGTCACAAAAAATATCAGGGCTCGTCGGGGTTTTGAGATGCCCACCTTTCAAGAGCACAGAACGACATTTGAGTTCAAGAATATCGGGTGCGCATTTGCGCATTTCTTCGAGTGACCACTGCGGTTTTGTCTTAAGAAGGACCGCTGCTTCCGGTAGATTAGGAGTGATAATGGCAGCCATTGGAACAAGCACATTGCGGATAATTTCTATGGCATCGTTTTCAAGCAATAAATCGCCGCTTTTGGCCACCATGACGGGATCAAGAACAATATTGCTTGCGCCATAATGGATAAGCTTATCGGCAATAACTTCAGCTATTGCAGCATTGGCCACCATGCCGATTTTCACCGCATCGACTTTGATGTCTTCAAAAACAGCATCAATCTGGTCGGCGACAAAATCGGCATCCATGGCTTTGAATGCCCGAACACCTTGCGTATTTTGTGCAACAACAGCTGTGACAACACTCATGGCATAAGTTTTCATAGCCGAAAAAGTTTTGATATCGGCATGCATTCCCGCACCTCCGGAAGGGTCGGTTCCGGCAATTGAAAGAATGCGGGGAATCACAGTTCCGTTTTTCTTAACTGGTGACGTCATTGCAGCGTTTTCCTGTCCAAGTATATCGGGGAACGTTCATACCTGTTCCCCAAAGGCCATCAAATTCATCAAATTTTTCGTCAAATTTCCAGATGGCAAGCCCGGAACCATATTTATCTTTCCATTCGACCGATCGTTCACGACCTTGCTTTTTTACAAGTTCTTCGACAGTTCCCTTGGTGACATTATCACCATCGCGATAAGTCATGGTGCCGATTAAGCGGCCATCTTCAGTTTTGCCGAGCACGACTTCGGAACGGACAATATAACCGGCATTAAAGACGAAACCGCAATAGCGACCTTCGGGTTCGAAGGACGGGGTTCCGGCAGAAGAAAAGACGAGCGAGCATGCCATCCATAAAGGGGCGAGCACGAAAACTATCAAGTGATTCTGTTTCACGAGAATATCCCCCCTTTTTCAAACTTTTAACGAAGCATAAACGAAAACAAAAAAATAGAAAATGGATAAAGATATCAACGTTTAAAAATGTGACAATCAACTGAAGGTTTATCACTTTTTCGGAGCTCACGGTCTTGTTGCTTAAATCTTGCCATAATTCGTGTAACGAGGGCACAGTATTTCGCTCGTGGAGGTATTTATGACACGAAAAAATTTGAACGCAACCAACCTGTCCATTACGAGGCGGGGCCTTCTTATTGGGGCAGCAGCATGTGCAGCTGCCGCATTATCGGCCCGTCACGTTATGGCACAGCCACAGGGGCCAGTTCCTTTGCAAAACTATCAGCGGTCTTTCTTCAACGCTGAAGAATGGGCTTTTGTGATGGCCGCTACTGCCCGAATCATCCCTTCAGACGGGAAAGGACCCGGTGCTTTGGAAGCACGTGTTCCGGTTTTCATTGATAAGCAAATGGCTGATCCATGGGGGCAAGGGGACCACTGGTATAGACAAGCACCTTTCAATCGTGATGCACCGCGTTACACAGGTTATCAGGCAGAACCTTCACCTGCCGAAGCCTATCGTATTGCTATTCCGAAGATCAACGAATGGTGCAAAGCACAGTATGGTGCAATTTTTGCTGAGCTTCCCGCTGAAAAACAGGATGAAGCTTTGAAACGTATCGAAAAGGATGAAGTCGAAATTGCTGAATTGCGTTCTGGCGATTTCTTCTCGTTCCTTGTGCAGAATACCAAGGAAGGTTATTTCGCCGATCCTCAATATGGTGGCAATTATGACATGGCTGCATGGGTTTACATCGGGTTCCCCGGTGCACGTGCAAGCTTCCTCGAATGGGTCGAAAAGGATAATGTTCCTTATAAACTCGGGCCCGTTTCACTCTCAGGTCAAAGGGCTTAAATCATGACACAAACAATGAAGAAGAAAGACGTTGTCATCATCGGCCTCGGATGGACCGGCGCAATCAGTGGCATCGAACTTGCAAAAGAAGGTTTGGAAATTTTAGCACTCGAACGTGGTGAAGACCGCGACACCGTTCCGAGTTTTGCTTATCCGAAGCCTGCTGACGAATTGAAATACGGTGTTCGTCTCGGTACTGCTGTCCGTCCGCGCGATCATACGGTAACGATTCGCAGAGGTCTTGACCAGGTTGCTCTCCCCTATCGCCAATTGGGTTCTTTTCTTCCCGGTATCGGCGTCGGTGGAGCCGGTATTCACTGGAACGGCATGACATGGCGTGCACAACCGGAAGAGCTCAGAGCCCGTTCCTATATCGAAGAAACTTTCGGCAATATCATTCCGGAAGATATGACCATTCAGGACTGGGGCGTTACCTATGACGAACTGGAAAAACATTTCGATATGTTTGAAAAGGTCGTAGGCGTTTCGGGTACTGCCGGCAATCTGAACGGTAAAATTCAGGAAGGTGGTGATCCTTTCGAAGGCCCGCGCAAGAACCCCTATCCTATGCCGGCTTTGCCTTATACTTATAATGGGCGGCTCTTTGCAGCAGGTGCAAAGAAAATCGGGCTTCATCCGTTTCCGTGCCCGTCGGCTATTGCTTCCGAGGCTTATACAAACCCTTACGGTATGCAGATGGGGCCTTGTAACTATTGCGGTTTCTGCGAACGTTATGGCTGCCTCAATTATTCGAAAGCTTCACCACAAGTCAGCGTTCTGGCTGCCTTGAAGCGTTATAAGAATTTTGAATATCGGGTTAAATCGGAAGTTTTGCGTATTGAAAAATCCAAAGACGGCAAGACTGTAACCGGTGTTACCTATGTCAACGAAAAGAATGAAGAAATCTTCCAGCCGGCAGATCTCGTTATTCTTGGCGGTTTCATGATCAACAACGTTCACCTGTTGCTGCTTTCCGGTCTTGGTCAACCTTATGACCCGATTACCGGTGAAGGTGTTATCGGCCGGAATTACGCCTACCAGACTGCTATTGGCGGTGGCACATTGTTCTTCAAAGACAAAGTGTTCAATCCGTTTGTCGGTACCGGTTGTAACGGTTCTTATCTTGATGATTACAGTTTCAACCAGATCGATATGGCAAAAGAAGGCTTTATCGGTGGCAGCCGTATTTCGTCAGGCCAGACCAACGGCCAACCAATTCGCAATATGCCGTTGCCAGCTGGCACACCGGCATGGGGTGCCGAATGGAAAAAGGCTGTTGGTGATTGGTATGGACATGCAATGTCGATCAGCCAGCACGGTTCGGTTATGTCCTATCGTGATGCCTATCTTGATCTTGATCCGACTTATAAAGATAAATTCGGCCGTCCGTTGATGCGTATGACGTTTAACTGGCACAATAATGAAATCAAGATGTCGCAATACATCACAGACAAGATCAACAAGATTGCCGATGCAATCGGTCCTGATAAATATCGTCAGAATCCGGCGATGAAAGAAGGCCAGCAATATGATACCCGCATCTATCAAACAACCCACACTGTGGGTGGTGCGATTATGGGTACAGATCGCAAACGTTCGGCATTGAACCGTTATCTCCAACACTGGGATTACCACAATCTGTTTGTTCCGGGTGCCAATGCATTCCCGCAGAACATCCAGCATAATCCTACAGGAACGCTTGGTGCTTTGACCTATTGGATGCTTGAAAATATCAAATCCGATTACCTCAAAAACCCGCGGTCTTTGGCATAGGAGAAAAATCCGATGAAACGTTTAGTACAAATTATTATTGGATTGGTAATCCTTGCGATTATTGTCATTTTGGCAATCATGTTTGTGCCAATCAAACGAACCGGCCCGACAGAAGCTCTTTCTCCGGACTTCAAACCGGAACAGGGACGGGGTGAATATCTTGCCAGAATGGCCGATTGTGCAGCCTGCCACACCGCACCCGGTGGTCAACCTTATGCAGGTGGTCGTGAAGTCAAGAGCCCGTTCGGCATTATCTATTCATCCAACATCACACCGGATGAAAACGGTATAAAGAATATGACACTTGACCAGTTCCGCGATGCTTTGCGTGACGGTATCGGCAAGAATGGCGAGCTTCTTTATCCGGCAATGCCTTACGAAAACTATCGCAAGATCAGCGAACCCGACATTGTTGCGCTTTATGATTATTTCATGCATGGCGTAAAACCGGTTAGTGCCAAGGTCAAGGAAACCAATCTGTCATTTCCGTTCAACCAGCGTTGGGGAATCCGTCTTTGGAACCTCTTTGCCATTTCCGGCAAAGGTGGTTTCGAGCCGCGCTTCAACGATGCGAAACTTGATCGCGGTGCCTATCTTATTGAAAGCTTAGGCCACTGTGGTGCTTGCCATACGCCGCGTGATTTCATGTTCCGCCAATCGGGTACGAATAGCGATAGCAACAAATTCCTGACCGGTGAAACAATTGACGGCTTCTATGGGCCGAATTTGCGCAGCCCGAATTCGTCCGTTACAAATTGGACTGCAGATGATTTGAAGACCTATTTGCAGACAGGTCGTAACAGCCATTCTGCTGTTGTCGGTCCGATGAAGCTCGTTGTCGAAGAATCAATGCAATTTGCAACCGAAGACGATCTTGATTCAATTGTTGCATATCTTAAACATATTGCTCTTCCTGGTAACGCACCAAAACAGGTACGTGATCCGAAAAAGACAACAGATATGCTCACTGAAGCAAAACCGGATATGGCACTTGGTGCCCGCCTTTACATGGATAACTGCAATGCTTGTCACTTTGTAAACGGCAAAGGTGCAAATGGCGTCTTCCCTGAACTTGACGGTGCAAAAATCGTCAATGCGAAGGATGCAAGCGGGTTGCTACGCGTTATCGTTAATGGTTCACGTATGCCATCAACAGAAAAACGCCCTGCAGATCTTGCAATGCCGGGCTTTGGCTGGCGTATGAATGACGACGAAGTTGCAGCACTTGCCAATTTCTTGCGGTCGAGCTGGACCAATGATGCTCCGGCAGTTACTGCTGCAGATGTCGCAAAGGTTCGCACGAAATAATAAAGTGTGAAAATTACAAACAAATTTGAAAACGGCCTACGGGCCGTTTTTTATTAAGGTGTTTTCTCGAAACATTTTGCTTTATAAGCAGGATTGATTTGAATAGCTTGAAATGGAAACATTATGGTTCTTGCAATCCGGTCAATCCTGTTTACGGCAGCGTTCTATCTGACAACTTTTGTCCAGATGATTCTTTATGCGCCGTTCTATTTTTTCCTTCCGCGCAAAAAAGCATGGATTGTTCCCAAAACATGGGCGCGGGTGAATTTATTTCTGCAAAAACATATAGCTGGAACCGACTTTGAAATCGAAGGGCTCGAGAACTTGCCAAAAGGTGCCTATATCATTGCGCCAAAACACCAATCGGCATGGGAAACGTTCGGTCTTGTTCCTTTTCTTGACGACCCCTCGCTTATTATGAAGCGCGAATTGACGTGGATACCGATTTTTGGCTGGTACATGTTGAAAACCGGCATTATTCCCATTGACCGCGGCTCGCCTTTGAAAGCCATGAAGGCAGTTTTGAACGGCGCCAAAGAAAAAGCGGCAGAAGGTCGCCAGATTCTGATTTTTCCGGAAGGTACACGCCGTCAACCAGGGGCTGAACCCGCTTATAAACCGGGTATTGTTGCCATTTATAATGAACTCGGTTTGCCGGTTGTGCCCATTGCCCACAATGCCGGGCTTTATTGGCCCCGTGGCAACTTCCGCCGTTATCCGGGTAAAATTCGTGTCCGCGTGTTGCCACCTATTGAAGCGCACCTCAATAAACGCGAATTTTTGCCTCGCCTGATAAAAGATACCGAAAGTGCTTGTGACGAATTGCTCGTGAAAGCAGCGCTTGATCCGAATCCTCCGGCTATGCCGCCGACAGCAGTTAAAAGACTGAAAGAGTTAGGCGTTGATTGGAAAGGACCAACTCGCGAATAGGCTTCGTGTGTCCGGTGGTTCCGGACCAATCAGTCGGGAAAAAACCTCATTAATCGGGAATTCAATTGCAATGATTGAGCTTAAAAATGTTTGTGTCGAGGCGGGCGGCCATAAGATACTCGATAATTTGAATTTGAAATTAGCCGAGAAGCGGATTGCTATTATTGGTGCCAATGGTTCAGGCAAAAGTACTTTTGTGCGATTGCTTAACGGTTTGCGATTGCCGACATCGGGTGAAGTGCTAGTCGATTCACTCGACAGTCGCAAATATGGCAAAGACATCCGTCGCAAAGTGGGGTTTGTCTTCCAAAATCCGGATAACCAGATTGTCATGCCGGTTGTTGAGGAAGACCTTGCTTTCGGCTTGAAAAATATCGGAGTTGAAAAAGCCGAAATCTCACGACGGATCGACTATGTTCTTGACCGCTTCAACCTTCAGCAAACACGGTTGCAATCTGTGCAAAGTTTGAGTGGTGGCCAAAGGCAGCTTGTTGCACTTTGCGGTGTCATTGTCATGGAGCCGGAAGTCATCGTGTTTGATGAACCCACCACGCAGCTTGATCTATTAAACAAGCGTAAAATGACAGAAACAATTTTTGGCCTTTCCCAGCAGGTCATTGTCGTCTCTCACGATCTTGATATGCTCGAAAACTTTGATCGGGTTATTGTTATAGATCATGGTAAAGTCGTTTACGACGACATACCGGAAAAATCGATCAGCTATTATGTGGAGAAGATGGCATGACCGATCCGAGCTACGGGACAACATTTATTCATCGGCTTCCGGCAGGATTGAAACTTTTTATTGTTTTTTTCGTGAGCATCGGGCTTTTTTATTTTGCGTCGCTTCCATTGGCGATTGTTTCTCTCATTTTCGTCTGGTGTCTTTTTTTTCTTGCCGGCTTTTCATTTTTTAAACCCGTTTTCGAACTTAGGAAAATTTCGTGGCTTCTCGTCGCTCTATTCATCGTCCAATATTTTTCAGTGAATTTTGAAAGTGCCGCACTGATTGTCATAAGGTTATCAAGCCTTCTTCTGCTTGCAACACTGGTAACCTTGACGACGCCATTTTCCAAAATGATGGCCTGTTTTGAAAAACTGTTTTCATTTATGCGGGTTTTCGGCGTAAATCCCGCAAAAATATCGCTCGGGCTATCACTGACTTTGCGGTTTATTGCGATCTTTTGCGATATTACCAAAGACGTGCGCGAGGCACAAAAAGCACGGGGATTGGAAAACAGTGTATTTGCTGTCATTATGCCGGTTCTGATAAGAAGCCTTAAAGTTCAGGCTGATGTGGCAGCCGCAATCGAGGCGCGTTGTTTTGATGAAGATGTGAACAATAAAAGCCGGAAAAATTGAGCGGGGGAGAAAATGTCTATTCGTGATATTGTAGCGGTTGCGCTTTTTGCGGCCTTCATAGCTGTTTTGGGATTATTTCCGGCCATACCTGTGCCCGTTATACCGGTGCCCATTACTGCTCAACTGTTAGGAATTATTCTTTCCGGTGCAATTTTGGGCGCAAAAAAAGGTTTTGCCGCCTGTCTTCTGTTTCTGATACTGGTTGCAGCGGGGCTCCCACTTTTGTCCGGCGGGCGTGGCGGCATATCGGTATTTTTTTCGCCTACAAGCGGCTATCTTTTCAGTTTTCCTTTTGCAGCAGGCTTTATCGGTTATTTCTATTCTCTCTTTCGTAACAGCCTGACACCGGCAAAAGAAATACTGATCATGATGGTCGGTGTTTTTTGTATTAATCACCTCTTCGGCATTATCGGGCTCGTATTTATTGGCGGAATTGATTTTTCAAAAGCTTTTATAGGTGATCTTATTTTTATTCCCGGAGATATGGTAAAAATTGTTCTCGCCTATTTGATTGCGAGCAGGCTACGCAAAGCTTTGCCGGATTTGATGGACGGAAATAGATAAAACAATGTAGAATAACAAAAAGCGGGCATAACGCCCGCTTTTTAACGAAAATTAATTTTTTAACCTTATTTGATAACCATAACCGGACGTTCACTCATTGCCAGAACTTCGGAAGCCTGACTGCCGAGAATGAGCCGGTTAACGCCACGACGACCATGCGAGGCAATAATAATAAGGTCGGCATTATGCTCGTTTGCCGCATCGACAATGCCGGCAGCAGCAAGCTGGTTTTCCGCATGAACGCCTTTTGCTTTAACGCCCTGTTTTTCAGCTTTGTTAAGCGCACCCTCTAGAATCTTGCGTGCGCCGTCATCCATTTCTTTGCGGAATTCATCGAAAGCTCCGGGGCTTGAAGCCCATTCAGCACCAACAACAATGCCGTAAGACGGCATCAGGCTTGTGACGGTAACAACGAAAAGCTCGCCACCTGTCTTTTTTGCAAGTTCGACAGCTGCATCAACGCCACGGCCAGCAAGCTCGGAACCGTCCGTTGCTACAAGAATACGTTCATACATATTTGTTTCCTTCCCTCTTCAACGCGGACTTATGCCCTAATATGCAAATAAGAACTATCTCGCTCCGCTTCAATATTTTTAGAGCCAAACTTTTCCAAAGTATACTATATTTTGTCAGTCTATTGTTCTCTCATTGTAGAAACCGGTTTATTCACAGGCAAATGACTGGTTACCGCCTGTCCGAAAGGGAAAAATTCCTATCAACTTCTGTGTTATCGGCCATATTTTTATGCGATTTTGAATTTTATGAGCTATAGAGTTAATAAGCACTATCGGTAAAGAAAAAGCTTTCATTCTTCTCCGGTAAGAGACCGGTTCGAAGAGAACCGGAAATGATAAAGATACGTCCAATTTGGATCACATGATATGCGTAAGATAACAGGTGTCACTGCCCTTTTTTTATTGTTTTTTATGAGTCTGGCTGTGGCAAGAGCCAACCCATATCTATCCGTCGATGTCGCAACCGGCCGTATTCTTGCCCATAACGATGCATTCGACCGATGGTATCCTGCTTCATTGACAAAGATGATGACAGCCTATGTTACTTTTCGCGCTCTTCATAATGGTGATGTTACGCCTGAAACAAGGGTAACAGTGAGTGCTGCTGCAGCAAAACTCCCCCCCAGTCATTCAGGGTATAAACCGGGTTCTGTTCTTGATCTTGATACAGCATTGTCGATTACTTTGGTGAAATCCACCAATGACCTTGCAACAGCAATTGCCGAAACCGTTGGTGGCTCGGAACAAGCTTTTGTTGTTCGTATGAATGCAGAAGCCCAGCGCCTTGGCATGTTCGGAACACATTTTGCCAATGCCAATGGACTTCCTAATCCCGACAATTATTCGACAGCCCGCGACCTTGCCGTTCTGGCAGTACAGATCCGTCGGGAATTTCCGCAATATGCCCATTATTTTTCAATTCCTGCGATCGATTTCGGGGGAGGGCGCAAAGTCGAACAGAATTCGAATAATCTGATAGGGCGTTTTTCCGGCGCTGACGGCATGAAAACCGGTTTTATTTGTGCATCAGGATTTAATCTTGTCGCGTCTGCGACCCGCAACAAGCGCACGATTATAGCCGTTGTTCTTGGTGCCGATCGTATTGATCAACGTGAAGCTTTGGCAGCTAAACTATTAAATGATGGTTTTTCCAATCAGGGCTCATCACAGACAACTCTTGCAACGTTGCAGCCTTACGGAACAAAACTCACACAGGTAAGCGATATCAAAGACAGAATATGCAATGACGATGCCTGGAAAGCACGTATGCAACATCGTGATGAAAAAGGAAAAGTAGTTTTTGATTCACCTTATATTTCGGCGCGACCGCTTGATGTAACGCCGTTGCAAGTGCGACTGATTTCGGCTCCGGCGCTCACAAAACCGGGTGAAATACCGGCATGGAAAATTCCGGTTCCGACACCTCGTCCACAGACAATGGATGCACAATGACCGATTTTAAAAACCGTATAGCTGTTACAGTTTTTACCGGTTTTCTGGGATCGGGCAAAACCACCTTGCTTAATCGGGTTCTAAAAGACCCGCTGCTTACCGATACAGCTGTTATTGTCAACGAATTCGGTGAGGTAGGAATCGACAATCTTCTCGTTGAACAAGCTGATGATGGCGTTATCGAATTATCCAATGGCTGCCTTTGCTGTACAATGCGCGGTCAGCTTGTCGATAGTCTTGCAAGTCTTGTCGACAGGCTGCAAACGGGTCGTATCAAACGCTTGAACCGTGTGGTTATCGAAACCACCGGTCTTGCTGATCCGGCACCCATTCTGCAAGCTCTGCTAGGCCATCCGGCAATGGTTCAATCTTTTGTCATAGACGGGGTTATTACCACTGTTGATGCGATAAACGGATTGGAAACTCTGGCAAGGCATAAAGAGGCACGAAATCAGGTTGCATTTGCCGATCGGATTGTTCTTACCAAAACCGATCTTGTTGCTGATAAAAAAACTCTTGAACCATTGGTTGACGAGCTTGGCAAACTTAATTCCACAGCCGAAATTCTTTATTCCGATGCTGCCCATTGTCCGCCATCGGCACTCGTTAATATCGGTGTTTTCGATTTGAGCAAGAAAGCGCCGGATATCAAAAACTGGCTTGGTAAAGAAGAGGACCACGAGCATCACCACCACCATGATGTCAATCGCCATTCCGATACGATTCATGCTTTTTCTCTCACCCATGACAAACCTGTGTCCTATTTTGCGCTGGAAGCTTTTATAGATCTTTTGCGAGCCAATCACGGGGCACAAATGTTGCGCATGAAGGGGATTGTCGAACTTGAGGAAGATCCGTCACGTCCGGTTGTCATCCACGGTGTCCAGACATTGTTTCATCCTCCGGTCCGGCTGTCCGGATGGCCGAATGACCGTCATGAAACCCGCCTTGTTATGATTACCGACGGGATAGATGAAACGACAGTGCGTGAAATGTTCGATGCTTTTTTGGGAAAACCTGTACTCGATAAGGCTGACCGGGCAGCAATGACAGATAATCCGCTCGCAATACCGGGATTCAAATTCTAGTCCGACGTTTTTCGCCCCCGAAGATTTCTGCTCCTATTCAACTGGCCGTTCGTTTTTTTGTCAGTCTATGTTTTAATTTTTTTCATGAAACGCGGCGTCATGAAACGCGGCGCCAAGGCACGCGGTGTTGAATGGTTACCCCTTTTTAAAAGCTGATAATGGAAAATAGCGCGGTTGATGTTGCTATAGGCGTTGCCAATTTTTGACCGGAAGTTTCAAGCAAACGAAATATCGTCCGTTCCGGAAAGATTGGACGTGAGGTAAAAAGCAGAAAAATCAAAGGGACGAAGTCCGCAATTCCGATAAAAGCGCGTAGCATCATTTGCGGATAAACGGAATTTCAGGGTGTGGCACAAAAGAAAAATTACCTGCCACGTGATAAAGCCCGACTGTCGTGAGGCTGTCGGAATGGCTGGAAGGGCATGCCTTCAAGAAGCGGGCAAGGAAATTACTCTTTTGCTCTTTAGAAGAGGTACCGGTTTTCAGGATTTTCCGTGTGGTATGATAATAAGGTGATGAATGCCGTTTTTGATGCTTTTTTCAAAGCCGTAATTACGCTGGCGGCAATAATTGGCAATATCCAGAGGTGCCAAAGGATCATCGCTCAATATAACGAGCGTCATATCATCCGGTAATGTGGATTGCTTTTTTCTTGTCTTTAAAAGAACGAGCGGGCATTTAAGCCCGCACAAGTCATAGATAAAACTTTTTTCAGCCACCAAATAATTTCCAGAGACTTTTCTTTTCTTGTGGTTCATTGGCTGCCGGTGTGACCGGTGCTCCAGAATTTTGCGCCTCTTCTTCGGCAAGCGATTGACCACCGGTTTCCGGTTTCGGAGTGGGGATAACGGTGCTTGCCGTTTTCTCGGCCGGGTTGGCCGCTTTTGATGCAACCGCATTTGCAGGAGCTATATCGGGCGCATCAGGCGTTTCTTTCGATGCCGGTGTCAATGACGGCGGTTCACGTGATACCTGAACGCCTGCGGCACGTTTGCGGCTCCAATCGGCAACAAGAGAAGCCTCTTCCACACCTTGAATTGTCGGTGCCGGTGCTTTCATTTTCTTTTCACGGGCCGATGAAAAGGCATCATCATATTTCTTTTGATATGAGGCAAAAGCTGTTTGCAACGATGAATCGGGCGCCGCAGCAGGGCACACGCCGGCCGGTGTCAAAGCTTTTCCGTCTGTATTGCGGTTGAAGACGTAGCGTTTTTCACAAACGTCGACCTTCGGCGGACGTTTTGTTACTTCAAAAATATCATAGCCTTCTTTAAGCATTGTCCAGAATTTATAGTTCGGGTCATTGCGATAACGAGCCATATTTTCGGCTGTCATGCGGAACGGAAAAGCTTCAAGCTGGAATTCGCGCTGACCACCTTTGAACGAGTCCCGCCCGAAAGCATAGATCTGCGCAATGTTTTCGTCGCTCATAGAATAGCAGCCGGATGAAGAACATGCTCCATGAACCATCAAATGCTGACCGGTGCGGCCATTTACCTGATCATAGGCATTGGGAAAGCCGATATTGAAAGCGAGATAATAGTTCGAATTCGGATTCATCTGGCTTGGACGAATTGTGTAAAAACCTTCCGGTGCCTGCCTGTCACCTTCCATATATTTCGGTCCAAGTTTTCCTGACCATTTGCATATATTATAAGTGGAAATGAGGTCATATTTTCCGGTGCGTGTCTGCTTCCAAATCTCGACGACACTTTCTTCCTTGAAAACTCTAACAAGAATAGGCGAATATTTTTCCATATTCTTGGCGGCCATCTTGTCTTGCAATTTTTTTGGCAATTCCTGTGTTGCTTTGCCGATTTGCGGCAAATTCGATGATTGCTGGCAACCACTCAAAAAAGTCGCAGTCAGAAAGAAAGAAGCAAGAAGTGCGGTTCCAAATTTCATTCACAAAGCTCCGGATGAGCAGGTTCACGAAGGTTGAAGTTTTGTCAAGTGACGGGATTTCGTCAGTTGAAAAGTTGAACTTGAACCAATTCTATTTACCATACCATAATAGCAAAAAAATTAAACTTCCCCTAAAAATCTCGGGTTTTCTTATATCGAACGAAAGCCGGCGTTAAACGAAATTCGGGCCCTTTTTGTATTCATAAGTCCGGATGATATCAGCCCTTGAATGCGTGTTATTTTATTTCCAGCGATTGTTCTTCTGATTGGGCACCAAAAAGCTAACCGAAGTCGTTTCTCAATTCCTGTCTGTGGCCTGTTATATTATTCAAAGACAGGAACTTTGAAGAACTGCAGGACAAACCGGCGATAGTGCATTCAAGCTTTGGCTGTTGGCATTGTTCATCACAACAATGATAACGCCCAATGTAATAGCGAGCGAAAGAACAGCCCGGATAATGCGCATCAACCACATATCTGTTCATACCTCTTCATTTCCGTCCTAAGTTCATTTGCCCATCCCTTTTGTTATCTCCGACAGGTCATTATCAAAAAGGATGAAACCGAAATGATGACGGATAACATCTTTTATATAGTGATTTGGTGAGCGAGTTCTAAGGGGTAAGCGGTAAATGCAGCATTAAATAAATTCAAAAAATTTATCAGAGAACCGGTTTTCTGAGTGAAATTTGCCAAAACAGGCCAAATACCTGCAAAAAACCGGTAATGGTTGCCCGAATTGTTATTTGCCGGATTGGCATTTTGTTATTTGCCAGATTGTCACTTGCTTGTAGTCATTATCTTCGATTGCTTTGGAAACACGAAGCTTGAACATTGCTTTTCTTTCCAGCAATTTTACCGGAAGGTAAGCGCGTGCAGGATCACCGACAAGTATAACGGTTTTTGACTGGTCGAAATGTTGAAACCAGTCAATGACAGTTTCACTCATTATTTTGTCATAAAAGACATCACCGGCAAGGATAACATCGAAAGCGTTTTGTAACGCCCCGCCTTTATTGACAAGATTGTCATTTTCAATCGTCACGGACACATTGTTGAGGCGGGCATTAAGCCGAATAGCCTCGCATGCAAAAGCATCAATATCATTGGAAAGAACCGATAAAGCGCCCGCCTGTTTTGCAGCAATGCCAACCAGTCCCGAGCCGGAAGCAAAATCGAGCACTTTTTTGCCTCTCACTATTTCAGGGTTTTCCAGAATATAGAGCGCCAATGCCTCGCCACCTGCCCATGGAAAAGCCCAGAAGGGTGGAGGAAGATCTATTTTACCCATCTCGGCTTCGGTCATGTGCCAGAGTTTGTGGACTTCATCAGCCTGATAAAGTTTTATCGACGGGATGTTGAGACAGGCAAGCGGAGAGGTGTTTTCGAGAATGAATGTTTTTTTATTCATCACGGTGGCGAATTAAATATTTTGCCGAAATTATCAACTCCTGCCAAAATTTTCAGGGAGCCGGTGAAAGCCCTCCCATCTTGCAGACTTCCAGCCATTCATCTTCGCGCACAGGCTGCACCGAAAGGCGCATGGAAGTCACCAAAGACATATTGGCAAGTTTCGGATTGGCTTTGACGGCTTTCAAAGTAACGGGCTTCGGCATATCGCAAACAGCGCGGATATCGACACATTCCCAACGCGGGTCATCGGTTGTCGAATCGTGATGGGCAGTTTTGCAAACTTCAACGATTCCGACGATTTCCAGTCCTTCATTGGAGTGGTAAAAGAAACCCTTGTCACCAATTTTCATAGCCCGCATATTGTTGCGAGCCTGATAATTGCGCACACCGTCCCACTGTTCGCCTTCGGCACCTTTGTTTTTTTGCATCTCCCACGACCATTTAAATGGCTCGGATTTGAATAACCAATAAGCCATTTCAGACTTCCTCGGGATTATTGACACCCCAGCGCCACCGACGGATTTTCATATCGCTGAAGAGTCCGGCTTTTGCATAAGGGTCGTTTTCGGCAAAACTTTTGGCTTCTTCGAGTGATTTTGCTTCCACAACGATCAAAGTGCCATCGGGCTTTTCATTATCATCAAGAAAGGGGCCGGCAAATTTAAGGGTTTTGCCAAGGCTTTTCAGATAGTCGAGATGTTTCGGGCGTATGTCGAGACGAATATGCAAATGGTCTTTTTTATCATTGCAGATAATGGCATAAAGCATTGTCTAATCCTCCGATTTCAAAGGGCGGGTAATAAGCGCAGTGACAGCTTCGTCAATGGTGGTGCGTCTGTCAAGCAAATCGGCAACGGCATCAATAACCGGTGCAACGATATTTTTTCTGTGGCAAAGCTCGGCTGCACCGGGGGCGGTGGCAACACCTTCCGCCAATCTCAAACCATCGGTTGGTTTCCCTTGGCCCAGCGCAAAACCATAAGTGAAATTGCGCGATTTTGCTGATGAACAGGTAAGGATAAGATCTCCCAAAACGGAAAGGCCGGTCATGGTTTCGGCTCTCGCACCCATGGCCTTTCCAATGCGGCGCAATTCGGCAAAACCACGGGTTACAAGAGCAGCTTGTGCACTGGCACCAAGGCCACGTCCGGCTGCAGCACCGGCGGCAATAGCAAGAACATTTTTTAACGAGCCGCCAATTTCTACGCCCACAATATCATCGCTCGCATAACAACGGAAAACCGGACCCGAAAACAGATTGGCAATTTCTTTGGAGAGTTCGATATTTTTTGCAGCAATTGTTACGGCTGTTGGCAGGCCACTGGCAACATCTTCGGCAAAACTCGGGCCGGAAAGTGTTGCCATATGATGATTTGGTAAAATATCCGAAACAATGTCGGACATGAAGCGTCCGGTTTTTTGTTCTATGCCTTTGGCACAAAGAATAATCGGGGCTTTTTCAGGAATAAAGCGGGCAAAACTGTTCAATGCGGATGCAAAAACCTGTGCCGGAATGACAGCAAGAACAAAATCGGCAGAAGCGAGTGCATAAGCCGCATCAGTCGTGGCGGAAAATCCCGAGGGTAAAACCACATCCGGCAGATAATACGGGTTGATATGATGATTATTTATTTTTTCGACAGTTTCGGGATTGCGCCCGTAAAGCGCTACATTGTGCCCGAGATTATGAGAGAGAACGGCAAGCGCTGTCCCCCATGCACCGCTTCCCATGATAGCAATTTTTTTACCCGTTTTCTTCAAGCTTTGGCTCCCCGTCGTCCGGCACCGATCAATGGTGATGACTGTTCATCAAGTGGCCAGCGCGAACGCGGCGCAATATTGAAGGATGAACGGTCACCGTGAATAAAATGTTGAAGTCCGGCATAAGCAATCATGGCGGCATTATCGGTGCAAAGGCCGATTGGCGGCGCGATAAATTTAAAGCCATGTGCGTCGCACAATTTCTGCAATGAATTGCGAATGGCTTTGTTGGAGGCAACACCACCCGCAACCACAAGAGAAGCCTCTTTATCAGGATATTCGTTTTTGAAAACAGCAAGCGAACGTTCGACGCGGTCGCTCAATGTATCGGTCACCGCAAGTTCGAAAGAGGCTGCAATATCGGCAATATCCTTGTCGCTCAAAGGTGCCATTTCCATAGCGGCTTGCCGAACTGCGGTTTTAAGGCCAGAAAACGAGAAATCGAGCCGTTTTTCACCTTTCAACGGTCTTGGCAGTTCAATTCTCTGATTATCGCCTTGAGCGGCCAGTTTTTCGATAATCGGCCCGCCGGGATAGGGAAGGCCAAGAAGCTTTGCCGTTTTATCAAAAGCTTCGCCCAGAGCATCGTCAATTGTTGTGCCAAGGCGTTTGTAATCTCCCAATCCTTTGACCAGAATAACTTGTGTGTGACCACCTGAAACAAGAAGCAGAAGATAGGGATAGTCAAGATTATTGGTGAGTTTTGCTGTCAGCGCATGGCCTTCCAGATGATTGATGGCGATAAATGGCTTGTTTGCGGCAAGCGCCAGCGCTTTTGCTGTCATCAAACCGACAATTAATCCGCCGATAAGTCCGGGGCCACCTGTTGCGGCAATAGCATCAATATCCTTGAGTCCGAGTTTTGCTTCTTCAAGGGCGCGTTTGACGAGCCCGTCCAGAATTTCGACATGGGCACGTGCAGCAATTTCAGGAACAACACCACCATAAGGAACGTGGTCTTCAATCTGGCTCCAAACGATATTGCTGACAATATGGGCTTTATCACCCTCGTCGCGTTCGACGATAGCGGCAGCCGTTTCATCACAACTCGTTTCAATTCCCAAAACACGCATTTTGCGCCTCAAGTTCCTTTCCATAAGCCATTTTAGGCGAGACCCGATCTGTTGCCAATGGCCTTTACGCTCATTGTCGGCAAGGCCTTTTATTGTCAGTTTTATCTTTTTTCGCTATTATTGATAGAGCAACTTTAAAACCGGTTTTACCAAATAGCCAGTTCTATCAAATAGAATCTGTGAAGTCTTGAAGAAAAGCGATAAAGCTTGGGGTCAACCGTTTGTTTTAAAGAGAGGGAGTTTTCCTTTATGGTTATTCTGGTGACGCGCCCTGAACCCGGAGCAACGCGAACCGCGGAGCATTTGCGTCATTTGAAGTTATCTCCGTATATTTTGTCTTTGTCGAAAACCGTTCAATTACCGGTTCTCCGGCAGGATTTTTCCTGTGATGCGGTTATTGCAACAAGTGAATCGGCATTTTTATATGGAAATTCGGATCTTATTGAAAAATTGCGCGGGAAGCCGCTCTATGTTGTTGGAAAACATACAGCAGAGGCAGCAAAAAAAGCCGGTTTTTCCAATATCGTCCTTGCCGCACCCGATGCGAAAACACTTGCACACAAAATCGAAAGAGCGCCAAGCGATCGCATTCTCTATCTTGCCGGTCATGTGCGCCGACCCGATCTTGAAGAACAATTGCACGAGAAATACAAATATTTCGAGACGATTGAACTATATGATACAATACCGATAAAGCTTGACGACGAACAAAAACTGAAGATTCCACAAAAAATCGATATCGTTATGCTCTATTCAGCTATGGCTGCCGCTGGTCTTGCGCAAATTAGCAGCTATATTAAACACTCGACAGTATTTTTATGTCTTTCAACGCGCATAGCAAATGCTGTTCCAAAAACATTTTTGAATGCAATAGTTATAGCATATGAACCGAATGAAGATGCGATGTTGGATGGGGTGAAGGCAATATTGGCTTAAAACTGTTTTTACCCTTTTCGAATGATATAAACCATTCTTTCATTTCACGCCGGTATTCTGGTCACGGATTAAACAAGGAAAGCGAGGAGCTATGGCAGAGCCTCAAAAACCAAAGGCGAAATCTCAACATTCAGGGAAAGCCCGTAAGCCCCCATTGGTCGATCTTCATGCAGAAAAGACTCTTCACGCAGAAAAGACACTTGGCGCAGAAAAGACCGGTATTCCGGAAGCCGAACCTGTGGTTATTGGCACTAATCAGAAAAGTTCCGTGACAGAAGCGCGAGGGCAGAGTGACAAAACCTCCGGTGCTAAAATCTCGCCCGAGGTTAAGACCGAAAACAAAAAATCCGCCGGTGAGGACGCAGGATTAAAACCTGCCGACACGAAAACTGCAGAGGCACCTGATAGAGAGAAAAGTGGCGATAGGGAAAAAAGTGGGGTAAAAATGGCAAGTGACCAGACCTCTCATAGGAATGAACAAAATAAGAATGGTTCACCATTGTCCGCACAAGAAAGAGTGGGCGGAACAAAAGGAGGGAGCCGCCTCAGCCACTTTGCTTCGGGTGTCGCCGGAGGTGTCATTGCTCTTATCCTCGGAGCAGGCTTGCAATGGAGCGGCTTATTGCCAGGCTTTTCAGAACAGGATCGTTCTACGCAAAGCAAATTGGCAAATCTTGAAACCGAAATTGCGAGCCTCAAACAGAATGCGGTGGATGGCGCAACTGTAACAGCAGAGCTTTCTTCTGCCGATCGGCAAGCCCTTGATAACGTTGTGGCTCATGTCAGCGAGCTTGACAGTAAAACAAATTCTATGGGCGAGCAATTGTCCGGTGTGATTGATAATGTTGAAACATTGAACAATGTTGTCAATTCTTCCGTCAGCGATAACGCCAATCCGCAGGCAGCCGAAATTCTGACAAACAAATTTACCGACATTCAAAACCGGTTGCAAACTCTTCCCGCAATTTCGGAAAAATCGGGTCAGGCTCTCGATCTCGCTCAAGGAAATGCTCAAAATATAGATCAATTGAAGAAGCAGGTTGAAGAGATAGAAACTGCGCTCAAAACGCCCGTTCAAGGTAAGGACGTTGCGGCAATAACAGCGGCGAATGCGCTTAAAAATGCTATTGATCGCGGTGGTTCCTTTGCAAACGAACTTGATATGCTCAAAAACCTCGCGCCCGATTTGACTTCGCTTGATAATCTCAAGCAATATGCCGAAAAAGGTGTCCCCAATCAGGCCGAGCTTTCAGATGATTTCGCACATGTTGCCGATCAGATTTCGAAAATAGACAATCAACCGGCAGATGACGCAGGTTTTGGTGAAAAATTATGGGCTAGCGCAAAAGGTCTTGTCACTTCTCGCCCTGTCGGCAATGTCGAAGGGAAAAGTGCCGGCGCAATTGCTGCGAGAATGGAAGTAGCAATCAAGAAAGGTGACAATGAACGTGCCTTGAGCGAATGGCAAAACCTGCCACAAAGTGCCAAGGATGTTTCATCCGATTTTATCTCGAAGTTGAAAATAAGGCGTGATGCCGATGCGGTTTTATCGGAGATATTGAACAACCTTATGTCTCCGTCCACACCACAAGACTTGAATTAGAGGGGTATGAAGAAAAATGGTCCGCGTACTCTTTTACGTTCTTGTAATAGCAATTCTTGGAGCCGGTTTTGCCTGGCTTGCCAATAATCCTGGCGATCTCGTTATGGACTTCGGCTCAAGCAGGGTCACTGTTTCTGTTTTGACAGCAGTGATTGCTTTTGTTCTTCTTGTTGTCGTCGTTTTGCTTTTGCTCTTTGTTCTGAAATCGGTTTTTTCAGCGCCGCGCAAACTTTCCCGTCACTTCGAGGAACAACGACAGAAAAAAGGTCGTGACGCATTGTCAAGCGGACTTCTGGCAGTTCTTTCGGGCGATGTCGATACGGCCAAACGCATGAATAAACGTGTTGCTCGTTATCTTGATAGCCAAAATGAACCTCTTGCCAAATTTCTCGAAGCAAAAACATTGCTTATTGAAAATGATGTTCCCAATGCACTTCGCGTTTATGAAGAGATGAGCAAATCTCCCAAAACGAAACTTGCGGGGCTCCATGGGCTTTATCGTGAAGCAATGAGATCGGGTGCTTATGAAGCCGCCGGTCAATATGCTGAAAAAGCAAGTTTGATAGCGCCATCTGTCACTTGGGCCAATCAGGCAATGCTTGACCGGTTATGCGCCGAAGGCTCATGGGACAAGGCGCTCGAGCTTTTTGATCGGGAAGTTAAATCTTTGCCACGCGCCGAACGGTCCAACAAGAAACTCACACATAAGCGGGTGGTTCTTTTGACAGGTCAGGCCAGAGATATGTTCGAATATTACCCTGATGACGCGCGTAAAACCGCGCTGAAAGCCCAAAAGCTCGACCCGTCATTTGTGCCTGCAACACTTGTGGCAACCGATATTCTCTATCGTCAACATGAAATCGGCAAAGCCGACAGACTCATTGAAAATTTATGGAAAAAGTCACCCCATGCCGATCTGGCAAGTCTTTATCTCAATGGTGAAGAACGTGCTGTTGACCGCTTGAAAAAAGCAAAAGCTCTTGCCCAAAAAAATCCGCAAGCCTTTGAATCATGCTTCATTGTTGCCCGCTCGGCTTTCGATGCAGGCGAACTTGGGCTTGCCTGTGAACAGGCGGAAAAGGCGGTAAAGATCGCACCCCGCGAGAGTGCCTATCTTTTGCTTGCCGATATTGAAGAAGCGCAAAGCGGAGATCAGGGGCGGGTACGTCAATGGTTGTCTCTGGCAGTGCGTGCTGATCGTGATCCGGTTTGGATGGCAGATGGCAAAACTTTTGACAAATGGCAGCCGGTCTCGCCGATCAGCGGCAAATTAGATGCATTCCGGTGGCAGGCTCCTTCACGCACTCCGGGATTGACTTTAAATCCTGATGAAGTCATTCCCGCTACAATCGAACAAGCACCGGTCAAAATTAAAAAAACTGCTAGTACGGATCGTGGCAACACGATGAATGCCAATGTGAGGTCAACAAATTTAAAAGACAGGGAAGACAAAAATAAGGGAACACAGACATTCCATACCAAACCGGTTATGATTGTCGATGCTGTTGACCCGTCAAAACTGGAAACTCCTGTCGATGCGACCCGCATCAATGTTGATGATCCCGGTGTGCATAAGAAATAATGCGTCCGTAAGAAATGATATGTGCGCAAAAAAGTGTTTGGGAAAATTTGATTGTCGATCATATCTTCCGTTGTAACTCGTTTTATAACTTCTACGAGAGCGGGAATGATCTGTTAAGCGGCATGTCGGAACATATGCCAAGCCTATTGAGAAACCCGCATGAACACAAAACTTGAATAGTGAAGTTTTTTAAAGAAAATTTATGCAAAGTAACATGCATGACAACTCTAGAAGCGAGGACAGGGATTGATATTAAAGCATCTGGAAGACTTTATAAGATCGCTTGGGAAAGGTGGTCCCGAATTTGGCAACGATGATCCGCGGGTAGCAGCGGTTGCTCTGGCTTTTCACATTGTTGATGCCGATGGGCAGGAACAGGGTGTCGAGAAAAAAGTCCTCTATGACATCGTCTCCCACGAATTCGAACTCGCTGAACCGGATGTGAAAGCGTTGATTGAAGCTGGTAAGGCAGCCAATCGTGACAGTCTCGACATCTTCAACTTTACCTCGACATTAAAACGCCATCTTACAAAAGAAGAATGCATCAAATTTATCGGCGTGTTGTGGGAAATTGCTTATGCTGATGGTTATATTTACGAGTTGGAAGATACGCTGATCTGGCGGATTGCGGAAATGATTGGCGTTGACCGTAAGGATCGACTGGAATTGAAGAAAATGGTGGGCCAAAGGAAACAACTTCCGGAAAAACCGAAAGGCCTGCCAGAAACTAAATAGGTTATTGGAATAGAATGTCATTGGCGGATGAAAAAATTTCCCCGAAAGAGGAAAAGCAAAAAATAGCGGTTGTTTTGCATCAGGCCTCTTCAAGTACCGGACGCATCGGCCAAATCTTGCAGAAGAACGGCTTCGAGTTGAGCATTTACCGGCCGGTGTTAGGAGATTGTCTTCCAACAACATTGAAAGATTATGCAGGAGCAATCATTTTTGGTGGCCCGATGAGTGCTAATGACAATGAGCCGTTTATCAATCGCGAAATGGATTGGATATCGGTTGCGCTTAAAGAAAATAAACCGTTTCTCGGTATTTGTCTCGGGGCACAATTGCTTGCACGGAATCTTGGCGGCACAGTCAAACCACGTAGCGATGGTGAAGTCGAAATCGGCTGGTATCCGATTGAAGCGACTGGAAGTGGCAAACGCGTCATGGACTGGCCAAAAATGGTTTATCATTTCCATAGCGAAGGCATTTATGATTTGCCACAAGGTGCGGAGCTTCTGGCCAAGGGGAATACATATCCTACACAAGCTTTCCGCTATGGTGAAAATGCGTGGGGTTTGCAATTCCATTCCGAATTGACGCGTGCAATGATGCAGCGTTGGGTGGTGCACGGTGCCGAACGTTTAGAGTTGAAGGGCGCCCAATGCGCAAAGTCGCAACTGGAAGGACGTTTCATCTATGATCCGGCGTTACGTCGCTGGATCGAACAGGCACTTGTCAAAATGTTCGGCAAGCCGAAGTAAAACATTCAATCCTGACCGATAATATCGAATGCGGTTTTAAAGTTTGTAGATTGTTTCAAGTCCATCAGTCTTGGAGAAGTTTTACAAGCTTTTCCAGAGACTTGTCGGGAATGCCCATTTTCCTTAAACTTGCGGCAGTATTAACCACGTAATCAATGTTGGAACCGGCAAGTCCATGACTTTGGCGGATAATGAGCGCCATATTTTCCCGATCAAGCTTTTTGGCATATTGTTCGTGCGAGTGATCTGCAACAAAAAACAATCCGTTGACGATGCGGCCGTCTTTCAGGTGGATCGGCTTCAACTTTTCGATATAGACACTGTTTACCTGTTCGCGCTTGATCAGATAATCATAGGTTTTTTTTGTGTCTTCCACCGGAACGTGAAAAGCGAGCCCGTCGCAACACCCGCCGCGATCAAGCCCTAGAACGAGACCCGGATTTTCGACAGTTCCGCGATAATGGTTGGAATAGATACATAAAGAACGATGATAGCCGTAAAGTCGGGCAGGCGACATAAAATCATAGGTAAAACCCGGATTCCAAATCAAAGAGCCATAGCCGAAAACCCAAAAATCGTGCATTTGTTGCTCATCCTCATCACATGCACTTTTACATGGTTTTGATATATGCACTAAAAAAAACATAAATGTCTATGGAGATATAAAGACTTATTCTCTATGATCGGCAAAAATTTTTCATGGAAATTGCGAGTAAAAACTTCAGATGTCTTCATTCGACTTCGAGCCTCAACGCAAATCGGTCAATCACAGATATATTGTTCGGGGTGTATTTGCCGTTGTGGTAATTGTTATACTCTACACAATCATCTGGTATTTTCTGGCAAATAAAGTCGAAGAAAAAGTTTCCAATCAATTGGCCACTTATAATGAAAGTGGCTTTGTCGTTTTATGCGAGAATATGCATAAAACCGGCTATCCGCTCAGAATTGGTGTTTCTTGTGACACAGTCAATTTGCAACAATTGATGAAAGGTTTTGCCTTTTCGGGTGAAAAAATAATTGCCGGCGCACCTGTTTATGCACCGCGCTGGCTCGAACTGTCATTGACAGCACCTATCTCTCTCGAATTTCCGGGACTCGTTCCACTTTCGGCAAAATGGAGCCAAATGGCGATTGAAACCGATATGAGCGGGGAAATCCCCGATGCAGTCAGTTTGCGCACAGACAATTTAGAAATCGGCTCGAAAGCGGAAGCCGGCCAATTGCTCGACAGAACCACAGCGAAGTTTTTGCGTTTTGATGCGCATGGATTAAATACCAATCTTGATGCCAGATTGACGTTTGAAAATCTGGTTCTGCCCTTGATAATTCCGCACGAAAATACACCTGTTCCGGAAATGAGCGGAGATATCAAATGGTCAATCGACCAAGCTTTTTCGCTTTTTGAAGTGAGTGAAGACGAAATCGATCCGCTTCAACGCTTGCGGGGTCATAAGGGCTTTTTGAAATCGTCGACAGTCCGTTTTGAAAGCGGTGGTTCGATAACCGTTTCGGGGCCTTTTTCATTCAACGATGAAGGGTATCTCAATGCAAAATTCGATATAGCCATTAGTGACCAGAACAAGCTGTTGCAAACAGCACGTAATGCATTTCCCGCTCAGGCTGACAATCTTAAAACAATCTTTTTTGCGTTAAATGCCATGCAGAAGAATGACAAAGGCGATCCGGTTTTGCAGCTTTCGATAAAAAATGGCGAGGTCCGTTTGGCCTTTTTCAAAATCGGGCATATCGATCCGATTTGATATGTCAAGTTTCCGCACGGGCGTAAAAGGATAGATAATTTGCTATCATTGATGACGCGTTTCCTTCACGCTTTTCGCGCTATAAGTTGCGCTATAAACCGGAATTATTTCATTTAAAATGAGCGCGAAAATTTTATTCTAAATTATTTTTAT
The DNA here is from genome assembly GCF_016100335.1 of Bartonella sp. W8167. Taxonomy (NCBI): domain Bacteria; kingdom Pseudomonadati; phylum Pseudomonadota; class Alphaproteobacteria; order Hyphomicrobiales; family Bartonellaceae; genus Bartonella; species Bartonella sp. W8167. Next base: position 101,686 of record NZ_JACFSQ010000003.1, read on the forward strand.
GAAAACAAATCAATGCTTTATAAAAAGCAATGGATAAGTCGGACAACGGTTCACTAAAACTACCCGGGTCATACGTTTGCGCGCTCGCGAATTTTAATTCCGGTTCTAGCGGGCTCAATATTCTTGGCACCAATCATCACTTTCGCACTTGTGACAGGGGGCAACAGGTTTTAAATAAAAGCTTGTTTTATAAAGAAGGCATTGTTGATGAGCAATTCTGGAAAGTCTGTTCTTGTTATTTCAAGCCACGTTATTCGCGGTTCGGTTGGAACGCGTGTGAGTGTCAATGCTCTTGAACAAATGGGTTATGCTGTCTGGGATATGTTGACCGTCAGCATGACATGGCAACCGCGTCATGGTCCATCCCATCGTCTCATCGTACCGGTTGCGGATTTCAAGGCATGGGCTGATGATATCATCCGCTCGAAATGGGTAGGAGAAATTACAGCTGTTATGACCGGCTATTTCGGAAGTGCCGAACAGATCAAGATTACAGCCGATCTTATCAAAACGCTCAAACAGAAAAATCCGCATCTTGTCTATTTTTGTGATCCGGTTCTGGGCGATGAAGGCGGGCTTTATGTCGGGGAAGATATTGCAAAAGAAACAGTTTCACGACTATTGCCGCTTGCCGATATTTTGAAACCCAATCGCTCGGAACTTGAGTGGATTGTATCGAAAAAACTTGAGACCAATCACGAGATTATCGCTGCTGCACGAAAAGTGGGGTGCAAGACAACGCTTGTTACTTCTGCCTGGCCACTTTTAAAAAATGCTACCGGCAATCTGCTTGTAACAGATAAATCAATTCTGCTCGCCGAACATCCGTTGGTGAAAGATCCGGTCAATGGTCTGGGCGATCTCACAGCTGCACTTTTCCTTGCCCGCATTCTTGATGGTGACAATGAAGAAGATGCTCTCCGTTTTGCTACGGCTTCTGTTTACACATTGCTTATGGAAACAACGAGGCACAATGCTTACGAGCTGATGCTTGAAAGCGGGCTTCATCGTTTAGGAACACTCGCCGAGCGCGTTACGTTGCGTTATCTCAAAGATACGGCGGACATGTCCAAGAATAAGTAACAGGCGAAGAACGCAGATACCGCCAAGTGATGATTTATGTTTGATTTTCCCGAAAAGCTTTTAAATGGCTATCATACGTTCATGAACACACGGCTTGTTCATGAACGTGAGCGCTATAAACAATTGGCTTATGAAGGGCAAAAACCCGAGACAATGGTTATAGCCTGCTGCGATTCACGCACTGCGCCCGAGACAATTTTCGATACCGATCCCGGTGAAATATTTGTTATGCGCAATGTGGCCAATCTGGTTCCACCTTTTCATCCCGATAAAGAATATCATGCGACGTCGGCCGCGTTGGAATTTGCGGTCCAGTCATTGAAGGTCAAAAACATTGTTGTACTTGGCCATGCACGCTGTGGCGGTATACGTAATGCACTTGACCTTGAGGGAAAGCCGCTTTCCTCTGTCGATTTTATCGGCAAGTGGATGGGGCTTTTGACACCGGCTGCCGAAGCTGTTGCAACCAATACATTGATGACTTCGAGTGAGCGTCAAACAGCACTCGAGCGGATTTCCATCCGCTATTCGATAAATAATCTGCGTACGTTTCCGTGGATAAAACAGCGTGAAGATCAGGGAAAGCTTACGCTTCACGGTGCATGGTTCGATATTGCAACAGGTGAATTATGGATTATGGACCGGCGTAGCGGTGACTTTACCCGTGCCGAATAATGATTTTCGTTTTTTGAACCGGTTAGCCGGTTGAATAGGCTATTAAATATGAAAAAGCCTGCCGATCAGGCAGGCTTTTTCTATTTTTTAAAATATTGAAGCAATAACGGGTCAATAACTTCTACTTGTCATCGTCATAGAACAATTCCGGCCGCAATTTTACGGCCTGCCGTTTTATCAATTGCCGTCTATCTGTTTACCCATGATGGCAATTGATTGTTGGTAAACACTTGCATCATTCCACCCCTGGATGGCAGCAAAATTGGGCTCTCCGGGTTGATAACCCTGTCCCGGTTGCCAACCATGGGCGCGCAAAAAATTGAATGTCGAAGCAAGGGCGTCGGCCTTCGAATTGATCATGTCGATATGACCGTTACCATCACCATCGACGCCATAAAGCAGAACGTTTTTTGGCAAGAATTGTGTTTGCCCGATCTCGCCATGCATAGCACCGATAGAATTTGGATCAAAATCTCCGCGGTCAATCAGCTTTAAAGCTGCATAGAGCTGGTCGGTAAAAAAGGCGCTGCGCCGACAATCATAAGCCAATGTTGCAACGGCTGACAGTGTATGTTGTTTACCCATAAAGGAACCGAAGCTCGTTTCCATACCCCAAATAGCAATAACCGGACCGGAAGCAACACCGTATTTTTTCTCAAGCCGGTCAAACAGTGCCGCATTTTGCTTTTTCATCACTCTGCCACGGGCAACAATGGTTGATGAACCACGCTTCTTCATGAATTGATCAAGGCTTAGTTTGAAACTTTTCTGGCCGCGGTCTGCATTGATGGTTGCTTGGGCATAGTGCACATTATCCAAGGCGGCTATACCACGCTTGCCAATTCCGTTTGCTGCGGCTTCCTGCTTGGTTGCCTCTACCCAGTTTTCAAAACCGGCCGAAGTACTTCCGCATTTTGGAGCTGCAAGGGCAACTCCGGTGGTTGCGGCAAATGCTAAGCCGATAAAACCGGCCTTTATCGCGCTTTTACAAAACATTCGAGCTGTTCCTTCTTAAAAAACCTAACCTTTGTGCAGGTAAAATGTTGTTTATCGCTTATAACAAGTTGGTTCTGAAACCAAGTAGGATTACACTTTATCAAATACATTATGCATAAACCTTGACAAGATGCTCCTTTTGCTGTTTTAAGACGCTTTAAATCTGCGACAAGCTTATCAGACTTGGAGCCACCGACCGGGACCCGTAATGGTATAAAGAGATCCCGGAGGTCAACATCCGACAGCGCGATGCGCCCTCGGGTGCGTGTTTCGTTTGGTTCGGGTTTGTTGGCTTATTAAAGAGGTAGACAATGTTTGATTCCTTACAGGAACGTCTGGGCACCATTCTGAACAATCTGACAGGGCGGGGAAGCCTGTCGGAGCAGGATGTTGCAACCGCTCTGCGTGAGGTCCGTCGTGCGCTGATTGAAGCCGATGTTGCACTTGATGTTGTGCGCTCCTTTACCGACCGTGTCCGTGAAAAGGCGGTTGGTGCCAATCTCTTGAAATCAATCAAACCGGGGCAAATGGTTGTCAAACTCGTTCATGACGAGTTGGTGGAAATGCTTGGCACCGAAGGCATTTCAATAGACCTTAATGCACCTTCACCGGTTGTTATCATGATGGTCGGCCTGCAAGGTTCAGGTAAAACCACAACTTCGGCAAAAATTGCCAAACGTCTTACTGAAAAACAGAACAAGAAAGTCTTGATGGCTTCTCTTGATACGCGTCGTCCGGCAGCTCAGGAACAGTTGCGCCAGCTCGGCGAACAGATTCATGTGCCGACATTGCCGATCATCGCCGGCCAGACACCGGTGGAAATAGCTGCCCGTGCTGTTCAGGTGGCCAAACTTGGCGGTCAGGATGTTGTTATTCTCGACACTGCCGGTCGCACCCATATTGACGAACCGCTCATGGTTGAAATGGCCGACATTAAGGCCAAATCCGCACCACATGAAATATTGCTCGTTGCCGATAGTCTGACCGGTCAGGATGCTGTCAACCTTGCCCGTTCGTTTGACGAGCGTGTGGGCATTACCGGCATCATATTGACACGTATGGATGGTGACGGGCGCGGTGGTGCTGCTCTTTCCATGCGCGCTGTGACCGGCAAACCGATCAAGGCCATTGCAACCGGCGAAAAAATGGAAGCGCTGGAAGAATTCCATCCGCGTCGCATTGCCGATCGTATTCTAGGTATGGGCGACATTGTTTCGCTGGTTGAAAAAGCTGCCGAAACAATAGATCAGGAAAAAGCCGCCGCACTTGCCAAAAAAATGCAAAAGGGCAAATTCGACCTGAGCGATTTGGCCGAACAGCTCAAGCAAATGAAAAAATTGGGTGGCATGGGCGGCATTCTCGGTATGATGCCCGGTATCGGAAAAATGAAAGATCAGATTGCGGCTGCCGGTCTTGACGACAATCTTTTTAACCGCCAATTGGCCATTATTTCTTCCATGACCAAAGAAGAACGTGCCAATCCGGATCTTTTGAAACATAGCCGCAAACAGCGCATTGCCAAAGGGTCGGGTACCAATGCGGCCGACATCAACAAACTTCTTAAAATGCATCGCCAGATGGCCGACATGATGAAAATGATGGGCGGCAAAGGCAAAGGCGGTCTGATGCAGAAGATGATGGGCGGCATTGGCGCCAAATTGGGATTTGGCGGTTTGGGTGGTGGTCTTCCCGATCTTTCGTCAATGGATCCCAAGCAATTGGAAAAAATTCAAAAACAGGCTGAAAGTGCAGGCCTTGGAAACAAACTTCCCGGTCTTGGTGGCGGGACATTACCCGGACTGCCTTCAAGCGGAACAAAATTCCAAGGGCTTCCCGGCCTGCCGAAAAAGCATTGAAAAACGAAGAAACGTTGAAGATTATGAGTGATACGAAAATTCCTGAAGAGCTTTTGCAACTTCGTGATTCGATTGACAATTTTGATGCCGCACTTGTGCATATTCTTGCCGAACGGTTCCGCTGCACCAAAGCTGTCGGAGTTTTAAAGGCAAAATACGGCCTTCCGCCCGCCGATCCATCACGCGAAAAACGTCAGGTAGCTCGTCTGCGCAAGCTTGCAGAAGAAAGCCATCTTGATCCTGATTTTGCGGAGAAATTCTTAAGTTTTATTGTCAAAGAAGTTATTCGTCACCATGAAGCGACAGCTTTGAAACTTAATTCGAAATAAGAAAACAATTCTGCCGGAACACGAAAAGGCCGGCGGCAACCCGATTGGTTAAAAAACCAAAACCGACAATAGGAGATAAAACATGTCGTTGAAAATTCGTCTGTCACGCGCAGGTTCAAAAAAGCGTCCTTACTATCATATCGTTATCGCCGATATCCGCAGCCCGCGTGATGGCCGGTTTATTGAACGTGTCGGTTTCTGGAATCCGATGCTTGCCGACGAGAATGATCGCATAAAGATGGATAACGAGCGCATTCAATATTGGCTTAGTCATGGTGCTTTGCCAACAGATCGCGTTGCACGTTTCCTTGATGCTGCCGGTCTTTTCAAACGCAAACCACGTAACAATCCGAATAAAGCGCTTCCGGGCAAAAAAGCTCAGGAACGTATTGCTGCTGCTAAACAGGCTGAAGAAGAAGCCAAAGCTGCCGCAGCTGCTCCTGCCGAGGAAGCAGCCCAGCCAACCGAATAAGCTTTTAAAATTGAAACTTTCGGGACTTCCGACAAGTTTTTAAAAAAAGTCAAAAAACGGGCGTTTGAGGCCCGTTTTTTGTTGGAATCCTGTGTGACTCATAAATGAAGAATTGAATGATTTTTTTGCGTTCTTCATTTTTATCTCGCGGTGTAAGTTTATAACCGGAATGGATTGCAGCAACGGCTCTAAACCGGCAGAAAGGCGGTTGATGAACAATCATTTGCGGCAAGCAATGAACAAATCTTTTTTAAAAAATGCCAAAACCTGTCCGATCAAGCCGGAAAGGCGGTAAAGCTTTCTGTATTATCCATTACCGAATGGAAAAAACGACGGAAGAGTTCAGGCTCAAGATAAAAAATTATGAAACCCGAAACAACAGCTTGTAAAAGCCGGTTTTGAAAATTTGTGTAACAAATTGTTTTAAGAATATTAAAAGAGCAATATTACGCCAAGCGAGCCAATATCGCTTGAAACGAACTGAGTTGTTCAATGAAGTCAGGTTAACTGGATCAACTTTCAAAAATTAGAAGTCGATAGCCCGTCCCTTTATTTCCCAATCTCCATAGCGTGAAGGATCGTTGCCACCACGGCCACCAATTTCCTTGGGCGCATCGGTTTTTTTGGCTTTTTTACGCCGTTCTTCAGCCTCTTTCAGTGCTCTTTGTGCAGCAGGCGGAAGTTCTTTTTTTTCAGATTGTTCGTTATTCGCCGTTTGTTCTTGTTGCTTGTCAGTCATTTTTAATATGTCTTCCATTGAAGAAAATGGAGATATTCACCATCATATAAGGACGAATATGCTTTATATCGGAGTTGTTGACAATGAATTTTATGCGTACCGCCATGCTTCTTGCTTTCATGACGGCACTATTGATGGGCGTCGGTTACCTGATTGGCGGCGGTAATGGTGCAATGATCGCATTTCTCATTTCAGCCGGAATGAATCTGTTTTCCTATTGGAATTCGGATAAAATGGTTTTGAGTATGTATGGTGCACGTCAGGTTGATGAGCGCAGTTCCCCCCAATATTACCGGATTGTCAGCGACCTTGCCAGAAAAGCCGGTCTCCCCCAGCCGAAAGTCTTTGTGATTGATGATGCCCAGCCCAATGCTTTTGCAACAGGACGCAATCCTGAACATGCTTCTGTCGCGGCCACAGCGGGTCTGTTGAACGCCCTTAGTCCGGAAGAACTGGCCGGTGTCATGGCGCACGAGCTGTCACATGTGCAAAACCATGACACACTGACAATGACGATAACGGCATCGATTGCCGGTGCCATTTCCATGCTTGGCAATTTTGCATTGTTTTTCGGCAGTAGTAACCGCGATTCCAATGGCAACTCCAATTCATCCGGTATTATCGGTACGATTATCGCGATGTTTGTCGCGCCTTTTGCTGCTATGCTTGTGCAAATGGCGATCAGTAGAACACGCGAATATGCGGCCGATAAACGTGGTGGGCAGATATGCGGAAATCCGCTATGGCTTGCTTCGGCTTTGAACAAAATTGCCCGTGGTGTTGAAACTATCCCCAATGAAGAGGCAGAGCATAATCCGGCAACGGCACATTTGTTTATCATCAATCCCCTGAATGGCAGTGGGGCTGATAATCTTTTTTCTACCCATCCCTCGACAGAAAATCGTATTGCAGCTTTGCGCAAACAGGCCGAGGAAATGAATATTACGACAACAAGCGGTTCCCCATGGGAAAATATGCGCCGCACTGTTGAACGCCCGTCATGGATGCGCAATAACACGCCAAAAGGTCCATGGTCATAATGAGTCGATATTGGCAAATAAACGTAAAATAGATCAATCTGGTTTGTCAGAAAAAAAATCTGTTTCCGCTGTTCCGGGACTTCCGGCAAGACAGGCAGCAGCCCGCCTTCTTTCGGCAGTGATTGACAAAAAGACTTCGCTTGATGGCCTCACTGATAATGAGCACGGACATCCCCAATATTTGGCACTTGAAATGCGCGATCGTATGCTGGTGCGCGCCATTTTGGGGGCAGCACTTCGCCATCGTGCCGGTATTGAAAGAATCTTTAAGTCTTATCTTGATCGGCCTTTGCCGCAAAATGCCCTGTCCTTAAGGCATCTTCTCCATGTCGCGGCTGCACAAGTGCTCTATCTTGACGTTCCTGACCATGCGGCAATTGATCTTGCTGTCACGGCCGCTAAAAGCGACCCACGCAATCAGCGCTTTTCAGGACTTGTGAATGCAATTTTGCGAAAACTTGCCCGCAATGCCGACAAAGAACGGGCACAAAGCTCGGCAATAGAAAATATTCCGGCATGGTTTTCGGAAATGCTTGTTGAAAACTATGGCCGTGAAAAGGCAGCGAAAATTCTTGCCGCACAGGCAAATGAACCACCAATCGATATTTCAGTCAAAAGCAACCCTGAAATGTGGGCAGAAAAACTCGGCGGGCATGTTCTCTTCAATGGCACAGTTCGGCTTGAACATGTCGAAGGAGCGATAAGCGATCTTGAAGGTTATCAGCAAGGGGAATGGTGGGTGCAAGATGCGGCCGCCTCTCTTCCCGCCCGTTTGCTCGGTGATATCAAAGATAAAACTGTTGCAGATTTATGTGCAGCACCCGGCGGAAAAACAGCAGAACTTGCCGTTCAGGGAGCCCGTGTAACGGCAATCGATCTTTCTGAAAACCGCCTGAAGCGTTTACAACGCAATATGGAAAGGCTCGATTTGAAGGTTGCAACATGGGCTGGCAACTTTAAAGACTTCAAACCGCAAGAGCTTTTCGATGCTGTTTTGCTTGACGCGCCCTGTTCATCGACCGGAACAATTAGAAGACACCCTGATATTTTATGGACAAAAGATATTAGTGACGTTGAAAAACTTGCGAAATTACAGCTTGAACTTCTTGTCGCCTCCATTTCGTTTGTCAAAATTGGCGGTTTGATTGTCTTTGCAAATTGTTCGATTGCCCAACAGGAAGGTGAAGAGCTCGTCAATAACGTCCTCTCTAGCCGCAATGACATCAAGCTCGTGCCAATCCGTGATGAGGAAGTGGCGGGAAGAAAAGAACTTTTGTCAAACGGCGTTTTGCGTACAACCCCCGCTGATCTGGAAGGGGCAACGCCGTTATTGTCGGGGATGGACGGCTTTTTTGCTGCCAGATTCCAACGTATTTCCTGAATTTCCGTTACGACGCTATTATTTTCAATTTTTGTGCCGCTTTGTCCTGACAAAAGAGAAATCGGCAAGTGTAAATTCTTGAAGCCTTTAATTTATTCTATTTGCGAAGTTAAAATAGCAAGTACAAAATTTGCAATTTTTATCGCCGACATTTCAAGGCTGAACGCATGGAAACCGGCATAAGACCTATGCTTTTTTGCGGGAAATTGATGATAAGATTTTCCATCCTTTGAAGAGGGGGGATCAGCAGTTTTTTATTAAAATTAACCAATCATTCACCTTAATCAAAGAAAATACCCTCAAGTTTGTTTTCTTGGAGTTCCGATCGTGTCCACTACAGTTGATCAGCAATATAAAACGTCGCCGGCGCTCTATGCTGCGATGCGTTTGTTGCGGCGTCTGTGCGTCGGACCATTATTTCGTTGGCGTTTTTCGGGCTTTCGCCCGCAGCGCATTCTTGCCGAACCGGTCGATCTTCATTTGGCCGATCCGGAAATGGCGCATGAATTCTATCATGGCCGGTTCGCACTTGCCGGACGGATTGTGCAAACAGGGTCAATCTCGCCTTTTGCAATCGAACCGCCAACTCCGGCTTGGGAAGCGGCACTTAACGATTTCAGTTGGCTCCGGCATCTTGATGCGGCACGCACTCCTCTTGCCAATGCCCATGCCCGTTCTTTGCTCAATGATTGGCTTGAACAATCCGGAAAACATGTCAAAGGACCTGCTTGGTATCCCGATGTTGCGGCACGAAGACTGATTTCCTGGCTTTGCCATGCACGAATGTTGCTTGATGGAGCAAATGAAAATTTCGAACGTCGGTTTTTGCGTGCATTAGGTTTTCATGCACGGTTTTTAAGAACAGCTATCCGCAATATGGACGAGAATGAAAACCGTCTTGAGGCGGCAGTTGCTTTATGTTTTGCGTCCATTTGTTTGCCGGTGTCTCCTTCAATGAAGAAGGCAGCACAGGCGCAGCTTACCCGCTCGTTGACCCGACAAATATTGCCGGATGGCGGGCATATTTCGCGCAATCCCGCAACATTGCTTTCGCTATTGACCGATCTTATCGCACTGCGTCACCTTTATGCCCACAGTAAAGAGACCGCATCGAGAATACTGGTTGATTCGGTTGAACGCATGTTACCGGCTTTGCGGTTTTTTGTTCATCAGGATCAGACACTTGCCCATTTCAACGGTGTCGGACCGGTTTTGCCGGAACGTCTGGCGGTCGTTTTAAAACTCGACGAGACAGCCGGTATGCCTTTTTCACATGCTCCCTATTCCGGCTATCAAAGACTTTATGCCAATAACACAACGATCATTGCCGATACCGGAACCATACCGCCGCGTCAGGTTTCCTATCAGGCGGCCGCAGGTTGCCTTTCCTTTGAAATGTCCTCAGGTGCCGACCGTTTTATTATCAATGCGGGAATCGACCCTTATGGACCGGCTGATTATGCTTTGATGGCGCGGGCGACTGCAGCCCATTCGACGGCAACATTGAATGATACATCGTCCGGTAAATTCCATAAGCGCAAAGGTAACAGCCCTGCGGCACTCATAAGCGGCCCGACTATTGTCAATATAAAGCGCGTTGAAGAACCCGACCGTGTCGGTTTTGTAGCAAGTCATAACGGTTATCTCGGATCATTCAACATGATCCACGAGCGTGGATTGCTGCTAATGTCCAATGGCAATATTATCGACGGTTATGACCACTTTTTTGCGCCTGCCGGCAAATCCATCAAAAGCGATGGCCGTGATAATGTAGCGGTGCGTTTCCATCTTCATCCGCATGTCGAGGTGAGCCATGATGGTAACAGCTTGCGTCTGGAAGTTGTGGGAGGAGATGCGTGGAATTTTATGTCGCCCGATGCCGATATTCAACTTGAAGATTCAATAGACTTTGCAGATGTGAATGGCCCTAAACGGACACGTCAGATTGTCTTGAATTTTCGACCGGTTTTAACCGAAAAAATCCGTTGGCGGTTTACACGTATTACCGGAGCAAGCTAAGTATTTGGCTCGAAAATGAAGGTATTTTGAAAAGAGCTTATCTAAAAGTTCCAAGTCAAAACCGTTCACTTTTCCATTCATAGAGTGTTTTTTCCAACTTCCTGTGCTATGGCAGTCAAGGTTATTTCTTCTGCGTAAATTTCAGGAACAATATTATGACTGTGACATCGAAACACATTCCCGCGCCCGATTTGCTTCGGGTGCGTCGGGCACTTATTTCCGTATCGGATAAAACCGGTCTTATCGAATTTGCAACGCGGCTCCACGAATATGGTGTCGAACTTATTTCGACAGGTGGTACTGCAAAGGCTCTGGCTGAAGCCGGCTTGCCTGTCAAAGATGTTTCCGAAGTAACCGGTTTTCCGGAAATTATGGATGGTCGGGTGAAAACTCTGCATCCGGCAATTCATGGAGGCATACTTGCAATCCGTGACGATCCCGAACATCAGGCCGCAATGAAAAAACACGGAATTGTCGGCATTGATCTTGTTGCTGTCAATCTTTATCCATTCGAGGAAACAAGACTTTCCGGTGCCGATAATGAAACTATTGTCGAAAACATCGACATTGGTGGTCCGGCAATGATTCGTGCGGCGGCAAAAAACCATGCCTATGTTACGGTTGTAACAGATGCGGATGATTATAATCTGGTATTGGCTGAACTTGATAAAAATGAAGGCAGTCTGAAGCTTTCCTTCCGTCGCATGCTGGCTGCCCGTGCTTTTGCTCGTACAGCTTCATATGATGCAGCAATATCGAACTGGTTTGCCGAAAAGCTTGAAATTGATACGCCGAAATGGCGTGCGATCGGCGGCGAACTTGAAACGATTATGCGCTATGGCGAAAATCCGCATCAAAAGGCCGGCTTTTATCTTACTGGTGAAAAACGGTTTGGTGTATCAACGGCACAGGTTTTACAGGGAAAACAGCTTTCCTATAACAATATCAATGATACCGACGCAGCCTTTGAAACCGTTGCCGAATTCGATCCGGAAAAGAGTGCAGCGGTCGCCATTATCAAACATGCCAATCCTTGCGGGGTTGCCAAAGGCAAAACGTTGAAAGAAGCTTATCTCAAAGCTTTGGCTTGCGATTCTGTTTCGGCTTTCGGTGGTATTATTGCGCTGAACCGTCCGCTAGACGAAGATTGTGCTGCGGAAATTACCAAAATTTTTACCGAAGTTATTATCGCACCGGATGCTACAGAAACGGCCCGCGAGATCATTGCCAAGAAGAAGAATCTGCGTCTTCTGATTACCGGTGGTCTGCCTGATCCGCGCGCTCCCGGTTTGACAATGAGAACCGTATCTGGCGGCATGTTGGTTCAGACGCGCGACAACGGTGTGATTGACGATCTCGAATTAAAGGTAGTCACAAAACGCCAACCGACCGAAGCGGAAATGCGCGATCTCAAATTTGCCTTTCAGGTCGCCAAACACGTCAAATCTAATGCCATTGTCTATGTGAAGGATAATGCAACAGTCGGTATAGGTGCCGGTCAGATGAGCCGTGTGGATTCAGCCCGTATTGCCGCTCATAAGGCTCTCGATGCAGCTAAAATCGCCGGCATGAGTGAACCTTTGACCAAAGGTTCGGTCGTTGCCTCCGACGCTTTCTTCCCGTTTGCCGATGGATTGTTGTCGGCTGTTGAAGCGGGTGCAACAGCGGTTATCCAGCCCGGCGGTTCTATCCGCGACGACGAGGTGATTGCAGCCGCCGACGAAAACAATATTGCAATGGTCTTTACCGGTATGCGGCATTTCCGTCACTGAATGGATGGAAAGAACAAAGATTTCATACAAGGAAAAGCTGCCGGATCAATTCCGGCAGTTTTTTAATGCTACGACTGTTTCTGATACTTGCCGGAATTGATGAAAGACCACTTTGACCACGCATTAAAGCGGAAGCATCGGAGAAAAATAGAGATTATTTGGGTGAAAATATTTTTAACAGGTTATGCGTTGTTTTGATGGATTCACCTGATATTTTTGTAAAATTGGCCAATTTTCTTGAATAGGCGGTGTAAATATGACGCATGTCGCATTGGAAATCCGGCAGGAATAATTGCAATGCATATAAGCCTCGATTGAATGAAACGGATACGGCGTTCCTTCCTTGAGATAGTTTCGAGACTTTAGACGATAGCCGGATTCGTCAATTCCCATATCAACAAATTATTTTCCATCGCCAACAATATATTCATGTCCGTGGAGCTGGTTGCAATTAACGAAAAATTAACCATGCTTTAAGAGTTTTATTAGAAAATATCTTCATCTTGCAAGTTGTTTTGAAAAGGAAACTAGAATTTCTTTCGTTCAAATTTGTAATTTGGCTTAATTTAGAACAATTCTCATGAAATTTTTGATAAGAATTATGGCAAGAGACAGCGTTTTATTGCTTAAATAAGGCCGGATGTTGCGAAATGAGGCAAAAAGCTGACAATTCTTAACGAATTGTGACTAAAAAATATGCAAAATGCTTAAACGTTGCACAGCAGCTATGCAATCTTGTCACTCCTCAATTCAGAAAGGCAAGACTATATACGCCTCAACAAATTCCAACATAGTAGTATTAATCAGGTGAGTGTCATGAACCTCCTTCGTAGTTTTAATAAATGGCGCCGTTATCGCACGACCTATAATGAATTGAGTCGTCTTTCTGCTCATGAATTGAACGATCTCGGCATTACCCGTTCCGAGATTGCGGAGATAGCTCGCCGTACAGCACGCTAAAAGCTCACAGAGCCTTTTCCCCTCGGGCTCTGTGTGGAAAGCCTTTCCTTCCCTTGAGGCTTTCCCTTCGTAACGTCTGCTGCCCCCTCCCGCAGCAGGCGTTTTTTTTGATCGTAAACACTAGTTTGGCGCTATAGGCAAAATCAGCTCTGTTCTCACATCCTGTGGGCCAAGCGTTTTTTGTTTCCGAATTTTATTTTAGTCTTTGTAATCAATACATCAGTCTGGTTTATAGCTTGTCTATATTAGAGGGTCTCTCGGCACGGGGTCACTGATTGCAGAGATTATTCTCCGTAGAGAAGGCTAAAAGCTCGCGAGCTATTTCCCTCGGGCTCTATCGTGGGAACTTTTTTACAAATTTGGTTCATGGCTCTCCCGCACTATCAAAGAGTTTTCAGGATTGAATGAGAAAATCAGGATCACAAAAAGAAGAAAACGCCTGATTTAAAAGTGTGCACTTTACAAGCGCAACGATATCTCGGTGGAGATAGCGCCAAAAACCTACGAAACCATTGAATCAACAGCACCTTTCCCGATGAACATGGTCTGGCAAGTCTGCCTTAAGATGCGGGCATTATAATATTGTTCATTCTCCCGATTACATGCATTTTCAACTTTAACTTTTCATTTCAAGAGAAGAATTCTTAAACAGGATGAGGGGCGGATTTCATCATTTTTGTGGTGTGGCGTTTTGTGGCGTTGTTTGAGTGTGCTGATGCTTTTCGCGCATGAAAGTTAACAGGCTTGAAGCCATGATAAGGATAATGCCAATGATCATAGGAAGATCAAGATGGTCGTTGAAAATGAAGTAGCCGAATAATATCGCCCAGATCATCTGGCTATATTGAGGGGTGGCAATAGCAATGGCGGGAACACGACGAGCCGCAGCCATAAGGAAAAGCGCGCCAAGAGCGGCAAATAATCCATAACCGGCAAGGTAAATCCATTCGAAGTTATGAGGTTCGATATAACCGGGGAGGCTCAATAAACCACAGATGACAATCGAACCGATAATTCCGCTGGAATAGAGAGTGATGCGTTTTTCACGTCCCCCCATATGGCGGACAATAATAATGGAAATAGCACCGCTCAAACCGGCAAAGACAGCTCCCACATGTCCGATAGTGAGTTCACGAAAGCCCGGTCGCAAAACGACAAGCACACCGATAAAGCCGATGATGATAGCCGACCAACGCCGCCACCCGATGGCTTCTTTTAAAAATATCATGGAAAGAATGCTGACGAAGAGGGGTTGCAAAAATATAAGTGTAAATGCCTCAGCCATTGATAAATGTGTAAAAGCTGTAACACTGCCAATAACGCCGAATGCACCCGAGATTGTTCGCAAAAACCACATTGGCCAGTTTTGTGAACGCACAATGTCTATCCATTTATTATCCCGATTTTTTAAAAATGGAATAACAATGATACCAATGAGCGCGCCATAAAAGGCTGTTTCATAGGGCGGAAGTGCACCATCAATAAATTTGACGCAGGCGTCGCTCATTGCATAGGCGGCATAAGATGCAAAGGAAAGAAAAACTCCATAAAACATGCTTGATCCTTCCTTCGGCTTTTACCTGTTTTGCCTGCTTGTTCGCATTCGCCTACTTCTACCCGTATCCGACTGAGTCTGACTTGATTTCCCTTAATCGAATTCACTTGTTAAAAAATGATTGGCACATCCAGATTATCAGAACCTATTTATGAGTTTTAATTCAGTGGTTTTCGCGAAGTTGCGGGTCTGTCGGTTCAAAAATATCAATATGATAAAAGATGAGAAAAAGAAAAGGGGCAGAAAAACAGTTTGTTCGTGAAATGTATTTATAAATCTTCAGGATAAAAGATTACGAATAGCGCCGGTATTTTATGTGCATTATTATTTTATTTATTTAAATCCGGAAGGCTTTCATCCGAAATGATTTTTTCGGAATATTTCTCCATCAAAAAATTATTTTCATTAAGTTTGATAGATCGAATCTTTATCAAATATGCAAGTCCCTTGAAGGACTATAAAATTTGATTCCGATGACAGGAAAATGTTTTTATCGAAAGAAGAATGATTGTGATTGATCACCGTTGTTTTCTATTCGGGGATTGATTGCAGTTTCGATTTGAAAATCAGATTCTTGGACGCAAGGACAGCGCCGCCGGTAATCAATAGACATGCCGCTAATAAACGCCATGATGGCTCTGCAAGTCCCGTCGCCACCATGATAAGTGTCGAAAGCAAAGGTGCGCTATAACTTGCGACGCCTAAAAGCTGGATATTGCCCTTTTTGACACCAAAATCCCAACAGTAAAAAGCAAGCCCGACAGGGAAGAGTCCTAACAACAAAACGGACAGCCATTGTCCGCCGGTTTCAGGCAGAATGAACGGTTCTGAAAAAATGAAGTGGCAAAAGAATGCCAAAATAGATGTTACAAGGCAAAAGGCTGCGACAACAGTTGTGGGAACTTTTGACAATCGACGGGAAAGAAGCGAATAGGCCGCCCATGCAAAAGCGCTTCCCAATGCAACGAGATAGCCAAAGATGTTTTTTTCATCAATAACAAACCCGCCTTTTCCGGCGATGACCAGTACCATTCCGGAAAACCCCAATAATGCACCGAGAACATGGAACCAGCGCAGTTTTTCCCCCGGCATAAGTGCAGAACCAAGCACAATCAACAACGGCCATAAATAATTGATCAATGCTGCGTCAACAGGTGGTGCATTTCTTAACGCTGTAAAATAAAGGAAGTGGTAGCCGAATAGGCCACCAATGCCCACGACCCAGACGATGAAGGGTTGTTTCAGATCTTTTAGTGTTTGAGGATGTTTGATCCAGATTACCACCCCCGGTATTGTGCCGATAAGAAATGTCATGGAAGTCAACAGGAGAGAAGGAAGCTTTCCGGAAAATGCCGTTAACGTCGCCAAAAGCGACCACATGAGGATTGCCAGAAAACCAATTCCTGTTGCTTTATTCATAAACGATACCGCGCCGACGCCGTTTTTCAGAAATAATTAAAAATATAGATGCTGCAAATACACCGGCAGCCAAAGTAAACCAA
The DNA here is from genome assembly GCF_016100335.1 of Bartonella sp. W8167. Taxonomy (NCBI): domain Bacteria; kingdom Pseudomonadati; phylum Pseudomonadota; class Alphaproteobacteria; order Hyphomicrobiales; family Bartonellaceae; genus Bartonella; species Bartonella sp. W8167. The sequence continues at coordinate 118,065 of NZ_JACFSQ010000003.1, forward strand.
GTAATAGCGTAGCTCAAGTGATTATTAGGAAAGCTGACAATAGTTAAACCACCAATCGGCAAACCGCCTGTATTTGGTGTTTTATCGGCATCTATAAAATATGGGGCAACGTTATCCAAGCCGACTTCCTTTGCCATAGCAGGCAATTGCCTCGTATACCACAAATTACTGTCCGGATTATTTTTACGCGGGAAAAAACCGCTACCTTCGCTCATACGCAAAAGACCGGTAACTGTCGTTTTACCTTCGACAAGTCCGGCTGCCCGTGTTTTCTGGTCGCGCTTATCCATGGGGACAAATCCCCGATTGATGAATGTGATTGACCCATCTTCTGTTTCCATTGGTGTCAGCACCCAATAACCTGTGTCTTCATCGGCAACAGCCGTTACCAGAACTTCTTTGTCATTCAAAAAACGGCCGGTCAGCGTGACAGGGCGATACTCGTCACTATCATATGTTACCTTTCCCCATTCACTTCTTGTTGGTGCAGCAATTGGCGCAAGGTGGATGCGTTCGTTGGCATTTTTAATCAGATTTTCTTTCCAGCCAAGCCTTTCGACTTGCCAGACTCCCAATGCCGAAAAGGCACAAAAAAAGAAAAGACACAGGAAGCCGAAAATGCCCAAAAATATCGGGGAACGGCCGCGAGAACGGGGTGTATCTGTTTTCATATCACTCATCATGGCAATTCTTTTATCATATCCTTGTCAAAAAAACAGATTTGTTACGTTTTAACCTTCATCTATCACATGAAAACCCTTGACCTTTTCGTCTAGGCCCCCTATAGAAACGCAACTTACCAATTTTTGGGAAGCCAATCTATGCGCGTGTTCATTTGAAATTTAACATGCCTGTCGGTTGCTTCTATTAGAATTTAAAGGTGAAACCTATGTCCCGCGCCTGCGAATTGACTGGAAAAACAGTCCAATATGGCAACAATGTCAGCCACGCAAATAACAAATCGCGTCGCCGTTTTTTGCCAAATCTCTGCAATGTTACATTGATCTCGGATGCTCTCGAGCAAAGCTATCGTTTGCGCATTTCAGCAAATGCTTTGCGTTCGGTTGAACATCGCGGTGGTCTTGATGCTTTTCTTTTGAAGTCTGGTGACAAGGAATTGTCGCAACGGGCCCGCTTGTTGAAGCGTCAGATTGAAAAGAAGCTCGCTGAAGCAGCAGCCTGATTTTTTTCAATATACGATTCGTCTTGAGGGCCGATTTTCGGCCCTTTTTTCTGGTTCCATCACCCAGGTTAAAAAAATGAAACAGACCCGACATCTTATTTTTGCGGTTTTTGCAATGTGCGTCGCGGTGACGGCATCCAATGTTCTGGTGCAATATCCGTTTCACTGGTTCGGATTGGAACATCTTCTGACCTACGGTGCATTTACCTATCCGTTTGCTTTTCTCATCAACGATCTGACAAATCGTCGCTACGGCCCCCACGCTGCACGACGTATCGTTTATGCTGGTTTTATTGCCGGTCTTCTTGTTTCCTGGATTCTTGCAAGCCCCCGATTGGCAATTGCCTCGGGAACAGCTTTTCTTTTTGCGCAGTTGTTGGATATTCTGGTGTTCAATCCCTTGCGACGCAAAACCTGGTGGATCGCGCCGCTTGCGGCTGCAATTACCGGTTCGGCACTTGATACCGTGTGGTTTTTCGCTGTAGCCTTTTCCAGCCATTTTTCGTTTATCGACAAACTCACCGGTTATAGCGATAGCTCCATTCCTACCATGACAAATCTGATGGGGCTTGAGGTGCCGGTCTGGCTCTCATTATCTTGCGGCGATTTTGGCGTAAAACTATTCATGGGGCTATTTATGCTTTTGCCTTATGGAGCCATTCTGGCCATTTTCATGCCGGATATTTATCACGGAAAAATTCACGAAAATGGCGATCAAGCCATTTGACCAAGAATGGTTCGGGCAGCTTCGCGAATCATTGCTTTGTCGTTGCTTAATGTCATGAACTGGTAACCGAGTGACTGATAACGTTTGGCAAATGTGCTATTCGGGCAATAAACGCCGGCAATCAAATGCGCATCACGGGCTTTTTCGAATACCCGGCGCGCTCCAAATCTGTCAACGAGAAGTCTACGAGGTAATTGTAAAATCGCATATAAGCCTATAAAGACGCGGAAAGCAGCCATCTCATTTCGGTCAGTGACAAGCCGAGGTACTGTCGGATCAATGTGTTACTTATTGAAAGCGTCGAACGGTCGAAATAGTTGATGGTTCCGATCAAAACCAGCAATAGAAGCGTTGTATTTTAACTTTAGCGGGCTTTAGGTTGGCACGTAATTCCGTCAACGTTCTCCTCCTCCATCGTTCTTCTTCCCCTCGAAAAACTTCCCCGATAAAACCGGATTGATTGATAAATGAAAGACAGATATTCAAGATAGAAATTGGTCAGATATTGATATATCTGATGTAAAACCCAATAAAATTATTTGGCGGGAACGGGGCAGATAAGACGTTTTTTAGATCGTAAGAAAACTATCTGTTGAGAATTTTTTGAGTAATGGCGCAATTTGTGCCGAAAAACCGGTGATAACCATATTTCGGAAGGGTTTGATTTTCTGGGGCAGGACGTGCGTAAGTGCTGCGGCAAAATGCTGATAAAGCCTGTTGCCAAGGGATTGCGTAACCGCCTCCAGAAAGTCCGGCTGATAGTGAAACGTATGCGGCGTCAAAACAGGGTGACCTGATAAGACAACTTAATCCAGTATCGTGGGGTTGGGCAAATTATCATCGTCATATTGTTGCCAAAGGGACGTTTGGCTATATCGACTATCGCGTCAGGAAGTTGCTCTGGCGCTGGCCGTGCCGACGGCACGGTAATCGCAACAAATACTGGGTTGAGCATAAGTATTTTTACTCGATAGGTGGCGAGAACTGGGTATTCCAGAGTGTCAATGCGGAAAACGGCCTGCAAAGGTTGGTATCCTGCAAAGATATTCCTATCAAACATCACATTAAAATCAGGTCTGAGGCTAATTCATATGATCCGGTTGATGAGTTGTACTTCGAACAGCGGCAGGTTAAGCGCTGGAAAGAAGGTAAAATGCAGCGAGGAAAACTGAGATTAATTTGGGAGCCGCAGGTCTATCAATGTCCGATCTGCCACTAGGGTCTTCAGAGATAATGATGATTGGGATGTCCATCTCATTATCAGACGAGTAGAAAGAGGTGGTGATGAAATCGATAATTTATTGATACTGCATCCTAACTGCCATCGGTTGATCCATAACCATGAAATGGATAAGGTACGACATGTGGTGTTTATACATAAAATAAATATCAATATGTTGACATTAAAATGAATGTCATGGTAATTTATACAGTATATAAAAACCGGAAGGAGCTCACCCATGGCAGGTAAAAATCAGCACGTAGTTAAAAGAAATGACGGTTGGGCTGTGCTTGGTGAAAAGAACTCCAGAGATACTTCACATCATCGCACGCAGCAGGAAGCTTTCGAAGCTGCGCGTGATATAGCAAAGAATCAGAGAAGTGAGGTTTTTATTCATGGTGAAAATGGGAAAATCCGTGAGCGGAATAGTTACGGTAATGATCCTTGTCCACCAAAAGGCTAACCCAACAGTTAAAATGTTGCTGGCCCAAACAGTAGTGCTGGCTTATAAAGGCTTGAGCTGTACACGGGGAGACTTGCATGTACGGTTCTTAGGGGACGGCACAGTAATGTGCTGCTGTTAAGCGGCATAGAACGGATTTTCAGTTTTTAAAGAATGCCGATTTGATGATTGCATCACCGGTTAAGTATCGGAAAAGCTCACAGGCTAAAGCAATTTATCTGAAAAAGCATTGTCGAGTTTCACTGCGGGATCGGCACGCTAATGCGGTGGTTCGGGCGCAAAAAGAATCGTCAGGATAAAGCCTTCAGAATATTTCGTCGCTTAAGCCTGAGAAATGTCATGTCCGGATAGAGCGGCAGTGCAAATTCCGATGTTACTTTTGTTTCGATAAATTTTTGAGGTAATGAGCGGAAACAGGATTGAAAGTTTTCGGTCTTTCTGCGGTTAACCGATTGTTTTTCAAAAGCCAAAAAATAAAGAAAAATGAACCGGATCATTGGAACAAAGCAGTTTTGGAAAAAGTCGAATGAACGCAAATTTCCGAAAACGCATTAACGTTTAAACAAAGATATTGGAAAACGTTGTGATAGCGTGATTATTTGTCATGAAATTCTGATTGAAAAATGAAAATCGAAAAACTACAGCGTGTAAAAGATAGCACCTGTTAGCGAGTTTTACGGGATTCATCTTCGTCAAACAGACTTGCAAGTTGTTCCGTCATGGCGCCTGCAAGTTCTTCTGCATCGACAATTGTCACAGCGCGCTGATAATAGCGGGTGACATCGTGACCGATACCGATTGCTATGAGTTCAACCGGAGAATGTGTCTCGATTTCGTCAATGACAGCGCGCAGATGTTTTTCAAGATAATTACCGGGATTGACGGAAAGTGTGGAATCATCAACCGGAGCACCGTCAGAAATCATCATCAGAATGCGCCGGTATTCACGCCGGCCAAGTAACCGCTGATGAGCCCATATCAAAGCTTCTCCGTCGATATTTTCTTTAAGGAGCCCTTCGCGCATCATCAGTCCGAGATTGCGTTTTGCACGCCGCCAAGGCGTATCGGCACTTTTATAAATAATGTGGCGTAAATCGTTAAGCCGTCCGGGATTGGCCGGTTTGCCGTTGGCAAGCCATTTTTCGCGTGATTGGCCACCTTTCCATGCTTTTGTGGTAAAGCCCAGAATTTCAACCTTCACGCCGCAGCGTTCGAGCGTCCTTGCCAGAATATCGACGCAGGTTGCAGCAACAGTAATGGGGCGCCCTCTCATAGAGCCGGAATTATCAATAACCAGCGAGACGACGGTATCACGAAAATCGGTATCGCGTTCCTGTTTGAAAGAAAGTGGTTGCGTCGGGTCGATCACGACGCGCGGCAATCTTGCCGAATCGAGATAACCTTCTTCAAGGTCAAAATTCCATGATCTGTTCTGTTGAGCCATCAAGCGCCGTTGCAAGCGGTTGGCGAGCTTGCCAACAGCGCCTTGCAAATTGGTAAGCTGCTTATCAAGAAAGGCACGTAATTTCGTGAGTTCTTCAATGTCGCAAAGTTCGGAAGCTTCGACTTCCTCGTCAAATTCGCGCGTATAGACTTTATAATCGCCAAGCTCGTCCATATCGGAAAATGGTGGTTGCGGGCGCTTTGTTTGTCCGGGAGTCTCCTCGGTGTCTATCTCTTCTGAATCGCTACCATCTTCTTCCGAAGAATCGGACGCTTCCATATCGCCGTCTTCGGCATCTTCATCAACATCATCAGAAGGTTCGCTTTCCGTCTTGTCGGAGCCTTCCTGTTCTTTCGAATCGCCGTCCTCGTTTTCCTGAGGCTCGTTGTTTTCATCCTCGTTTTCGCCATCGCTATCAGTCTCGTTCTCTTCGAGACTTTCAGCAAGTTGCATGGATGCCAACATATTACGCACAATGCGGGCAAATTTGTCCTGATCATTGATATTTTTTGCCAGATTATCGAGGTCTTTTCCGGCTTTTTCTTCAATCCACTCACGCCATAGATCGACGACCGGCCCAGCTTCTTCGGGTGGTTTACGTCCGGTAATCTTCTCGCGCACCATCAGCGCAAGTGCTTCTTCAAGGGGAGCTTCTTCCTTTGTGGTGATTGCCTGATAGTTTGCCCTTTTATATTTGTCGGCAAGCATTGCATCAAGGTTTTCTGCCATGCCTTCCATAGCGAGTGTGCCGATTGCTTCAACACGTGCCTGCTCGACAGCATCATAAACAGCACGTGCTTCGGGGACCTGCGGAGCGAGATTGGAATGGATTTCACTATCATGCCATGCTTGACGCAAAGCCATTGAATCGGCAAGTCCGCGCGTAACAGCATAATCATTATATGTCGGGTGGCGGGGAATATCGGGAAGCCGTGCGTGTCCCGCCACTATAGCGGGGCGGTCTTCACCGAAAACTACATCAAGCTCATGATCGCCAGAGACCGCACGCATGCAAACAGTTGTCGCCCGTTTGAAAGGTTCACTGTCAATCAGTCCCGAAGGACGTTCTCGCGTGTTGTCTCCTGCTTGTGCGGTCATAAATGTTTTCCTTACGACAGAACCGCATGGGCCAGTGATTCAGGCAATTCCTTACCAAAAGCCCGTTGATAGAATTCAGCAACGGTCGGGCGTTCCAGTTCGTCGCACTTGTTTAAAAATGTAAGGCGGAATGCAAATCCCAGATCTTTGAAAATCTCGGTATTTTCAGCCCATGTAATGACAGTACGCGGGCTCATAACAGTTGATAGATCACCATTGATAAAAGCTTGTCTGGTCATGTCGGCAACATGAACCATTTGTGAAACAGTCTCGCGGCCTTCCTTGGTACGGAAACTCTTGGCTTTGGCAAGGACAATATTGACTTCGTTGTCATGCGGCAAATAGTTCAAAGTCGTCACAATCGACCAGCGGTCCATTTGCGCCTGATTGATCTGCTGTGTGCCATGATAAAGTCCGGTTGTATCACCAAGACCGATTGTGTTTGCCGTGGCAAACAGGCGAAAGGCAGGATGTGGCGCAATAACACGGCTCTGATCAAGCAAGGTCAAACGTCCGGATGATTCCAGTACGCGCTGGATGACAAACATCACATCAGGACGACCGGCATCATATTCGTCAAAAACCAGGGCAACATTTCTTTGATAAGCCCAAGGCAGGATGCCATCCTGAAATTCGGTCACCTGCATGCCGTCTTTAATAACAATCGCATCCTTTCCGACAAGGTCGATACGACTGACATGACTATCAAGATTGACGCGGATACAAGGCCAGTTCAAACGCGCCGCAATCTGCTCGATATGGGTGGATTTTCCGGTGCCATGATAGCCTGAAACCATCACACGGCGATTATAAGCAAAACCGGCAAGGATTGCCAAAGTCGTTTCCCGATCGAACAGATAATCCGGATCAAGCTCGGGCACATTGGGATCTGTTTCGCTGAACGCTGGAACCTGCATATCGGTATCAATACCGAAAAGTTCGCGTGCCGATACTGTTATGTCAGGCACATTATCAATACCCAGATCGTCCTTTGTCATCATGCCTCCATACGGATAAACCCGCTGTCCGAATTAACTGTGAACACACCATATAGCTATAATGTGTTTTAAATTGAAGAGCTACAAGCTCTCGAGCTGTTATCAAACTATCGGACAAGAATTTCAATGTTCCATCGAAAAGAATTGTCTTTTCTTCGTCTTCAGTCCTGTGTCAGCAAAAACCGGCATTTTTCAACAGGTTGTATGCCTGTAATACTTCACGCAAGCGATCTTCGGAAGACCTGTCACCACCATTTGCATCAGGATGGTGAAGTTTCACCAAAGCTTTGTATTTGGCTTTGATATCGCGGCTTGTGGCATTGGCTTCAAGCCCCAATGTCATGAAAGCCCGCGCTTCCAGTGTTTTCAATTTCCGCGGTGCGTTGGTTGAACGGCTTTGCTGGCTGAACATATGAAGAGGGTCATTCACCCTGTTTTGATAGGCAGCAGAACCGGAACGGATTCTGGAAAAATCGGCAGCAGGTTTGGCTGCGGCATTAACACCCGATTTCCACGTCGGGCGGTGACCTGTCAGGGCGTCTTTCTGGAATTTGGCGATTTCTTCGTCTTTCAGCCCTGAAAAATAATTGAAATTCTTGTTATATTCGCGCACATGCTCGAGGCAAAAATGAAGATATTCACCCTCATGATCGCGCCCGGCTGGTGCCCGATGTGTACCAGGTTTGGTGCATCCCTCCCATTGACATTGGGGAGCCTGTGGCTCCGCCTTCTTTTTTCTGTTGGAACTGATGCGGATTGAATCAAATAATTTCGATGTGGTCGTCATGTTTCCGGCTTAATGCAAAACATATGCGTTTGACAAGAATTGACTTTAGGGATTTTTGTTCCCACATGTCTGTCACCGATTTTTATCAAGCAAGAATCGGGTCAAACTTACCGCTCAGATATGGGGTTAAAAGAAGAAAATGTCCAGCACAGTTGCAGAAACTATCAAGAAAAAGCTACAAGCTGCCTTTTCTCCATCTGCTATTGAAATTATTGATGAAAGTCACCTTCACGCCGGTCACCAGCATGAGGATGGTCAAACCTTTGATGGCAAAGGTGAAACGCATTTTCGCGTCAAAATTACCGCGAAGGCTTTTAAAGGCATGAAACGGGTGGATATTCATCGCGCAATAAACCACGTGCTCAAGCATGAACTTGAAAGTGGTATCCATGCCTTGGCCATTGAAGCCAAGGCTGAATGACCGGAGATAAGATTATCCGGTTTTGTTTTACAAAATAATAAAACTCTTAAAATCATACCGGATCAATCTTTTTCCTCTGGATGATTGTTGAACAAAATCCGGAATTACAAATATTTCCGAATTTTAAATGATAAAGTCAATGACCGTTTATTAACGGTAATTCGGCAAGCATGCTTTTAAGATGGAGTGCATCCCACGGGAGATGTTCGGCAATTCCGACGCCAACGATAGTGGTTATTTCATTGACGTCTTTTATCAGCTTTACAACATTATCCATCGTCAGACGACCTTCGGCAATGCCCGCATATTTATCGGCACTGACACCGGGTTCGGCCATCAATAACGCGTGAAAGAGCTGAAAAATCAAGGACATCAAGGTCGATATGGATAGCCAGATATTTGATATTCTGATTTTTTATCCATTGTAAGACCGGTTGATCGGATGTTTTCAATTGTTCCGGTGAAATCATAGCAATATCATGATCTTTCAGGAACTTTTTTTCATAATCTGTCGGATGGTGAATACCTGCAATCATCACCTTTCTTGCGGGCACCCGTGTTTTGACATCTTTAAAAAGGTCAGGATCGCCATTTCCCATAAGTGCTCCCAAAAGTTGGGCGTGGGAATGGGCAAATTGTTTCGGCGTCATAACGTCGGGATGGGCATCAATCCACAATATACCGAACGATTGACCATAAACCGTGCTCAGATATGAAAATGGCGCCAGATCGACCAGACAATCGCCGCCGAACATAACAATCTTGTCAGGCTTTTCTCTGTTGATAATCGCATATGCACTTTGAAGCTGTTTGACGATTTCTCCTCTTCCTATGATGCCGTTTTCATTTTTGAGAGGCATGCCCGGTTTTGTAACAGGAACAGTAAAGGATGGTGTGTTTGTGCTTGGAGCAAGATAATCCAACAATTCTGCACCAAGGTGATAAAGCGGATTATCTCCACCTTGCCATTGCGGCATAACAAGACGGATCGTTTTTGATTGGGTCATACCATCCTCCAACATGGTTTGGAGCCCGATATTCGTTTTGAAGTCGGGTTTTCTTTTTATAATTTTATCTGGTGTTTTTATATCATTAAAAAGGCTGTATCAGTAATTGACCGGCCTGATGGTTTTTTAACAGTAGGAGGCGATTCTCAACGTGGATGGGCTTTTTTATAAACTTCCATTAAACGGTCCGTATCAACACCGGTATAGATTTGCGTGGTTGAAAGGCTTGCGTGACCGAGCAATTCCTGAATGGTGCGAAGATCCCCGCCACGCGATAAAAGATGCGTTGCAAAAGAATGCCTGAGCGCATGCGGTGTGACACTATCAGGAAGGCCGAGACTCGCTCGTAATTGTTGAACAGCGCGCTCGACGATTGCCCTTTGTAATTTTCCGCCACGCACACCGCGGAACAAAGGTTGATCGGGCGGAAGAATGAATGGGCAGCAGGACAGATAATCGTCTATTGCTTCATGGACAGCTGGAATAACGGGGACGAGACGGGTTTTCCCTCCCTTGCCGGTTACATAAATGCTGGTAGCGTTTTTGTCGCTAAAATCAGCAGGCGTTAGCGACAACGCTTCCGAAATTCTTAAGCCACATCCATAACAGAGAGTGAGAATGGCAGCGTTTCTGGAAGCAACCCAAGGCTCGTCGTCAAGTTGGGTTTTCTTGTCAACGATGTGTAAAGCGTCGGCAATATTAAGCGGTTTTGGTAACGATTTTGGTTGTTTCGGCGTGCGCACAATGCGTGCTGCCGGCACGTCAGCAAGTCCTGCACGTGTCAAAAAGTTGAAAAACGAACGTATGCCGGCAAGACCACGGCCGAGTGAACGCGAACCGACACCCATATTGCGTCTATAGGCAAGAAATGATCTCATATCGGCGACACGAAGTCCGGAAAGATCGGAAATGTCTGGAATATGGCCCAGATGTTGACAAAGAAAGCTCAGAAACTGTCGGCTATCTCTTTCATAGGCTTCGACAGTGAGTTTTGCGACGCGACGTGTTTTTTGAAGCTGCTCGAGCCAGTCTTTGCGCGCAGATAAAAGTTGAGGTGTTGCTTCCAGTAATGGAAGATCGGAGGGCAATATCTCTGTCATGGCATCAATCTACCATGACAGAGTTTAACAGCGGGTTTCTCTGTCAGCTCAACTTTAATTGTTTTTTGTCGAGACAGGTTCTTCGTTTTTTAAAGCCTCGCCGGTTTTATCCGACACCGCTTTCGGTGCATTCAATGCATTTTTTATATGGGCAAGATGGAGCCCCATGAGATTTGGAAGATTATTCATCGACATCAATTCTGCAAAGATCCAGCCAAGAAATCCTTGTTTATGGAGTTTTGCAAGTTGGTCGCTTGAAAGCTTGTTAAATTTCTCGGTGTCGATAATCCAGAAATTTTCGAGTCTTGCGGTTTGCCCGCTTTGCGAGCGTATGTCGATAGACTGTTTTTTGAACAGACCCATTTTGGCAACGGTTTCCAAAAATTTGCTTGTCTGTTCCATGCTGTTTTTGAATGCGTTCAGGAAGTTGATACGATCTTCCATGAAGGGTGAAACGCTGCCATCGCTGTTAAAAAGGTCAATACCTTCAACTTCATTGAACATGCCTGATTCGGAATCGAAGCAAACAGTCAGTTCTTTCTGGTCAGGCGCTCCTGCCAATACAAATGGATAACGGCGGACGAATGCCGGAATATATGTGTCGGGCCGCCACTTTTTATCTTTGTCGAGATAATCGTTTTCCTCATTTGCCAAACCGAGCATGGCAACGGCGGTATAGGTGATTTTACCTTCTTTATCTTCGGCACCCATAAACAATATAGGGTAACTTAATGCAGCCTGATAAAACTCTTCGCCAGCCAAGGGAACCCAATGGGTGTTTGCTGCAAAGTCGAGATTTTTCGGTGCATTGAATTTCAGCTTTTTGTGTGTTTCGCGTGAAATGGGGACAATATTTTTGTAAAAAAGCATAACTGTTGGCATAAGTACCCTCCTGAGTATTTTGTTTATATGGCTACGTTTTGCAAATTTTTGACCCCAAAGCCGCCATTTTCGCTTCTCAATCAGGATTCGACGGTTTGTTTTCTCTCGATCCCTATTGAATATGGTAGATGAACCATATTAAAGCGAACGGCTTGAATTTTGAGCGGGTATTATTAAAAAAGTCTCAAACTTGAAGTAAATTTTTAAGAAAAGCCGATTTTTAAGAGCCGAAAGCCGTAAATTGGAGCAAAAGCAGAATTATATGGAAAAAAGCAAAAATAATTTGGTGCGTCTTGCAACCATTGCGGCAGCCCACGGTATCAAAGGTGATGTAAAGCTTATGGTGTTTACCGCCGATCCTCTCGGACTTTCGTCTTATGGTACGGTATTCGACGAAAATGGCATGTCTTTCAAAATTGAACATATAAGAAAAGCGGGCAACGCCATTATTGTCCATTTTTCAGGCATTGACGATCGCAACAGTGCCGAAACGCTCAATGGAAAAGCCCTTTATGTCGATCGGCAACAATTGCCGGATGATCTCGAAGACGACGAATTTTATCAGACCGATCTTATCGGTTTGCGTGTCAGAGACGAGACCGGCCGAATGATCGGCAAGGTCAATGCATTCTTTGATTTTGGCGGTGGTGATATCCTTGAACTGAAAATTGAAGGTGAGGGGCTCAAACTCATTCCATTTTCAAAGGCTGCGGTTCCTGAAATCAATATCGGACAGGGTTTTATTGCCATTGATCGGCGGGCTGCAGGTCTCGTCGAGGATGATTCCAATCCGGAACGTGAGGAAGGATAATGAGTTTCAAGGCACAAGTACTTACCCTTTATCCGGAAATGTTTCCGGGGTTTCTCGGCCATTCTATGGCTGGTCGTGCACTGGAAAACGGCATTTGGTCGCTTGATAAAGTCCAGATAAGGGATTTTGCGGCTGACCGTCATCATAGTGTGGATGACACACCGGCAGGCGGTGGCGCCGGAATGGTTATGAAGCCCGATGTGCTTGCGAAAGCCATTGACAGTGTTGACAATCGTTATCCCCGTTTATTGATGAGCCCGCGCGGGTGCACTTTTGACCAGAAAATGGCACATGAATTGAAAGATGGCGGGGGTGTCACCCTTATTTGCGGCCGTTTTGAAGGTGTGGACGAAAGGGTGATCGAAGCCAGAAATCTAATTGAGGTTTCGATCGGCGATTACATTTTATCCGGTGGCGAGGGGGCAGCACTCGTTATACTTGATTCGATTGTGCGGCTTTTGCCCGGTGTGATGGGAAACAGTCAATCGGGTGAACAGGAAAGTTTCGAGACAGGGCTTCTTGAATATCCGCAATATACACGCCCGCAAATATTTGAAGGCAGATCAATTCCCGAAGTTTTGACATCAGGAAATCACAAAGCAATAGAAAATTGGCGTAAAACCCGTTCGGAAGAAATAACAAGGTTAAAACGACCGGATCTTTATTCGGTTTACGAGAAAAATAACAGGAAAGCTTGATTCAGTTTTAATGATAGTGTATGGGCAAACCACGTTTTCAGATGGTACGTCATCTGCATCCGGAAATTAATGGATGGTGAACCCGCTCCTGCCGCAAGGCATAGCCGAAGGAACAAGGTTTCGAGGGCAAGAGTCGAGCGCTCTGACTGTTCGAGAAGAACATGAAGGATTGATGAGATGAATATTATACAACAGCTCGACGCCGAGCAGCGCGCAAAAATTGAAGAAAAGCGCAAACTTCCTGCCTTTCAGGCCGGTGATACACTTCGCGTTTCGGTTCGCGTTACTGAAGGAACACGTACCCGTGTTCAAGCTTATGAAGGTGTTTGCATTGCCCGTTCGGGTGGTGGTCTTAACGAGACATTCACCGTTCGTAAAATTTCCTATGGCGAGGGTGTAGAGCGCGTGTTCCCCGTTTATTCACCACTTGTCGAGGGTGTCGAGGTTGTTCGTCGCGGTAATGTACGTCGTGCCAAGCTTTATTATTTGCGTGGCCTTACCGGTAAAGCTGCCCGCATTTCCGAGAAAAGAGACTACCGCAAGAAGTCGGTTGATGTTCCGAGCACTGGTGAAGCCGAAACTGTCACTGTTGAAACAGTTGCTGCACCGCTACCGGAATCTGGTGATAAGTCAGAATAAAAGCCGGTCTGGTTCGATATGAAATAAAAGCGGCTTTAAAGCCGCTTTTTTATTGCATCGGGTTCTTTATGGAATTCGATGCGGGCTTTGCAAAATCGTGTGATCGTTCTTATCTCATATCATGTTCATTGACTTTTGGAACAATCGCCGAATAATGGCCCGTTTGAAAGTTGGAAACGCTTAATTTTTAATATTCAAGGACAAAAAAATGAGTGCCCCGCGTACGCTTTATGACAAGATTTTCGAAGATCATATTGTAGACCGTCAGGAAGACGGAACATGCCTACTCTATATTGATCGCCATCTTGTCCATGAAGTCACCAGTCCTCAGGCTTTCGAGGGCTTGCGCATGGCTCATCGTGCCGTACGGCATCCGGAAAAGACATTGGCGGTTGTCGATCATAATATTCCGACATCTCCCGATCGTGCGAAAGGCATCAAGAACGAGCAAAGCCGCACGCAGGTCGAGGCTTTGGCAAAAAACACGTCCGAATTCGGGATAGAATATTTTAACCAGAACGACAAACGTCAGGGTATTGTCCATATCATAGGACCCGAGCAAGGCTTTACTCTGCCCGGCATGACGATTGTGTGCGGCGATAGCCATACTTCGACACATGGAGCTTTTGGTGCTCTTGCCCATGGCATCGGTACGTCCGAGGTCGAACACGTTCTGGCCACACAGACTTTGATCCAGAAAAAATCCAAAAATATGCTGATACAGGTGAACGGGACCCTCCCGAAAGGCGTAACTGCGAAGGATCTTGTTCTGGCTATTATCGGAAAAATCGGTACGGCAGGCGGCACGGGACATGTTATAGAATTTGCCGGTGAGGCAATACGTGGCCTTTCTATGGAAGGCCGGATGACCGTTTGCAATATGTCGATTGAAGCAGGTGCACGTGCCGGTATGATTGCACCGGATGAAACCACTTTTGATTATATCAAAAGTCGTCCGCGGGCACCGAAGGGTGAAATGCTGGAGAAAGCAATTGCCTATTGGAAAACACTGAAATCGGATGAAGGCGCCCATTACGACACTGTCGTCACACTTGACGCGAGCGAGCTTGTGCCATCGGTTACCTGGGGCTCGTCGCCGGAAGATGTTGTTCCGATTACCGGCGTTGTTCCCGATCCTGAAGAGATTGCCGACGAAACTAAACGTGCTTCCAAAATGCGTGCACTTGAATATATGGGGCTGAAGGCTGGCACGAAAATGACCGACATCAAGATTGATCGGGTCTTCATCGGTTCTTGCACCAATGGACGTATTGAAGATATGCGTGCGGCGGCCGCAATGGTTAAAGGGAAAAAGGTTTCTCCCACCGTTTCGGCAATGGTTGTTCCGGGGTCAGGTCTCGTTAAGGAACAGGCAGAAAAAGAAGGGCTTGATAAAATCTTCAAGGATGCCGGTTTTGACTGGCGGGAGCCCGGTTGTTCCATGTGCCTTGCGATGAATGATGACCGGTTGGAGCCGGGAGAGCGCTGTGCCTCCACGTCGAACCGTAATTTTGAAAGTAGACAAGGTTATAAAGGGCGTACGCATCTGGTTTCTCCAGCGATGGCGGCTGCGGCTGCAATTGCCGGCCATTTTGTCGATGTCAGAGACTGGAAATAGTATTGTAAGAGACCATAGGCTCAAACAACGACCCTTTACGTTTTAACCAAGTCACTTTAAACATAAATGAAGTTAAAACAAACATAAATGAAGTTAAAACGCCACCAAAGGGAGTTCGGGTGTTATGGCAGACAATAACGAAGACCGGCATGATGTCACAATTAACCTGTTACATTTGAATGACGCACGTTTACTTGCTCCTCTTCTTGCAAGTTATACCCAGGCATTGAAGCGTGGCGCACCACGTCGTCCTGATGAGTATTATGCCGAACAGTTATTACAAGACCGGACGGCAGAAGTACTCGGTGCACATGTTGATGGCGAGCTTGTCGGCTTTGTTATTTTTTATGACCATCCCGAGCCTGTTTCGGGCTTGCGGGCAGGACAAGTCGATCACATCCATGTCCATCATGCCTATCAGGGTAAGGGCATTGCCAAAGCCATGATTGATCTGCTTTGCGATAAGGCCGAAGAGCGAGGCTGGACAAAGTTGATTTTGAATGCTCCCCGCGTTCCCGACGATGGACGCAAGCTTTATGATCAGATTGCTGTCAAAGGGGATTGGACAGGCTATATCATCCGTTTCGACTGAGACAGCTAAAGCTCTTTTGCTTCGGTTGCTTTGATTAATCAAAACAAACTTAAGGAAACCGTTTTGTTTGAAAATGCAAAACGGTTTTCTGTTATTCGGGGAATGTTTGTGTAAATGGAACAACAAACGAGAATCAGTTCATGTTTTTAACGCCAAAGCGGGGCTTCCATAAGGTAAAATATGACTATATTTATCATATTTTTAAACGATTAAAACAGGTTTTAAGGTAAAAACTATTCCCAATCCCAATGATTTGATGACAAGAATGTGCTTTAGAGCTTTGACGTGGAGTAAAATCCGCATTAGAAGAGATAACGTTCTATAGTTTCGACTAAAGAACATTCGGTTGTTTTTGGGTGTGACCTTTAATCCGCTAACTGAAATGGCCGGCCTGTAGTATTGGAGGAAAACTATCATTCCAATGCATTGAGAGTTATTTCCAACCTGTTTGCAGTGTTAATGCAATACAGACGGGAGGAATGGCGGGGATGGTTATCCATTTTCGCAGTCAAAACCAGGTCAGGAAAGCCTATGACAGATACGACAACAACAAAAACGCGTCCTCTTTCACCGCATGTCAGCATTTATCGCTGGCCTATTACGATGGCAATGTCTATTGCGCACCGTATTACAGGAGGTGCTCTTTATGTTGGAACTTTGTTCCTTGCAGCATGGTTGATGGCAGCTGCTTCGGGTGAGGGGGCATTTGAAACAGTAAACGGCTTTTTTAACTCGTTTATCGGGCGCTGCATTCTGTTTCTTTACACATTGGCTCTTGTTCATCACCTTGTTGGAGGTGTGCGGCATTTTTTCTGGGATACGAGAACCTATCTTCTTGAAAAGCATTGCGCGACCAAAACAGCTTGGGCAACAGTCTTTATTTCCATTATCGCGACGCTTCTTATCTGGATCGTCGGTTATTGCGTCCGTTAATGGCAGGGAGATATTTATGAAAAAAGATTTCAGAACAGAGCTCGAAAAAGTTCGGGGCTGGGGAGCTGCACATACCGGAACAAGCCATTTTTGGGCACAGCGTATGACTGCTCTTGCCAACGTTCCGCTATTCATTTTTTTTATTGTGCTTGTTGTCTCTCTCGTTGGCAAGGATTACGCAACCGTACACGCAACACTGGAAAATCCGATTGTCGCTGTCGTGATGGCTTTGATGATTCTTTCCGGTATTTATCATATGAAACTGGGTATGCAGGTCATCTTGGAAGATTATCTTCCGAATGAAGCGACGCGTGTTTTGATGTTGGCACTCAATACGTTCTTTTGTTACGTGATTGGTGCCGGTCTGCTTCTTGCCCTTTTGAAAATTTCATTGGGAGGTTGATCTCTATGGTCACCACTTCTTCAAATAGTTCCACAACGAAAAGTGGAAAAGCCTACCATTATGTCGACCATAAATTCGACGTTGTCATTATTGGTGCCGGCGGCTCCGGATTACGTGCAACACTTGGAATGGCCGAGCAGGGGTTGAAAACCGCCTGCATTACCAAGGTTTTTCCGACACGTTCACATACTGTGGCAGCACAAGGCGGCATTGCTGCATCGCTATCCAATATGGGGCCGGATAATTGGCAGTGGCATATGTATGACACGATCAAGGGGTCCGACTGGTTGGGCGATATGGATGCCATGGAATATCTTGTGCGCAATGCACCAGCGGCTGTCTATGAACTTGAACATTATGGTGTGCCGTTCTCACGTACCGAAGATGGTAAAATCTATCAACGGCCGTTCGGCGGACATACAACAGATTTCGGAGCCGGTCCGCCCGTTCAGCGGACTTGCGCAGCTGCCGACCGCACGGGGCACGCTATTTTGCACACGCTTTATGGTCAAAGCTTGAAGCATAATGCGCAATTCTTTGTTGAATATTATGCAATCGACCTCATTATGACCGACGGCGTTTGCACAGGCGTTGTTGCCTGGAATCTTGATGACGGAACAATCCACCGTTTTTCGGCAAAAATGGTTGTTCTGGCAACAGGTGGCTATGGTCGTGCTTATTTCTCGGCAACCTCTGCTCACACTTGCACAGGCGATGGCGGCGGTATGATTGCCCGAGCCGGTCTACCGTTGCAGGATATGGAATTTGTTCAATTCCATCCGACCGGTATCTATGGTTCGGGGTGTCTGATTACCGAAGGTGCCCGCGGTGAAGGTGGCTACCTCATCAATTCGGAAGGCGAGCGTTTCATGGAACGCTATGCTCCTTCGTTCAAGGATCTTGCTTCGCGCGACGTCGTTTCGCGTTGTATGACGATTGAAATAAGGGAAGGACGTGGTGTTGGTCCTAAAAAAGATCACATCTATCTTGTCCTCAGCCACATTGATCCGGCCATTTTGCATGAGCGTCTGCCGGGTATTTCTGAATCAGCCCGCATTTTTGCCGGTGTTGATGTCACGAAAGATCCGATACCGGTCATTCCGACAGTTCACTACAATATGGGCGGCATACCGACCAATTATTTCGGCGAGGTCTTAAACCCGACGGATGATGAGCCGGATCGTGTCCAGCCCGGTTTGATGGCCGTTGGCGAAGCAGGATGTGCATCGGTACACGGTGCTAATCGTCTCGGCTCGAACTCGTTGATCGATCTTGTGGTGTTCGGCCGCGCAGCCGCCATTCGTGCCGGCGAGGTTATTGACCGTAAATCGGAAATTCCGCCGATCAATGAGCAGGCGGTTGAAAAGATCATGGATCGTTTCGATCGGATCCGTTATGCAAATGGAGCAAAACCGACAGCCAAGTTGCGTGAGAAAATGCAACACGCAATGCAGGAAGATGCTGCTGTTTTCCGTACGGAAGAATCGCTTCAGCAAGGTTGCCGACGCATTTCGGAAATCTGGAAAGAATTGCCGGATGTAAAAGTAACCGACCGTTCGCTTATCTGGAATTCCGATCTAATGGAAACATTGGAATTGGAAAACCTGATGGCCAATGCGATTTCGACGGTTTATTCTGCCGAAGCCCGTCATGAAAGCCGTGGTGCTCATGCACGTGAGGACTACCCAGAGCGTGATGACAAGAACTGGCGAAAGCACACGCTTTCGCGCTTGTCTGAAGACGGGAAAGTTACGCTTTCCTATCGCGGTGTCCACCTCAACCCGTTAACCAAAGAGGAAGACGGTGGCATTTCGCTCAAGAAAATTGCGCCTAAGAAGCGCGTTTACTAAGGGGAGATACTGATAATGGTTCATATGGCGCTTCCCAAGAATTCGCAAGTCAAGCCGGGTAAGGTCTGGCCAAAGCCGGCTGATACATCGAAACTGACCGAGTTTCACATTTATCGCTGGTCGCCGGATGACGACCAGAACCCGCGTCTCGACACTTATTATGTCGATCGCAATGCGTGCGGGCCGATGATTCTTGATGGGCTTCTATACATCAAGAACAATGTTGATCCGACATTGACATTGCGTCGCTCCTGCCGTGAAGGCATTTGCGGTTCATGTGCGATGAATATTGACGGGTCAAATACCCTTGCCTGTATTACAGGCATGGATGAGGTCAAGCATCCAATCAAGATTTATCCTTTGCCATCGATGCCGGTGGTAAAGGATCTTGTTCCGGATCTTAACCGTTTCTATGCCCAGCATCGGTCGATCGAGCCGTGGTTGCATACCGTTTCACCGGTGCCCGAGAAAGAATGGCTGCAAAGTCACGAAGACCGTCAGAAACTTGATGGCCTTTACGAATGTATTCTTTGTGCCTGCTGCCAGACATCTTGCCCGAGCTATTGGTGGAATGGTGACCGGTACCTTGGGCCGGCAGTGTTACTGCAAGCCTATCGTTGGATTGCCGATACGCGTGATGAAGCTAAGGGCGAACGTCTGGATAACCTTGAGGATCCGTTCCGGCTTTATCGTTGCCACACCATCATGAATTGCGCGCAAACATGCCCGAAGGGGTTGAACCCTGCCAAGGCTATTGCCGAAATCAAGAAATTGATGATTGAACGGCGCGTATAACGATCAAGCTGCAGAACTTTGTTTTTTTAAAAGCCGTGTAAAAATTTACACGGCTTTTTATTTTACCTCTATTTTCCACATTTTTGGAAAATGAGAATTTTTTAAAAAGCAGCGTCGGCTTAAAGCCAACCTGTGTGCAGGTTATAAAATTAAGGTTGTCACTCCCTTTCATGAAGGGCCGGAGTAACCGGTTACACATATAGATATATTTTTCGAAGTTGTGTCATTTTCCGTATTGCTATGAACATCCGTAACCTCATTTCAGGCATAGATTTAGTTGAGTAATACGCACTTTCACCTGTTGGTTTTGAAGGCCGCCCGGGTCAATTTCTTATGTCTTTAAACATACGCATTGTCTTGAAATGTAATGAATTGAACGGAGGCCTTCCTGAGAAAAGCGATAAGGCATCGGGGAAAATTATCCAACAAAATCGTTATAAACAGGGTCACAACGGAATTACGTTGAAGGGTGGAAAGTGAAAAAACACAATTCAGGAACCGTAAGACGCCGATTGAAAGCTCAACGGATCAGGCGAATCCGGATTCGCCAGCTATTCCGCTTGTAGATTTCGGTTTTGCAACCGGACCCGTTTTCGTAATCAGATCCGATTGTTGTGATGTTCAAACGGTTAAACGGGTCTCAATAACAAAGCCGATCGGCTTTTTACGGCATTTGATAAAAAGGGATGGGGCTCATCTCTAAAGTGCTTCACCTAAAAGAAGTTTGGGAGAACCGTCAGTAATTCCGGCCGCCTCCTGAATGAAATAATTTTTCATTTTCGGCATCCGTTCAACGAGACCAAGACCAACATCGCGCAACAAACGTATTGGCGAAATGTCGTTGGAAAACAGACGGTTCAATACATCCGTTGTTATTCCCATGCGAACTGTCTCGAATCTGCGCCATGCCTGATAACGCTCCAATCCGACACTTGAACCGATATCAAGGCCGAGGCGGGCAGTTTCGACAATAATCTGGGCAAGCGCTGCAACATCGCGAAAACCAAGATTCAATCCCTGCCCGGAAATCGGATGAATGCCATGGGCGGCGTCTCCGGCAAGTGCGAAACGCGGTTTGACGAAGCTTCTTGCCAAAGTGAGACCGAACGGAAAGGCGCGTCTGTCACCAATAAGTTTCAAAGCACCGAGATGATGCCCGAAACGGGCTTCAAGTTCAGCTTCAAAAACAATATCGTCGGCATCCATCAGGCGCTTGGCGTCTTTGTCGCGCTCGTTCCAGACAAGTGAAGAACGATTGCCTTTTAATGGCAGAATAGCAAAAGGTCCCGAGGGCAGAAAATGCTCCTCCGCGCGTCCATTATGTGGCCGCTCATGTTCGACTGTGCAAACAATCCCCATCTGGCCGTAAGGCCAATAGAGAGTTTTGATATCGGCAATGTCACGGAGTTTAGAGCGCACACCATCGGCAGCGACAAGAAGCCGGCTCTGCAACGAACTTCCATCGCTCAAATCAATAAGCATCTCGTTACCATTATTGCTAAAATTGCTGACGCTTACTTCTTCCAAAACCGGTATTTCCAGTTCATTCGCACGGCGATGAAGTGCAGCATTCAAATATTTGTTTTCAACCATATAGGCAAAAGGCTCGCCCGGAGCGACATTGCCCTCAAAGGTGAGGAAAACCGGTCTCACGGGATCACTATTGCGTGAGTCTGTAATGATCATATCGTTGATCGGTTGTGATAATGACTCTATTTCATCCCAGCATTGAAGTTGTCGAAGCATACGAATGGCAGCAGCAGCAATTGCCGAAGCGCGCGGGTCTGTTTTCCAACTATCCCTCGGAGCCGCGTCGATTACAGCTATTTTCAGGGAAGGTACAGCCTGTTTGACAGCAACAGCCAAGGAAAGGCCGACATAGGCACCTCCTGCAATGACGAGATCCAGAACTTTTTCAGTAGGGGTTGCAGAAGAAGACATAGGGCTTCCTTTCGTAAGTTTTTATCAGCTTGACGGTTGTTGACAATCATCTGCTTTCCTGTTTCACCTATCCGGTTACGTGTAATCGTTTAAGTGAATATGGCTCATGACCGATCGACTTCAACATCTTTTATCCATACTGGATTTAGAAAAAATTGACCAGAATTTGTTTCGCGGTCAAAGCGGAAATTCGCGTTGGCAGCGTGTTTTTGGTGGCCATGTTATCGCGCAAGCGCTGGTTGCTGCCCATCGCAGTGTAGCTCCTGACAGATTCATCCATTCGCTTCATGCCTATTTTATTCGCCCGGGTGATCCGGACCGTCCAATTATTTACGAGGTTGAGCCACTTCGCGACGGAAGAAGTTTTTCTGTCCGGCGTGTGGTTGCCAAGCAGAATGGCGTTGCCATTCTTTCTTTTTCATCATCCTTTCAAGTCGATGAGCCGGGGCTTGATTATCAACGCCCGATGCCGAAAAATTTGCCGCAACCCGAAACATTGAGTGGCGAACATGCGATCGATCAAGCTATTCTTGAATCGGCACCGGAAAATATCCGCAACTACTGGAACGAGCAGCGTCCATTTTTAATTCGTCCGATTGATCTTGAAGATTATCTCACGCGCGACAAACATCAGCCGGTTCAACGCTGCTGGTTCAAACTTAATGGAAAAGTCGCCAGTACGAGAAGTCTCAATTCCGCTCTGCTTGCTTATCTTTCCGACATGACGTTGCTTGATACCTCACTGATTGTTCATGGATTATCCATCTTCACGCCCGGTCTTATTCCGGCAAGTCTCGACCATTCCATGTGGTTTCATCGTCCGTTCAGTCTTGATGACTGGATGCTTTATGATATTGAAAGCCCGAATACACATGGAGCACGCGGTTTAAGTGAAGGATATATTTACACCCGCGACGGAAAATTGATTGCAAGTGTAGCACAGGAAGGGCTTATCCGCCTTGTGGAGCCAAAATCATAACAGATCAAAAATTGAATGCGGCAGAAGTGGAATTTTCGCTCATTATGCCGCGTTCATCCTTATCTCTTGGCTTGGTGCAGCTATCAGGTATTTTAGCTCACTAGAAACGATATCTTGTTTTGACGTATAAGGCCTTATCCATTTTTGCTATTCGGTTACAAATATCGCTGACTAACGGCTTTTTTCCGGTTCTATATCATTATCATTTTATGAAATATTTATATTGAGTATTTTTCCAGCCATTATAGCGGTTTTGAAGATGCGGTTTCGCAATATCTATTTTCTCGAAAATTCGATATTTCTTCAGCTCGAAGTATACAATTCTCTTTCGCAATTTTCCTGAAACATAATCCGTTCAATTGCAGCTTGTTACGTGCGTAAAGCGAAAAATAGCGACTATTATATTTTGATAAATCAAAAGAGTTATCGCTCTCTTTTCCATATCCTCTTGGTGTCGGGAAAAACGTTATTTTCAAAATTCTTTTGTGTCCGATCTTCAATTGGCATGAACCTTGAATAGCTAATCCTGTGGTTGAAAATTTTCAGATTATTTTTGGTCGAACCAGTTCGAGGAGAAGACAAGCTATGAAATTCATTTCTGCAATTATAAAGCCATTCAAACTTGATGAAGTGAAAGACGCTCTTTTAGGTATGGGGATCGATGGGCTCACCATTACCGAGGTTAAAGGGTACGGGCGCCAGAAAGGACACACCGAAATCTATCGCGGTGCCGAATATGCAATCAGTTTCTTGCCCAAAATTAAAATAGAAGTTGTTGTTCCTAGCGACCAGCTTGATCGGGTACTTGAAGTTATTACCGAGGCAGCCCGAACCGGACAAATTGGCGACGGTAAAATATTTGTCTGGTCTCTTGATAGAACTTTGCGCATACGTACCGGCGAAACCGATGAAAATGCTCTCTAAAGGAAAGCTTTTCAAAAGCACAATGCCTAAAAAATAGGCATAAAAGATAAATGATCAACAGCTAGGCGTGTTTGTGCAGGGAAAACGGCAAGGAAAAGCAGTTGGCATGAAACTTGTTACAGATTGAAATGAGTGAACGTAGCGAAGAGTGAAGGTGGTGCACGTTCTTTTCCGAATGGAGAGATTTTATGAAGAGTTTTCAAAAATGGGCGCCGGTAGTGGCGGGTGCGTTTGCGTTAATCGGAGCGAATGCGGGCTATGCGCAGGAAGTTGAAACGGTAACCGAAGTTGTAACCGAAATTCCGGCAAAGCTCGATTCGGGTGATACAGCATGGATGCTTGTTTCGACGGCATTTGTTTTGCTCATGACAATTCCGGGGCTTGCCCTTTTTTACGGCGGCATGGTGCGTAAGAAAAATGTTCTGGCAACAATGATGCAGAGCTTTGCAATATGTTGTCTGATCAGCGTGATCTGGTTTGTTGCGGGCTATTCTTTCGCTTTTTCCGGAAAAAATCCCTATTACGGTGATTTTTCTCTAATGTTCCTGAAAGGCATTTCTATTGATGACCTTAACGGAACATTTCCGACCTATCTTTGGGTCGCTTTCCAGATGGCCTTTGCCATTATCACACCGGCATTGATTACCGGTGCATTCGCTGAAAGAATGAAGTTTTCGGCAATGCTGTGGTTCATGGGGCTATGGTCGCTTCTGGTTTATGCACCGATCTGCCATTGGGTCTGGGGTGGCGGGTTCCTCGGAAAAGACGGGGTACTCGATTTTGCCGGTGGTACGGTTATTCACGTCAATGCCGGTGTTGCCGGTTTGATTACCGCAATTGTTCTTGGCAAGCGTCAGGGATATCGGACAGTCAATATGGCACCCCATAATCTGTCACTTTCGATGATTGGTGCTTCGCTTTTATGGATTGGCTGGTTCGGGTTCAATGCAGGGTCTGCGGGTGCTGCCAACAAAGTTGCAGCCATTGCAATGTTGAATACGCAAATTGCAACAGCTGCTGGGGCCTTGTGCTGGATGATTGCCGAATGGGCCGTATCCAAAAAGCCTTCGGTTTTGGGAATTATTTCCGGTGCAGTTGCCGGACTTGTTGCCATTACTCCGGCTGCAGGTTTCGTTGAACCGGGTGGCGCTATTATCATTGGCATTGTTGCGGGACCGGTGTGCTATTTTGCTGCAGTCTTTGTGAAGCGTGCATTGGGATATGACGATTCGCTCGATGCTTTCGGAGTTCACGGTGTGGGAGGTGTTATCGGCGCACTTTTAACGGGATATTTTGCTTCCGATATTTTCTTCACTGATCAGGAAGCCTATACGAAAGTTTCTGTGCTCAATCAGGGGTTTGGTCTTCTCGTGGCCATTATCTATACTGCCATTGTAACCACCATTATTCTATATGTCGTTAAGGCCGTAATCGGATTGCGTCCGACCAAACAACAGGAAATCGAGGGGCTGGACATTTCCCTTCACGGTGAAACAATCCAGTAAAATCTTTTTAAAAAGAAGTAAAATTCCAAGCCCGCTTTTAAAGCGGGCTTTTTATTTTGCCTGTCGTTTTTTCGATTGGTTAATAGCCCGTTAACTCTCTCGTTTTATAGTCGCTCCTAAAAATTGTCTTTCGATTATTTTTGGGTTTTTCAGGTTAGGTTATGCATCAGGATTCATCCCCCTTTGATTTGACAACAGATGGAGCTTACCAAAGCCCGCATCTGGTGGAGATGTTTTCCCGACAGATCGGCTCGTTTATCGGCATCGGTATTTTGGTGTTGATCGGGCTTGCTGCGGCCGCTCTCGCAACATGGAATGTTGCAGATCCCTGCCTGAGCTATGCCAATGATAATCCGGTTACAAATGTCATGGGGTGGCCGGGTGCTGTTTTCGCCGATATCGCTATGCAATTTTTCGGGCTTGCAAGCGTTGCAGCCCTTCTTCCGCCATTTTTTTGGGCAGTTCTTCTTATTGCCCAGAAAGACATAGGAAGGCTCGCACACCGGATTTTCTTCTGGCTGATTTCAGCATTCTGTTTTTCCGGTGTTATCGCGCTGGTGCCGCCTTTTGCGCATTGGCCAATGCCTATCGGGCTTGGTGGAGTTTTTGGCGACAAAATTCTGAATTTCGCCTATCTGTTTCTCGGTTCACTTCCCGCGGTTGTTTCGACGTCGATCATTGCTGCAATTTTCGGCCCCTTGGCATTCTGGACAGCTGCCATTGCCGGTGGTGTCGTCGGTCGTCGTAGCCTCAAGAAAAAAGCAAAATCCAGAAGACGCAGGTCGGACACGTGCATGGTGATGGATGATGATGACGAGCCGGCACGAGCCTCTCTGATAGTGACTGTTCTTGGCGGAACGATGCATCTTTTCTATTTGTTGCGAGCAGAAATCGGCCGGATTTTCCATCGCAGGGAACCTATGTTCCCGCCAGTGCCGGATGTTCGTGTAAGCGGTTATTCCGGTCGGGGACGTGTTGAACCGGATTTTTCGGCACCTTCTGACGAGAAAGGTGAAATGCCGTTTGTTGAAGAGGAAGAGATTCCTCAAAATGAGCCGCAACGCAAAGCCAGCCCTAGACAAACCGACGGATTTGAATTGCCGAGCGTCGACTTTTTGGCCGAACCCGAACCGGTAGACAAGAGCGATGTTCTCACACCCGAAGCGTTGAAGGACAGAGCAGGTCAGCTTGAAAGTGTGTTGGAAGATTTCGGTGTCAAAGGACAGATTATTAACGCACGTTCAGGACCGGTCGTAACACTTTTTGAATTCGAACCGGCTCCAGGTATCAAATCGTCACGCGTTATCGGCTTATCCGACGATATAGCCCGTTCAATGAGTGCCATTTCGGCTCGCGTTGCAGTTGTTCCGGGGCGCAATGTTATTGGCATCGAGCTTCCCAATCCGAAACGCCAGATTGTTTATTTACGTGAAATCATTGCAACACAAGATTTCTACCAGAATAAAGCCAAGCTTGGACTTGCTTTGGGCAAGACAATAGGCGGTGAAGCCGTTATAGCCGATCTTGCCAAGATGCCACATCTTTTGGTTGCCGGCACGACCGGCTCAGGTAAATCGGTTGCAATCAATACGATGATTCTTTCGCTTCTTTACCGGATGACGCCGGAGCAGTGCCGGATGATTATGGTTGACCCGAAAATGCTGGAATTATCCGTTTATGACGGAATTCCGCATCTTTTGACGCCGGTTGTTACCGATCCGAAAAAAGCCGTTGTTGCTTTGAAATGGGCGGTGCGCGAAATGGAAGAACGCTATCGCAAGATGGCGAAAGTCGGTGTCAGGAATATTGACGGCTTCAATGAACGGGTAAAGGAAGCCGAACGCAAGGGCGAACAACTTTCACGCACAGTTCAAACCGGTTTTGACCATGAAACTGGCGAACCGATTTACGAGACCGAAACTCTCGATCTTACAACTATGCCCTATATTGTTGTCATCATTGATGAAATGGCAGATTTGATGCTGGTCGCCGGCAAGGAAATCGAGGGTGCTATCCAACGCTTGGCACAAATGGCCCGTGCTGCCGGTATCCATGTGATTATGGCAACGCAACGTCCATCTGTCGATGTTATCACCGGTACAATCAAGGCGAATTTCCCGACGCGTATTTCATTTCAGGTTACGTCCAAGATTGATAGTCGCACCATTCTTGGTGAACAGGGCGCAGAACATCTGTTAGGGCAGGGAGACATGCTTTTCATGATGGGCGGCGGCCGTATCCAGCGTGTGCACGGACCGTTTGTCGGGGATGAAGAGGTTGAACAGATTGTCCAGCATTTGAAGACCCAAGGCGTCCCCGATTACCTTGAAGCAGTGACCGAAGAAAGTGACGATGACAACGCTGATGACGTTTCCGGTGGGACGAGCCATTTTGAAGATTCGCAGGATCCCTACGATCAGGCAGTTGCTGTTGTTCTAAGAGATCGCCGTGTTTCAACTTCCTATATCCAGCGCCGTCTCGGGATCGGTTATAATCGTGCTGCAACAATCGTCGAACGGATGGAAGCAGAGGGATTGATAAGCCCTGCCAACCATGCCGGAAAACGCGAAATTCTGGTTCCCGAAGAGGGCGAAAATTTCTAAAATTTTACTTCTGATAGCAGCTGACAAGCCGTCTGTCATAGTGATGCCACAGGTTACTGCAAAGATGAATGCAGGAGATAATGAATGACAAAAAAATGTGCTTCCGTTTTCAAAGGTCTTTTCGTTGCTGCTGCTCTTGCAACAGCTGGGATCGCAACATCGGCCACAGCGATGCCGGCAGCGTTCGCCCAGAATACGAATTTGGCGGCGCATGCACAGGATATTGCCAATCATTTTGCTGCAATACAGACAATGACGGGTGATTTTGTCCAATTCAGTCCGAAAGGTGAAATGACCGAAGGGACGTTTTATCTCGAAAGACCGGGAAAAATCCGTTTCAGTTATAAAAATTCACCGGTGCGTGTCATTACCGACGGCAAGTCTGTCGCGATCAACAATCGAAAACTTGACACTTGGGATCTATACCAATTGTCACAAACGCCGATGAAAATGTTGCTTGATACGAAGATTGATCTTTCGGACGGCAAACTTCTAAACGTCAGTCAGGATCAGGGGTCAACCACAATTGTTCTCGCCGATAAAACATTGGGCAAAGGCCAAATCCGTATGATCTTTGACTCCAAGACTTATGAACTTTTGCAATGGACCATTGTCGATAAACAAAATCTCGAGACAACTGTTCAGATTACCAATGTTCGCACCGGTGTGCGGTTTGCCAAAGGGATGTTCGATATTCCCTATCAACGCATTTCTATGAAAAGAAACGGAAATTAATTGTGATAATTTAAATTCGAAATCAGTCAAAATACATAACTTTTTTATATAAAATTTATCATGATTTTTGTATAATTGTTTTTATCTATTTAAATAGAAATATTTTTAATTTAAATATTAAATTAATTTT
Source organism: Bartonella sp. W8167 (assembly GCF_016100335.1). Lineage (NCBI taxonomy): Bacteria > Pseudomonadati > Pseudomonadota > Alphaproteobacteria > Hyphomicrobiales > Bartonellaceae > Bartonella > Bartonella sp. W8167. The sequence goes on from NZ_JACFSQ010000003.1 coordinate 146,553, forward strand.
TTATTTTAATTTTTCTGTTTTAATATTTTAATTTAATGAATATAAATTTTTAGACAGATTCGTTATATTGATTTATTAAAAGTTATATTTGTTTGGCAAAGTGCCTCATTGTCGGGGAAATAATTTTCCGAAATTGGCGGAATTCATAGCCTGCTTCCGGTCAAGAAAATTCAGGAAACAATGCCGACTTGGCTAAAACTGGATTTTGTCTCCTTTTGCGCTTAAAGAACTCACAACTGCTAAATTTCAATCAAGGTATGAGTTTGATGAGTTTTTCAATTGCTACATGGAATATCAATTCGGTTCGTTTGCGTTTGCCGCTTGTTCTGCAAATTTTGCAGCAAGAAAAACCGGATATTTTGTGTTTGCAGGAAACCAAATGTCCGGATGATAAATTTCCCTATAAAGCTTTTCGTGCGGCCGGATATGAACACATAGCTGTTCATGGACAAAAAGGTTACCACGGTGTTGCAACTCTATCGTTGCGGCCATTCGAGGAGGTCGAAAAAAAAGAATTCTGCAACAAGCATGATTGCCGGCATGTTGCGGTTGTCATAAAGGCGGGTAACAAACATATCCGCATACATAATTTCTATGTTCCCGCGGGTGGAGATGAACCGGACCCCGAGATCAATCCGAAATTTCGTCATAAGCTCGATTTTTTGGAAGAAATGAAAGCTATCAAAGCCGATATGGGCGACGGGCTTTCAAGCATTCTCGTCGGAGACCTCAATATTGCACCTTATGAAAATGATGTCTGGTCGCATAAACAACTCTTGAAAATTGTCAGCCATACGCCGATAGAAACCAGAACATTGATTGAACTTTGTTCTCAAGGCGGGTGGGTCGACCTTATGCGCAAGAAAATTCCCGAACCGCAAAAGATTTTCACATGGTGGAGCTATCGGGCCAAAGATTGGGCCTCGTCCAATCGCGGGCGCAGGCTGGATCATATCTGGTCATCTCCCGATCTTGTACCACATATGCAAGAAATGGACATATTGACTGAGGCAAGAGGAATGGAAAAACCGTCCGATCATGTGCCGGTTATCATGCATTTCGACCTTTCATGAAAAAGCCGTCATTGTTTCTTCTCGCTTGTTGAATTTGATTGAACATGAACAAAATTTCACGGGATTTTCATTGCAGTTTATGGAATAAGAAGCGCGATAAAACGTTTGTCTGGCTATATGGCTTTTCGATCGGAGCAGGAAAATAATGCAGAAACGCCGTTTGCAAACTGTCGGCCGATCAACTCTTTCTTTGGCTGTGCTTACGGGCTTTTTTTTGCTTTCGGGCTGCCTTGTCGGACCTGACTATCAAAAGCCGGTTTTCAAGCTTCATTCCAGGTGGAGTGCCGATTCACGTGAAACGCCTTCAGCACCGCCGGAACTTGCCGACTGGTGGCAGCGGTTCAATGATCCGTTGCTTGATAAGCTCGTGTCTGATGCGATTGCTGGTAACAATGATGTCCAGTCGGCAAAAGCAAGGGTGCGTGAAGCAAGAGCAACTTTGTGGCAGACAACCGGAACATTATTGCCAAGCATAGACGGCTCTGCTTCGGCCAACCGGAATAAATCGGCAGGGGGACCGGAACGAAGCCAGTATCGTGGTGGGCTTGATTCAAGTTGGGAGATTGATCTTTTCGGCGCCAACCGGCGGGCAGTCGAGGCGGCAAAATACGGGCTTGATGGCGCCAAAGAAGATATGCGCGCAACAATGCTTACCCTCATTGGAGATGTTGCAACCAATTACGCGGAAATACGCGGGCTACAACAACAGATAGCACTTGCCCAACGCACCGCGATTGCCCAACGGCGTACGGCACAATTGACCAAAGATAAATTTGCCGCCGGCGCGGTTTCCCAGCTTGATGTATCCAATGCCGAAGGACAGGCTGCCACTACCGAAGCCGGTATTCCGCAGATGCAAGCCAATCTGGCAATCACGATCCATCGTTTGTCTGTTTTAACAGGTCAAAGCCCGATAGCTCTTGATGATATAATGGCAAAGACGGGTAAAATTCCTGAACCGAAATGGCCGATACCGGCGGGCGTTCCTGCCGATATTCTGCTGACACGTCCGGATGTTCGGCTGGCTGAACGCCAATATGCGCAGGCAACAGCTCGCGTCGGCCAGAAGGAGGCCGACCGTTATCCGTCTTTGACGTTGACCGGCAATATTTCAACCTCTGCCACCCAACCGGGAGAGCTTGGGAAAAGTTCTTCAATCAGCTGGTCGGCGGGACCGGGCTTGAGTATACCGATTTTTGAAGGTGGGCAGAGAATTGCAGCTGTCGAGGTTGCCCGTGCCCAGCGTGACCAATCTTTTATCAATTATCGAAGCAGCGTGTTGACGGCATTGGAAGATGTCGAGAATGCACTTGTGTCGATGAGCAAAGAAAGACAGCGCTCGGCAAAACTTGCCATTGCCGCCAATTCTTACGCCAAGGCACTAAGCTTGTCCCGTTCGCTTTACCAAAGCGGCAATACCAGTTTTCTTGAACTGTTGAATGCCGAGCGGTCGCAGTATTCATCCGAACAGTCGCTTATTGAAAGTCGGGTATTGATTACCAAGGACTATATTTCACTCATGAAAGCTTTAGGTGGTGGATGGGATGGCGCGGTAGACGATACGAAGCCGGAAATTGTCGACGGTTATACAGGGCCGCACATCAGAAAAGTTGAAACAGAGAGCAAAACGCGATGAAAGCAAAAAAAACAGTCACCATTATTATTGCTGTGATTGCACTGATCGTGCTTTTGATATTTATTCACTCGGCGTTTTTTTCGACGACTGCGCCAACCTATATGACGTCGAAGGTCAAAAAAGGAGATATCGAGGTCAGCGTTCTTGCCAACGGTACAATCAAGCCGCACCGGCTGGTTGCTGTTGGTGCACGCGCAACAGGTCGTATTGTTTCGATGAAAGTAAAGCCCGGAAGCATTGTCAAACAGGGTGATTTACTTGCCGAAATCGATCCGACAACCCAGACAAACGATTTGAAAAGCAAGGAAGCAGCTCTCGCCAATTACCGCGGAAAACTCGCCGAGCAGGAAGCGCAACTTGTTCTTGCCAAACAAAATATGAACCGCCAGCAAAACATGATCTCTTCGCATGCGGTTTCCAAAGCCGATTTCGATGATGCCGATGCGCAAGTCAAAATCCGTGCCGCACAGATCGACCAGTTGAAAGCCCAGATTGTACAGGCGGAAGTTGATGTCGAGACAGCCAAAGTCAATCTCGGTTATACGCGTGTAACGGCACCTTCCGATGGTACAGTTCTTGCCACCGTCGTTCAGGAAGGCCAGAACGTCAACGCGGTACAATCGGCACCGACAATTGTTATTCTTGGTGATTTGTCGGTCATGACTGTTCGTGCCGAAATATCCGAAGCCGATGTTATCAATGTCAAACCCGGTCAGGACCTTTATTTCAATGTTTTAGGCAATCGTACGCGGCGCTATGAAAGCCGGTTGGAAAAAATCGAACCGGCACCGGAATCCATCCGTAATGATATCAGCTTCAATTCATCCTCGACGGCTTCTTCAAGCTCGTCGACTTCACAGGCCATTTATTATAATGGCACATTCAATGTTCCGAATGATGATGGAGTTTTGCGCACTTATATGACAGCGGAAGTCCATATTATTCTGGGGCGCGCCGAAAAAGTGCTGCTTATACCGAGTGATGCATTGAATGATGTTTCGGGCAAAAAAGCGGTGGTCAATGTTCTTGACAAAAACGGCAAGCTTGAAGCCCGCAACATTGAAACCGGACTGAATAATAAAGTGATGGTCGAGGTTATATCAGGACTGGAAGAAGGCGAAACGGTTGTAACCGGCGTCAGCAACGGCACCATGCCTTCTGCATCCGGAAGCCGTCACCGGATGGGGCCGTTCTGATCAATGGAAAACACTCACAAAGATGCGGTCATTGTTTTGAAAGATGTCGTACGCGAATTTCCCGCGGGCGAAACCAGTGTGCGTGTCCTGAAAGGCCTTAATCTCACTATCTATCGCGGCGAGATGGTGGCAATTGTCGGCGCATCGGGTTCGGGCAAATCGACCTTGATGAATATTCTAGGCTGTCTTGATCGGCCAAGTTCGGGAAGTTACAAAATTTCAGGTAAAGAAACCTCGCAACTTTCCGCTGATGAACTTTCTGCTCTTCGTCGTGATCATTTCGGTTTTATTTTCCAGCGTTATCATTTGCTTGGTGAATTGACAGCGCTTGATAATGTCGAAATTCCGGCCATTTATGCCGGACGTTCTCCCCATGAAAGGGAAAGGCGTGCGACTGCCCTGTTACAACGTCTCGGTATGGGCGAACGCATCACCCATCGGCCGGGGCAACTTTCCGGTGGTCAACAGCAACGTGTTTCGATTGCCCGCGCATTGATGAATAATGGCGAGGTTATCCTTGCCGACGAACCGACGGGAGCACTTGATAGCCATAGCGGTGAAGAAGTCTTGCGCATTCTGGAGGAAATCCACGCAGAAGGGCGCACAATCATCATTGTGACGCATGATATGTCGGTGGCCAAAAAAGCAGAACGGATTATTGAAATCAGCGACGGGGAGATTTTGTCGGATAACCCTAACCGCCCGACAGAAGTAGCCACCGGCCATGCCGACGAAGTTGCAACCGAAGTTGTCAGCAACAAAAAAATCGGAATGTTGAGATCCTTTCTTGACCGCTTTCATGAAGCTTTCCGTATGGCTTTGTTGTCAATGAATGCGCATCGTATGCGCACATTTTTAACGATGCTCGGGGTGATTATCGGTATAGCAGCGGTTGTTTCCATGGTTGCTTTGGGAAATGGTACGCAAAAACAGATTCTTGAAAACATCAATAGCCTGGGAAGCAATACATTGAATATCTTTGCCGGAAAGAGCTTTGCCGATATGCGATCGGGCAAAGTCACAACATTGGTCGATTCCGATGCAACAGCACTTTCCGAACAACCTTATGCCGATGCAGTCACTCCGAGTGTTACAACATCTTCCACTGTCCGCTATGGTTCGATCGAATCCAATGTGACCGTTTATGGCGTGAGCGACCAATATTTCAAAGCACAAGGGGCAAAACTCGTTGAAGGGCGCCTATTCGATTCCGAAAGTGTGGCTTCACGTGCCACCGATCTGGTGGTTGAAAAGCAGGCTGTGCCAACACTTTTTCCCGATAGCCACGAAAGTCCGATCGGACAGGTCGTTCTGGTCGGCAAAGTTCCTACCCGTATTGTCGGCGTAATCGAATTGCAGCAAATGGGGCCGCCTTCCGACACTTTGCAACTTTATTTGCCTTATACCACTGTGCAGACACGTTTTCTTGGCAATAAGACCGTTCGTTCGATTACCCTTAAAGTTGCCGATAATGTTGATTCACGTTTGGCGGAGGCCGCGGTTAAACGCTTTCTCATTATGCGGCATGGCACAGAAGATTTTTTCATTCGCAATTCCGAAGAATTTCGTGAACAGGTTATTGCAAGTACACAGGTTTTGACTTTGCTGGTTGCATCCATTGCGTTGATTTCACTTCTGGTCGGCGGCATCGGTGTAATGAATATCATGCTTGTAACAGTCTCGGAGCGTATCAATGAAATTGGTGTGCGTATGGCTGTGGGAGCACGACAGAGTGATATTCTCCAGCAATTTCTGATAGAATCTGTCCTTGTTTGTCTGATTGGTGGTGCCTTGGGGATTTTGCTTGGTCTTTCGGTCGGGTGGATTTTTGCAGTAAGCGGCGCACCGTTTAAACTTGTTTACTCGACAGGTTCGATTATTATAGCTTTTGTTTTTTCCACACTTATCGGCATCGGCTTCGGTTTTCTGCCTGCACGCAATGCCTCTAAACTTGACCCCGTTGCCGCTTTATCGCGCGACTAGTTTGTCTTGATCGAATGGATGCTTTGATAAAAATAGAATTAGAAGGAAGTCTAAAGTGTCAAAAACCACTCCGGCAACAGCCTTTCTGGATCATAATCAAATCGAATACGAGTTTATCACTTATCAATATGATCCGCATGCCGATCGTGTGGGAATGCAAGCGGCAGAAGCTGTCGGGGCTGATCCGGAAACCGTTTTCAAAACACTGATGGTCAGCGTTGACGGTAAGCCCCATGTTGCAGTTTTGCCATCCGATCAGGAAGCCAATATGAAAAAACTTGCCGCCGCCTTTGGTGGAAAACATGCCGAAATGTTGAGCGTCGAGGAAGCCGAAAAACTCACCGGCTACAAGGTTGGCGGTATCTCGCCTTTCGGGCAAAGGCGGCATTTACCGACGGTTTTCGAGAAAACGGCCGAATTGTTTGATAAAATTTATATCAATGGTGGTGGCCGCGGTTTTCAGGTGAAAATGCGTCCCAAGGATGCAATTGATGTCATTTCGGCAAAAGTTGCCGATTTCAAGCGCTGAATGACAATAGTCTGTGGCCATTAAATCCTGAAGCTTTTTCAACTTGCATGAAAGGTATGCCCGAAGGGGAAATTGCTTCGGACTATCATAGATAGGCGCGCAGTTCGGCGCCGATGAATTTGATATATTCGCTTGCAAGCAGTCGTAATTCGCCCAATTGCCTAAGCAGACTTTGTTCGCCGGCTCCTTCGCTGATTGGATAGGCGATAAAGTTGATATCCGGCATCAACCGGTTCAGTTCACGCAAAGATCGTGGCATGTGATAGTCGTTGGTGACGACATAAACCTTTTGATAATGGTTTTTTTTAATCCAGTCTGTGGCTTCTTCCGCATTGCCGATTGTATTGATTGCTTCACGGCCGAGATCGACACAACATTCAAAAAGTTGCGGATCACTATGGGTGACGCGGATCAAAGCCTGCTTATTGGTCGACGGATTGACACCGCTGATCAATAACCGTTTACCCAATCCCTTGGCAAGCAGGCCAACACCTGCCTCTACCCGCCGTTCGCCACCAGTTAATACAATAATTCCATCCGCTTCAACTAACGGATCGGGTGGAACAAGGCGATATACTTTTTCGCTGAAATAGAAAAAACCGGCACCGAACAGGATAATACAAACGAGTATAAAGATACTGACCGGAGGAAGATGTTTGAAAAAACGCCTTTTCCAACGCAGCAATCTGATCTGGCGAAGCTTTTTTTGCTTCTGCTCGGGATCAGCCAATTGTGCATATAAGGTGTATTCGCTCATCGTCAGAACAGATCACTTTCCCTGCGGTCGATGGATTTTAATTGGCTCAAAATTGTCAGGCGGCTCGTTATCATGGTTAAAAGTGCTACGAAACCGATCAATATGAAAATTTTGATATCACTTGCAAGGCCGAGACTGAAACGGCCGAATAGTGCAGAAGCCTGATCGCTTCCCGCAGTGCCCGCGGTAAAACGCGTCCACAACGAAAACGCAAGGAAAACGATAACACCTGACACCCCCCCCAGAAGAGCACCTTTGAAACCGGTTTTGAAAAAATGAAAGTCGAACTGGCGGGCAATGAAACCTGATTCGGCGCCGATAAAGTGCAACACTTCGACAATGTGCTGATTGGCTGAAAGGGCACTGCGTGTTGCAAATATGATTGTGAGTGTCAAGGCAGAAATGACGAGTGCCAATATGACGAGACCGATAATAATTGTTGCATTTGCCATTGTGACAAGCCGGTTAATCGCGTTGCGGTGGTCATCAAAACTGCCACCGGGTACTTGTGTCGCAATGGCATCGCTGATCATGCCGAAATCGGCGGTATTGGTATCATCAAGCGTCACGACAATAAGACGGGGAACGGGAAGTTCTTTCAATTCCAGTCCCGTCCCGATCCAGGGTTCGAGTAGCCGTTCGGTTTGAGTACGGTCGATGATTTTCGCCGACTTCACCCCTTGAAACCCTTTCACAAGTTCGACAGCATAATTCAGTGTTTTTTCGATATCGAGACCGTCAGTCGGCCGGACTTGAATTGTTGCTTCGCGTGATATCTGGCTTTCCCAATTATGTGCGGAATAGGCAATGAGATCGACACCGCCAATTGCAAGAGAGGCAAGGAATGTCATTATCGCAATGACAACAACAAGTGCTTGCCCGGCAACGTCGGAAGCAGGTACGATCGAAGTTTGTGCAGGAGCATTTTTCTTTGGCCAGAACCTTGTCGGGTTTTGCGGTGATGAAAGCTCAGTCATAAAGTTCAAGCCTTCCATCATTTAATACCATGCGACGCGCATCAACCTGTTCCATCAGATTGACGTCGTGGGTTGCAATAATCACAGCTGTGCCCGAACGGTTAAGCTCGATAAAAAGCCGCAACAATCTGCGAGCAAGGACAGGGTCGACATTACCTGTCGGTTCATCGGCAAGCAATATTTCCGGCTGGTCAATCAATGCGCGGGCTATTGCCACACGCTGTTTTTCACCGCCGGAAAGAACCGGCGGCAATACATCCATACGCTCACCCAACCCCACCCATTGAAGAAGCTCTTCGACCTCGGCCCGATAGGTTGCTTCCTCACGGCCTCTTACACGTAAGGGAAGTGAAACATTTTCATAGGTTGTCATATGGTCAAGCAGCCGGAAGTCCTGAAAAACAATACCAATCCTCTGGCGTAATTTTGGCATATCCTGTCGTTTTAAAAGTGCAGTATCGTGACCGAATATGTTGATAAGACCGCGCGTCGGCTTTAATGCCAGAAACATCAAACGCAGCAGGGTGGTTTTGCCGGCCCCCGATGGCCCGGTCAAAAACTGGAATGATCCGTGCGGAATATAAAAGCTTATATCACGGAGGACTTCCGGCCCCATGCCATAACGCAAGCCTACATTTTCGAAACGAATCACTCTTAAATTACCTGTTCTTCCCGCACGAATGTTAATCCGGCATGGCCTTGTCGGCCGCCATTTCCTTTAAAGACAACTTTTCCGATCATATAAAGGCACCTTGGAAACCTTGACCGGATAACCTTATTTTTCCTATCCTTAACGAATATGGTTAAGTCGCGGTTAAAATTTATTGTCGTCAAAAGCTTTCTTAGCGCGAATGTCTGTGTTAGGCCGCAACCATAAATTTTTATATGGATCATAAAATGCCTGTTATTGATGGAAAGTCGATTGAAGTTCTTTTTTCTGAAGAGGATATTGCAAAACGCAACCGTGTCATAGCAAGCGAAATTGCAGCTAAGAGGCCGCAAAATCTGTTGGTGCTGCCGGTTTTAAAAGGCTCGTTTATTTTTGCCGCTGACCTTATAAGGGAGCTTCACCGCGTTGGTGTAAGCTCGTCAGTCGAATTTATCACAATTTCAAGCTATGGCGCCGGTCAGGAAAGTGGAGAAATCAAACTTCTTCATGATTTTGATAGCGATATTACAGGGCGTGATATTTTGTTGATTGACGATATTCTGGAATCAGGAAAAACACTCAAATTTGTGCGCGATCTTTTGAGAAATCGCGGGGCGGGGCGCATTTTCATTGCAGCCCTCCTTGATAAAGCAATGCGCCGCAAAGCCGATATCGAGGCCGATTTTGTAGGCTTTTCCTGTCCGGATCAGTTCGTTGTCGGTTATGGAATGGATGCCGGACACGCATTTCGGCAATTACCTTTTGTCGGTGTGATCGAAAAATGAATGGCGAAAAAATTTAATTTATAAAATAAGAGATAGCTTAAAAATCATTTCCGGATTGTTTAATTGATACAATTTCAAGTTATTATCTCAAAATAACAAATAAAATATTGATGTTAAATAATATTTTAAATATTGTATGATATTATCATAATTAAAAGAAATATTTTTAACAAATTTAAGGTAAAATTAATCATTTTAATATTGTTCAGGTAGAAAATATCTTCGTGTGAAGCTATCGAATGGGTTTGTGAACAGTGCGACAGTTTACTGCTAATTGTCTGTTTGAAAGATCGTTTGGCGGGGAAAATCCATTGCGGGCAATTGACTGTAAAGATCAAATACAAAGACAGTCATTCTGAAATAATGTTCCCCGTTTCAATAAACGGCAACCCGATTGTGAGATGCCTATAAAATTCCAAAAACATCATGATTTAAAAATAGGCTGTACGAATATCTTTCTTTCATTGATCAGGGAAATTCTGAACGGTTTTGGGAGCAAAAAGTTCGAACGAAAAGCCGTCCGGATCGTAATTCAAATCGGCATGACCGTTAAATCGTGCAGGTAGGAGGCGTTTAATCAGCTTGCTACCAAAACTGAGTTTTGTGGGTTCATGAACCACTGGGCCACCTTTTTCGCGCCACGAAAAATGGAATTCGTTTTTTTCGATTGTCCAATTGATTTCCACGACGCCGGTTTTTGTAGAAAGTGCCCCATATTTAACTGCATTGGTGCTCAATTCGTGTAACGCCAAAGCCATGGAAAGAGCTGTTTGCGGCGATAGGGAAACCTGCGGGCCCGAAACGATAAATCTTTTTCCGGTTTTGTCATGGATATCAAGGCTGCTTTCGACAATCTGTTGGAGATCGGCACTGTTGGCTGCCCCTTGCGTTAAAATATCCTGCGCATGGGCAAGTGCGTTAAGACGCACAGAAAAATTCTGTAGCGCTTTTGTCATCGACGTTTCTTCAGTCAGTGTCTGATTGGCTATACTTTGAACAATGGCCAGAATGTTTTTCACACGGTGGGCAAGCTCGCCGGAAAGAATGGCTTGTTTTTCCTGCGCCTCGCGTCTCTCCGTCACATCTTGCAAAACGCCTAAGATGCGGTGCTTCATTGAATTGCCGACATCTTTCGGAGCAGCTTCGGCCCAATAGCCGATCCAGCGTAATTGATCGGTATCTTTACGCTTGACCTGAAATTCGAGATGCGTGATCAAACTTTCATCTTGCCTCGTTTGCAACATCTGTTTTGCAATGTCGCGCGGATTGTCAATGATAACCGAATAAAAGTCACTTAACGGAAGCTCGGGACTTTCCTTAAAACCTAACAATTTCAAAAATTGTGGTGTCGCTTCGATCATGCTGCGATCGCGATCAATTTCAAAAGCTCCGATACCCGCTGCCTGTTGGGCGAGCCGCAGCCGCTCTTCGCTTAATCGTAATGATTCCGAATGGCGTTGTTCATCAGTCCGGTCACGAACAATTTTTAAAAATCCTTGTTGTTTGCCGTCATCACTATAAAGAGCCTGAAGGTCGCCCGATGCCCAGAATGTGCTTCCGTCTTTTCTTTGATGAAAACGTTCAACGGCATCAATGCGATGAAGGCTGGCCATTTGTTGACGTGTTTCGGGAAGTTTATTCATCCGGTCTTCTTCGGTGAAGAGAATATCAAGAGGTTGCCCGATAGCCTCTTCGGGCTTCCAACCGAAAAGTTTTTCCGCCCCCGGACTCCAGCTCATGATGAGCCCGTTCATGTCTGCCGTTAATATTGCATAGTCCAACGCATTATCGAGAATAAGCTGGTTACGCCAACCCTGTTTTTCAACACGCTTCATCATGGTTATCCAGACTCCGTTTTAATAACCTATGAATACTGTCATGTACAAACAGGTGTTTAACGTCATCCCGCTGTTCCCGTTAAGTTTTATACCATACAGTCAAAGCTTTGTTAACTGTCTAACCAAGAAGTTTATTGTAAAAAAATGAATCAAAAACAGGAAGTTTTACATTTTAAAAATTTATCATCCCCCTCAAAAAGCGGATGACTGCCAGTTCTAATTCCAATGAAGCATAGACAAATTTAAAAAACATTTTTCCATAAATAACATGATAATTGATATAATTTTTTAAATTTATATTCTTATAAAAACAAAACTTCTATTATCATGAGTGTTATTACTAAAAATTTTTGTATATAAAATTCGGGTAAAACATATTGATACATACAGAATTTCGTAACGTGCATCAGTATTATTGATTTTTATCAGTTCATAAAAACTCAGTAAGAGTATTATATTGTAAAAATTAATTTTTATTTTCAATAGAAAAGTATTCAAGAATCATTATTGGAATCGACATGAAAAGTTTGATGAGCTTTACATATTTATGTTCGGTGATTCGTTCAAAAGAAGATAAATAGATTTTTTCGTGCCATTACATTCGGTCGTGAGACTTTTGTGGGGTCTGAAGGCATTTCCGAAAAAATAATAGCTTTGTTATTAAAACATATATTTTTTGAATCTATGAAGGCTTTTGAATAATGATATCTTTTAATCACCGGTTCGGTTTTTATAACGCTTTGGCATTCCTCATTTGAATGTTAATGTTTAGCGAAAATCAACATAAAAATAGCTATCGCCGAAGTAATAATCGGGGTCTTTCAGTTTAAAATCTGCGCCAGAACTAGATATTTTTATGAAAGGTTTAGCGTTGATAAAATAATGCTATTTTATTTGACACAAAAACCTGGTCATGTTTCTCTCGGAATTAATTAAAATAACATGAAAAGAATTCGGGTTAATCTGGTTTGCTGATGAAACGGCTGTAAAATACCGGTTTTGAAAACCGACTTTTAAAGTGAGGGATATAATTATGGTGTCGAAAAAACATGGACGTTATGATTCCTATCTTGAACAGGCACGTAACCTTCCTCCGATCAAAACAGGTGTTGTTCACCCCTGTTCAAAAGAAGCCATGCTTGCCGCTATTGAGGCCTGGCAGGAAAAATTTCTGGAGCCGGTTCTGATAGGGCCTGAGCAAAAAATACGCAATGCAGCCAAAGCCGCCGGTGTCAAAATCGATGGTCTGGAACTGGTGCCAACCGAGCATAGCCATGCTGCCGCGCAAAAAGCCGTAGAATTGGCAGCCAGCGGAAAAGTTCAGGCACTTATGAAAGGTTCACTCCATACAGACGAATTGTTGAGTGCGGTGGTCAGTGCCCAATCAGGGTTGCGAACAGAACGGCGCATCAGTCATGTTTATGCGATGGATATACCGGCCTATTCCAAGCCGCTCCTTATCACCGATGCGGCAATCAATATCCGGCCCGATCTTGATGATAAACGCGACATTGTCCAGAATGCGGTTGATCTTATGCGCATTCTAGGGCTCGAAAAACCACTTGTTGCGGTTCTTGCGGCAGTTGAAACAGTCAATTCGAAAATGCCGGCGACGCTTGATGCAGCAGCCTTGACCGTTATGTCGATGCGTGGGCAAATTACCGGTGCAGTCGTGGATGGGCCGTTGGCGTTCGATAATGCGATCAATTTGAAGGCGGCAGAAATAAAAGGCATTGTTTCACCGGTAGCCGGAAAAGCCGATATCCTTTTGGTGCCGGATCTCGAGGCTGGCAATATGCTTGCCAAACAATTGATGTATTTTGCCGACGCCGGTGCCGCCGGACTGGTTCTCGGGGCACGTGTTCCAATCATTCTTACCAGCCGATCGGACAAAGTGGAAGTGCGCCTTGCTTCTGCAGCTCTTGCAAAAATAATGGTCGAGCGACGTTTCAAACTGGAGCACGCACACCATGAATAACCGGATTGTAACATTCAATTCCGGTTCTTCGTCGTTAAAGATCGGACTTTACGAAAATAATGGTGGCCGTGCAGAACGTCTTGGTAAAGGGTCGATTGATCTCAGGCGTAATTGTTTTTCATTCCGTATTGAAAAGACCGGCGACCAGATAGCGGCTGCACCGCTGCCGGAAAACGCCGATGACAAAGAAATGCTCAAGCAGGTGTTCGGCTGGCTTACTCAAAGAATGGAAATTGGAGATATCAAAGCTGTTGGTCACAGGATCGTTCATGGTGCCGATATCTTCAGGAGTGCCTGCGTCGTCAATGATAAGACATTGGATTATATGGAGTCGCTTATTCCGCTTGCTCCGCTGCATCAGCCTGCCAATCTCAGATTGATTTATCTTGTTAAAAAACTTTATCCTTCGCTTATGCAGACGGCATCTTTCGATACGGCTTTTCATCAAGGCCAAAGCGACAGGGTAAGGCGCTTTGCTATTCCCCGGATTTTGCATAATCGCGGTATCAAAAAATATGGCTTTCACGGCCTTTCTTATCAATATATTGCCGAACAGCTCCCGAAATTACCAAAAGATGTCAGAACGCAAAACGTTGTCGTTGCCCATCTTGGAAGTGGTGCCAGTCTCTGTGCATTGAAAAATCATCAAAGTGCAGAAACGACAATGAGTTTTACGACGCTTGATGGCGTGCCAATGGCAACGCGTTGCGGGGCGCTTGATGCGGGAGTGCTCATACATCTATTGCGTAACAATCGCCATAGTGTCAGCGACATGGAATATATGCTTTACCACTCCAGCGGCCTGCTTGGCATGTCCGGCATCAGCGCCGATTGCAGAGATCTGGTAAGTTCCGAGTTGAAGCAGGCAAAACAGGCGCTTGATGTTTTCAACTTGCGCATTGCTCAGGAAATTGCACGTTTGGCTGTCATGTTGCAAGGGCTCGACACCATCATTTTTACTGCCGGAATCGGTGAACACCAACCGGAGGTTCGTGAGGCTGTATTGGAGCAGTTGCGGTGGATGGGCATCGAAATCGATTATAAAGCCAATAATGCCAATCAATCCCGGTTGACGACATTCAACAGTCCGATTGCAGCATTTATTATTCCGACAGATGAAGAACAACGCATCGCCGATGATGCTGCCCGTCTGATTGACGAAAACGAAAAAACGCCGAACTGATTTTTCCTCTCCGCTGGAATATGTAACCGGAATAAATTGCGATCCGCTTTTACGCTGGAATATTTTTAAAAAATAAAAGCAAAAGCCTGTCCAATAGTGTGAGAGATTGAAAATCCCTGTTTCGGAACAAAGTTTGGCTACGTGCCTGTTTGTTCATCACGTAGTCGGTTAATCCGCTGAACGGTTTTGATAAAATCGCCGGATTATCCGAAGGAGTTCCAGGACTTTATTTTTTTAATCCGTCAGCGCAATTTAATGGCTATTTTATTAGGCGAAGCGGCTTCCGTTATTTGTAAAAAATCGATGGACCTCCGAATTCCGGATCAAACGGTTGAAGAACTATTTTCAAAACCCGTTATTGCCTTTGTTTGTTCTTTCAAGAATCATTGTTGTTACCGATGGGCATAGGCTATCCTTTATCCAAACGGTACTGAATATGCTTGCGCGTTTGAAGTTAATGGAAGCAAATCAATGGAAGTTCGTGCTATCACCGGATAGTTCCGGTGATAGCGTTTTTTACTCAATGTTTGTTCAAACGGTTGGCAATGAGGTCTTCGACCACCTGTGGTTCGGCAAGTGTTGAAATGTCGCCCAGATTTTCGAATTCATCTTCGGCAATTTTTCTAAGAATTCGCCGCATGATTTTGCCTGAACGCGTTTTTGGCAAACTTGGTGAAAACTGGATTTTATCCGGTGTGGCAATCGGTCCGATCTCGTTTCTCACATGTTTGATAAGATGTTGGCGTAATTCTTCGCTTGGTTCAACACCTTCCATGAGTGTCACATAACAATAGATTCCTTGCCCTTTGATCGGATGCGGATAACCGACAACCGCCGATTCCGAAACGTTATGATCGGAAACAAGCGCCGATTCAACTTCCGCTGTTCCAAGGCGATGGCCTGAAACATTCAAGACATCATCGACGCGGCCGGTAATCCAGTAATACCCGTCATGGTCACGCCGGCAGCCATCACCGGTAAAATATTTGCCTTTATAGGTAGAAAAATAGGTTTCGACAAAACGGTTATGGTCCCCATAAATCGTCCGCATTTGTCCAGGCCAGGAATCGATAATGCATAAATTACCGTCGTTTTCGCCCTCAAGCACTTCTCCTTCGGTGTCTACAAGTTCGGGTTTGATACCAAAAAAGGGAAGTGTTGCCGATCCGGGTTTCAAATCGGTTGCACCGGGTAAAGGCGTAATCATATGGCCACCGGTTTCGGTTTGCCACCACGTATCGACGATTGGGCAGCGGTCATCACCGACTTTATGATAAAACCAGTTCCATGCTTCCGGATTGATTGGCTCGCCAACTGATCCGAGAATGCGCAGCGACGTCCGTTTTGACCGTTCGACATATTCGTCACCCGCTCCCATCAGTGCCCGAATGGCTGTCGGTGCGGTATAAAGAATATTGACCTTATGTTTGTCGACAACTTCCCAAAAGCGCGCCTGATCGGGGAAGTTCGGAACACCTTCGAACATAAGAGTTGTGGCACCGTTGCATAAGGGGCCGTAAACGAGATAGGAATGCCCGGTCACCCAGCCGACATCGGCTGTGCACCAATAAACATCGCCGACATGATAATCGAACACATATTCATGTGTCATGGAAGCATAAACGAGATAGCCACCTGTTGTATGCAGGACACCTTTCGGCTTTCCGGTCGAACCCGATGTATAAAGGATAAAAAGCGGATCTTCCGCTTTCATGCGCGCTGGTGGGCACTCGGTTTTCGCATTGGCCATTTCCTCATGATACCAGAAATCACGGCCCGGAGCCCAACCGATTTTTCCGCCGGTTCTGCGCACCACCATCACCTGATTGACCAGCACATATTGGCGTGCGGCTATGTCAATTGCATGGTCAACATTTTCTTTCAGCGGAATAGGTTTGCCGCCACGTACGCCTTGGTCGGCCGTAATGATAAAGGTTGATTCACAGTCAACAATACGTCCGGCAAGTGCTTCCGGCGAAAATCCGGCAAACACAACCGAATGTACTGCACCGATACGCGCGCAGGCAAGCATCGCATAGGCTGCTTCAAGGATCATCGGCAAATAGATTGTTACGCGATCGCCTTTTTTAACGCCCCTTTTTTTTAAAATATTGGCAAACCGGCAGACGTTTTCGTAAAGTTCTTTATAGGTGACTTTTTTATCAATATAGGGGTTGTCACCTTCCCAGATCATGGCGACCTGATCGCCACGACTTTTCAAATGTCTGTCGATGCAATTATAACTGACATTGGTAATACCGTCTTCATACCATTTTATTGATACTCTTCCGCGAAAACTGGTATTTTTCACTTTTGTAAAAGGTTTGAACCAATCAATACGACGGCCATGTTTCGACCAGAATGCATCGGGATCTTTTATGCTTTCATCATACCATTGAAGATATGTTTCACGATCAATTAGGGCATTTTTCTTGATATTATTAGATACGGAATAGACATTATCCGACATTTTCTCCTCCTTTTCATGTTGCAATTCTCCTCGCGCAACATGTTGTTTATAAAACTTTCATCGGGAATGAATGTTTTATACTTACAGTAAATGTTATCTTCGTTTTTATTGAAAGTTTTTAATTGATGTTTTTAAAAAACTTATTGTGAAGATTTTGGGATAGGAAAATAGAAGAATTATAAATTATCAATTTTTGTCTGTTTTTTACTGAAAAAATCCTTCAAGGCATCGATTTTCTGAAGCCGGGCAGTAGTTAAAATAATGAAGCAATAGAACTTCTAATTGTGCTCGGTAATTGAAAGGAAAAAATTATGTTGGATGAAAAATTGATACTTTCGCGTGAAGAGGCGCTTGAAAGTGGAACGGGTCGTGAAGGCAAGCGAATAGCGACGAAATCTGCGTCAAAGGCTTCGCTCGAAAACCCGCTTGACGCTTATCCCCGCCCACCTTATTCGACAGAAAAACAACAAGCTCCGGGACTTGCATCAAAGTTGACGCCAAAGGCCGATCACGGAGAAAAAAGTTACAAAGGCTCCGGTAAACTTCTAGGCCGGAAAGCCTTGATTACCGGCGGTGACAGCGGCATCGGAAGAGCTGTAGCAATAGCATTTGCTCGTGAAGGTGCCGATGTTGCTATCAATTATCTGAAGGAAGAGGAGTCAGACGCACAAGAAGTCATCAAGCTTATCGAAGAGGCAGGACGCAAAGGATTTGCAATTCCCGGTGATTTGACCGATCGGCATTTTTGCGAAAAATTGGTCGAGGAAGCAGTCCAAAAACTGGGCGGACTGGATATTCTGGTGAATAATGCCGGCCGCCAACAGGCGGTGGAAGCTTTGGCCGATCTCACAGACGAATCTTTTGACAAAACGATGAAAACCAACATTTATGCACCTTTCCGCGTAACAAAAGCTGCATTGCCACACATTCCCGCTGGTGGTTCCATCATCATTACGTCTTCCGTACAGGCATTTGACCCGTCTGCAACCTTGTTCGACTATTCACAAACCAAGGCTGCCAATGTTGCTTTTGCCAAATCGCTGGCAAAACAGCTCGCTCCGAAAGGTATTCGCGTCAATGCCGTTGCCCCCGGTCCATTCTGGACACCGCTACAACCGGCAGGTGGACAGCTTATGAAAGCCATGCCGCAATTTGGTTCAGAAACACCTATGAAGCGTGCAGGCCAGCCGGTTGAAATTGCGCCCCTTTATGTTTTGCTTGCATCCGAGGAAGCAAGCTATTGTTCAGGCCAGGTCTTCGGCGCTGCCGGTGGCAGTGGCATGGATAGCTGATTATTGGTGAACAATCGGCGGACGATGACCGAATATTGCCGAACCGACGCGCACACTTGTGGCACCAAACGCAACGGCCGTTTCATAGTCCGCCGACATTCCCATTGATAATTTTTTCACTCCCGCTTCGTTCGCCAATTTTGCAAGAAGGGCAAAATAGGGGCCGGGATTTTCACCAACCGGTGGAATACACATCAATCCGATAACATCAAGATGATGGTCGTTCTTGCAGTGTTTGACAAACTCGACTGCCGCGTTCGGCGCGATACCGGCTTTTTGCGGCTCTTCCCCGATATTGACCTGCACATAACAAGGAAGCCTGCGGTTTTGTTTTGACATTTCTTCTTGAAGAAATTTTGCAATTTTTTCTCTGTCAACTGTTTCGATCACGTCAAAAAGTTGCACTGCTTCTTCCGTTTTATTCGATTGTAACGGCCCGATAAGATGAAGTTTGAGATCAGGAAATTCTTCGCGCAATTGCGGCCATTTGCTTTTGGCTTCCTGAACACGGTTTTCGCCGAAAACACGTTGTCCTGCTTCAAGAAGTGGGTGGATTTCTTCAATTCCGAAAGTTTTTGACACTGCAATGAGCTGAACATCCTCTGGTGCGCGCCTGGAATCAATGCACGCTTTGGCGATGTTCTCTTTGACTTTTTGCCATTGGGCAATAACCCTTTCCATAGTCATTTTCCCTTCTTCATCGATTTAAAATGAATAAAAGCGCATAGAAATGGTTGACGCTTTCCTTAATCCGTGGTGAAGCACGTATTGAGTTTTTTGACTACATTTTGCAAGAGTATAATTGTAATGGCAACCGAACGCTACAATCCACGCGCGACAGAACAGAAATGGCAATCAATCTGGGTTAAAAAAGAAGTTTTCAAAACCGACAATGACGACCCGCGCGAGAAGTATTATGTGTTGGAAATGTTTCCCTATCCATCGGGACGCATTCACATGGGGCATGTACGCAATTATGCAATGGGGGATGTGGTTGCCCGTTATAAACGCGCCCGCGGATTTAATGTTTTGCATCCGATGGGGTGGGATGCTTTCGGCATGCCGGCGGAAAATGCCGCTATGCAACATAAAGTTCACCCGAAAGACTGGACCTATCAGAATATTGCTTCCATGAAAAAGCAGCTGAAGTCCATGGGGCTTTCTCTCGACTGGTCGCGCGAATTCGCAACCTGCGATGTCGAATATTATCATCGCCAGCAGATGCTTTTTCTCGATATGTATGAAAAAGGCCTTGTTGACCGCAAAACGTCCAAGGTCAACTGGGATCCGGTCGATCATACAGTGCTTGCAAACGAGCAGGTCATTGACGGGCGCGGTTGGCGTTCGGGTGCATTGGTTGAACAGCGCGAACTTACGCAATGGTTTTTCAAAATCACCAAATTCAGTCAGGAACTTCTGGATGGTTTGAATGGTCTTGATGAATGGCCGGAAAAAGTTCGCGTTATGCAACGCAACTGGATCGGCAAGTCCGAAGGAGCGCTGCTGCGCTGGAAAATTGCCGGCGGCACACAGGTTGACGGATTTAACGAGATCGAGTGTTTTTCAACCCGTCCCGATACAATATTCGGTGCGTCGTTTATTGCTATTGCCGCCGATCATCCGATTGCCCGCAAACTTGCCGAAAAAAATGCGAAACTCAAAGATTTTATCGACGAGTGTCACCGCAAAGGAACTTCGACAGCGGAGATAGAAACCGCCGAGAAAAAAGGCTTTGATACCGGCTTGAAAGTCGTCCATCCCTTTGATGATAAATGGGAAATACCTGTTTATGTGGCTAACTTTGTATTGATGGAATATGGTACAGGTGCAGTTTTCGGTTGTCCTGCCCATGATCAGCGCGATCTTGATTTTGCCAATAAATATGAATTGCCTGTGCGTCCGGTTGTTTTGCCTGAAGGTGCGGATCCTGATAGTTTTGTTGTAACGGAAGAAGCCCATACCGAAGACGGTATTATGATCAATTCTAGCTTTCTCGACGGATTAAAGCCGAAGGCTGCCTTCGAGGAAGTGCTCAAACGTTTGTCAGGACAGATGTTGAATGGTCGACCGCAAGCCGAGCGCAAAGTTCAATTCCGTTTGCGTGACTGGGGTATTTCGCGGCAACGTTATTGGGGATGCCCCATTCCGATTATCCATTGTGATGATTGCGGGGATGTGCCGGTTCCACGTGCCGATTTGCCGGTAAAATTGCCTGAGGATGTCACATTTGATAAACCGGGTAATCCGCTTGATCGCCATCCGACATGGAAATTCGTTAAATGTCCACGTTGTGGCAAACCCGCACGGCGGGAAACCGATACGATGGATACATTTGTTGATTCCTCGTGGTATTATGCCCGCTTTACCGCTCCGTGGGAAAATGAGCCGACGAACAAGGAAGCGATAAAGAAATGGTTGCCGGTCGATCAATATATCGGTGGTATTGAACACGCCATTCTCCACTTGTTGTATTCGCGCTTTTTTATGCGGGCGATGAAGATGACCGGACACGTCAATATTGACGAGCCGTTCAAGGGGCTCTTTACACAAGGCATGGTTGTTCATGAAACCTATCACAACAAGGACGGGTGGGTAGCGCCTGCCGATATCCGGATAGAAGAGAAAGATGGCGTACGTCGTGCAACACTTTTATCCGATGGTAGTCCGGTTGAAATCGGTTCGATCGAAAAAATGTCGAAGTCGAAGAAAAATGTCGTCGACCCGGACGATATTATTTCCTCCTATGGTGCTGATACTGCACGGCTTTTCATGCTTTCCGATTCACCGCCCGAACGCGATGTTATCTGGACCGAAGCAGGTGCGGAAGGTGCCCACCGTTTTGTGCAACGTGTCTGGCGGTTGATTTCGTCAAGTGCCGAAATATTGGCACATGTCAAACCGCAAGCCGGAACAAAAGGGGCAGCACTTGATATTTCCAAAGCGGCTCACCGCACACTTGCGAAAGTGGCAGATGATATTGAAAAGCTTGCTTTCAATCGTGCAGTGGCACGCCTTTATGAACTCGTCAACAAGCTCGCTCCCGAGTTGCAAAATCTGGAACAGGCCGATGACGAAATGAAGGCTGCCTTAAGACAAGCACTGGATTTCTTCATCATCATGATTTCGCCAATGACTCCACATCTGGCGGAAGAATGTCATGCAGCTTTGGGAGAGAAAAATCTGGTTGCCCAAATGCCGTGGCCACACTACGATCCTGCTTTAATTGTGGATAACGAGATAACTATCCCGATCCAGATTAACGGGAAAAAGCGTGGTGATTTGACAATTGCACGCAATGCGGATCAATCTACCATCGAAAAGGCTGTTCTTGCGCTCGATTTTGTGCAATCAAATCTGGCAGGCAAGAAGCCGAAGAAAATTATCGTAGTTCCACAGAGGATCGTCAATGTTGTTGCCTGACCATATTCTGAATAGCATCAGACCCATAACAACTGCTGTACTATTGGGGACAACGCTCGCCATATCGGCCTGCACTGTTCAGCCTCTCTATCACGGGGACTCGAACGGGGCGGCGCAAATGAATGTTTCACCGTCCATCCGCTCCAAATTGTCAGGTGTTGTGATTGACGCGCCGACCGACCGGTTTAACCAATTGGTTCGTAACCGGTTGATTTTCTTGTTGAATGGTGGTGCAGGAGAGCCTTCTGCTCCAACCTATCAGCTCTCGCTCGGCACAAGTTTCAGTATTCGTACTGCAGTCCAGATGGATATTGGCGATACGACCGATCGTACGGGGCGTGCATCTGCCGGTGCTGTCGATGGTCGTTCGACTTATGTCTTGAAAGATATGAAAAATAATCCTCTCGCACGGCGGACACGGACTGTCAGTGCGTCGTTCGATCGGCCTCGTCAGGAATATGCAAACTTGCAAGCAGAAGAGGATGCCAAGAAACGTGCAGCGGAAGAGCTCGCCGAGCAAATCTTCTTGTCTTTGGCTCAGGATATGTCGAAGTTGAAATGATTCGTTATTCCGGCAGATGAAAAACACTGCCGGAATTTTTTTAAAAAATTTTACAACCAGGTTTTTTTAACCTTTCTGTCGCGTGAAGTTACCCTGTTTTTATGCGGCAGTGAGAAATAAAGCTATTTTATCCCATTCAGTCCGGTAGCTTCCGGTCTCTTTCCGATCCTTGCGCTTTACCTCTAAATCTTTCCGTTAAAAGCCGTTGAGAAAATTCGCAAACTTGGTTTTGCTTGCTCCTGCAATTCAAGAATTGGCTGCATCAATTGTGCGAACGTGGCGTCTCTGTCAAAACGCCGTTGTTTATTGCAAACAATATCCGTTGCTAAAAAGAGTGATCAAACAAAGCGGTATAAAGTCAATGATATTCGTTCTGGAATTGGCTATGTGACATGGAATGATTTTCGGCACATCTGTATCCATTATTTTGTGCGCGGCATAACGAAATTTATCGGATAACCAACCTGAATCTGTAAGTTGTTTTAAATATGCGGTTACAGCTTAGTTCGAGTGGATGTCTGTTTTTGGAAAGTAAATTAACAACGAACATTATTTTAATTGAAAAAAGCAATTCGGTTGAACGTGAGGTCAACTAATAAATTATAACGCTTAGTAAAATAGGAATTTTAGAGTTATGAAAAATATTTCATAAATAATTCAATTATGAAAACGTAAAAACAAAAGTGGTAAAAGAATTTATTTTCTATTTACCACTCTCATTGATAGCCAATTGAATTCAACTGTTATCTGTTTTTATTGCAATAATATTCATCCGATAGTCTGGCCGGTTTTTTCCCAGTCTTTCATGAAAATTTCAAGACCTTTGTCCGTAAGCGGGTGTTTTATCAGCAATTTCATGATTGAAGGCGGGATTGTTGCGACATCGGCGCCGATAAGGGCAGCTTCCTTGACATGATTGACTGTACGGATAGAGGCAGCAAGAATTTGTGTCTTGAAGTCATAATTGTCAAAAATTGTCCGGATTTCACCAATGAGATCCATGCCATTCAATCCGATATCATCAAGCCGTCCGATGAAGGGGGAAACGAATGTTGCACCGGCTTTTGCCGCAAGCAATGCCTGATTGGCGGAAAAACACAAGGTCATATTGGTTTTCAAGCCCTTGGCGGAAAGAGCTTTACAAGCTTTCAATCCGTCAAATGTCAGGGGAAGTTTGATGCAAATATTGTTGGCAATTTTTGCCAATATTTGCGCCTGTTTCATCATTCCGTCAAAATCGGCAGCGGTAACTTCCGCAGATACTGGGCCGTCAACGAGCGCACAAATTTCTTTCGTTACCTCGATAATATCACGTCCGGATTTCAAAATAAGTGATGGGTTGGTTGTTACACCGTCGACAAGCCCCAGATTGTTAAGTTCCGAAATTTCCTCAATAATGGCAGTATCAACAAAAAATTTCATGGGTTAGCTCCTGAGCTTTCTTATGCAGCCTGATATTTGGCGATTTGCTGTGATTTTCTCGTTATGATCCATTGTTTTATGCAAAAGCAAGTCCAACATGACGCTAGCGATGACAAAAACCGAATCAAAGACACCAAAAACCGTTTCAGTGTTGGTACCGATGCCGGCAGAAACAGCCTATAGTTATTCGGTGCCGGATAATATGGAAGTCCAAGTGGGTTCAATCGTGCGTGTGCCTTTGGGACCCAGACAAGTTGCCGGTCTTGTTACCAACGAGGCCAACAGCAATGACAAAGTGTCGGTTAAAAAATTGCGGCCGATTTCCGAATTGTTCGATTGTCCGCCACTGCCGGCTGACATGATGCGTTTTATCCATTTCGTTTCCGACTATACTCTGTCGCCTCCCGGAATGGTGGCACGCATGGCTTTGCGCGTTCCTGCGGCATTCGATCCGGAACCGGCCATTTCAGGATTGCGCTATTGTGGTGGTAAAGTCGAAAAAATGACGGCTGCACGCAAACGCGTTCTTGAACTCGCACAAAATGGTCTGGCCTGGACAAAATCAGGGCTTGCCCACGCGGCGGGAACGTCGACAAGTGTTGTAGAAGGGTTAAAAAACTCCGGTGTATTCGAAGAGATAGAAATGCCGCCACCTCCTGTTGTGGCGCTCCCCGATCCGGACTATTCAAGTCCGATACTCGAGAAAGCACAAAAGCTTGCCGCCGATACACTGATAGAAGCTGTTGACGGAGATCGTTTTAAAGTTTTGTTGCTTGATGGCGTTACCGGTTCGGGCAAGACGGAAGTCTATTTTGAAGCTGTCGCGCAAGCCCTTAAAAAAGGTAAACAAGTCCTCATTCTCTTACCCGAAATAGCGTTGACGCAGCAGTTTCTGGATAGATTTGAAAGCCGCTTTGGTGCGCCGCCTGCCGAATGGCATTCCGATCTTACGCCTAAACAGCGCGAACATGTCTGGCGACAGGTCATTGAAAAGCGCGTGCAGGTTGTTGCAGGAGCGCGGTCTGCCCTGTTTCTTCCCTTTGAAAATCTGGGACTGATTATTGTCGATGAAGAACATGATACTGCCTATAAACAGGAGGACCGTGTTTTTTATAATGCGCGTGATATGGCCGTGGCACGTGGCTCGTTTGGTGGTTTTCCGGTTGTTTTATCTTCTGCAACCCCTTCTGTAGAAAGCAAAGTCAATGCTCTTCAAGGGCGCTATCAGGCGGTTCATCTGCCTTCCCGTTTCAGAAAAGCGGCTATGCCGGATTTGCGCGCTATCGACATGCGTAAAAACGCTCCTCCCTCGGGCAGATTTTTGTCACCACCACTTGAAGTTGCCATGCGTCAGGTGCTTGATCGCAAAGAACAGGCGCTGATATTTCTTAATCGCCGCGGCTACGCCCCTTTGACTTTATGCCGCGTTTGCGGACACCGTTTCCAATGTCCGAACTGCTCAAGCTGGCTGGTGGAACACCGTTTTCGCGGCCAGCTTATGTGTCACCATTGCGGCTATCATGAACCGATACCTGAAGCTTGTCCCGAATGCGGGACACTTGATCATCTGGTTGCCTGTGGTCCGGGGGTTGAAAGAATTGCCGAAGAAACATTGAAGCTATTTCCCGAGGCACGCATTCTGGTCTTGTCGACCGATCTGGTTGGCGGCGTCAAAAGATTAAGGCTCGAGCTTGAAGCAATTTCAAAAGGCGAGGTGGATATTGTTATCGGAACACAACTCGTTGCCAAAGGCCACCATTTTCCGGGTATTTCACTCGTCGGTGTTGTTGACGCGGATTTGGGACTTTCAAATGGCGACCCGCGCGCGGCCGAACGTACATTCCAGTTGTTGTCCCAGGTTACCGGTCGCGCTGGTCGCACAGGGCTGAAAAGCCAAGGATTGATACAAACTTATCAGCCCTATCACCCCGTTATGCAAGCCATTATTTCGGGGGATAGCGAAGCTTTTTATAAAAGAGAAATTGACGAGCGGGCACGCCATAATCTTCCGCCTTTTGGACGTCTTGCAGCCCTTATTGTTTCATCGGAAAGCCGCAGTGACGCTGAAGCCCATGCACGTGCATTGCGTCAGGCTGCGCCATCAGCCGGTGAAATATCTGTTCTGGGACCGGCTGAAGCGCCCTTGGCATTGGTTCGTGGAAGATACCGTTTCAGACTGCTTTTGCAAGGAAGCCGCCGCGCCGATATGCAATCTTTTATTCGTGCGATGCTTGCCCGCGGTCCAAAAATTCGTGGTACAATACGAGTGCAGGTTGACATTGATCCGCAAAGTTTCATTTAATGCTCTTGCTTTTGACTTGAAGTAACGAAATGGTATCGGTTGGAAAAATTTTAAGCTGATGCGTTGGCAAATCGTATCCAGAGGATCGTAACGATGCGTTTTTTATTGGTGTTATCGGCGTTATTGTTTTCGATAAGTCCGGTTT
Source organism: Bartonella sp. W8167 (assembly GCF_016100335.1). Classification (NCBI taxonomy): domain Bacteria; kingdom Pseudomonadati; phylum Pseudomonadota; class Alphaproteobacteria; order Hyphomicrobiales; family Bartonellaceae; genus Bartonella; species Bartonella sp. W8167. The sequence continues at coordinate 172,750 of NZ_JACFSQ010000003.1, forward strand.
TTTCTCAATCCGTTTCCGAAGTTATCGGCCACGACAGCCAGAACAATAAAAAAAGTGCCGATGTTACAGTTTTTGTCTTTGCCTATAGTATGCTCAAAGAATCGGACAAAGTGTTTATGCCGATGATTGAGGAACCGGCTAACAGCATGATGAAAGTCTGTAAAAAACCGACAAACAAAGCCAAACAATGGGTCTATATGAATATTGTCCAGCAATATGATCATATTTTGAAAGAGGTTTATCAGCTTGAGAAGGGATTGAGTATCAACGGAAAAGCTGAACCGGGCCCGGCTGCGAGTCGCATGACAACAACTTTGAGCCAACGCCGTGATATGATGGAAACGGCCCGTGCACTTGATCTTTCTGCCGAAGTGGTGGAGGTGCGCATGGAAGCCAATGACGCCATGATGGATAAGGCATTGATCGAAACCGGAGATACTGTCGCTTCTTCGGCATTTGATACTTTCAAGGAAACCAATACTGCAAAAATAAAATCCGTGCCTCAGGATATCGAGAAAATGTTGCAAGACAACTGCCTGAAAGATCCGGGGGGAGAAGAAAATTTTATAACCTCTCCTGCCCAATAATATCCGTTCCTATTTTCTTTTGCAGGAAAGCATGCATATAGAATTATCATATATGCTTTTTTTAAACGTGTGCGAAATTCGGCCTTTAGAGGATCTGATGGTGGGTAATCATGATTGAACTTTACTTTCCCCAAAGTTGCGGAGAATGGCTTGCATGGCTCGTGGCATGGGGGTTCGTGTTTATCGGCATATTCTATTTTTTCTGGCCGAAAGTCGCTATGCGTATGTTCTGGACCTATCCTCAACAAGAATCAGCATCATTGCTTGCAGCCGTACGGGGAAATATGGGGGGTGTTCCGCTCGGAATAGGAATCGGTTATTTATTGTTTGCACAACCTTTTTTAGCCGTCGCGCTATTTTTGGCAGCATTTTTCGCTCTCGTCGGACGGCTTGCCTCATTTATAATTGACAAAAGCTTTTCTGGCTTTAATGTCATTGCGCTATCAATCGAAATAGTGTTTTCAATAGCTAGTTTTGTTTATGCTTTCGGTTTTGTAGCTTAAATATTAAAAAAATAAGGCGTAGTTTTAAAAAGCAGCCTGTTGCGGTGTTGCGAGTCGCAATTGTGTATGCTAGATGCCTATCAACTTTTAATATTTGAATAGCGGTTATATACCGGCAACGTAAAAAGTTATCTGGCATTACCGGGTTGGCGGGTTTTCAAGTCAACTCTCTGCTAAGGGGAAAGACAGGATAGAGTGTCAAAATCGTCTTCGCTAACATCTGCAGTAGCCGAGCGTTATGCTACATCACTTTTTGATCTGGCACATGAATCCAAGTGTGTCGATGCAGTAGAAAAAGAACTGTCTTCATGTCTTTCATCGATCGAATCAAATAGCGATTTGAAACGTCTGGTTTTTAGCCCCGTTTTTTCGTCAGTCGAACAGGAAAAAGCGGTAGCTGCTTTATGTAAAGAAGCAGGAATGGGCAAAAATACCGCCAGTCGTTACGTCGCCAATTTTTTATGTGTTGTTGCATCGAATAGGCGGCTTTTTTTATTGCCGGCCATTGTTTCTGCCTTTCGTGGTCTTGCCGCAAAATTCCGCGGGGAAATATCGGCGGAAGTTGTTTCGGCACAGAAATTGACTTCAGCTCAGGAAAAAGAGCTGAAAGCAACATTGAAAGCAGTGGCAGGCAAAGATGTCAGCCTGCGTACAACTGTTAATCCGGATATATTGGGTGGCCTTATCGTCCGACTCGGTTCGCGTCAGATCGATACGTCACTGTCATCGAAATTGTCTTCGCTTAAGCTTGCACTGAAAGAGGTCGGCTGATGGATATTAAACCGTCGGAAATATCTAAAATCCTGAAGAGTCAAATCGAAAATTTCGGTAAAGAGGCCGAAGTTTCCGAAGTTGGCCAGGTTCTGTCTGTGGGTGACGGTATCGCCCGTGTTTATGGCTTGGATAATGTTCAGGCCGGTGAAATGGTCGAATTTCCCGGTGGTGTGCGTGGCATGGCGCTCAACCTCGAGAGAGATAATGTCGGTGTTGTTATTTTCGGCTCCGATCGTGATATTTGTGAAGGCGATACAGTCAAGCGTACGAAAACAATTGTTGATGTTCCCGTTGGTCCGGAACTTCTCGGTCGTGTTGTCGATGCTTTGGGCAATCCGATTGATGGCAAGGGTCCGATCAATGCCAAAGAACGTCGCCGTGTCGATGTAAAGGCGCCGGGCATTATTCCACGTAAATCGGTTCACGAACCGATGTCGACAGGTCTTAAGGCTATCGACGCTCTCATTCCTATCGGGCGCGGACAGCGTGAATTGGTGATCGGTGACCGTCAGACGGGTAAGACTGCTATTCTGCTTGATACATTTCTCAACCAGAAGCCCGCACATGACCAGAATATTGAAAAAGACAAACTTTATTGCGTTTATGTCGCCGTCGGACAGAAACGTTCGACTGTTGCCCGCTTTGTAAAAGCGTTGGAAGAACGCGGTGCACTTGATTATTCGATCATTGTTGCTGCGACTGCTTCCGAACCGGCTCCGATGCAATTTATTGCACCATTTGCCGGTTGTGCAATCGGTGAATATTTCCGTGACAACGGTATGCATGCTTTGATCGGTTATGACGACCTGTCGAAACAGGCGGTTGCCTATCGTCAAATGTCATTGTTGCTTCGCCGTCCGCCGGGGCGTGAAGCTTATCCGGGCGATGTCTTCTATCTGCACTCCCGTTTGCTTGAACGCGCAGCCAAGATGAACGATGCCCACGGTGCCGGATCGTTGACAGCACTTCCTGTCATTGAAACACAGGCCAATGATGTTTCTGCCTATATTCCGACCAACGTTATTTCTATTACAGATGGTCAGATATTTCTTGAAACAAATCTGTTCTATCAAGGTATCCGCCCGGCAGTGAACGTCGGTTTGTCGGTTTCGCGTGTTGGCTCTGCAGCCCAGATTAAGGCAATGAAGCAGGTAGCAGGTTCGATCAAGGGCGAACTCGCACAATATCGCGAAATGGCGGCGTTTGCCCAGTTCGGTTCCGATCTTGATGCTTCAACGCAGCGTTTGCTCAATCGTGGTGCACGATTGACCGAACTGTTGAAACAACCGCAATTCTCGCCATTGAAGACAGAAGAACAGGTTGCTGTTATTTTTGCCGGTGTGAATGGTTATCTCGACAAGCTGGCGGTCAATCAGGTCAGCAAGTTCGAACAGGGACTTTTGGCGCTGATGCGGACCGACCACAAGGATGTTCTAGACGGTATTCGTAAAGAGCAAAAATTGACCGACGAGCTTAAAAATAAGCTGACAAGCATTTTGCAAGCTTATTCCAAGAATTTTTCTTGACCTAATGATGGGACGGTTTAATGGCTTCGCTAAAAGATCTTAGAGATCGTATTGCCTCGGTTAAGGCGACGCAGAAAATTACCCGTGCGATGCAAATGGTCGCTGCGGCAAAGCTGCGTCGCGCCGAAGAGGCAGCAGAAGCAGCGCGTCCGTATGCGCAACGTATGGCCGCGGTGCTTGCCGATCTCGCTTCACATATTGGAGCAGAAGATGCACCCAAACTAATGGTTGGGACCGGCAAAGACGACGTTCACCTTCTTATCGTTTGCACCGCAGAACGCGGTCTTTGTGGCGGGTTCAATTCCCAGATTGCCCGTCATGCGATAGAACATATCAAGCTGCTTCAGGTTCAGGGCAAAACTGTAAAAATTCTGACTGTGGGAAAAAAAGGTTTCGATATTTTGCACCGCGATTATGGTCGCTTTATTGTTGACCATGTGAGCTTGCGCGAAGCAAAGCACCTCAAATATTCGCACGCCAAGAATGTTGCTGATAAAGTTATCGAAATGTTCAAAAAAGGCGAATTTGACGTCTGCACTTTGTTCTATTCCGAGTTTGTGTCGGTTATCAATCAACAACCGACCTCCCAACAGCTCATTCCGGCTCCGAAAGACGAAGAGGATGAAGACATCCAGAACCAGAAAGTTGTTCCTGCGGTCTATGCTTATGAACCGGATGCGGCAACAATTCTGACCACGCTTATCCCCCGTAACATCGGAGTGCAAATTTTTCGGGCTCTGTTAGAAAACGGAGCAGGTGAGATGGGCGCCAAGATGAGCGCGATGGATAATGCAACGCGCAACGCCGGTGAGATGATCAATAAACTGTCGGTCACATATAACCGTCAACGTCAGGCTCAGATCACGACAGAACTGATAGAAATTATTGCGGGCGCAGAAGCGCTCTAATATGGAAGGTAAGGATCGATGGCAAAAGCGGCGACCTCAAAGACGGCAGCCACAAAGGCTGCGGAAAAGAAAGTAACAGCAAAAGCTGCTGCCAAACCGGCAGCCTCGAAAGCTTCAGCCAAAACGGCATCTCCGCACGCGGATACGAAGTCGGCATCTGCTGGTGAAAATAAAGGTACCTATAAGCTTGATACAACAAAAGGCGTTGTCGGGCATATCACGCAGATTATCGGTGCTGTTGTCGATGTCCAGTTCGATGGTCATTTGCCGAAGATTTTGAATGCTTTGGAAACAGCCAATCTCGGTCATCGGCTGGTTCTTGAAGTTGCCCAACACCTTGGCGAGAATACAGTTCGCACAATTGCGATGGATACAACCGACGGTCTGGTTCGCGGACAAGAAGTCGTTGATACCGGCGCTCCTATTTCGGTTCCGGTCGGCGAAGCAACGCTCGGCCGCATCATGAATGTTATCGGTGAACCGGTTGACGAAGTCGGACCGATTAAATCCGACAAAATCCGTGCGATTCACCAACCGGCTCCCGCTTATGTTGATCAGTCGACAGAATCGGAAATTCTGGTTACCGGAATCAAGGTGGTTGATCTTCTCGCACCTTATTCAAAAGGCGGTAAGGTCGGTTTGTTCGGTGGTGCCGGTGTTGGTAAAACAGTTCTTATTATGGAGCTCATCAACAACATCGCCAAAGCACATGGCGGTTATTCGGTTTTTGCCGGTGTCGGTGAACGTACCCGTGAAGGCAATGACCTTTACCACGAAATGATCGAGAGCCACGTGAATGTTGATCCGAAAGAACATGGTGGATCTGCAAAAGGCTCAAAATGTGCTCTGGTCTATGGACAGATGAACGAATCACCGGGAGCTCGTGCTCGTGTTGCACTTTCCGGCTTGACGGTTGCCGAAAGCTTCCGCGATGACGGTCAGGATGTTCTGTTCTTCGTGGATAATATTTTCCGTTTTACTCAGGCAGGTTCGGAAGTTTCTGCTCTGCTCGGCCGCATTCCTTCGGCCGTGGGCTATCAGCCGACTTTGGCTACCGATATGGGTGCTTTACAGGAACGTATTACAACGACCAACAAGGGGTCTATTACGTCTGTTCAGGCAATTTATGTTCCTGCCGACGATTTGACCGATCCGGCTCCGGCAACATCATTTGCCCACTTGGATGCAACAACTGTTTTGTCGCGCTCCATTGCTGAAAAAGGCATTTATCCTGCTGTCGACCCGTTGGATTCCTCGTCTCGTATGCTTGATCCACTGGTTGTCGGTGAAGAACACTATAATGTTGCTCGCCAGGTGCAGACGATTTTGCAGCGCTACAAATCGTTGCAGGATATTATCGCCATTCTCGGTATGGACGAGCTCTCGGAAGAAGATAAGCTTGTTGTCGCACGTGCCCGCAAGATTGAACGTTTCCTGTCTCAGCCATTCCATGTTGCAGAAGTGTTCACAGGTGCTCCGGGCAAGCTTGTTCCTCTTGAAGATACGATCAAGGGCTTCAAAGGCCTTTGTGCTGGCGAATATGATTATCTTCCGGAATCAGCCTTCTATATGGTTGGCTCGATTGAAGAGGCTGTTGAAAAAGCACAGCGTCTTGCCGAGCAAGTTTCGTAATAAAAATTGGTTCTGTCGCCTTTTATATTGGCGGCAGAACCGTTTGCAGTGCTTTGCCCGCGTGGGAAAATATGTTTTTGCACTGCAAATAGTTTGAAATCTTCCGGTCTTTAAGGACTTTGCGGATTTTACTGTTTGTCGTTAGGGTAAGGTGACGAAAGATATGGCTAAATCATTTTTATTTGAGCTGGTTTCTCCAGAACAATTGCTGCTTTCGGAACAAGCACAGGAAGTTGTTTTGCCGGGCAGTGAAGGTTATATGACCATTCTTCCGGATCATTCACCTGTTATGACTTCGGTAACTCCGGGGGTCATCACGGTAAAAACGGCAACCGGTCAAATGTCTTTTGTTGTCTATGGCGGTTTTGCCGATATTAACAGGCATGGTTGTTCGTTACTCGCCGAGTCCGCTGTTTCACTTGAAAAATTCGATGAACAAGACTTGGAACGTCGTATCAATGAAGCGCGAGATGTCTTTAACGAGGCAGAAAACGACGAAGCGCGCAATAAAGCAGAAGACTTCCTCCATCAATTGACATCTGTCGAAAACGTTATATCGACGATCTGATCATTCGGCGCTATTTAACAATTGTCATTTTACTTTTTTCCGGCATTGTCCGATTGCGCCCCTTTGCGCATCATACGTTCACGATTTTTCTAAGACGCTAATATTTCCGGAATCAAATTCTATCTCCGAACCTATCTCTCTTTTTGCTATGTCAGCTTACAAATAGCCGGATATCTACGCGGAACATTCTGATTTGTTTGGCATCATTTCTCCGCTTTCAAAACTTCCTTGATTCTTTTTTGAGGGCGGAAGGGTAATGTGAATAGCGAAGAAGAAAACCGTCAATCGACAAATTGCTATTGTGATATAAACTGTTATTGACAACCTCACGCATCAGCGGCTTTCGACGAACGAAAAGCGCGAATTCAGTTGCATTCAACAAAATAATTTGCCCTCGGTGAAGACAGTGCATTCTCGGAAAAATTGTAGCCGGCGGAGTTTATCATCAACATGATGTTCGTTTTTCTTAAAAAAGAATTCCTCTTGATATATTTTTGTACATTGAAGCAAAATCGAATCTCGAATTGGAGAAATCGGATTTTTGTCATAGTTTTTCAACAGCCGCTTGAGATTGTCGGTTGCACATTGAAATAAGCAGAAACCTGATGTTGCGCCTTGACCTCCTGCTGGTAATTCAAGCAGAACTTCATCAACGAATTGGGGAAATGCCATTTCAAGATGTGCTGTCACCTGAATTGCAAGAGCAGGCGACATGGTATTCGATTCATTGATGCGGCTGAATTCTGCAGACGATTGTCTATTTGTTCAACCGATGTTGCGGAAAGGCGAGGCACTTTATTCCGCGTTGTGAAAACAGCAGAATATTATGTGACAGAAACGACGTAGGATTATTTATTTTTCCTTTTTCAATTATTGACCAACAAATGCCACAATCAGTGCTTGAATAACGAGAGCCGGTTTCCGGCATCGAACAAATAAAAATCCCTAACCGATGAATGAGAACAACTGCGTTCCATGTGAATGGCGGTTGCAATCAGCTTTCAAAAACCGGTTCAACCCTTTGTGAGCAATAAGGAAGTGAATTGCGAATGTTATTTTAGACTTATATATGTCGCATCATAATCATTAGCATCCTACCTAAATTCTCCGGAAAAGATAATGAAAAACGCCACTCAATCAGTGCTGTTTATCGATTTGCTATTCAAAGTGAGCCGAAAATTGAGAAATCTGCTGGATACGCGCATTCGTGATCACGGTTTGACTTTGGCACGTGCATTGACCTTGTCAGCATTGAAAGATCAGGACGATTTTTTTCAAAAAAACCTGGCTGAAGAATTGGGCATAGAACATGCGACATTGGTCCGACTTATCGATGCATTGGAAGAGCAGGGCTTGGTCATAAGAAATGTTGCTGAAGATGACCGGCGTGCCAAACGGGTTACCTTGACGCCAAAGGGAAGAAAACTTGTCGAGGGGATAGAAGCTTATGCAGCCGAACTCAGTGAAACAGTGATGTCGGATATTCGGGAAACGAGTGTCAAAGAGGCGATGGATGTTCTTGAGCACATAGCCGACGCTGTCGGGAAAGAAGGACGCATATGAGTACGGGCGTTCTGCCACTTCCCGATGACGAACGGGAACCGCCGTTTCCGAAGCCTGGCAAAATTTTCGCTGGTCCTATCCACCGGTGTCTGATTTATATTTTTGCGGCAAGTCTTCTGCAATGGGTATATGGACTTGGCGCCAATATGGTGCAATCCAATATTACCCAGTTGACAGGATTTTTCCACGCCACCGTCGAAGAAACGACATGGCTTGTCGGCGCCTATATGGCTCCCAATGTCAGTCTTGCTATTTTTCTTATCAAAATTCGTAACCAGTACGGCTTGCGGCTTTTTGCCGAGTTGTCGATTATCGGCTTTTTATTAACCTGTATATTGCATTTGTTTGTAACAAGCCTGCAATCAGCCATTATTATCCGTTTCTTTGCTGGTATCGCGGCGGCACCAATGTCGTCGCTCGCTTTTTTCTATATGATCGAAGCATTTGCTCCGGCCAAGAAGCGCACAGTCGGCTTGAGCCTCAATTTGATGAATATTGCCCTTGCCGTACCACTATCGAGACTGGTTTCGCCGGCATTGATTGATCACGCAGGCTTCCATGCATTATTTGCTTTGGAAATGGGGCTCGCTCTCATCGGTTTCGGATGCATTTTCTATTTGCCGCTAACGCCGATCAAGAGAGCCAAAGTCATCGAAAAAATAGATTATTTGAGCTTCGGCTTGATTGCCATAGGTCTCGGTATCAATGCAGCCATTATGCCGGTCGGTAAATTATACTGGTGGCGCGATGTTTCTTGGATGGGCTGGTGGTTGGCGATTGCGGTTTTCTGCCTTATGGCGGCGGCCGTTATCGAGCTCAATCGCAAAAATCCGTTGATTGATTTGCGTTGGCTATTCAGCAAGGAAATGTTGCACATTGCAATCGTTCTCCTGATGTTCAGGATTCTGCTTTCGGAACAAGCAACATTGGCATCGAACTTTTTCAATTTGTTCGGCCTTCTCAACCGCGAAATGGAAGTGATGCACGCAGGAGTCGTTGTCGGAACCGTTCTCGGGGGACTTGCCTGCGCAATATTTTTCAAGCCGGGTCGAGAGGACCTGTTTCACGTCATCGCGCTTATTCTGCTTGCCGCCGGTTCGTTTATGGATAGTCATGCAACCAATCTTACGAGGCCCGACCAGATGATTTTAAGTCAGGGCATGATCGGTGTGGGCTATGCATTATTTTTGCCTCCGTCAATGTCGAAGGGGTTGGCAACAGCAATTGCCAGAGGTCCCCAATATATTTTGAGTTTTATTGCGGTATTCCTGTTTACCCAAAATACGGGCGGGCTAATGAGCTCGGCCTTTTTTGGCAGCTTGCAAATCGTATTCGAAAAATACCATTCCAATATTCTGACCCAGCAAATTGTTATGAGCAATCCGATTGTGGCAGCTAATGTTGATAAGCTTTCTCAAGCTTACGGACACGTTATCAATGATCCGGTTCTGTTACATGGTGAAGGCTTGGCCGAACTGGCAAGAAGATCGACACTCGAGGCCAATGTGTTGGCTTATAATGATGTGTTCCGCCTTTATTCCTGCATCGCTCTCGTTGTTCTGGTGATGTTGCTGATCAGAATGGCGTTGCGGGGATTTAAAACAATGCGTGACAAAAAGGCCCAATTATCGACACAACCAGCCTGATAAAGCTCAGGCACGAAAATGCGGATGAATTAGAATGATACGATATTTACGTTCCAAAGCGACGGCTGTTTCCATTATTGCCGGTATTTGCGGGATATTGTTGATATTATGGGCATGGCAATTGCCGCCTTTTATCAGCAGTATCGAAACCACAGATAATGCCTACGTCAAAGGTTTCGTAACGATGATCAGCCCGCAAGTAGCCGGCAATATATCAAGCGTGAAAATCAAAGATTACGAGCGTGTCAAAGAAGGTGAGCTTCTTATCGAAATAGAAGATCGTATTTTTAAACAAAGGGTCGAACAGGCGGTAGCAGTACTCGATTCCAAAAAGGCAGCGCTTGCAAGCTCCTACCAACAGGAGGAATCGGCAAAGGCCGATATACGTTCGGCAGAAGCAGCCTTCACCAAATCGGAACTCAATTGGAAACGCGTCGAACCATTAACGCAACGAGGTGTGTCATCGCAAAGCAGCGAAGATTCTGCCCGTGCCGACCGTGACCAGAAAAGTGCGGAACTGGAAGTCAGAGTGCAAGCTTTGAAAAAAATCCTTGTTGATCGGGAAGGTTTGAAAGCCGATGTTGAAAGCGCCGAAGCGGCGGTCGAACTTGCAAAAATAGATCTTGATCATACCAAAATCTATTCTCCACGCGATGGACGGGTTGGTGAAGTGGGTGCCAAACTTGGCCAATATGTCACAGCCGGAACCCAGCTTCTGGCCGTCGTCCCCGATGATGTCTGGATTGTCGCCAATTACAAGGAAACGCAATGCGCCAATATGAAAATCGGCCAACCTGTGGTGTTTTCGGTTGACGCTTTGGACGGATACAAAATGAAGGGGCATGTTGTCCGTTTTTCACCGGCTGCCGGTTCGGAATTTGCGGTTTTGAAACCGGATAATGCTACAGGAAATTTCACCAAGGTTGCCCAGCGTATTCCTGTCCGCATCGAGGTTGATCCCGACCAGAAATATATCGACCGGCTGATCCCCGGCATGTCGGTTATTCCTCACGTCGATACATCTTTCGATCCGGTAAAAGATAAGAAATAATATGCCACATTGAAGCACATTCCATAGATTCATTGATTGAAAACTTTAGAAAAATTAAAAAATGCTATGAAAGCGCGCACGATTGCGTTAATTCGTATTCCTGCCATTTGCTTTCAGCTTGACAGTTGGTATTGTGAAATCCGAAAAATAACATAGGGGACACACACTCAATGGATTATTTTTTTCAGCAACTGATAAACGGAGTTGCTCTGGGAGCTATTTATGGGCTGATCGCTATTGGCTACACCATGGTTTATGGCATTTTGGGCATGATCAATTTTGCTCATGGTGATGTTTTCATGATCGGCGCCTTTATTGCAATGATCGTTTTCATGATGTTGCTGACATTGCCTGCGGCGGTACCTATTGCCTTGGCACTGCTTATCATGCTGATTGTTTCAATGGTTTTCACATCTGTCTGGGCTTGGGTCATTGAACGGGTTGCCTATCGGCCGTTGCGCGGCTCTTTTCGTCTTGCACCATTGATCACAGCTATCGGAATGTCTTTTGTTTTGCGTAATTTTGTTCAGGTCGAGCAGGGCCCACGTAACAAGCCTATTCCTGAAATGATCAGTGGCGGTTTTGTAATCCCCGGAACAGATATTTTTGTTTTGAACAAGCAGATTCTTGTTGTTGTGGTGACCGCAGTTCTGCTTTTCATTTTTTCGCATATTGTCAGCAAAACACCTCTCGGACGTGCCCAACGCGCGGTCGAGCAGGATGGTAAAATGGCGGCTCTTTTGGGAATCAACGTGGATCGGATTATTTCGGTGACCTTCATTATGGGGGCAGCCCTTGCAGCAATTGCAGGCACACTTTATCTGATGAATTACGGCCAGATCCATTTTGCAGACGGTTTTATTCCCGGCATCAAGGCCTTTACTGCAGCAGTTCTTGGTGGAATTGGTTCTTTGCCCGGTGCTGTTTTAGGCGGTCTCCTTATCGGTTTGACCGAAGCCTTATGGCAAACCTATTTTCCTCCTGAATATAAAGACGTCGCAGTCTTTCTCATTCTTGCAATCGTTCTTGTGTTTATGCCATCCGGTATTCTTGGACGGCCCGAAGTTGAAAAGGTCTAGACTGCGGCTATGAACCAGATAAATTCCTTGCCAAACGCCGGAAGAGTTGACATCAAACGCGCTTGTCGCGAAGGTGTCGTCACGGCTTTCATCGCGTTTTTGCTCTTCGCCTTTATCGTCGGTTTCAGGGCTGATCTCAATTTAAGAAACGAGATGACGCTGACTCCACAAATCGGTTATCTCATCAATTATGTAATCATTGCCGGTGTCGGGCGTTTTACATGGTGCCTTTTCGGTGGTGGTACAAAAGGGGCGGTTTTTGCGCTTGTCCCTTCTGTCATATTGTTTATTGCCTATCGTGCATGGCTTTATTACGAAGAAGCCACGGCGCAATCGACCTATAATTTGTCGGCCCAAGCCCATCAGCTATTGATTGCCGGAATTGTTGTTGTTGTTTTTGTACTGCTTGCCATTGTTTTTCTTTATGCCAAAGGTCTCCAGCAAGCGATCAGAATAACGGTAAAGGAAGTAACGCCGGGTTTTCAGAAATATGCTCCTGGGTGCATTCTCGCCTTGTTGCTTGTATATCCGTTTTTTGTCACGACCTTTCTCGTTGATAATCTCGCCCAGTCACAAAAATGGATCGACAATTATGCGATCCAGATATTGATTTACGTCATGCTCGCTTGGGGACTCAATATCGTTGTCGGTCTTGCCGGCTTGCTTGATTTGGGATACGTCGCTTTTTATGCAGTGGGTGCCTATACGGTTGCACTTCTCGGCAATCATTTCGGGTTTTCATTCTGGTTGTGTTTGCCTCTGGCCGGTATTTTTGCAGCTCTTTGGGGAATGATGCTCGGCTTTCCTGTATTAAGACTGCGTGGTGATTATCTTGCGATCGTCACTTTGGCTTTCGGTGAAATCATCCGCACAATCTTGCAAAACTGGACACCGGTTACCGGCGGCGCTGCAGGCCTGTCGGTTCAAAAGGCAACCTTTTTCGGCATTCCCTTCACAAGGGGCGAAGGTGGATTTGCCGCACTCTTCGGATTAAATTTCCAGGCCGCCCATTATAAAATATTCCTTTATTACGTCATTCTTGTCATGGTTGTAATAACCGCCTGGGTCGTTATGCGGTTGCGCCGTCTGCCTATCGGGCGTGCATGGGAAGCCCTGCGGGAAGATGAAATTGCCTGTCGGTCACTCGGTATCAATACTGTCACAACGAAATTGACAGCATTTTCTATCGGCGCCATGTTCGGCGGATTTGCAGGAGCATTTTTTGCGGCAAGACAGGGGCGCGCCGATTATACCAGTTTCATTTTTGATGAATCGGCCATTATTCTGGCAATTGTTGTACTGGGTGGCATGGGGTCACTCGGCGGGATCGCTGTTGCTGCTGCTGTCATGATTGGTGGTACGGAACTTCTTCGCGATGTTCCGGCTTTGCAAATGATATTTGGTCCTGATTTCGACCCACCACAATATCGCATGTTATGGTTCGGTCTTGCTATGGTGTTTGTTATGGTCTGGAAGCCGCGCGGCTTTGTCGGAAAACGTGAGCCGAGTGCTTTTCTGAAAGTGAAGAAAGCTGTTTCAGGCGATTTTACCAAAGAAGGAAACGGCTGATGGCTGACGATAATACCCTTCTCCAAATCGAGCACCTCAGGATGCAATTTGGTGGCCTCGTCGCCGTTGATGATTTGAGCTTTAATGTCGAGCGGGGAAAAATTACGGCTTTGATCGGACCGAACGGTGCAGGTAAAACAACTGTTTTTAACTGTATTACCGGTTTTTATCGGCCGACCGGAGGGATGCTTTCTCTTCACGCAAAGGGGGGAAAAACCTTTTTGTTGGAACGGCTTGCCGATTACGAAATCACCAAGAAAGCAAAAGTTGCACGTACTTTCCAGAATATACGTTTGTTCACCGGTTTGACCGTTCTCGAAAATCTGCTTGTTGCCCAGCATAATGAATTGATGCGCGCTTCCGGAATGACTGTGCTTGGTCTATTCGGTCTTCCGTCTTATAAGCGGGCTGCCAAAGAGGCGATCAAAAAGGCCGAAACCTGGCTTGAAAAAATAAATCTTGTCCATCGCGCCGATGATCCGGCCGGAGATCTTCCTTATGGTGATCAAAGACGTCTCGAGATTGCGCGCGCAATGTGTACAGATCCGCAACTTTTATGTCTTGATGAACCGGCTGCCGGCCTCAACCCGAAAGAATCGCTTGAACTTAACGATCTTCTTTTGAATATACGGGATGTGGAGCATACGTCCGTGTTGCTTATCGAGCATGATATGTCGGTGGTGATGGAAATATCCGATCATGTTGTTGTTCTCGAATACGGATCGAAAATTGCTGACGGAACGCCCGAAATGGTCAAGAACGATCCGAAGGTGATTGCAGCCTATCTCGGCGTTGACGAGGATGACGAAACCTCGGAAGCGGGTCTTCCGGACGATGTTGTTTCAAGTTCGGTCGAAATATCCGAAACGGAAATCATTACTGCCGACTCGAAAGAACAAGAGGGAAAGCGTTCATGAGTAGCGAAGCACCAGCACTTCTTAAAGTCGAAAATATTGAAACTTATTACGGTGCTATTCAAGCTCTCCGCGGCGTCAGTGTCGAAGTCCGGCAAGGCGAGATTGTCACTCTTATTGGTGCCAATGGTGCCGGTAAATCGACATTGATGATGACCATATTCGGCAAACCGCGCGTAAGGTCAGGTCGTATATTCTTTGATGGTCATGACATTACCTATATGGAAACGCACGAAATTGCGCGATTACGTATTGCCCAGTCACCGGAAGGGCGGCGAATTTTTCCGCGTATGACCGTCCTTGAAAACCTGCAAATGGGTGCAAGCATTGATAACCTCAAATATTTTGATGAGGATGTCGAGAAAATGTTTACGCTATTCCCGCGCCTGAAAGAACGTTTGCAGCAACGTGGCGGTACATTGTCCGGTGGCGAACAGCAAATGCTTGCTATAGCGCGCGCCCTGATGTCGCGTCCGCGGCTATTGTTACTTGATGAACCCTCGCTGGGCTTGGCACCTTTGATCGTCAAACAGATATTCGATGCTATCAAAGTCCTGAACGAGGAAACCGGTTTGACCGTTTTTCTGGTTGAACAAAACGCTTTTGGGGCATTGAAACTTGCCCATCGCGGCTATGTTCTTGTGAACGGTGTTGTTACAATGAGCGGAACCGGTGCAGAACTTCTGGCCAATCCGAAAGTTAGGGCAGCCTATCTTGAAGGTGGTCGACATTAATCAGGATCTTCAAAACTGTTGTGGGTGTTTGAAGCTTTAGGGAGAAAAAATGCAAGGTATCCTTTATGAAGAGTCTTCACTTTTTGTCTTTGTTCTGGTGACTTTAATCCTCGGTGGCTGGGCAGCGTGGATGACGGGGCGTGCTTGCGCGCTGACGTGGCACGGATTGAAAGTCGCTCTGATTTCAATGGTTCCGCTTGCCGCAGCTATCCGTTTTATCCATTATATTCCGCCCTTTAACGGCACATTATTGTCGCTCCACTATTATCTTGTCGATCTTGTCGTTTTGTTGATTTTCGCAAGCCTCGGTTTCCAGTTTACGAGGACGAACCAGATGGTTCGCCAATATAGTTGGCTTTACAAGAAATCTTCACCTTTTACCTGGCACAAGAAATAACAATTTCTTCTATGTTGTCTGGAAAAAATACTTTAGATGTTTTACAACTGGTGAAGAAAAAAGAGGAGAACGAATATGAAGAAGGCATTATTGGCAACAGTTGCAGCAATTGGTCTTGGCGCATTCATGAATAGTGCCTGGGCTGATATCAAAATCGGCGTTGCAATTCCGGCTACCGGACCGAGTGCAGCAATCGGGGCGCAGATTCAACATGGCGCCGAGATGGCCGTCAAAAATATCAATGACAAGGGCGGAATCAAGGGAGAAAAACTGGTCATTGAAATTGTCGATGATGCGTCAGACCCCAAACAAGCTGTTTCGGGTGCCAACAAGCTTGCCGGTGATGGCGTGCAATTTGTTGTAGCCCACTATAATTCGGGTGCTGCTCTTCCGGCTGCAACGGTTTACGATGAAAACGGCATGCTGGCAATTTCAGCCGGTGTTACCAATCCTAAATTGACTGAATCGGGATATCCGATGCAGTTTCGCGTTTGCGGACGCGATGACCAGCAAGGTTCATTTGCCGGTGAATTCATAAAGAAACATGTCCCTGATCCGAAAGTCATGATTATCCATGATAAAACCGCTTATGGCATAGGAATTGCCGAAGAGGTTAAAAAGACGCTGAACAAGCTTGGCGTTACCGAATTGAGCTTTGACGGCGTTAATGTGGAGGACAAAGATTTTTCGGCCATTATTGCAAAAATGAAACAAAGTGGCGCAAATGTTGTCTATTTTGGCGGGCTTTATACGCCAGCCGGATTGATGTTGCGCCAAATGGCGGAACAGAAAGTTAAACCTGTCTATATCGGTGGGGATGCCTTTGCCAGCAACGAACTTGCGGCAACGGCGCAAGATGCCGTTATCGGCGTCATGAATACGTTTAACGCCGATCCGCGTGGTAATAAGGACAATGAGGAATTGGTAAAATCTTTCCGGGCGAACGGATTTGAACCGGAAGCATTCACACTTTATTCCTATGCAGTTGTGCAGCTTATGGCCGAAGGCATTACTGCCGAAGGACAAAATCCGCAAAAAGTGGCTCAATACCTGAAAACAAAAGGGCCGTTCAAAACCGTTCTCGGACCTTTGGACTTCACCGAGAAGGGAGATCCGAAGGAAGGCGGTTTCGTTATGAACCGCTGGTACAAGGCTCCGGACGGAAGCTATAATTATTCGGAAGTCAAAGACTGAAAAAGAGGGTGACCGGGCAAATAAAAGGCTCATTCCGGTTTTGAAGGAAAATGAAAAGCGCGTCTGACGCGCTTTTTATTTTTATCAGTCAATCAATTTCTAACTCTATTGCAATTTTCAATTCTATTGATTGACCGGATATTTGCAAAACGATGTGAAACCTCATTTTGCGGATTTTAAAAAACTTGCGTTCAGCGGTTTTTTCCGCGTGAATGCATATTGGAAGCTTTTAAAACTGGTCCGTTATTTGCGGCGTAACAAAAAATAAGCTGCCAGTCCCAAAACGCCAACCACGGCCAATGCGGTCTTCGGATAGTTCTTTGTCTGCCGTGTAATGTAGTGAGCTTGCTCACCGACAACATCAAATGCCTGACGGCCTTTGTCTTTTATGGTTTCGGCAATTTCACCGGTATTTTCAAGGAAACCGTCGCCTTTTGTAAGTGATTGGGTAAGCGATTGGATTTCACTTTTAAGATCCTGAATGCGTTTTTCAATTTTTTCTTTTGCGTCGCCGTTGTTGAGAAAATTAAACATTGTTTTTTCCTTGCGCTAGAAGCCCCGTATAAGTCGAACACAAGGCTGTAACTACACCATATAGTAGAATAGATAATGCGCAGAAAAATTCCTTCCAGTACCAAAGATGTTTTGTCAGCTGACGATTTTTAGGTGAAACAGGTTTTTAATTCGCGGCAAAAGATTGATTGTCAGACAGTTTATAGAAATATCGGGTGGAGGTTTAATTCTTTTGTTGTTCTGTTTTAACGTCGATCATACGATCGAATCTTGATTGCGCGCCTGCGTTGCGAGCCTGAATTGTGAACATGGATTGTCGACTCGAAAAAGTGAAAAGCTTTTTTAATTTCCGGTTGGGAAAATATCATTATAATAGTTATAACGATTGATGCGTTTATGTCGATCAGACAATAAAAGAGACACTATCCGAAAATGACAAAGCACGAATATTTTTCCAAACCGTTTCCTCGCCGCAAGTCTGTTGCCGTCAATGTTGGCGGTGTCATGGTGGGGGGGGATAATCCGGTTGTCGTGCAATCAATGACCAATACGGATACGGCAGATGTTGATGCAACAGTTGCGCAGGTTGCAGCGCTTGCCAAGGCAGGTTCGGAGCTCGTACGCATTACTGTCGATCGTGATGAATCGGCAGCCGCCGTGCCAAGAATAAGGGAGCGGCTCGACAATCTTGGTATTACAGTTCCGCTCATTGGCGATTTTCATTATATCGGCCATAAATTATTGGCCGAATTTCCCGACTGTGCGAAAGCCTTGGCAAAATACCGCATCAATCCGGGCAATGTCGGGTTTCGCGAAAAACGTGACAAACAATTCAGTGAAATTATCGAATTTGCAATTCGCTATGACAAGCCGGTCCGGATCGGCGTAAACTGGGGTTCGCTTGATCAGGAATTGCTTACGCGTCTGATGGATGAGAATGCTGAAAAAGGGGGGCCGCTTTCAACCGACGAAGTCATGCATGAAGCGGTGGTGCAGTCTGCACTTATTTCTGCGCATCTTGCTGAAGAAATCGGCCTTGGACGGGATAAAATTATTCTGTCGGCAAAAGTCAGTCAGGTACAGGATCTCGTTGCGGTCTATACCATGTTGGCCGAGCGCTGCGATTATGCTCTTCATCTGGGGCTCACCGAAGCCGGTATGGGAACGAAGGGCATTGTTGCATCGTCGGCAGCTCTTGGCATTTTGCTTGAACAGGGGATTGGCGATACTATTCGCATTTCTTTGACACCCGAACCGGGTGGCGATCGCCGCCGCGAAGTGCAGGTTGCAGAAGAACTTTTGCAGGTCATGGGATTCAGGCAATTTATACCCACTGTTGCTGCTTGTCCCGGTTGCGGGCGCACCACTTCTACGGTGTTTCAGGAACTTGCACAGAAAATTCAGGGTGATATTCGCAAAAACATGCCTGTCTGGCGGAAAAAATATCCTGGTGTAGAAGCACTCAATGTTGCGGTCATGGGCTGTATTGTTAATGGACCGGGGGAATCGAAACATGCCGATATCGGTATTTCACTTCCAGGTACTGGCGAGATGCCGGCTGCACCGGTTTTCATTGAGGGCAAAAAGGTCAAGACATTGCGTGGCGCGAATATTGCGGCTGAATTCGAGCAGATGGTAGCCGAATATATAGAAGAGCGTTTCAAATAGGTTTGTCTTCGATAATTTAAAAACCAAAGCGATGAAATTGGCTCTTGAAATAAGCCTGCAGCTTTGAATGGCGCGTTTTGCTCTCGCGGTTTCACACAAGTAATGTGTATCTGTGCTTTTCAGTTGCCACCGGAAAACTTTAAAAACTTCGTGTAGCCTTACGGCAGGATTGCGAAAGCTTTGAAGTGTTTAAAGATTTAACCCGTGTTAAAAGTGTTGTTTCACTTCAGAGGATATTTTTTCTCATAAAACAGAAATAAAACAGATCAGGGGCAGATTGCAGAACAACCGGAACGGTTGTCCTTCAAGCGGAAGTAATCATTTTTCAAAGTGTTTTCTGATAGGTTTTTCTTCGATTGAGTGAAACCGGACAAAAGGTTGAAGCCACATTGGCGGAAATCTTGTCTTCGGCAAAAGCTTCTATAAAGATTTGTCTGAGCAGGAGTTTTCTCACTCAATCAGAATTTTTCCGCTGCTCAGGTCTTTTATCCGGTCAATAAAGTTTTGTCGTTCAGCTTTTGGCAAACGGAGTGTTAGTCTACATCCTGAATCGTCAAAATGCCGGTTTTCAATTTGCGCAAGGAAATTTTGAACTTCGTTTTCGATAATGGGCAAAAGATTGAAGGGGCAGTGAAAAGTCAAAATCTGCCAATCAACAAGTTCGACAAGTTCGGCCTTTTGGAGCGCTCTTGCTGCACCGCCCCCATAAGCACGAACAAGGCCACCAGTGCCAAGTTTTACCCCTCCGAACCAGCGCGTAACAATAACGAGAACACAATCGCAGTCTCTGCCTTCAATGGCATTAAGTATCGGTTTACCGGCAGTCCCTGTCGGTTCACCATCATCATTGAAGCGGTAATTTAAATGGAATTTCCACGCATAGCAGTGATGTGTCGCTTCTTCTTTGCGGATCGTTTCAATTATTGCTTCGGCTTCGGTTACGGAATTGATCGGAAAAGCACGCGTTAAAAAACGGCTTTTTTTAATTTCTTCCATAAGCTCGGTTGCAGAAGCAATGGTAAAGGCCATGAGTATTTTCCAAAGACGCTAGTCTTGACGAAGTGGGTATATCGACAAATTTGGCGTTTTCAAAACGTTGGGCTTTTTAGTGTTTAAAATGACAAATCGTTTGCGAAAGACGAATGTCGTTCTGGCAAATGTTTCGTTGTCAATAGCTTCCTTTCAGGCCACTTTTCCCGTCCCGTCAGTTTTTCCCCTTGTCAATTCTTTTGTTCACCTTTCAATTCTTCCGTTCTATGACAAATCTTGCTGTCGCCCTTAAGATATCGGCCTTGTTTCCGAATGGTTCAAGCAGGCTATCAGCCTGTTCCATCAGGCCTTCCAGTTGGTGTTTTGCCCAATCGACACCGTGCAGGGCTACCAAAGTTGCTTTATTGGCTGCAATATCTTTGCCGGCCGTCTTGCCGAGTGCGTTGGTATCGGAAGTTACGTCAAGGACATCGTCGGCAAGCTGGAAAGCAAGGCCGATTGCCGCGCCGAATTCGGAAAGTCTTTCGCGATCTTCTCGGGTTGCATTGGAAAGAATAGCACCGGCTTCACAGGCATAGCGGATAAGTGCACCGGTTTTCATCGCTTCCAATGTGATAATGCCGCTTTCATCAGGTTTTTTCGTCTCCGCTTCGAGGTCGAGAACTTGCCCGCCAACCATGCCACCAAGACCGGCACTGCGGGCAAGACCGTTTATCAGTTGAAGTCGGATTTTTGCATCAAGCTCGAGTTTTTCGTCGGAAAGAAAATCAAAAGCAATTGTCAATAATGCGTCACCGGCAAGTATCGCTGTCGCTTCGTCAAATGCTTTGTGGACAGTGGGCTTGCCACGTCGCAAATCATCATTATCCATGGCCGGTAAATCATCGTGTATCAATGAATAGCAATGGATTGCTTCAAGTGCTGCGCCAACGCATCGTGCCGCTTCGATATTGGCATCAAAAAGTCGCGCTGTCTCGATAACAAGAAAAGGCCGCAATCTCTTGCCACCATTCAAAACACCATGCCGCATTGCAGCGAGAAGACGTGGTGGGCGAGCAATTTCTCCGGACTCGATATGATTAGAGAGTTTTGCATCCAGCATTTCACCAATCTGGCGGGCATTTTTGGCAAGTAAATTGGTAAAATCTTCCATTGAGAATTCCTCTGATCTTTGCAAGATGGAAATGAAACATTCCAACGTCGCCGTCAACGCTTATGAGTTTGACACTATTGATATAAACGAAGGTTGTTTATTAAACGAGGCATAATTGTTGATTGAAAGCGAAAATCGGCAAATCCGCTCTGATAAAATGCGTTCAGGAAAACTGCGCTTGACGCTTTACATATTGGTGTTTTTGCTAGCTTTGCCGTTTTTAATGATGCTTCTTTATAAGCTGCCTTTTATTCACCCGCTTTCGACCTTGATGTTGCGTGATAAAATCACTCAGACACCTTATGAACGTCAGTGGACGCCTATCGAAGATATTTCCCCCCATCTTGTTAATGCGGTGATTATGTCGGAGGACGGGCAATTTTGTTTTCATAATGGCGTCGACTGGGGTGCTTTAAAAACAGTTATAACGCGCGATGGCGGGCCAAAAAGAGGTGCGTCGACTGTTACTATGCAAATGGTGAAGAATTTGTTTTTGTGGCATGGTCGGTCTTACCTTCGAAAAGGTCTTGAGATTCCTTATGCCACAGTCGCCGATGCTTTTTTGTCAAAACGGCGGATTATGGAAATTTATCTCAATATTGCAGAATGGGGTCCCGGTATTTATGGTGCAGAAGCTGCTTCCCGACATTTTTTTAAACGTTCGGCAAAAAATCTCACGCAAAGGCAGGCCATCTACCTTGCAGTAACATTGCCCAATCCGAAATTGCGTAACCCTGCACGCCCTTCGATGAATATGACAAGACTTGGACGGTTGATCGAAAAACGCTTGCAGCAAGCGGGTACTTACACGCAATGTTTGCATGAATAAAGGCAGGGTTTGCATGAATAAAGGCAGGTTTTGTAAAAATTAAAGGGAAGTTTGCTTAAAAACAAAAAGCCGGATGGTGCTTTGAGTCGGTGCGATCAGTCGTGTCGTTTTCACGTGGCAGAGTGGCATTTATAATTTTTAAAAAAATTATGACTGAACCGTTTATTTTAAAATTTTTCCGCTCATAATGGGCACAATATCGGCCTATTTCATAAAAAATGCTGATTTCAGTCTGGTCAAAGCCTGATAATCAGTGTATAGGCACGCCAAACCTTCTATTATTTTGTCTGCCGATATAGCTTCGGGTTATGGTGGCAGATACGTTTTAAGCAAATTTGGAGTATATTTCCATGGCTGTACCTAAACGAAAAACGACCCCGTCAAAGCGCGGTATGCGTCGTTCTGCCGATGCCCTCAAGGCTCCGACCTATGTTGAAGACAAAACTTCCGGTGAGCTTCGCCGCCCGCATCATATCGATCTTAAAACCGGTATGTATCGTGGCCGTCAGGTTTTGACACCGAAAGACTGAAGTCTTTTTTGAATTTAAAGAAAAACCGGTCTATTGGCCGGTTTTTTTGTGTCCGGATTATGCAAAAATTTTTACGATTGCGGTGAGCCGGTTTTGTGAAAATTTCTGTAACCGGTTTTTGTGAAGCTTTATTATTCGAGTGGCTTCAAATGTTATTGATAGCGTCGCCAAGTCATGGCTATCCGGATTAATCATAAAGGCTTTCCGGTAAAAATCGTCCGGTAGCCGGTGTTCGTCTTATGTTATTTTATTTCAGTTTTGACTGAAGTTAATTTCTTCAATGACCCGAATGATTTTCCTTGATAGGCTTTTTCTGTTTTCAAGCTTTTTAAGCTGACCAATCTTCAAAACTTCGACGCCGGTTATCGTTGGGTTCTCATCTCCCAAACACCTTGTTTTTAAAACCTGTCACAAAACTTTATTGCCCATATCGGAATATATTGCCAAAAACCATTTGCCGGCGACAAGCGCGGTTAGAGACACTGTAAGCGGGAGACAATTGAGCGGAGACACTTTACACTCGTGACATTCTAATCCGGCGTGCCAAAAAATCTATGGGTAGCTCGAATGGCCAACTTGCGATTCATCCAATATTACCGGTCTCGAACGGATATTGTGTGCCATTAAAGGAAACCTTTGGTGATTATAAGATATTTTTGGGCTTGATAGAATTATGACTGTTGAAGCTTCGTTGTGTTGCCGGATTATGGTTAATCGGAATGGCCCCGTTTTTCCGATTTAATCTTGACCTTATTGCTATATTTTGTTTTCTCATCTTGTAAGAACACAGTATCTGGTTAGAACATATCAAGAACATGATAATGTCAGCGATTCGTCGCTGATTCGTTCCGGTACTGTTCCAAAGGTTAAGAATTATGGTTAATGTTTTGTAAATGACGAAGCTTGCTTGTCGTTCGATAAGGCGTTAAGGCGTATTTTGGCGGCTATGTCCGGCAAAATTTGATAATTTGGAGTAGACGATGGCTAAAGCCCCTCTCATCCTTTCGGGGCGTGATGTAACAGCTGTTCTGGGGCCGACAAATACTGGCAAAACCCATTTGGCAATCGAGCGTATGCTTGCCCATGACAGCGGAATGATCGGGCTACCGTTACGGCTTCTTGCACGGGAAGTTTATAATCGTATCAGCGAAAAAATTGGCCCCGACCGGGTTTCTCTCATTACGGGGGAAGAAAAGATTATCCCTCTTGGTGCCCCATATTCTGTTTGCACTGTCGAAGCTTTGCCACGTGAAACCAAAGCATCTTTTGTTGCCATAGATGAAGTGCAGCTTGCCGGTGATCTGGCGCGTGGCCATATTTTTACCGATCGGATTTTGCATTTACGTGGCACTCAGGAAACAATGCTGCTGGGTGCTTCGACGATGCAAGGGATTTTGCAAAAACTTTTGCCCGGTCTTAATGTCATCAGTCGTCCGCGGTTTTCCCAATTGCTCTATGCCGGATCGAAAAAGTTGACCCGCTTGCCAAGCCGCACGGCAATAGTCGCTTTTTCGGCCGATGATGTCTATTCCATTGCCGAGCTCATCAAACGGCAGCGCGGCGGAGCAGCCGTGGTTATGGGCGCACTTTCGCCACGTACAAGAAATGCGCAAGTTGCCCTTTATCAATCGGGCGACGTGGATTTTCTTGTCGCGACCGATGCAATCGGCATGGGGCTCAATCTCGATGTCGACCATGTGGCTTTTGCCCAGACAAGAAAATTCGATGGCTACCAGTTTCGCGATTTGACAGCAGCAGAAATGGCACAAATTGCCGGACGCGCCGGTCGTCACATGCGTGACGGTACTTTCGGCGTTACCGGTCGGGTAGCCGATCTCGACAAGGATCTTGTCGAGCGGATCGAATCACATCACTTCGATCCTGTAAAAGTTTTGCAATGGCGCAGCGAAGACCTCGATTTTACAACGCTTGACAGTTTAAGAAAATCACTGGAAGCGGCTGCCCCTGTAGAAGGGCTTGCCCGTGCTTTACCGGCTGTGGATGCACAAGCTCTGGATAATCTCTCACATGATTATGATATCGCCCGTCTTGCTGACCGACCCGAACGCGTCGCATTGCTTTGGGAAGCATGTGCACTTCCCGATTATCGCAAAATTGCACCGGCACAACACGCAGAAATTATTGCCAATATCTATCGTGATCTTGTAAAACGTGGCAGCGTCAATGAAAACTATTTGGCCGAGCAGGTATCCCAAGCCGATCGAGTCGATGGCAATATTGACACTTTATCGCACCGGATTGCCCAGATAAGAACCTGGACATTCGTGTCACATCGACCCGGATGGCTTACCAATCCGCAACACTGGCAAGAAAAGACGCGAGAAATTGAAGATAGATTGTCGGATGCGCTACATGAGAGGTTGACGAAACGATTTGTAGACCGCAGAACAAGCGTACTTATGAGGCGGCTTAGAGAGAATGTGATGATGGATGCCGAAATAGTTCAAACTGGCGATGTTCTTGTTGAAGGACATCATGTTGGAAAACTTGATGGGTTTCGTTTTATTGCCGATGTCAATGGCGAGGGTGCCGATGCAAAAGCTCTAAGGGCTGCTGCAGATAAAATATTGGCCGGTGAATTCGAAAAAAAGGCAGATCGTCTGGCCGCTTCGGCCAATGGCGATTTTGCGATCGGGTCGGATGGTGTGGTTCGCTGGATTGGCCAACCTTTGGCAAGTCTTGCTGCAACCGACGACATTTTAAAACCGCGGGCAGTGCTACTTGCTGATGAACAGTTGACCGGGCAGGCGCGTGAAAAAGTTGCCGAGCGGGTCGACCGTTTTGTGAGCTTCCATTTTGAAACAGCATTGAAGCCGCTTTTTGATCTCATCAATGCCGATGCGCTTGTGGGGATGACACGAGGACTTGCGTTCCGTCTGGTTGAGCATCTCGGCGTTCTGCCGCGCCGCGATGTCGCCGAAGAAGTCAAAAGCCTTGACCAGATTTCACGTGCAGCCTTGAGAAGGCTTGGTACGCGTTTTGGTGCTTTCCATATTTTTCTGCCGATGATGTTAAAACCGGCACCGGCACAAGCCATTACACTTCTATGGGCTTTGAAAAACCATGCGCGGGATTTGCCGGGCTATGGCGATGTTCTGCAAGTATTGGCAGCCGGTCGCACGTCGGTTGTTGTCGATCCACTTTTCAACCCGACCTTTTATCAACTTGCCGGTTATCGTATTCTTGGTCGCCGTGCTGTTCGGGTTGATATTCTTGAACGTCTGGCAGACCTTATTCGCAACGCAGTGAACTGGAAGCCCGGTAGCGGGCCGCGTCCGGACGGTGCTTATGACGGGCGTCATTTTCTGGTTACTCCGGCGATGATGTCGATTCTTGGTGCAACAGCCGAAGATATGGAAGAAATTCTGAAAAGCCTGGGCTACCGTTTTGATAAAAAAGACAAAGCGGAAATTTCAGCCAAACTGCAGGAACTTGATGCAACAACGGATGAAGCAAAGCCTGCTGCAGTCGTCGAACGTCCGGCCGAACCGGTAGGTGATTTTGCAACTACGTCGGTGGTTGAAGAAGCCGCGGCAACGGAAGAAGTAAAAACACCGGATGCAGAACCGGTCGGGCCTCATTTTACCAAAAAGACGACGGAAGAAGAGGAAAAACCCGTTTTGCTTTGGCATTATCAGGGGCGTCACGATTACCGTCAGTCAAAGTTGAATGGTGACAGGAAGAAGCGTTCCGCACAGCGGTTTGAAAAATCAGGTGAACGAACTGATAAATCGGGCGAACCACGGCGAGACAAGCAGCGTCCGCGTAAAAATTCGTCTTTCAACAATCCGAAAGCGGATGCGTCTTACAGACAGCATAAATCGAAGTCGCAACCGAAGCCGATTGATCCTGATTCGCCTTTTGCAAAGCTCGCTGCTTTGCGCGACCAATTGAAAAAATGAACGAAGAGACCGTTTCGAGACAGCGTCTGGACAAGTGGCTGTTTTTTTCGCGAACGGTCAAAACGCGTAGCCTTGCTACCAAACTCGTCGAGGGCAGCAAGGTCAGAGTTAATCGTGTGAAGATTGACAAGTCGAGCTATCCGATAAAAGTCGGAGATGTTCTGACTATCCGGCTGGAACGGTCAGTCGTTGTTTATAAGGTAGCTGGATTTGGCGTGCGTCGGGGGCCGGCAGCTGAAGCCCGATTGCTTTATGAAGATTTGACTCCGGCCGAAGTTGTAACAGACAGGAAGAATATCATTTCATCGGGACCCCGACCGACAAAACGCGACAGACGGCAATTAATGCATTTTTTAAAACAGGAAATGTGAACAAATTGGTTCAAATGCGGGGTTGAAACCGCCCGTCAAAAACGTTAACTCATTGCTGCTATCGTTTCATTTCCGTTTAAAAGTGTGACAGGCTTTTGTCGGAATGCGCTTGACGTGAACACTGGAGATTGAACAATGACCTATGTTGTGACCGACAATTGCATTCGCTGCAAATACACTGACTGCGTTGAAGTTTGCCCGGTTGACTGTTTCTATGAGGGGGAGAACATGCTTGTTATCCACCCCGATGAATGCATTGATTGTGGTGTCTGTGAGCCGGAATGTCCGGCTGAAGCAATTAAGCCTGATACTGAACCCGGACTTGAAAAGTGGCTTGAACTTAACATGGAATATTCGGCCAAATGGCCAAATATAACGGTCAAGAAGGATCAGCTTCCCGAAGCAACCGAGATGGATGGCGTGACGGGAAAACTTGAGAAATACTTTTCTCCCAAGCCGGGAACCGGTGACTAGCCATATAAACAGTTGAACTTGACTGGCCAATGATTGATTTCGTTGGTTTTTTGTGTTATGGTTTTTTCGTTAAACCGATAACCGGATGTCATTGGCGTTTCTTTTTCTCATCGAAAGGTGTCTTAATCTGACGTAATTCGTGTCGAATAGTGGACGGCTTTATTGCGTCCAATTGAATTATGTCGAGGTTTGCGGATTTATTATCGCATTTGCTTTGCATTTGCGGATAGGTGAAGTCCTCTTCTGCACCTTGAATCAAAAGTAACGTCCATTCTTCCGGAAATCGGATAAGGCTCTCTGTTTGCAGAGCTTTCAACCTGTGTTTGTCGGCAACAGTGCCGAGCACAAATGGAGTTGGTTAAGAATATGTCATCCCCCAAGAAAAAATCCCCGGCTCGGCAGGGGTTCAAGGCTCAAGAATACATCGTTTATCCCGCTCACGGTGTTGGCCAGATTGTTGCTATTGAAGAACAGGAAGTGGCCGGCGTAAAACTCGAGCTGTTTGTTATCCATTTTGAAAAAGACAAGATGCACGTCAAAGTGCCGGTTGCCAAGGCTATTTCTATTGGTATGCGCAAATTGTCAGAGACAGATTTTGTCGAACGTGCCTTGAAAGTTCTACAAGGCCGCGCCCGTATCAAGCGGACAATGTGGTCGCGTCGGGCTCAGGAATATGATGCAAAAATCAATTCGGGCGATTTGATTTCTATTGCAGAAGTTGTTCGTGATCTTTTCCGTGCTGAAAATCAGCCGGAGCAATCTTATTCGGAACGTCAGCTTTATGAGGCTGCGCTTGACCGGATGGCACGTGAAATTGCTGTTGTTAATAAAATTTCGGAAACCGAGGCTGTCCGTGCGATCGAGATCAATCTTGCCAAAAGCCCCAAGCGGAGCGTTAAAAGTGATGCTGAAGCGGATAGCGAAATCGAAAGTGATGTTGATGGCGAAGACAGCGAAAACGTTGCTGCTTGATTAAAGTAAACAAACCGGATTTTATTTGTTAATCCCTTTTTTCAAAAGCCCGCTTTTATAGCGGGTTTTTGTTTTTTGACACTATACATTTATCAATCAGGTCAAAAATGGTCGTTAAAAAATATATCAAAAGTTGAAAAAATAAAACTTTTAGTTGTTTTTTTACGGAACCAACCTTCGCGATGTGCGTTTCCCAATCTGAAAGCAACATAGGTGTTGCTCTTTAAGATTAACGAGTTTCTCATCGAGGGGGCAGATCATGGCCAGCATACCGACGTCAACGCAGTTAACGACAAATTTCAATGCCGGCACGGACAACACACTTGGCCGTAATATGATGCGTTCAGCGATGAAGGCACCCTATCTCGAGCGCAATGACGAACACGATCTGGCACTGCGCTGGAGAGACAAAAAAGATAGTGTGGCAATGCATCAGATTGCAGTTGCACACATGCGGCTGGTCATTTCAATCGCGGGGCGATTCAAACATTTCAAACTACCGCTGAGCGATCTTGTTCAGGAAGGCTATGTCGGACTCCTAGAAGCGGCAGCACGCTTTGATCCCGAGCGCGAGGTGCGTTTTTCTACCTATGCCACATGGTGGATCAGGGCTTCCATACAGGACTATATTTTGCGCAACTGGTCAATCGTACGTGGTGGTACCAGTTCGGCACAGAAAGCGCTTTTCTTCAATTTGAGACGGTTGCGTGCAAAGCTTGCCAGCGAAGACAGAAATATGAGCAAGCAGGATATATTCCGCAGCATTTCGGAAAAACTTGGTGTCTCTGTTTCTGATGTCGAAACAATGGATTTCCGCTTTTCGACGAGTGATAATTCTTTGAGCGCGCCGATGATTGCCGATGACGAGAGCTCGGGCAGTAAAATGGATACGCTGGTCGATGATCATCCGTTGCAAGACACACTTGTCGAAGATGAAATCGACGGAAATCGCCGTTCGAAGTGGTTGCATGATGCGCTTCAAATATTGAACGACAGAGAGCTCCAAATTATTCGTTGCCGTCGTTTGAACGATGACGGGGCTACTCTTGAAGCATTGGGAGAAAAAATGGGAATTTCCAAGGAACGTGTACGCCAGATCGAAGCACGCGCCATGGAAAAATTGCGAAATTATCTTCTTTCTGTTAATAGTGTCGATGCTTATCAGGTTTAATCGCCAAGGGAATATGTGACGATTGCGTTTCGTTTTTTCGGGCGGTCGTGCCGGTAGCTAAAACCAATACCTAAAAGGCTTGCCCCGAAAAATTGGCCACGAGAACTGGCTTGGAGAAGTTGTTTGTCACCGTTTGATAGAAACGCACATATCGAACAAAAAATACTTGCATATTCAATTCTGGCTACAATCGTTCTGGCTGTTGCAGGTATTACTACCGGAATTCTGACAGGTGCATCATCTATTATTTTCGACGGAATGTATTCATCGATTGATTGTGTCTTCAGCATTGCAGCGCTTCTTGTTGTTCGACTGATCGAAATCGACGTCAACCGGCGAAGCCGCAAAGCACCGAAATTTGTCGAGCGTTTTCAATACGGTTTCTGGCATCTCGAACCGATGCTTTTGGCAATCAACGGGTTATCCCTGATGATTGCCGTTATCTATGCGCTGTTCGAGGCTGTAGGAAAAATTTTGAACGGCGGCAAACTTCCGCATTTTGATGCTGCAATCTGGTTTTCGGTTTTCGCAGTCATCCTGTGTTTCGGGATGGCGTTTTACGAGCATTATTTCAATCGCCGTATAAAATCGGCCTTTATTACCATTGATGCGAAAAGCTGGATCGTATCGGGCGGAATAGGATTGGCTCTCTTATGCGCTTTCAGTTTTGCCACCCTCATTGAAGGTACAATTTATGAATGGGTTTTGCCTTATATCGATCCGGTTGTTTTGGCTTTTATTGCGATAATCATGTTGCCAATGCCGGTAAAAACGGTTCTGCATGCCATGCGGGATATTCTTATGATAACGCCCGTTGATTTGGACGAACATGTCAATGGTGTAGTTGACGAAATTGTCGAAAAATACGGCTTTGTCGGTTCCCAAAACTATCTTGCAAGGGTCGGCCGCTCCACAATGATTGAAATTCATCTCATTTTGCCGGAACATTACAAAATTGCCGAGGTCGAGGAGCTTGATAAAATCCGCACCGAAATTGGTGACCGAATAGGCCACGCAGGGCCGGATCGGTGGCTCACTGTTTCTTTCACATCAAGTCCGCATTGGGCGTTTTAATCGACCTCATTACGTTATCCCGATCAGGCTATTCCGAGATAATCTTGATTCTGTCACCTGCCGATAAATTTGCGGTTGGTGGCAAGGCATTGATGATACGCAACAGTTTTTCTTTTGCGTTGGTGCCTTGCATGCGTAGAGCAAGTGATGCGACAGTATCGCCCGAGCGAACATTGACAACGCGAATGCGCAAAGGTTTGAGAGAAGAAATCTCGCGCGACGATAATGTTTTGAATGACGAGGTTGTTGCAGTCGACACAGCATCAAGTTCGTTCGAATTTTTGGGGGCTGCTGTTAAAAATCTGAAGACACGGTCTTTAACAAAAATAACCACAACATCGAATTGCCAACGATCATTGGCAGCATGGGCACGTGCAGCTTGAAGGCCGTTGATAGTGACAGGCACAATCGAAGTTTGGTCAAGTCCACTTACCCAGCCGCTTTTGATGTAGTCGACCGGAGTTAATCCGCGGGGAAGTGCCACACCGTCGAAGCGCACAGCAATGTCATTATTGCCGCTTGCAATAACAGCATTTGACGAATTATCGATTGTGAAATTCTGCGGAACAGAAAAAGTAATCCCGAGTTTTGGGTGAATGAACTGGTTACCACGAATGTAACCTTCGTCGGCTGTATCACCAAAAATCATTCCGTCAATACCGTTGAGAAAATCATCGCGGTCGGTCTTTCCTACACCCGGAGCTCCCACTTTACGTGCCTGATCGGTTGCGAGCTGGATCCGCTGCGGTGTCGAAGGATGGCTGGCCAGAAAGTCCAGGGTTGCATCGGTTGCTCCTGAAACATTGCGATAGGACGCATAAGCTTCCATTGATTGTAAAAAGCGTGGCGAGGCGAACGGGTCATACCCCGCCTGTCCTAACATTTTTATGCCGATTGCATCCGCCTGCAATTCCTGATTGCGCGAAAATTGGGCAAGGCGCAGTTTACCGCGAATAGCTGTTTCCCGCTCGGCCGAATGGTCTTCCAGAACTTCGCTAACAACCTGATTTGTAAGTTCTACCTCGGCCTCTTTCTGTTGACGCAAAATACCGTGATTGGCTGTGACGTGTGCCATTTCATGAGCAAGAACAGCCGCCACTTCGGACGAATCATTGGCGAGCGCAAGAAGCCCGCGCGTTACATAAACGTAGCCACCGGGAAGTGCGAAAGCGTTTACATTGGGCGAGTTTAAAATCGTAATCCTATAGGTCTGGGCGGGGTTATCGGAAACCGCTGTGAGCCTTCCGACAATTTTGGCAACCATGCGTTCAAGCTTCGGATCACTATATTCGCCGCCATAGGTTTGTAAAATTCGCGGATGCTGGGACGCACCCAATTGTGCAAGAGAATCCCCTTTGCTCACCTTGTCGACAGTGACCGGTGCGCCGGAAGGCATAAGGCCTCCATCGGGCTTATTATAATCGACAAGTTGGCAAGCTGTTAAGCCGGAAAAAATAAAGCTTAAAAAAATGGTAAAACCCGTCGTTTTGACCACACGCTTGGAAACATGTGGCACTGAATGCAGGTCTGAAATGGCCATTTTTTTGCATTTACTCATCGCGACCGATGTTTGATCCTCATTGCGGCAAAATATAATCCCGTACTATAAGGCTGAAAAACTTTGAAAATAACAAGCTTTTTCAAAATTTCCCCTATAATAGAACGAATAGAAGCGAGTTGTTGTGACATATCAATGATCACAGAACAATCAAATAGATACCGATTAAAAATTAAAATGGGCTATTTACGTAAAAAAGCAAATTCGGGGTGGTCATGAAAACCTACACTATTCTTCTTGACGGTGATCTTCAGGTAACCCCGCGGCTTTTGGCAGAGATAAGAAAAAGCAATGTCATTGTTGCTGATGGTGCGATACGTTATGTCGGGCCCCTTGGTGTAACACCCGAATTATGGGTCGGGGATTTTGATTCGGCCGATCCGGCGCTGATGGTAAAATATCAGAATATTGAGCGGCGGTCTTTTCCTGTTGCCAAAGATAAAACCGACGGTGAACTTGCAATCGACTTCGCTTTGGAAAGAGGGGCAAACCGTATTATTTTATGCGGCGCATTGGGGGGAAAACGGTCCGATCATGCATTTTTCCATTTCGTACACGCTTTGGCGATGAAACAGAACGACATTGATGTGCTACTCACAAGTGGTAACGAGGAAGGATATGCTATTCTTCCGGGCCACCATTCATTCGATTTTCCTGCAGGCACAATTTTCAGTATCATCGGTTTCGATGACCTTGGCGGCTTGACAATCGAAGGGGCAAAGTGGCCACTTTGTCGCAAAAACGTGCCCTTCGGCTCTTCATTGACACTTTCCAATGAAGTCGTTGGTCAATTGCATTTAACTCTTTCCTCGGGGCGAGCAATTCTCGTTGCTCAATTCAATGCTCATTGACGGGCTTTAGAAGACATTCAAGGGTAGCTTTGTGAAAATAATTTTCTATATCCATATGTAATAGTAAGGATGGGGTCGAGTGTCGGTTTCCGCCTTATCTTGGTTTCGCCTTATTATTACGACACAGTACCGGGAAAATCATAAGAGAAAGAGTGAGGACATGTTTAAACGAATTTCTGTAATTGCCATGGTTTCGGCTTTGGGTTTGGCGACCGTTGCCTGTTCGCCGAATGAACAGCGTACTGCCGGATATGGCGTTGGTGGTGCAGCCTTGGGTGCACTTGCAGGCGGTGCTATCAAGGGGAATGGCAAGGGTGCTTTGAGGGGGGCTGCAATCGGTGCAGCTGCAGGGACACTCGTCGGCGTTGCAACAAAACGCAATGGCGTCCAGTATTGTAATTATCGCGATGCTTATGGTCAGATGTATCAGGCACCTTGCAATCAATACCAATAAGGTTTTAAAGACCTGAAAAATGAAGGGGTCGGTTCTGCTGGCCCTTTTTTATTTTTATGTGTTTTAAAGTTATATTTTGCTATTAAACCGATCAATAGCTACATGGAATCATAATGGCGCCTCCTCTTTTACGTCTTGATCATATTTCACTCACCTTTGGTGGTACACCATTGCTCACCGACGCCGCACTATCCGTGTCGAATGGCGATCGTATTGCGCTTGTTGGTCGTAATGGTTCGGGTAAATCAACACTTCTTAAAATTGCAGCCGGACTTGTCGAACCGACAGATGGCGAGATTTTCCGGCATCCCTCGGCAACAATCCGTTATTTGCCGCAAACACCCGATCTTGAGGGTTTTAAAAATGTGCGTGCCTATGTCGAAGCGGGCCTCGGGCCTTTGGATGATGTCCACCGTGTGAGCTATATGCTTGATCATCTGGGTTTGACGGGAGAAGAAAAGCCCGACCAGCTTTCCGGTGGTGAAGCGCGCCGCGCCGCATTGGCGCGCGTTATTGCACCCGCTCCCGACATTCTGCTTCTTGACGAACCCACCAACCACCTTGATCTCACGACAATCGAATGGCTCGAAGGTGAACTCAAAACAATACGTTCAAGCATCGTGTTGATTTCGCATGATCGTCGTTTTCTGGAAAACGTCTCGCAATCGACAATCTGGCTTGATCGGGGGGAAACAAAGCGTCTTGGTAAAGGATTTGCTTTTTTCGAGGAATGGCGTGACAAACTTCTTGAAGAAGAAGAAATGGAGCAACAAAAACTCGGCCGCCAGATTGTGCGTGAAGAGCATTGGTTGCGTTATGGCGTGACAGCACGGCGCAAACGCAATGTGCGTCGTCTTGATGAATTGCAGAAATTGCGGCAGAAATACAAGAGTTATCGCGGGCCGCAAGGCAATGCTGTCATGGAGTTAAGCGATTCACAGGAATCCGGAAAACTGGTGATCGAAGCCAAAAATATCAGCAAAGCTTATGGCGAACATGTGCTTGTCGATCATTTTTCAACCCGTATCCATCGTGGTGATCGGGTGGGACTGGTTGGTCCCAATGGCATTGGCAAGACGACATTGTTATCCATGTTGAGCGGGGTTTTGACACCCGATAGTGGAACAGTGAAACTTGGCGTCAATCTCGAAATCGCCACGCTTGATCAAAAACGTTCGCTTGATGAAAGTGAAACGCTTGCCCATTATTTGACTGATGGGCGAGGCGACAGTGTTATCGTCAATGGCGAACAACGTCATGTTATTTCTTATATGAAGGATTTTCTGTTTTCGCCTGAACAAGCGCGCACACCGATTAAAGAATTGTCGGGTGGTGAACGTGCGCGGTTGATGCTGGCGCGCGTATTATCGCGTCCTGCAAACCTGTTGATACTCGACGAGCCTACAAATGATCTTGATATGGAAACGCTTGATCTTTTGCAGGAACTTGTAAGCAATTTTCCGGGAACTGTTTTGCTTGTCAGCCATGATCGTGATTTTCTTGATCGTACGGTTACCAGTATTATCGCTCCTGAAGGTAATGGTCGTTGGCTCGAATATGCCGGTGGTTATAGCGATATGATTGCACAACGAAAAGGTCGGGAAATCGAACAGAAAAAACTTGTGAAATCGTCTTCGCCGCAAACATCAGGCACAGCTGAACGGGGCAAACGGGAAACAAAACAAAAGCTATCCTATAAACAGAAATATGCTTTGGAAAAATTGCCATCGGAAATTGATGCGCTGCATCAGGAGATTGCAAAGATGGAACACGAATTTTCCGATCCTGATCTTTATTCCAAGGATGCCAAAAGGTTCGATGAACTTTCGCGCCTTCTCGAACAAAAACGCAAAGACCTTGAAACAAAGGAAAACGAGTGGCTGGAGCTTGAAATGCTGAAAGAAGAACTCGAAAAATAGCTTTATTTTTTAAAGCTATAGGGTGAGCTTCAACGCGAATTATTTGGCATTGATAAATGGGTTGAACGGTAAAATACAGATAGTGGTTTTAAGTGCCATATAATACCGGTAATCAGCAATAGATAACAAAAAGCCTTCCGGAAATGGAAGGCTTTCGAGTTTTTGGAAATTTAGAAATCAGCTCATGCCAAGCGCATCTTTATAGAGCTGGATCATGGCCTCTTCTTCCTGACGCTCATGGTCTTCCTTTTTACGCAAACGGATAATCGTGCGTACGGCCTTGCTGTCGAAGCCACTTCCTTTAAGCTCGGCATAAACCTCTTTGATGTCGTCGGAAATTGTTTTCTTTTCTTCTTCAAGGCGTTCAATACGCTCGATGAAAGAACGCAACTGGCCAACAGCCACTGCTTGTTTTTCGTCTGTCACTTCACTCATGGAAATGGCCTCCAGATAAATCGTGTTCGAACGAGTCGTTTAGTCGATCGTCCAGTTTCCTGTTGATGTCCGAGTCCTGCCCTCGGAGTCAAGATGGCAGCTTTAATTTTTCGCATCCGTCTTGCAGCGTCAATATCGCGCTTTAAGTGTGATGAAGTAAAATTACTTGTCCGCACGCGAGGGAAAAACCTGTTTCATGTGAATCATCGGCGCTGCATTTATTTTACGAAACAGGGGTTCCAGATAGTCAGCCCATTCGGTCACACCTTTTTCATTCCCGATCAAATCCTGCCTGACTTCAATCAGAATATGCGCAATGCCTTTTTTTGTACAATGGCGATACATTGTATCGCCTTTCAGCGCACCATCATAAGGTTCATTATCACCGACCTTGATATGTCCAATCCTGTTCAATCCTTCAAAAAGCGGATCGAATACGCGTCTGTCGCTATCCCATAAAAGGCCGATATGCCATGGGCGGGCTTTGCCGCGCCAAACCGGTGTGAAAGAATGGACAGAAACCACAAAAGGGCTTTTTCCGCTTGCTTGCCCGACATTGGCAATGAGCTTGCCGATTGCCGTGTCATAGGGCTTGTAATAATTGTCAATGCGGCGTTGTCTTTCATTTTCGCTCATCGGATAATTTTGTGCAATCACCGCGCCGTCGGATAATTGCATGATAAGTGTCGGGTCATCTTCACCCCTGTTAGGGTCAATCAAAAGTCGTGAAAAATGGCTGATAACTGCCGGTGCATCAAGGCGTCTTGCCAATTCACGGGTAAGTAGCTCCGCACCTATATCATAAGCGATGTGGCGTTTGAACTCGGCCGGGTCGAGCCCGAGTGAACCGTATTCAGCCGGCAGAAAATTGCTTGCGTGATCACAGATTAATGCAAGATCCGTCTCCATATTGCCGGGGATTTCTTCAAAAGAATAGAAATTTTCTTTCTGTTTCATTTTTCTATCATCACTTTATAATATGAGCTGATTTGAAAGTCTCTGACATTGACAAAATTTACGAAACTAAACAAAACACAATTCAAGTGCAAAAGATGAACGGTCGCAACGAAATAAACCGAAGGTGCCAGAAATGTTGTTGAAAAAGATTCTGATTGTTCTCTTCGGTGGTATGTTTGCGTTCACCTTTCAAAACGCAACGAAAGCGGATTTTCGTGTCTGCAACACAACTCAGGAAGTTATTGGTGTGTCTATCGGATACCGTGCGAAAACCGGCTGGGTTTCCGAAGGCTGGTGGGTCGTCGGTCCCACGCGTTGCAAGACGATTATTGATGGGGCTCTGGCATCGCGCTTTTATTATCTTCATGCGGAAGATGCCAAAAATCACGGGCGTTGGGATGGGCCTATCAATATGTGTGTGAAAGATTCCGAATTTACGATTAATGGCGTGAACGACTGTTTTGCACGCGGCTTTCAAAAAGCCGGTTTTCAAGAAATCGATACAGGTACCCAGACAAGCTGGATGGTGCAGCTTACGGAACCGGTATCCAATAATCCGGCGTTGAATACGCCGCTTGTTACAGGAGCTCCTACAAAATGAAACGTAACCGTAAAGTAAAGATTGTTGCTACGCTCGGGCCTGCTTCGTCTGACGAAAAAATGATCGAAAAACTTTTTCTAGCGGGCGTCGACGTTTTTCGCATCAATATGAGCCATGCCGACCATGACACGATGCGTAATCTCGTAAAAATTATTCGTAATATCGAAAAAAAGCAGGGGCGGCCGATCGGTATTCTTGCCGATTTGCAGGGACCGAAGTTACGTGTAGGGGAATTTGCAAATGGTAAAGTCGATCTTGTAGCTGGTCAGACTTTTACGCTCGACAATAAAGATGTTCCGGGCGACAATACGCGTGTTTACTTGCCGCATAAGGAAATTTTCGATGCGGTCAAGCCGGGAGAACGGCTGCTCATTGATGATGGCAAATTGGAGCTTCTGGCACAGAAATGCTCGCATACCGCTATTGAATGCAAGGTTGTTGCGGGAACGCACATTTCCGATCGTAAGGGCGTAAGCCTGCCCGACACGCTGCTTGGGGTCGGTGCAATGACAGAAAAAGATCACAAAGACCTGCTCGCCGTTCTTGAACAGCCGATTGACTGGATTGCGCTTTCCTTTATCCAGCGTCCTGAAGATATTGCCGAAGCCCGCAAAATCGCCAAGGGTAAAGTGGCGATCCTTTCAAAAATTGAAAAGCCGCAAGCGGTTCGCAGAATTAACGAAATTGTTGATTTATCCGACGCTGTTATGGTGGCACGTGGTGATCTTGGTGTCGAGATGCCGTTGGAAACAGTGCCCGGTATCCAGATGGATATTATCAAATTGTGTCGGCGTGCAGGAAAGCCGGTTGTTGTCGCAACCCAGATGCTTGAATCTATGATCTCGTCGCCGGTTCCTACCCGTGCAGAGGTTTCCGATGTTGCAACAGCAGTTTATGAAGGGGCTGATGCCATTATGCTTTCGGCTGAATCGGCTGCCGGCGCCTATCCGGAAGAAGCAGTGCGCACGATGGATAAAATTGCTTGCAAGATCGAACGGGATTCCAATTATGAACCGATGATTGATGCCCAACATCCGGATCCCGAACCAACCGGTGCCGATGCAATTTCACTTGCAGCAAGGCAGATTGCCGAAACGCTCAATCTTTCTGCCATTGTTGCTTATACGGCCTCTGGCGCAACGGGTATTCGTGCATCTCGTGAGCGGCCGATGCCATCAATTATTGCGCTTTCTCCGATTACCGAAACAGCACGGCGCCTTGCCCTTGTCTGGGGACTTCATTGTGTTGTCACAGACGACGCTCACAATCTTGACGATATGGTCGAAAGAGCCGCAGCCATTGCACTGCGCGAAGGCTATAGCGTTCCCGGAGACAGAATTATCGTAACGGCCGGTGTGCCGCTTGGAACACCTGGTGCAACCAATATGTTGCGCATTGCCTATGTGGAAAAGGAAGACGGCAAGCGCAGATAATAGGCGTTGAACCGG
The DNA here is from genome assembly GCF_016100335.1 of Bartonella sp. W8167. Classification (NCBI taxonomy): domain Bacteria; kingdom Pseudomonadati; phylum Pseudomonadota; class Alphaproteobacteria; order Hyphomicrobiales; family Bartonellaceae; genus Bartonella; species Bartonella sp. W8167. The sequence continues at coordinate 211,286 of NZ_JACFSQ010000003.1, forward strand.
ATCATTCCAGTTTTAAAAATAATGGTTCAACGGCGGAACAGATTCATCATGTTCCGCCGGAACATGCCTTGAACCGCTTTGCATTCAAGAAAAACGTTTCAAATATTTTTGAACCTGTCTGAAAGGCCGGCGGTCAAGCGCTGGTTCCTTGATGCATTTTTTGCCCCATGTAACACCGGCCAAATATATGGGCCGAAACACTCGATAAATGTCAAAACAGTTACTATAAGTCGCAACATTCGGGACAATAGCAGATTGCCGCATGTTGTTTTGCCAATAAAGTGATTTCTGCTCGCAGCCCGCATGAAAAAGCCATGTTTATTGATCCCGAGAGTTAGATAAATTTCATTGACACCTTGAATTCCGGTGACCTCTCAAGGAAAACGTGTTTTACTTTTATATACGGATTTGAAACCCGCTAGATTTATGAAGTTCACAAATTTTGAACGCTTCTGATTGTAAAAACAATCGACAAACGTGTTTCTCCGGATAAGCGGTTTTTAGCCAAATTGATACCGTTACTGGTTTTTTACGAGTTGGCGGGCAAGCGCATCAATATGACTGGCTGCACGATCAATCGCTTTGGCAGCAACGGTTTCATAGCGTTCGCAAGCATCTGTCAATTGTGCATTTTCCTGCTCTAAAGCTTCATTCTCCTGCTTCAGGCTTTTTAGCTGACGCCGCGCTTCGTCAAGCTCGTCCATAACCATGATGCCTGCCATAACAGAAAGACGATGATCACCGATCTCGCCGAAATTCGATTTCAAATGGCTGATGTATTGGTCAAGCTGATGGGCAAGACCGGCAAGATGGTCTTCTTCGCCTTCATCGCAGGCCATGCGGTAGGTTTTTCCATCGATCGTGACTGATACAGTTGCCATATTATTTGCCCTTTACCGGTCAACCACTGTTCGTATCGTTTCCATTGCAGTGATAAGGCGGCGAGATACTTCCTTATTGGCTTGTTCAAGACGTTCAGCGCGCGATTCAGATGTATCAAGTGCTTGTGCCAGACGGCTGCGATCTGCATTCATGCGCTGGATTTCTTCCTCGAGTTCGCTGGTGTCGTATGAATCTTTATTGTCATTGACAACAGCATTTTCAAGCGTTTTAAGAGCGTTTTCCAGACGATTGATCGCTTGATCGAGAATTGATGTATCTTGTGGCATCGAGTTCCAGATCCTTTTATAAAAGATAAATTCAAAAACGAATCATTCCGGCAAATTTTATCCTGTATTTGTCATTCTTAAATGTCTTCCGGCCTTGTGGCAAGAAATCCACCGTATCAAAGCTGGTGACAGTGGGATTTTATTGACTCGCACAGTTTAAGTGATATTTGTCAAAAGAAGCATTAGACCGAATTTTTTACCGATCAAAGAGTAGCCAATTCTCATGAAAAATACCGACAAGCAAAACCAGATGGCCAATGCTATCCGTTTTCTTTCCATTGATGCAATCGAGAAAGCAAATTCCGGTCATCCCGGTCTTCCGATGGGTGCTGCCGACATTGCAACAGTTCTTTATACCAAATTTCTCGCCCATGATCCGAAGAAGCCGAATTGGCCCAATCGGGACCGGTTTGTTCTTTCGGCAGGCCATGGTTCCATGCTGCTTTATTCGGCCATGTATCTTTCCGGATATGAGGATGTCACAATCGACGAGATAAAGAACTTTCGTCAGCTCGGTGCGAAAACAGCCGGTCATCCGGAATACCGGCATATCAATGGTGTAGAAACAACAACGGGTCCGCTGGGACAGGGCATAGCCAATGCCGTCGGAATGGCACTTGGCGAACGGATCATGAATGCGCGCTGGGGCGATCTGGTCGACCATTATACTTATGCACTTGTCGGCGACGGTTGTCTGATGGAAGGTATCTCTCAGGAAGCAATCGCTTTTGCCGGCCATATGAAACTCAACAAACTTATTGTCTTCTGGGATAATAACCATATCTCGATAGACGGTGCGATTACGATATCCGACAATACCGACCAATGCGCACGCTTTGAAGCGTGTCAGTGGAACACAATCAAAGTGGACGGTCACGATCAGGACGCAATTGCCAAGGCAATCGAAAAAGCAAAAACTTCTGATAAACCGACGCTTATTTCCTGCCGGACTACGATCGGCTTCGGTTCACCTCATAAAGCCGGTACCAACAAGGCTCACGGTTCACCTCTTGGCAAGGAGGAAGTTGCCGAGACACGTAAAGCACTCGGGTGGGAAAGCGAGCCTTTTGTTGTTCCTGCCGAAATTCTTGATAACTGGCGTCTTGCCGGCCTTAATGCTGCAAAAAAACGTCAGGAATGGGATAAAAAATTCGAAGCCCTTGATCCGCAGAAACGTGCCGAATTCGAGCGTTTGATGCGTGGCGACCTGCCGGGAAATTTTGATAGTGTTATCAGCGATTACAAAAAGAAGCTTGCTGCCGATCAACCGAAAGTGGCAACGCGTGTCGCTTCCCAAATGGCACTTGAAGTGATCAATGGTGCTGTCAATGAAACAATTGGCGGTTCCGCCGATTTGACAGGTTCGAATAACACCAGAACCAGCCAGACCAATGATATTACGCCGGATGACTTTTCCGGCCGCTATATCCATTACGGAATTCGCGAACATGCCATGGGCGCCATTATGAACGGTTTGTCGCTTTATGGCGGCATTATTCCTTATTCGGGAACGTTCTTGTGCTTTTCCGACTACGCCCGTCCGGCAATGCGGCTTTCCTCATTGATGGGCATCCGTGTCATCTATGTCATGACACATGACTCAATCGGATTGGGTGAAGACGGTCCGACCCACCAGCCGGTGGAACATCTGGCAAGTTTAAGGGCAATTCCCAATCATCTTGTTTTTCGTCCCGCCGATGTCGTTGAAACAGCCGAATGCTGGCAGTTGGCGCTAAAATCCAAAACAACACCATCGACTTTGGCTCTGACCCGCCAAGGGTTACCGACCTTGCGTAAAAATTATGAAGAAGATAATCTTTGTGCATTGGGTGCTTATGAGTTGATGACAGCCAGTGACGAAGCGAAAGTCACGATCTTTGCTTCGGGTTCGGAAGTTGAAATTGCTGTAAAAGCTCGTGAAACGCTTGAAAATAAAGGCATTCCGACAAGAGTTGTATCGGTCCCTTGTTTTGAACTGTTCGAGCGCCAAGTAGAGTCCTATAGAACGGCATTGATAGGAACTGCGCCGGTAAAAATTGCTATTGAAGCAGCTATTCGTCAAGGATGGGATCGTTTTATCGGATCAGATGGCCTATTTATAGGTATGCATGGTTTTGGTGCGAGTGGTCCTATCGGCGCACTTTACCAACATTTCGGGATTACAGCCGAAGCCGTCGTTGCAGCGGCGGAAGCAAAGCTTTAATATTCAAATATCTCAATTAAAGGGAGAGATAATATGGCAGTACGTGTAGCAATCAACGGATTTGGACGTATTGGGCGTAATGTTGTGCGCGCAATCATTGAAAGCGGTCGCAAAGATATTGACATCGTTGCAGTTAACGATTTGGGGCCTGTTGAAACAAATGCCCATCTGTTGCGCTATGATTCAGTCCATGGACGTTTCCCTCATGAAGTAAAGGTATCGGGTGATACCATTGATGCCGGCCGCGGGCCGATCAAAGTTACGGCTGCTCGCAACCCGGAAGAATTGCCATGGAAAGAACTTGGCATTGATATTGCGATGGAATGCACCGGCATTTTTACAGCCCGCGAAAAAGCTGCTGCCCATCTTGATGCAGGTGCCAAGCGTGTTATCGTTTCCGCACCGTCAAAAGGCGCTGACCTGACGGTTGTCTATGGCGTCAATCATGACAAGTTGACCAAAGAGCACAAGGTCATTTCGAACGGATCTTGCACCACCAATTGCCTTGCCCCGGTTGCCCATGTCCTCAACAAAACTGTTGGCATTGAAAAAGGCTTCATGACAACCATTCACTCTTATACCGGCGATCAACCGACATTGGATAAATTGCACAAAGACCTCTACCGAGCACGCGCTGCAGCTTTGTCGATGATTCCGACATCGACCGGTGCTGCCAAGGCTGTTGGTCTGGTCCTGCCGGAACTTGCCGGCAAGCTTGATGGCGTTGCTATCCGCGTTCCCACCCCGAATGTTTCGGTCGTCGACTTTACCTTTATTGCAAAGCGTCCGGTTACGCCGGAAGAAATCAATGAAGAAATCCGTGCTGCTGCAAATGGCCCCATGAAGGGCATCCTCGGCTATACCGATGAAAAGCTTGTCAGCCATGATTTCAACCATGACCCGCACTCTTCGATTTTCCATACCGAGCAAACAAGGGTTATGGATGGAACCTTCGTTCGCATTCTTTCATGGTATGACAACGAATGGGGTTTCTCCAATCGTATGGCTGATGTAGCTGTCGCATTCGCAAAGACCATCTGATGAAAGCAATTCGGGGGCGTGAAGCCCCCGAATTCGTTTGAAATGCGAGGCTTTGCCGAGCACTTGTTTTTAGCCTTGCTATGAAAAGTAAATGAGCGGACTGTTTGTGAAGAAGAACGGTCGTTTCTTGGAAAAATCTGGAGAAAAATATGGCTTTTCGCACCCTTGATGATGTTGATGTAAAATCGAAACGCGTTCTCTTGCGGGTCGATCTCAATGTGCCGGTCGCGGACGGAAAAGTAACCGATACCACCCGTATCGAACGGGTAAGACCAACCATCACTGAATTGAGTAGAAAAGGTGCTAAAGTTATTTTGCTTGCCCATTTCGGACGTCCGAAGGGCAAGATTGTTGCCGAATTTTCATTGAAGCAGATTGTGCCGACTGTGGAAAAGGTATTGGGCAAACCGGTTGCTTTTGCTGAAGATTGTATCGGCGAAAAGGCCAAGGCTGCTGTTGATGCCCTGAAAGATGGCGATATTGTTCTTTTGGAAAATACGCGCTTTCATGAAGGCGAAGAAAAGAACGATCCGGCATTTGTCAAAGCATTGGCTGAAAATGGCGATATTTACGTTAATGATGCATTTTCGGCTGCCCACCGTGCCCATGCGTCGACCGAGGGGCTTGCCCATGTTTTGCCAGCCTATGCCGGTCGTTCAATGCAGATGGAACTCGAGGCACTGGAAAAAGGCCTTGGTCATCCTGCTCATCCGGTTGTCGCCATTGTTGGTGGCGCCAAAGTTTCGACGAAAATCGATCTTCTGAACAATCTGATCGAAAAAGTAGATGCACTGATTATCGGTGGCGGTATGGCCAATACATTTCTTGCAGCCAAAGGAACAGGCGTTGGCAAATCGCTTTGTGAACATGAACTTGGTGAAACTGCCCGTTCTATTCTAACCAAAGCAAAAACCGAAAACTGTTCAATCATTTTGCCGGTTGATGCCATTGTTGCCGAAAGTTTTGAAGCAAATTCTCCCAACCATTCTTATGGCGTTGATTCAATTCCCGCCGATGGAATGATTCTTGATATTGGAGAAAAGTCTATCGAACGCATCAATGCAGCCATCGACGATGCTGCAACACTGGTCTGGAATGGACCACTCGGAGCTTTCGAACTGCATCCTTTTGATGCCGGTACCGTCGCTGTTGCCAAGCGTGTTGCTGCACGCACAAAACAAAAGAAGCTCATTTCTATTGCCGGTGGTGGTGATACTGTTTCAGCTCTTCATCACGCCGGTGTTGCTTCCGATTTTACCTATATTTCGACGGCAGGTGGTGCCTTCCTCGAATGGATGGAAGGCAAGCCATTGCCCGGAATTGTCGCACTGGAAAAATAGGTCGAGAGAGCGGGGGTTCTTTTCATAAGGAATTTTCCGCCTGCACACCAGAATATTTGAAACGGGGGTCACCGTTTCACTTTGCATGTAATGTTATTATTGTCTGGCTATTAAAAAAGAGGAGCCACCCCAATGAGTGAACGTATTGAGGATATTGCAATTGCTATGACGGCAGGAGGAAAAGGTCTGCTTGCTGCTGATGAAAGCACCAGTACTATTAAAAAACGCTTTGACACGATCAAACTGGAATCGACCGAAGAAAACCGTCGCGATTATCGCGAAATGCTGTTTACGACCAAAGAAGCCATGGAAAAATATATTTCCGGCGTCATTCTTTTTGACGAGACAATCCGCCAGAAGGCCTCTGATGGCCGCATGTTGACCGATATCATCAAAGCTGCCGGCTCAATTCCCGGTATCAAGGTTGACGAGGGAGCAAAGCCGCTTGCAGGCTTCCCCGACGAGACGATTACGGAAGGGCTTGATGGCTTACGCGGGCGTTTGAAAGAATATTATGAATTGGGTGCCCGTTTTGCAAAATGGCGCGGTGTCATTTCTATTGATAAGAGCAAATTGCCGAGCTGGGGTGCGGTTCGTCAGAACGCCCAAGCTTTGGCTCGCTATGCTGCACTTTGTCAGGAAGCACAGATTGTGCCGATCGTCGAACCGGAAATCCTTATGGATGGCAAGCCCGGCGACCATTCTATCGATCGCTGTTATGAAGTGACAGAACATGTCTTGAGGACAGTTTTTGATGAGCTGTTTGCCGCCCGCGTCAAGATGGAAGGCATGATTTTGAAACCCAATATGGTGATTGATGGCAAAAAAGCCCGTAAAGCTTCGGTTGAAGAAGTGGCGGAAAAAACCGTTCGGGTTTTGAAAACGACAGTTCCTGCTTCGGTTCCCGGAATTGCATTCCTTTCTGGAGGCCAGTCGGACGAAGAAGCAACAGCCCATCTTTCGGCAATCAACGCAATCGGCAATCTTCCTTGGAAAGTTACATTCTCTTACGGGCGCGCTCTTCAGGCAGCAGCGATCGAGGCCTGGGGCGGCAAAAAGCAGAATGTTGCAGCCGGTCAACGTGCTTTTGCCCATCGTGCAAAGATGAATTATCTGGCAGCACTCGGGAAATGGACACCAAAAGACGAAAAGGCTGCCTGATTTTCTTAAAACCTTATTTTAAAGCGTTCGATAAAAGCCCGAAGCTACGGTTTCGGGCTTTTATCAGATTAAGTGTATCATATTTGTTACAGATTGTTTTTTAAAAAGCCGATACAACTCATATGACGATTAAAAACTTGAATAACTTATTCAAGTTTGTATAGATGCACAACGTTATAGATTTGCCCGTTGCAATTTGCATGGACATGACGGGCGAGGGAACAGAAATGTCCATATCAATCAGTGGATCCACGATGGATCGCAGTCGATAAGCAAATTTTCGGGGCAGTTATGAAAAAAATTTTTCAAGTGTTACTGGTAACATCAGCAACTATCGGAATTGAAACAACATTGGCAAAGGCAGCAGATGTCGCCTTACCTGAAGCAGAGCCGGTTGAATATGTTCGTGTTTGTGATGCTTACGGAGAAGGATATTTCTATATCCCCGGAACAGATACATGTTTGAAACTTGGTGGTTTTGTCTATGCGCAGGCAAAAGGCGGAGATGATGTTTATGCCCGCTCGCGCAAAGATCGCGATATGAAAACATGGCGTGATGAAGTGCGTGCCCATTTGCTGGTTGCAACAGCATCCGAAACCGAGCTTGGAACCTTGAAAACTCATATCGAATTGCGTTCGGATTTTGATGATGGGTCGGATGCATCCTCTTCCGAATTGCGTTTCGGTTATATTGATCTTGGCGGTTTGCATATCGGTGTTGATGAATCGGCATTGAATACGTTCTTCGATTATTATGGCAACTTCATCAATGATGATGTTGTTCTGGGCGGTGCCTATCGTACCAATATGATCCAATATCAACATTCATTTGCCAACGGTTTGACTGCGTTGGTTTCGATTGAACAGGGCGGCGATGAGGATACCGACTTTAATGGAACGATAAAGGATTATACGCCGGACGTTATTGCCGGTTTGAAGTTCGAACAAGGTTGGGGATCAATCACCGGTGCCGGTGCCTACGATGCGGTCAATGAAGCCTGGATTGGCAAGGCCAAAGTCAATTTGAAGATTACCGATGCATTCAATCTATGGGTGATGGGTGCATATAAGGACCTCAAAGACACCTACTATGACGATATCGAAGATAAGGATTCAATCATCCGTGATGGTCATCGTGGTATTCGTGCGGTTGACAGTTTCTATGGTACATGGGGCGGAAAATGGGTTGGTTGGCTCGGCGCGTCTTATAAATTCACGCCGAAAACAACAGGTAACTTACAGTTGACTTATGAAGGCGTAGGCAACACCTACACGGCTGCCAATGTTGCTTATGAAATGCTTCCCGGTCTTACTGTTATGCCTGAAGTCAACTATCGTAAATGGAACGATGTCCATTCCGATTTGCATGATCAGGATGCTATTGGTGGAGCTATCCGGATCCAGCGTGATTTCTGATTATTCGAAACGTTTTGATAAAAGCCCCGAAAGGGGCTTTTTTATTTAAGATGAATGATTTTGCTTGATGCCCAGATATCAGGCGACAGGTATGACGGGCGAAGACCAATGCAGCCGGTATTTCAACCTTGGCATTCTGTTCCGCTGGTTTGTTTTATCCGGATTGTTATTTTCATAAAAAGAGCTAGAGGAGAAAGTAGAGTTTGACAACTGTTAGCAGCAATAACCGAAGGTAACATATGTGGTTATACGTGTTTGTTATAAAATGACGATCGAATATCAATAAGCTCAACGCAAATACGATTGACGATCAATATTATAGTTTAAACCGACAAGGTCTTCGGGAATAATGGTTTTCACAACAAAAGAGCTGTCATTTGTTTTTAAACGCGCTCATCAAGAATTTTCAAAATAACGGCATTCGTTCAAAAGCGATTGGAACGAAAATGTCTTTGGAATATTTGCCTATCCCGATATTTGAATCGAGCGAGCAACAAAATTTCCAGCGGATAAGCTAGTTTGTTGAATGTTCCGATTTGAACAGAATTTCAAGTGCAAATTGCCGACTGTAGAACGATTATTCACAATAATGGCGGACAAAATGAAATAACGCCTTTGTTGCCGGTTTGAAGAACTCATAGTTCAATTTTTTAACGATCTTGCACCGCAAGACATTAACCTTCGGAGAAATATTGGCATTCGGGAGAGGTGTAAAGGGGCGCATGAGTGTGGACCTGTTTTCATGAAAGAGCCTTAACCGCATGAACCTAATTTTTAGGGAACATAAAAAACGTCGGTCAGAGTAGGGAAACTCACGCCGATGAATGTCTAATAAAAACTGATACCAAACCGAATTCAGTAATTCAGGATTTCAATGCGGATCAATGCCGAACCATTTTTTATAAATCGTCGCATAGGTGCCATTGTCTTTCAGATGTTTAAGTGAAAGATTGTAACGTTCAAGCAGTTGACTTCCTTGGGGGAAAGCCGCTCCATACGTTTGTTCTTCAATATCTGTGCCAACGGTTTTTACTTTGCCTTTGCCCGTGGTCGCGGCATAATGCAATACAGCCGGCGTATCAAATAACACAGCATCGACATTGCCTTCGGCAAGATCTTCATATGCTCCGTCTATTTCAGGAAACAACCGGCGTTGGGTGTTTGGCAAATGCTCGATCGCATAAGGAAAAGCGCTTGTCCCCATTTTTATGGCAAGGGTCTTTCCTTTCAAATCTTCAATAGATTTGATATTGCTGTCATCGCGAACCAATAACATCAGGCCGCCTTCATAATATGGTTTGGAAAAATCGACAACGTTCGAGCGTGTTCTGGTAATAGTAAGCCCTGCCATGGCGACATCAATCTGCCCGATGTGCACATCCGACATAATTGTCGAGAAATCCATAGGCGTAATTTTGTATTTGACACCCATGTCATTCGCTATAGCTTGCCAGAGTTCAACATCGAAACCTACAAGTTTTCCATCTTGCATAAAGCTGAAAGGAATATGATTATTATCAGTTGCAAATCGGATTTCCTGAGCTTGCGCAAGCCTCACAAAGCTTAAAGTTGCCAATAAAATGACAACTTTAAACATAAATTTGATAATCATTAGTCACCCCCTCATTCACGAATCTATCTAAAGTGTTCGAAAAGTACGCCTTTGCTTCTAAAGAATTTTTCAACATTAGAGTTTCACAGTATAGAAACGGAAACGAACAAAACTCTACATCAACAAACATTAAGATTATACTTATGCCCTAAAAAAACTAACACTTTAAAACGCCTTGCTCGCATCCTGAAACCGGTTCAATGTCCTTATCACACGCTAAATGTTATGTCCCGATTAAAATTATTTGTCCATTGTGGTGTTTTCCCAACTTTCGATAAACTCGTCCGGTATGCGAGTCGGCCGACCTTCGGAATTGACCAAAGCCAATTGAACATCTGCAGAGACAAGTAATAGGTCGTTGCGAATAATTTCCTGCGCCATGACAATTCGTGCGCCTGTCACTTTTGTTATCTTCGTCCGTATATCAAGTATATCGTCAAAGCGGGCAGATTTATGGTAGTTGACGGCTATTTTATGTACAACCCAACCTAATTTTTCGTTTTCTTCGGTGTCGTGCGGTTGTTGGTGTTGAGCCCTGCTCAATCTTATAAATTCCGATCTTCCACGTTCAAAAAATTCCAGATAACGGGCATGGTAGACGACACCGGTAAAATCGGTATCAGCATAATAAACACGGGCGAAAAGATGGTGTACATTACCGATAAATTCGCCACAAAAAGGAACATTCTCAATCATCAGATTCGCCAAAAAGGTTTGCTTGCATTTGGTCTGCAGACTTCGGAGGATTTAACCCCATATGCGTCCACGCTTTTGCTGTCATTATTCTTCCCCTCGGTGTTCGTTGAATAAAACCTTGCTGGATCAGATAAGGTTCAATGATATCTTCGATCGCATCACGAGGTTCGGATAAGCCGGCAGCTATTGTTTCAATTCCGACCGGTCCGCCGCCGAAATTTTCGGCAATCATGCCAAGATAGCGCCTGTCGAGCTGGTCGAGGCCGAGCTGGTCGACTTCCAGACGCAACAAAGCCTTGTTGGCAATGTCTCTGTCTATTGTGCTTGCTCCCGCAACGGAGGCAAAATCCCTGACGCGACGCAAAAGACGGCCGGCAATACGCGGTGTTCCGCGTGCACGACGTGCAATTTCTCTTGCGCCATCTTCGGCAATCGGCATTTGCAAAATATGGGCGTTGCGTTTGACAATATGTTCAAGCTCTTCGACCGTGTAAAAATTGAGTCTGATCGGAATACCAAAACGGTCACGCAAGGGTGTTGTCAGCAATCCAAGTCTCGTCGTTGCTGCAACAAGGGTAAATTTTGAAAGATCAATTTTGACAGAACGTGCGGCAGGCCCTTCACCGATAATAAGATCAAGCTGGAAATCTTCCATGGCAGGATAGAGGATTTCTTCAACGGCGGGGCTTAACCGATGAATTTCATCGATAAAAAGAACATCGCGTTCCTCAAGATTTGTCAAAAGCGCGGCAAGGTCGCCAGCCTTGGCAATAACCGGCCCAGAAGTCGAATGGAAATTGACACCAAGTTCTTTGGCCATAATTTGCGCAAGCGTTGTTTTCCCGAGGCCGGGGGGGCCGACGAACAGAACGTGATCCAAAGCTTCATTACGACTTTTTGCTGCTTCGATAAAGACTTTCAGATTTGCCCGTGCAACTTCCTGACCGACAAAATCATCAAGACATTGCGGGCGTAGCGAAACATCACCATCTTCATCGCGTTTATCCGCCGTAATCAGGCGTTCGTTGTTTTCCATTCCGCCAGTTTACCTTGAAAGTTCTTTTAAACCAAGCCGTATCAGTTTGGCTGAATCGGCATCGTTGCCAGCCTCACGTAACGCGCTCGCAATTGCATTTGCAGCCTGATCGCGCGAATAGCCAAGATTTTCCAATGCCGACACCGCATCCGATATTGCTTGAGAGGCGCTTCCTTCGCCAATTTCCTGTTTCAATGCTATGTTCTTGTCATTGCCGCTGAATTCGGGAACTTTGTTCTTAAGTTCACTGACAATACGTTCGGCAACTTTCTTACCAATCCCCGGTGCGCGGCAGATCATTGCAATGTCTTTGAGCGCAATTGCATTGCCGATTTCAGCCGGTGACAATGTACCAACCAGTGCAAGCGCGACCTTTGCACCAACACCCTGAACTGTTTGTAAAAGTCCGAACCATTGTTTTTCGGCTTTTGTTGTAAAGCCGAAAAGCTTGATGGCATCTTCCCGCACTTGTGTTTCAATGAAGAGTGTCACGGGCTCGCCAATTTTAGGCAGATTTCCCAGAACGCGGGGACTTGCGAAGACAATATAGCCGACGCCATTCACATCGACGATCAGATGATCAGTGTTGATTTCGTCAACTAAACCTTTCAGTTTTCCAATCATGCCAAGGCTTTCAAACGGTTTTCAAGGCTGTTGCGATTATGGGCGTGGCAAATTGCAATAGCGAGAGCGTCAGCTGCGTCACTTGAATCGAAATTGGCTCGCGGCATCAAAACTTTTACCATCATATGGATTTGCTGTTTTTCGCCGTGCCCCACACCGATAACCGCTTTTTTTATCGAATTCGGCGCATATTCGGCAACCGGCAAACCAGCCTGTGCCGGCGCCAATAATGCAATGCCGCGGGCTTGCCCGAGTTTCAATGTGGCCGTCGCGTCCTTGTTGACAAAAGTTTGCTCGACAGCTGCTTCTTCGGGCATATAGGAATGGATAATTTCCGAGAGCCCGTCATAAAGCGTCGATAATCTTGCTGCCAAACTTAACCGGTCATCCGACCGGATTGTGCCGGATGTGATAAACTTCAGACTGTTTCCCGCAGTTTCTATGACGCCATATCCTGTCCGTCTTAGACCGGGATCTATACCAATAATGCGAATCGCTTCTGCCATAACCAATGCATAAAAGTTTTCACTTCGTTTTTGTAGCAGAATGTGAACAAAAAGGAAACAAAATGAAAAGCTGGTTAATTATGCTGAAAGGCCGCTTTGATCCGGTCGATCTGTTTGCTCACCGGATTGGTGGAACCATTCTGTCCGCTCATAACGCCTTCAACATCGTGGTCCATATGGCGCACACGTTCTTCTATGCGTAGTGACAGTTCTACCAGGTTTTTGAATTTTTCCGGAAGTTCTTGAAAATGTGCATTTTCTCCGATCAGCGAAGGAGTGTCGAGACAGACTTTTGCTTTTTCCTGTGCAATCTGTTCTTTGGACATTTCTTTTTCGCGTGCTGCCCGAAACAATAACAACCAGGAAGCCACCTGCATAAGGCGTGTGCTCATGCGCATGGCTTCGGCTGCATAAAGTGATGAAGCCTCGCCTGAGAGAGTGCGTGAAGCGATTTTACCTTCGCCGTCGATATAGGCAGCTGTTTGTTCGATTAATGACATTCCCTCATCATAAAGGTGGGAAAATGCATTATCGAATGCTCCATGCTCGAACATGACAATCATGTTGTCGTTATGAGAATTTTGCGGTTGCAACCCACTTACTCCGACTTTTCTTAATCAATGGATACAATAGCAGATTAAAGATCTTTTCAGCCCATTGTTCCATCCGGTTTTTGCAGCAACGGAAAATTGCACTTTTATTGGCGTTTTCGCAACGAAATCCTTAATGCAAGGTTAACAACCACAAAGCTATAGTTAAGACGGATGTTTGAAAGATTTATCCGAACCAGGTCGGGCTCTTGGGTATCTATCGGCTTAAATGACCGCCACCCAAGTTTATTTTGTGGGTGTTCGGTCACCCATTACCCGTTATTCTATCCGGCACATTTTTGAAGGGCAATTTTTACCCGCATTGTTTTAGCAAAATCATCTTGCTCAGGAAAATATTCGGGCAATTATTTTCAAGCTTTTTGCCAATCGTTTCCGGTGATGTTCGCGTTTATAAGATTTGCGGGCTCGGCTATGCCAGGTGCTTTCACGCCAGCGGGAGTGGAAGAAACGACTTCGAGCCGCTTTGTCGCAAATTTTATCCATTCGAAATAATAGGCAACTGCGAACTGGATAACAATGCCGGTGGTCAACAACAGTGTGTCATAGAAAAGGCCGCCAGGATTGACGACTTTCAAAACCTGACCGGCCATTGCAAGAACTGTACCGGTTACAAAAACCGCAAGGCTATGTTTGCCGAGTATGGCAAGCGGATGGTTGGCATCCACTTTTGCTATCCAGTTCAACGGATAAATGGCAACAATAAGATAGGCGAGAGCGAGAATATGAAAAAGACGAGGTAGAGAAAGAAAAGTTTTATTGAATCCGGTAAGCGTTGAGGGAAGTCCTATTGTCGGATTAATCCACCACCAGCCAAGGCGCACCCATAGACATGAAATGACAAGATAAGCAGCTGCAATTATTAAAAACAAAGGGTGCCGGGGCAAATATCCGCCCCTTTTGACATAAAGCGTCACCGAAAAACCGAGAACAAATAATAATTGCCACGAAAGCGGGTTCAAAAACCATACACCTTTTGTCGGGTAATTATGTGGTGCAATGCCGTAAACGCCTGCAATAATATAGATTGCAACAGACAAAATTATCAATGATTTGAGTGATTTATTGGCAAGATAGAGTATGAAAGGTGTCGCGAGAATTAAAACCAGATAGAGCGACAGAATATTATTATAACCTAGTTGGTGACCAAGTGTTACGAGCCCCAGCAATGACTGTGCAGGATCTTTCAACAAGGATGGTATATTGTTGACATTCAAAAATTCCGGCCGGTGAAAAAATGTAGCCGCACTGACAAAAATGGACAGACTGACCAGAGTTGTCAGAATATGGGCGGAATAAAGGGTTACCGAACGGCGCAAGAGTTTCAATGAAATAAGTAGGCGATTTTGGCCAAAAAATTTACTGCCATAGGCCAGAGCAACCGAAATTCCCGAAATCAGGACAAAGGCTTCAGCAGAATCGGAAAAGCCGAAATGTTTATGGGTGAGCCATTCATAGATCGTACCAGGCACATGATTTATAAAAATCGTTAACAACGCCAATGCGCGAAACACATCAATACGGGTGTCTCTTTTAGACGTTGTCATTTGCGCCATGGAATTGAAATCCCTATTTACTGCTATTAATCAGATAAAAAACGTTTCTGCGTCATTATCCGATTTGTAGCCAAATTGGAGTCGAAATTGAGGAAAGCACAATCACATTTCTTTCCAGACTGAAATTATTGTAAGAAATGGTTAGGGGGAAAATGCTACAATCGCCCTAATTCGTCCTTTTTATAGACCTAAACAATATTGCTATGAGTAAAGATACAAATCGCCTATTTCCTAGACTTGTGATGACGCTTGATATACGCCGCAATATAAAAGCGGATTTTCTCATGGATGTTCTGGATAATGGCGATTTTGCCAGTCTCATTGTTTATGATTCGCAAAATGACCCTACATTTTTGCAACAACAGGCAGAATTGCTTGTTGATAGGATCGAAGCAAAATCTGTCGCTTTTCTTGTCGCCAATGATAGCCGGATTGCTGGACGTATTCATGCTGATGGTATCCATCTTGAAGGCAAGGTTGAAGAACTCCGCTCGCTCCTTGATCGCCGTCATGATTCGATGATTGTCGGCTTTGGAAATTTGCGCGACAAGCACACAGCAATGACAAGCGGTGAATGCGAGCCTGATTATCTGATGTTCGGCAAACTCGGTGCCGATAAAAAACCGGCGCCCCATCCGCGTAACATCACACTTTCATCCTGGTGGGCGGAAGTTATGGAAATTCCGGCTATTGTCCAGGCCGGTTCCGACATTGCCACTTTTCCTGAAGTTCTTGCAACGAAAGCAGAATTTATTGCGGTAGAAGAGATGATTTTCGGACATGACAACCCACAACATATCTTACGCGAGATTACCCGCCTGATCGAAGAAAGTGGCGGCTTCGACGGGGAGCTTGTTGAATGAAGTTATTCGCAAGTAAACTGTTGGGGCTTGTTTTATTGGCGTCTTTGGCCGGTTTTCAATTGGCTGAAGCTCAGGAAGCACGTTCCGAAAAGGGAGCGAAACCCGTTTTACCCAAACAGACAGGTGAAGATTATCTTAAAGCCGGCCAATATGACAGTGCTTATGATAATTATATGGCGGGAAATTATAAAACAGCATTTCTGGAAGCCTTGAAAAGGGGTGAAGAAGGCGATGCTACCGCTCAAACCCTTCTGGGGCGGATGTATATGGAAGGTTATGCCGTTGCAATTGACGGGGCACGGGCGGCATTATGGTTTGGAAGAGCTGCCAAACAGGGCGACCCGCAGGCAGAATTGCGTTACGGGCTTTTGCTTATTAACGGAACTTATGTTCCGAAAGACCCGTCAACAGGCGAAGAATATATCAAACGCGCGGTTGATGCCGGTGTACCGGAATCCTATTTTTATTACGGCCAATTATTGTTGAACAAATCCCAAGACGATGATGCTCTGGAAACAAGCCTCGGTTATTTCCTGAAAGGGGCTTCACGCGGTGATCCGGATTCTGCGTTCGCAGCGAGCCAGATTCTCGCACGAGGTACACCGAAACGCCCGCGTGATGATAATAGTGCGCGCAAATTGCTGGAAACAGCTTCGGCAAAGGATCATGTTCCCGCACAAATTACATTGGCCAAATGGATGGTTGAAGGACGCGGTGGTCCGCAAGATTATGAGGGTGCATTCAACTTGTTGCTGATGGACGCAAGCAGGATGATTGCGCCGGCCCAGATCAATCTTGCAAGGCTCTATCGCGACGGGATCGGAACCGAAGGGGATATTGTAAAAGCCGCAGCTTGGTATATGGTAGCCAAACAGGCTAAAATGGAAGCCCCCGATCTCGAAACTATGTTGGAAGGCATGTCAGATGAGCAATTGGCAACAGCCCGCCAAAAAGCTGAACAGCTTATGCCGACACTTTAAATTTCAGGCATGTCCTTAAATTTGAAGCCGCCCCTTGCTTAAAGCCTTTTTTTATGGTCTTGAACACGTTAATTGAGGGCATTTTCAAATGTCCTTATTCCACAATAATCTAATGTCGGATGAAAAATATGAAGATTAATGGCAATGAAATTCGCCCGGGCAATGTGATTGAACATAATGGCAGCCTCTGGGTTGCAGTCAAATGCAATGCAGTCAAACCGGGAAAAGGTGGTGCATTCAATCAGGTCGAATTGAAGAACCTGCTTGATGGAACAAAATTGAATGAGCGTTTCCGCGCAGCTGAAACTGTTGAAAAAGTAAGACTCGAACAGAAGGACTATACTTTCCTTTACGAGCAGGGTGACGCACTTGTTTTCATGGATTCAGAAACTTTCGAGCAACTTGAATTGCAGAAAGATTTTGTTGGCGAGCGTGCAGCGTTCCTTCAGGATGGCATGAAGGTCACGGTTGAACTTTATGAAGAAAAGCCGATCGGCATTGATTTGCCCGATCAGGTTACATTGACGATTACCGACGCCGATCCGGTCGTTAAGGGGCAGACAGCTGCTTCTTCCTATAAGCCGGCGGTTCTCGAAAATGGCATCCGTATTCTTGTTCCTCCGTTTATTTCGGCTGGCGAGAAGGTGGTTGTCGATACAAACGAGCTTAGTTATCTGCGTCGTGCAGATTAAGGATTGGTCTGATGGCGCGTTCAGCGATAATGAATGTCATGGTACAAGCGGCAATGAAAGCGGGGCGGTCGCTTGCCCGTGACTATGGTGAGGTACAAAATCTTCAGGTGTCTTTGAAAGGCCCGGCCGATTATGTGAGCCAGGCCGACCGGCGCGCCGAAGATATTGTCAGGACAGAGCTTTTGAAAGCGCGTCCGGATTATTGTTTTCTTATGGAAGAATCGGGCGAGATTAACGGTAGCGACTCCCAACATCGTTTTATTGTCGATCCGCTTGACGGAACAACCAATTTTCTTCACGGTATTCCTTTCTTTGGCGTTTCGATTGCATTGGAGCGTCAGGGGCAGATTGTTGCCGGTGTGATTTATAATCCGGCATTGGACGAACTTTTCACTGCCGAACGCGGTGGTGGCGTGTTTTTAAATGACAGACGCATGCGTGTTGCCAATCGTCGCAAGCTTGAGGATTGTGTTATCGGAACAGGTATTCCCCATCTTGGTCGTGGCCACCACGGTGAATACCTTGTCGAATTACGCAATGTGATGGCCGAAGTGGCAGGTATCCGGCGCATGGGTGCAGCTGCAGTCGATCTTGCCTATGTCGCAGCCGGTCGTCTTGACGGTTTTTGGGAAGATAACCTCCAGCCATGGGATATGGCGGCTGGCCTTTTGATGGTTCGGGAAGCCGGTGGCTTTGTCAGTGACAAGGATGGCGGGCAGAATATCTTCGGGAAAAAGAATATCGTTGCCGGAAACGAGCTTATTCATAAAGCACTGATGAAGACGATCAAAAAACCGATTTGAACCGGTAGGGATTGTTAAAAAATTCTATCAACTTCTATTCCCGCTTTTTTGAAAGCGGGAATTTTTTTAAGCTAAATCCTGCACATACTTGTTTCGCTTGAGATGTTCTCACTTCATAAATCACCGCCGGCAGCGGCCTGTTCTTTTTTCAAACGGTATCGGGCAACAAGCGAACGTATCGGATCGGGCACAATAAAGCTCGGATGACTGTTCTCGCGGATGAAGCGGATTTCTTCATTATCATCACCAGAAATAAAGTCCGCCGCGCAAACACCGAGATATGTACCTTTTGCCACGCCAACGCCGTTACAACCATTCAAAATCATGATGTTTTCGGCAGGTTTATGGAAAACATAATTCTGGTTAAGCGTAACGGCAATCATTCCGCCCCATGTGTATTCAAACGGAATATGGGTTAGCGCGGGAAAACGGCTCTCGAACGAATGCCTGTGGTGGGGCAAGGCGGAGTTGAGATCATCTTTTGAAGTCGTCAATGTCGGGGCAAAACGCAATATATTACGAATAAAAATGCGGTGGTCGGGAGTATAGCGCACTGTTGTACCTGCCGGATGAGCCGAGGTAATGCCCCACGGTTTTACATTGGAAAAATGCTGTTCCAAATCGTTGGCAGAAAGCGGTTTTGTCAGGCTGGCATAAGTATAAACGGGCGCAAGACGGTGCTTTTCATAGCCGAATTCACTGTTGAAAATATTGCCTGCCTCAAAGATAAATTTTGCCGTAATAGGCCCGCGGGTGGTTCTAATCACATGCTTGGAACCATAAGTGATTTCTGTAACGGGCGTTTGTTCATAAAGGCTGACAGAAGGTGGCAAGGCTTTGGCAATACCGCGGACAAGTGCGGCAGGATTAACAAGAACATTGCCCGGTGTATAGATTGCCCGTTGATAATAGGTAGTTCCCAATCGTTTCGCCAAATCGTCTCCGGCAATATCTTGATAGTCGAACCCGTCATTTTTGAGTTGGTTTTCAAAATGGTCAAGATTGCCGAGGTTGCTTGTTTCATGGGCGGCCATATATTTACCGCTCTCTTGCCAATCACAGGAAATGGCATAATGGTCTTTAAAATCACGCAAACGCTTTATGGCAAATTTATTCAATGCATAAAGCCGCCGGTCATGATCGGGGGTTGTTTTGCCGCCATCCACATTGTGTGGAACATCAATGATAAAGCCGGCATTTCGTCCCGAAGTTCCTTCGCCGATTCTGAGTGCATCAATGACAGCAATTTTTGCATCGGGTTGCCGTTCGGAGAGCCGATGAGCCAATGAAAGGCCGATAAAGCCCGCTCCGATAATCACAAAATCAAAGTTTTTATCTTCTTCAAAATTTTTGCCAATTGTTATTCCATGATCGGGCGATGTGGCAAACCAACCTGAAACGCCGTCGATTTTCGGCTCCACGCGAATCTGAACCATAGTCTGGCCTGTTTTTAAATTCCTGTATTTTCTTTTCCCGTAATTGTCGTCAATGCGAGAATTGGAGTTTCGCCAAGCGCGCATAAAGGCCGTTTTGAGCAACGAGCTCGTCATGCGTGCCTTCTTCGACAATAGCACCTTTATCAAGAACAACAATTCTGTCAGCTTTCAAAACTGTTGCCAAACGGTGCGCAATAACCAGTGTTGTGCGATTTTTCATTAAGCCTTCAAGTGCTCTTTGTACAAGCATTTCGTTTTCCGCGTCGAGTGCGGATGTTGCTTCGTCAAGAAGCAGAAGTGGTGCATTGCGCAAAATTGCACGTGCAATGGCTATGCGTTGTTTTTGTCCGCCTGAAAGGGTAATGCCACGCTCGCCAACTTGCGTGTCAAAACCATCTTTCAAATTGTGGATGAAGTCGAGTGCATGGGCAGCCTCTGCCGCTTCTTCGATAGCTTTATTATCGGCCAAAGGATTACCAAAAGCGATATTTTCCCGCAACGTTCCATCAAAAATGGCGACATCCTGCGGTACATAGGCAATGCGTGAGCGTAAATCCTCGAGCTTGACTTTGGAAATTTCTGTATCATCAAAAGTAACATTGCCGCTATCAGGATCATAAAAGCGCAAGATCAATGAAAAAATTGTACTTTTGCCGCCGCCGGACGGGCCAACAAAAGCTACCGTCTCTCCGGCTTTGATGGAAAATGTCAAATTGTGTAAGACAGGTTGGGATTTTCTGGTCGGATAGGCAAAATCGACATGATTGAAGTCGATCGCACCCCGTGCCGGTTCCGGCAGTTTCAACGGGGCGGCGGGAACAGTAATTGTAGTTTTTTCAACAAGCAATTCGGCAAGTCTTTCGGCAGCCCCTGTTGCCTGTGCAAGTTCTGCACCAACTTCCGATAACTGACCGAATGCACTTGCACCGAAAACCGCATAAAGAACGAATTGCCCTAATGTTCCGGCAGTCATGGTTTTGTCCAGAACATCATTCGAGCCAATCCACAACACGGCTACAACACTACCAAAGACAAGAAAAATAGCAAAAGCGGTTAAAAATGCACGCGATAAAATCGACCCGCGTGCCGATTGGAAAGCGCGTTCGATCAATTGGGAAAACCGTTTATTGACATTTTGTTCAGCCGTAAAAGCCTGAATGGTGCGGATAGCGCTTACCTGTTCGGAAGCAAGTGCTGTCGCGTCGGCAAGACGGTCTTGTGCAAGGCGGGTTCTTTTGCGCACTTTGCGACCGAAAACAATGAGCGGAATAACAACAATGGGAATTGCCACAAGCACCATTGCCGACAGTTTCGGACTGGTTACAATCATCATGATAATGGCGCCAACAGCCATGATAATATTGCGTAAGAAAACCGAAGCTGTAGCACCGACAGCCGATTTTACTTGTGTTGTATCGGCTGACAAGCGCGAGATAATTTCACCGGAACGGGATTTATCAAAAAATTCCGGTGACAGACTGATAATATGGGAAAAAACATCACGCCGGAGATCCGCCACCACATGTTCACCCAAAGTAATCACCGAATAATAACGACCGGCTGAAGCAAGAGCCAGAATTGCAGCAAGCAGAAAGAGCACCGCAAAATAGGAATTGATCATGGTGCCGTTGCTTAAACTAAAGCCATGATCGAGCATACGGCGGATTGCAATGGGAAGCGCCAGCATGACAAGGGCAGCAACAATCAAAGAAACAGCAGCCGAAAAGGCAAGTTTTTTATAGCGGAATACATAAGGTTGCAGTGCTGATAATGGACGCAAACTATGTTTTTTCGGGGCAGATAGTCTTTTTTCGCCATTTTCCATGCTGTTCTTCTTATCCATATTCTATTGTGCCCTTGTGCTATCGTTCGTGCTGTTGTATAGGCAACACCAGATTTTTATCGAAGTCCGGCCACGCCCGGGCTTTGTTTACCAAATTGAAGAACGGATGGCATCATGAAAATACACCATGTAACCGTTCGTTACCGTTAGAAGCAGGAAGTTCGCGTCATGAAAGCTGATATTCATCCCGATTACCACACCATCAAGGTTGTGATGACAGATGGCACCGAGTATTTCACCCGCTCCACTTGGGGCAAAGAGGGTGATACCATGAATCTTGATATTGATCCGAGAACACATCCGGCTTGGACTGGTGGTTCACAGACTCTCGTTGATCGCGGTGGTCGTGTTTCCAAGTTCAAAAACCGTTTTGGCAATCTCGGCCTTTAATAAGTTTCTATTTCCCTTTAAAACCCGCCAATCCGGCGGGTTTTTTATTTTTTTAAACATCACAGTTATTCTGATAGTTACGGTATTGTCTAACTGCACATCTGAAACGGTTGTTGAAAGACTTGGTTGTCACCGCAAACAAGAAGCTAAAGGTCGAGAAAAATTATAACTATCTTGAGGTAAAAATCTGCCCTCGAAAAGAAGCTACTTTTTAAAAAGCAACTGACTTTTGAGCAGGAGATAAATCCGACGATTGGAAGATAAATTCACCGTCTCAATAAAATCCTGTGAACGGGAGATAAATCCGTCGCCTCAATAAAAAACCGGCTTTCAGGGGGTACCCCCCCCGAAAGCCGGTACAATTCAGTTTGAAAAACTTAAAGAATAATTTATTCGGCGGCAAGCTTTGCCATGACTTCGTCACTGACCTCGAAATTGGCATAGACGTTTTGAACGTCATCATCTTCTTCCAAAGTGGAAATCAGACGAAGAACCGATTCGGCTTTTTCTTCATCAATCGGCGTTGTTGTTGTCGGCTTCCAGACAACTTTGACCGATTCGGCTTCGCCAAGTGCGGCTTCAAGTGCTTTGGAAACTTCGCCGACATTTTCAAAAGCACAGGTAATGACGTGGCCATCTTCATCAGACTGGACATCATCGGCACCGGCTTCAATAGCGGCTTCCATAACTTTATCCGCGTCACCGGCTTCCGGTTTATAAACAATTTCGCCAACGCGATTGAACATGAAGCCGACCGAACCTGTTTCACCCAACGCACCACCTGCTTTGGTGAAAGCGGCACGAACATTGGAGGCTGTACGGTTGCGATTATCTGTCAAAGCTTCGACAATAACAGCAACGCCGGCCGGGCCGTAACCCTCGTAGCGGACTTCTTCATAATTTTCACCATCATTACCGGCAGCCTTTTTAATCGCCCGTTCGATATTATCTTTCGGCATGGACTGGGCTCTCGCATTTTGCACAGCCAAGCGTAAACGGGCGTTCATCGCAGGATCCGGCACACCAAGCTTGGCCGCAACTGTAATTTCGCGGGCGAGTTTGGAAAACATCTTCGAGCGCATCGCATCCTGACGACCTTTGCGATGCATAATATTCTTAAACTGTGAATGGCCTGACATAGATCACCTTTCGGTTTTCACCGACAGCGAGCCTTGGAATGATCGAAGTATCCTGTCGGACAATGTTCTAATAAAAATCTGAATGAGCGCCTTATACGGAAAACGAGTGAAAAGGTAAAGAGTTGCCCGTCTTTCACCAAAAATCCGGCAAGCATTCTTCCAATCGCGGTCCAAGACGCAAGGCGGATACTTTTTCTGCAAGCCCTGTACGGTCGGAAATTTCAACCGCAAGCCCACAAATGGTTGCAGGCCCGCTTGCCGGTTCATAGCGGCCACGCGATATTTTGGTAACAAAACGGTTGAGCGGCTCTTCTTTATCCATACCAAGTGACGAATCATAATCACCACACATACCGGCATCCGACATAAACGCCGTACCGCCGTTAAAAATCTGATAATCGGCTGTCGGAACATGGGTATGAGTGCCCACCACCACACTGGCGCGGCCATCAAGAAAATGGCCAAAACATTGTTTTTCGCTTGTGGCTTCGGCATGGAAATCAAAAATCACGGCATCGGCCTGCTCGCCGAGCGGACATTCGCCGACAATGCGTTCGGCTGCCTCGAACGGGTCATCAAGATCAGGATGCATGAATACCCGCCCCATAACATTGGCAACAAGCACACGCGCACCGTTTTTGGCAATATAGACACCTGAACCTTTGCCTGCAGTCCCTTTCGGGAAATTTGCGGGTCTTAAAAACCGGTCGGCATGATCGGCATAATTTAAAGTTTCTTTCTGGTCGAAAGCATGGTTACCGGTGGTAACAACATTTGCACCAGCTTCCAGTGTTTCATTATAGATTTTTTCGGTAATGCCAAAACCGGAAGCAGCGTTTTCTCCGTTGACGACGACAAAGTCGAGTTTAAGACCGGATATCAGGCCTGGTAACTTCTGGAACACTGCCGTGCGGCCGGATTTACCAACCATGTCACCTAAAAATAAAAATCTCATAATTTAACTCTAAACATCTCTTAAAACGATCTTAAACCACTTTCGGTGAGTACCATTGCCAATTTTTGATCGTGTGGTTCGGCCGGAATTGACAAAACTTCCTGACAATCGAAAGCAAGTCCTATCAATAAAGGGTTATGCCCGTTTTCTCGCATGCTTGCAATTGCCCGATCATAGTAACCGGCACCATAACCAATCCTGTTTCCTGTGCTATCAAAAGCCGAAAGCGGAACGAGAAGTGTTTCGGGCTCGACCATTTTTGCTTCTTCAGAGGGTCCCACCGTACCAAAGCCCATATCAACGAGTTTTCTGTCATCATCGAAAATTCTGAAAACCATTGTTGTTTTATCAATGATCGCAGGTAAAGCCAGTGTAAAGCCATGTTCTTTTAGCGCCAACATGATCGGACGCGGGTCGATTTCGCTTTTGATTGGCCAGAACCCTGCAACAGTTTTGCCTTTTAAAATGGCAAGCAGCTTTTGAAGCTCATCGACAAGCTTTTGTGAAATGATAGTGCGTTGTTCTTGCCGCATCCGGTCGCGTCTTGCCAGTGCTTCCTGTCGAAGTGTTTTTTTGCTGATTGTCATATTTCCAGAAACTATTTGCATTTATGACGATTTCTTCAAAAACTGCCGGATGATTTGCAGGTCAAAATTCGGTTTAATGTTAACGATAATGGACGATCATCCGGTTTTGTCAAAGTTGTTTTACAAAATCTTGCCAAGAGAACAGTGGAAACCGGCAAAGCTTATTGAATGATTGGTCATACAACATTGTTAGTTGGCAGTTGTTCGGGACATTACGATGGTGTCACAAAGCGGACAACTGTCTGGCAGCAAGCCGCATAATATTCCATCATTTTGGAAGACAGTAATTTTTAAACGACACACGAATTATTTGTTTCGACAAACATAAAAGGGAAATTTGTTTATTGTTTTGAATGTTTTTTCATAAATTTCGGAATTCTCTCAAGAAATACCGACAAGGAAATAATCGGAAAATTGGCAATTCGATGGATAATTACGGCAATGGATAATGATGACAGGACGGAACAGCCGGTTACATCAAGTGCCTACGGAAAACATCAAGGTTCAAGTGAGCGGATAGAAGAAAACTTACGGAACCTGAAACGGGAAAGAACCTATGAGGGTAACCGAATGATTACTTGTAAGGAGAGCAATTTGAAAGAAGAAAGTGGCGATCCGCAGCAACCGGTGGAATGTATTTGATCCCGGGAAACCTACAACGTAGGTGGGCGCCATATGAAAAGGCCCACGAGCCTAATCAGGGACAGCTCCCTTAGAGATCAATAAGGCCCCAGGGATGCAGTTATTCCTGTCGAGAAGAGCAGAACGCCTCGGCCAATATAGGTCAAGTCAATGCTTGTTACCAGTCTGCTATGAGCTTTTTGAAGAGTAATTTTCATTCGCCTCTTCACCTTGTCTGATTTGACGGAAAAATCAGATGGCTTGTCCTGTCTGGTCTTCAAGAATATCGGCGACATGTTTTTGTGCGCGTTGCATTTGCGGGTAAATTTTCAAGGCATCCTCATAAGCATGAAGCGCAAGTTTATTGCGTCCGGTCATTTCCAGAATCGATCCGACAAGAAACAGAGCGTTATAATTTCGGGGCTCCAGTGCAAGTGACCGCTGCAAATCGCTCATTGCGAGTTTCAGGTCATTCAATTGTACATGAACTGCCGCACGACGCGCCCATCCTTCGGCATAATCGGGCTTCAAGGCAACCACATTATCAAGAAAATCAAGCGCCATGGCGTAATCTTGTTCGTTAATTGCATCTTCCGCCCATTGCATCAGAAGATCAATCGTATCACTTCCCGATTGCGCCCATAGGCCCTGAATCTGGCGGCTTAACTTTGCCGCTTCCTTGTAATTGGGGGTTCGTTTCAAAACAGCAAGCAAACGGTCAAGCTCGGCCTGTTTTTTTTGTGCCGCATTCTGATCTTTTCCTAGATCAGGCAATGCTTCTTCCTGAGATGGCTTTTCGGGAATCATATCCTCCGGTGACAAAGGCGGGGAATCAGGGTCTTCTTGTGGCGGTAGTTCCGGAAGACCTTGGGAAAAAGTGAAAGAGGGCGACAAAGAAATCGCGATTGACAGCGACATAATGAAAAAACGAATTTTCAATCTGTTCAACATCATTTCCTCTGTCGCAGCCGTTTCTTTTCAGGTTTCATGAAGCCCGTGGCATATGATTTTGCCATAGAACGTTTGCAGCAATATCAAGGACTGCAACTATATCTGGCTTCAATCTTATATGGAGGAAAGAATTGAAGCAATGCTTGAAAAATCGAGGGTAATAAAAAAGGCTCCCGAAAGGAGCCTTTTTTAAACAATATGTCGAATAATCAACCCTGACGGGCTTTAAAGCGCGGGTTGGTCTTATTAATGATGTAAATACGACCTTTGCGGCGAACCATGCGGTTGTCGCGGTGACGACCCTTAAGCGCTCTGAGCGAATTTTTAATTTTCATTTCAATCACCGTTTGTATAACCCGTCGCCGGGTAAAAGGATTGGACCCCTTGACAGGGCTTGAATTTCGTCGGTCAAATAGCCTGACGATAGAGGGTTTGTCAACTCTAAATCACGCAAAAATAGTGTTTCTATTGTCAAACTCTATCACGAATTAAGCTTTCGGCGCGTTTATGCGTGCTTTTTATCCATTATCAGGCACGACCGGTCAGTCGGACGATATGTCCCATTTTCCTTCCGCTTCTTACCTCCGCTTTACCATAAAGGTCGATGAAGGTTTGCGGTTCGGCTAATAAATCGGGCAAGCGTTTCACATCTTCGCCAATCAGATTTTCCATAACACAATTGCTATGCCGCGTTGTTTTCCCCAAGGGAAGACCGGTGACCGCCCGTATATGCTGCTCGAATTGCGAGACAAGGCAGGCAGCCTCTGTCCAATGGCCGGAATTGTGAACACGCGGTGCCAATTCATTGGCTATGACCGAGCCATCTTTGAGAACAAAAAATTCCACCCCGATCACACCGATATAATCGAGTTCGTGAAGAATCGTTTCTGCTGCCTTTTGCGCCGCATCAGCGGTTTTTTTGTCAATAGAAGCGGGAACGGTGGATGTCCTTAAAATTCCATCACGGTGAACATTTTCAGGGCAATCGTAAAAGGCAACGTGTCCGTTGAAATCACGTGCTGCAATAACCGAAATTTCTTTTTTGAACGGAACAAATCCTTCAAGAATGGCAGGCGCATTCCCGATATCGGCAAGCGCTTGATCAATTTCTTCTTCGGTCGGATTATCAAGCCGCACCTGTCCTTTGCCATCATAACCGAATCGGCGTGACTTCAGAATGCCTTTGCCGCCAACATTGCCGAGACCGGCAATCAGCATTTGACGATTGTCGACAAGAAACCACGGAGCCGTTTTAATTCCGCTATCATTCAGAAATTTCTTTTCGGTAAAACGATCCTGAGAAACTTCGAGTGCTGCCGGTTTTGGCAAAACAGTGGCTTTTTTAGCAAGCCGGTCAACGGCACGTGCCGGAACATTCTCGAATTCGTAAGTGATCACATCGGATAAATTGGCGAGTTCATCCAATGCTTTTTCATCATCATAATCTGCAACAATTTGACGATTGGCTGTTTGTGCGGCGGGGCAATCCGGCGTGGGTTCAAGAATAATTGTATGAAATCCAAGCCGTGCAGCAGCACTCGCCATCATCCGCCCGAGCTGGCCACCACCGATGATGCCGATTGTATCCCCTGGTTCAAGACTTTTCATTTTTTTACCTCATCGACCGGAAATTCCGGAACATTTGCTGTCTGATTGGCACGCCATTCGTCAAGCCGTTCGGCAAGTGCTTTGTCATTCAAGGCCAGCACCGAGGCGGCAAGGAGTGCCGCATTAATGGCACCGGCTTTGCCAATGGCGAGCGTTCCGACAGGTATTCCTGCCGGCATTTGCACAATTGAAAGGAGCGAATCCTGCCCCGATAATGCATGCGATTGAACAGGAACGCCAAATACTGGCAGACTTGTCATTGCTGCGGTCATTCCCGGCAAGTGGGCAGCGCCTCCCGCACCGGCAATAATAATCTTGAAACCGGCTTTTTTTGCGCCTTTGGCAAAATTGAACAAACGATCGGGAGTGCGGTGCGCCGAAACAATTCTTGCTTCATAGTCAATATCAAGACTTTTCAGCGTATCGGCTGCATGATGCATTGTCTCCCAATCGGATTGGCTACCCATAATAATGGCTACATCATGTTGTTTCGCGCTCATGGCTTTTCCTGTCACTTTATTTTATGCGATGATATCGGGAATAATACGATCTTCAAGTTTTTGCAGCTGATCTTTAATTGCCAGTTTTTTCTTTTTCATCCGCTGGATTTGCAATTGGTCACAGCCTGCTTTTATCATTGCATCGATAGCTGCATCATAATCAGCATGTTCCTGCTTCAGTTTGGCAACGGCCAACTTGACATCAACCTGTTCCTGTTCTGACATTCTATGGCCGTCCTATTTTGGCATGGAGCTTGTTCATCGGGCAGTCTTTAAAGCTTTCCATCAATTTTTTCGCCTATACCACGAAAGGAAAGTTGCGGAAATGTTTAATTGTCAAAATCTGTGGCAATTGATTTTGAAGTCGACAATTAATCTTAAAGATGTCAAGTTGTTTTTTGCCGATTGAAAAAGGTTTCGCAAGAAATATGAAGTTAATATCAAAGAATAAGGAGCATGGTTATGGCAACTGAAGCACATCTGGAATCTTTGGAACGCAAACACCAGCAGCTTGAAAGCGAAATTGACAAAGCCATGGCTTCGCCTTCTGCCGATGATCTTGCTATCAACGAACTCAAGCGCAAGAAGCTTGCACTCAAGGACGAGATCGAAAAGCTGAAAAATTTGTAAGCTCCATTATTCGCTTCTCTCTAACGGGGCACGAAGTTGTGTTCCAAACAAGATATGCCTGAGACAAACGGCATAGGCCGAAGCATGGACTTGAAACATGTTCTATTTTTGAAAGTTGAACGATATTTTCCAATTGCCAAGCCGAGGTTTTTGAAAAATTTCACAAATCACTCGATTTGAGGGATGATCGGGGGGCGTTGATAAAAGGTAAAAAGCATGTTTCAACGCGCTATTTTACATTTACAAAATGTGCACAGACTGAAAGTCTAACGCCGTATCGCGTCAAAGATAGGGAAGCTTTTTTAAAAAATCGGATATTCCGGTATAAATCCGGTCTATCGGAAATAGATGTGATGAAGGGCATTTCCGAAAGCTAAAGCAAACGCCGGAAAATTGACAAAAAGCGCAATCAATTCAAAGAAAGGGAACACAATGACTTTCTCTAAAAAGACAATGAGGGCTATTGAAATTGCCGGTAAGGGCGGGCCTGAAGTGCTGAAACTGGTTGAAGTCAATGTCCCCGATATCAAAGATAATGAAATTCTTGTGCGTGTTCATGCCGCCGGTGTGAACCGTCCGGATGTTTTCCAAAGGCAGGGAAGTTATCCGCCGCCGGAAGGAGCCTCGCCACTTCCGGGCTTGGAAATTGCCGGTGAAATTGTCGAACTCGGTGTTGCAGTCAAACAATGGAAGATTGGTGACAAAGTCACGGCGCTGATTGCCGGTGGCGGTTATGCGGAATATGCGTCAGTTGCTTTCGATAATGCTTTGCCTGTTCCGGAAGGCTATGATTTTATCAAAGCAGCCGCATTGCCTGAAACTTTCTTTACAGTTTGGAGCAATGTGTTTGATCGCGCCCATTTAAAATCGGGCGAAGTTTTTCTTGTTCATGGTGGTACTTCCGGCATCGGAACGACAGCTATCCAATTGGCAAAAGCTTTCGGTGCCAAGGTGATTACAACAGCGGGGACCGATGACAAATGCGAAGCCTGTTTGAAACTCGGCGCCGATCTTGCAATCAATTACCGGACAGAGGACTTTGTCAGCAAGGCTCAGGAATTTACCAATAAAAAAGGTGTCAACGTAATCCTTGATATGGTCGGGGGAGACTATGTCAACAAGAACTACAAAATCGCTGCACCTGACGGGCGCATTGTCCAGATTGCCAATCTTTCCGGCTCTATGGCAACCGTCAATCTCAACTACATTTTTGTAAAACGGCTTATTCATACCGGCTCGACCCTGCGGGCACGTGACACAGCCTTCAAAGCTGCCATTGCCGTCCAATTGCAAGAAAAAGTCTGGCCGCTTCTTGAAGCAGAAAAAGTTCATCCGGTTATTGATATGGTTTTTCCGCTTGAAGAGGCAGCAAAAGCCCATGAACGCATCGAATCGAGCACCCATATTGGCAAAATAATTCTCGAAATCGATTGATCGGCTGCCGAGTTTTACCTGATGTCTTGTCGTTTTATAAAATTCGGTTTATAAGGCTTGGCGAATTCCCGGAAAATGTGGTCTATTCCACGTCCCGCCTCACCGGAGCGGGCGAACGAGAGGATAATGTTATGGCAACACAACTATTGATGCCCAAAGCCACAGCTGTTTGGCTGATTGATAATACGGCGCTTTCTTTTGACCAGATTGCCGCTTTTTGCAAGTTGCATCCATTGGAAGTCAAAGCGATTGCCGATGGAGAATCAGCACAAGGCATCAAAGGGCTCGATCCGATTATTACCGGCCAGTTGACGCGTGATGAAATTGAGCGCGGCGAAAAGAATAACGATTACCGTCTGAAAATTTCCGAACCCAAGGTTCGCCTTCCGGAAAACAAGCGTAAAGGACCGCGCTATACCCCGCTTTCAAAGCGTCAGGATCGTCCGAATGCCATTTTGTGGCTGGTGCGCAATCATCCCGAACTGAAAGATGCGCAGATTTCCCGTCTGATTGGCACAACCAAGTCGACAATTGAACAAATCCGTAATCGTACCCATTGGAATTCCGCAAACTTGACTCCGATGGATCCGGTAACATTGGGGCTTTGCTCGCAAATCGAACTCGACATTGAAGTTGATAAGGCTGCCAAAAACCGTCCGGCTGTTACAGCTGAAGACGGTACTTTGTTACCTGCATCGGCAACCGAAAATCTCGAAGTCAATGAAAATAAGGATGAAGAGCTGGATGCCGACAAGGTTTTTGCCAAACTTTCATCTCTCAAAAGTAATACTGACGACCAGACAGGTGATAACCGCGACGACAAATAGGCTCTGAAAAATTGTACAGTTTTATTTGCTGTTTAACTTGCTTGAGCAATGAATGAATGCAAAAGTAGGGTCTTGGCATGTGACACAATAAAATGATGTCGGATAAAAGGATGCCGCGTTTAAAGATGTCTGAGTTATCAGAAGTTTGATTGTTTTGAATGACCCGCAATTTTTCAAATTGCGGGTTTTGTTTATTCTCGTATTACTGGTTTTATTTTTTTGGAAGAAATGCCTGTTTTTTTGAAGAATTTATGTCGACGTGAATCGGATAATAAAAATTATCAATCTCGTTCTGGAAAGGTAATTGAAACGGGAAAGCCGAAAAAATCAATAAAGTCAACAATTAGCTTGATCGGAATAAAAACAATTAAAATTCTTTGCCCTTATTAACCGTTGAGAAATACGATTGAGCAAACCGATTGAATTATTAATTTTCATCGGCAGTTTTATTTTTTGCGCTATTTTTACAATATTTGAATATCGGCATGAGGAATAGCTATCCGATCCCGCCAATATGACAATGCAAAAAGGTAAATCTGTAATATTTATAGCATTATCGAATTCGCATTGGATCAATAAAAAATTACCAAAAATTAACCATCTTTGTCTATCTATAGCGAGGAAGCGGAGGCACCGGAATCTTCCAGTCTTGGCCTTTGTTTCACCAAATTTAAACGTCATAGAAATGTCGTGAAGCACTATTAATAGAATTTTTTTGAATGCTTCGGGCGTTTAGACAGGAATTGAAGAGTTTTGCTAAAGGCCGCCCGGTAAAAGATGCCGGGCGTTTGGATTCAGGGATTAACACATTATGCCGGGAATAGAATTAGCAAGTCCAGCGTCGGTAGGAATCTGGAGCCTGTTCATGCAGGCCAATTGGGTTGTAAAAGCTGTCATGATCGGCTTGCTATTGGCATCTATCTGGAGTTGGGCAATTATTATTGATAAATTGATTGCCTATAGTCGCATTCGTCATGCGATGAACCGTTTCGAGCAGATTTTCTGGTCCGGACAATCGCTTGAAGATCTTTACAGAAATCTGAATGACCGACGGGTTTTTGGAATGGGAGCCATTTTTATGGCCGCCATGCGGGAATGGAAGAAGTCGCTTGAGAAGGGGGCACGTTCACCTATGGGCTTGCAAAGCCGAATTGATAAAGCGATGGATGTTGCACTCGCCCGCGAGAGTGACAGAATGGAATCGCGTTTGGGGTTTCTCGCAACAGTCGGTTCGGCAGGGCCATTTATCGGCTTGTTCGGAACGGTTGTCGGTATTATGAGTTCTTTCCAGTCCATTGCTGCATCAAAAAATACCTCTCTTGCCGTTGTTGCACCCGGTATTGCGGAAGCCTTGCTGGCAACGGCCATTGGCCTTCTTGCGGCTATTCCGGCAGTTATTGCATTCAATAAATTGTCGGGAGACGCGGGGAAAATCACCGGACGTCTTGAAGGCTTTGCCGATGAATTTTCAGCCATTCTTTCCCGTCAAATCGATGAGAAATTGACTTCTCGCCAGTCTTACTAAAAGGAATTCTGAGATGGGTATGGCTGTAGGAAGTTCCGGTGGTTCGAGACGGCGTGGTCGCCGTGGCGGCGCACCGCGTCGTGGCTTGATGAGCGAAATCAACGTGACACCATTTGTCGATGTGATGCTGGTTCTGTTGATTATTTTCATGGTTTCGGCACCATTGCTTGTCAATGGTGTGCCGCTTGATTTGCCAAAGACGCAAGCCGGCCCCGTCAATACCGAAACAAAACCTTTGACAGTTTCTATTAACGATCAGGGGCGCCTTGCTGTTAACGAAGAATATTATGATACGCCCGATGAGGTTGTCGCAAAATTGAAAGCTGTGACAGAATCAGGCGGTGACGCTTCCAAGCAACGTATTTTTGTTCGCGGGGCAAAAACAGTAGAATACCAGAAGGTTCTTGACCTTCTTGCAATCATTCAGAAAGCGGGCTTTACCAATGTTGCATTGGCAAGTCTGCCACAACAGTAAAATTGGCGATAGACTGATATTATGAAAGCAGGTCTGGCAACATCGGTAGCGGCACATGCCCTGATTCTTACCTGGGGGCTTATCAGCCTTTCCTCGCCGGCCGATTTTAATGCAGAGGTAACCGAAGCTTTGCCGGTTTCTCTGGTGCCGATTGCCGAAACAACTTCGATACAAAAAGGCGAATTGACTGCATCCAAAGAGAATAAAGCCGCGCCGAAGCCGACCACAAAACCGGTTGAAAAGCCTGACGCCGAGCATGTCGGTGATGGCAAAGTTGATAATGAAGCACCATTAAAGCCCAAGGAAAAGGATCGCGATGTGGATGCAACACCGCCGCCTTCAGGCACACCCGACGCGGATCCGAATCCTGTTCCACCTACAAAAACACCGGAAACAAAACCGGATAATACGCCAAAACCTGAAGAAAAACCGAAGGTAGAAGAACAAAAGCCGGAAGAAAGTTCAAAACCGGATCAGGCAGAGCCGAAGCCGCAAGAATCAGCTGATGCGAGTGAGCCTGCAAGTGAACCGAAGAAGGATCCTTTCCCGAATCTGCCTGAAAAGGCACCTTTGCCGACAGCAAAACCGAAACCGGCAGAACCAAAGCCTGCTGTAAAAGCCAAAGGTGAGAGTGTCGATGATATTCTGGCAATGAATGAAAAGGCCTTGATAGATAAAACGCGCACATCCGGAGGTGGTGCTGCCCGTTCACAAGGGCCTGCGGGGTTTGGCGCCAAGAAAAATATCGGCAATGGTCAGGATGTTGGACAGACACTCGTTAATGCGGCAACAAGTTGTATCACCAAAAACTTGAAATTGGCAGCTCTTGGCGGCGGAGTTGCCGGAGAAAATCCGGTTGCAGAAGCCAAGTTTAATTTGAGCATTGAGGGCAAAGTTGTCGGTGAACCGATTATTACCGGAATGAGCGGTAACCCCAATAAAGTGGACTTGCTGATCAACCAGACACGTGCGGCCATATTTGCCTGTCAGCCGTTCGAGGATTTGCCACGTGACCAATACGACAAATGGGGTCAGGGATTTGATTTGAAAATCGACCCGTTCAATTCGTTCTGATTGTGTCGACGTATTTTGTGACGGGATTAAAGAAGGTAAAAAACTTTAGGGGAGATGACCGACTTTGCTATTCACCAATGGTGTTGATGAAATAATTTCTTCATGATGGCGGAAGACAGTTTCGATGTTCATGTTGTTTTCGGTTGCACATCCGGTTTCCGGCCTAACAAAATTATCTCATGGCAATGATGATAGTGGCAGAGGACAAGGCGTTGCTCGAAAATGGTTTGAAGATATCGGGCAGTTGGTAACAATCTGATGCAAAAAGGCTTGGAACCGGTTTTTCAAAAAAGTCTTGTCATGATTGAAAAGCGGTTCATGCAATTGGAATAAACATCCGGAATTTTTACTATTCCGATACGAAAAAGACGTAACGTGGAATGCTTCAAGGCAACGGAAAGAAAATGGTTTCTTCGATGATTAAGAAAAATAAGCGCCTTTATATTTTTGTTTTTTTGTCAATGGTTTTGCCATTTTTAAGCTGGCATACCGCTTTTGCGCAATTGAAGGGAACTGTCTCGTCAGCCGATTTCAATCCAATCCCCATTGCGGTTACCGATTTTATCGCGGGTGACCAGATGGGGGTGCAAATTTCTTCAGTGGTGACCGCCGATCTTGAACGTTCAGGGCTTTTCAAGCCGATTGACAAATCGTCATTTCTGGAACGTATTTCCAATCCGGATGTACAACCGCGGTTTCCCGATTGGCAACAAATCAACGCACAGGGTCTGGTAACCGGCCGTGTGACAAAAGAAGCAGATGGACGACTGCGCGTAGAATTCCGCTTGTGGGATGTCTATGGTGGCAAACAACTCGAAGGCCGCCAGTTCTATGCAACGCCCCAAACCTGGCGCCGCGTTGCCCATATTATCGCCGATGCCATTTACACAAAGATGACCGGTGAAAAGGGGTATTTCGATACACGCATCGTATTCGTTGATGAAACAGGTGCAGCAAATGCACGTGTCAAACGTCTTGCCATTATGGATCAGGATGGAGCAAACCTCACTTATATCTCGAACGGCCGTGAACTCGTTTTAACACCGCGTTTTTCACCAAGCCGTCAGGAAATTACCTATATGGCTTATGCCGGTAACAATGTCCCGAAGGTTTATTTGCAACAGATTGAAACAGGCCAGCGTGAACTTGTCGGTACTTTCCCGAATATGACCATTGCACCACGTTTTTCACCTGATGGTCAAAAAGTGATTATGAGCCTCTTGCAGGATAATGGCAGTGCCAATCTTTACACTATGGATTTGCGCTCCCGTTCGACAACTCGCCTCACGACAACACCGGCCATTGATACATCGGCTTCCTATTCGCCCGATGGTACGCAGATTGTTTTTGAATCCGATCGCGGAGGAAAACCGCAAATCTATGTTATGAATACCGATGGCAGTAACCAGCACCGTATTTCATTCGGCGATGGTAGCTATTCGACACCGGTGTGGTCACCTCGTGGCGATTATATTGCCTTCACCAAACAGTCGCAGGGGCAGTTTTCAATCGGTGTCATGAAGCCTGACGGGCAGGGTGAACGCTTGTTGACATCGGGCTTTCATAATGAAGGACCGACATGGGCACCGAATGGTCGCGTTATCATGTTCTTCCGGCAAAATCAGGGACAGCAGCCAAAGCTCTATACAATAGATATTACCGGACGCAATGAACGTGCTTTACCAACTCCCAATGGAGCCTCCGATCCGGCCTGGTCGCCGCTTCTTGACTAGCAGGAATACTGCTATCTATCTTACTGCTATCTATCTAAAGAGGGCTTCAAGGTTTTATAATTCGGAGTTTTTCGGTTGATTGACCTTGTTAGCCTGAACAAGAAAAGAAATTGGTTTCAACGCCGCTTTGAAAGTTTTAAAGCGGCGTTTTTATTTAACGGCTTTTCCGTTTAACTTGCTATTGGACTTTTTACTCATTTCGCGCTAAGGAAAATCACATCTGCCGTCTTTCCGCCTCAATCAGCGAGCAACCGGTGGATTTGTATTTTTTATAAAAAGTGATGCGTAAGTATTCATTAACCATGCGTGTTGAGAGCTTTTTAAGCAAATCAAGCTAAAAGCCTTGAAAATCAACCGCTAACTTTTAAGGAGTCTCGGCACATGGGCCGTTTCCAAAAACTTGCTCGCAATCCGCTTGCTATAGCATTTGTCTTATCGCTAACTCTCGCTGGCTGCGCCAAACACGGCCTGAATGATCCCAATGCGCTTGGACTGAACAACGCAAAACCGGGATCAGCGCAGGACTTTACAGTCAACGTTGGTGACCGCGTATTCTTTGATCTTGATTCATCCAGCATTCGTGCAGATGCCCAGCAGACATTGACCCGTCAGGCACAATGGTTGCAGCGTTATCCGCAATACACCATTACTGTTGAAGGTCATGCCGACGAACGTGGTACACGCGAATACAATATCGCACTTGGCCAGCGCCGTGCTGTTGCCGCACGTGATTATTTGATTTCACAGGGTGTTGCCGCCAACCGTATGCGGACCATTTCTTATGGTAAGGAACGTCCGGTTGCAGTTTGCGATGCTCCGCAGTGCTGGAACCAGAACCGTCGTGCTGTTACAGTCCTGAACAACGCACGCTGATTTAAAGTTTTATTCACATTTGAAAACGGCCCTTTAAGAGGGCCGTTTTTTTGTGACAAATTTCCGCCGAAGTTGGCTGCTAACGGTTTTAATGACGCGAACATAAATAAAAGGACAGCGCAATGGGTTTTCTTTTTTCCCCCCGTTTATTGACATGTTCGGTAAAACGTCTGGTTATTACAGCAGCTTTTGTACCGGCATTGTCATTTGCCGTACTCTCCCCCTGCTATAGTGCATCTGCCGATCAGGGTGGATCGTCTTTTGCAAACGGGCTTTTTCCATTCGGCAAGAAAAAAACTGTCGAAAGCCAGACAGTGCAGATGTCGCCCCAGCCGGATAGCCGTGTAACCGATCTTCAACAACAGGTGCGTGAACTTACCGGAAAAGTTGAAGAACTGAATTTCATGGTTCTGCAAATGCAGGAACAGTTGCGCCAATTGCAGCAAGGTGGCGGGGCAGCAGCGCCTTCACAGCAACCGGCACAGGAACCGAAAAAACAGTCACAGGCGGTGGAACCGCAATCGCCCGCAAGTGAAACCGGTGCCAAACAGGAAATGCCACGGGCGGCAAGTACAACTCAAAGTGCACCGGCACTTCCGGGTGTGGGGGCAGAAAAAAACGCCGAACAAAAGAATATAAATGCTGAAGAAGCGCCGAAAGATTTGGGGTCGATCGAATTTGACAAAAATGGCAATATCCTTAACGGGAGTGTCAACCAGAATGCGGTAGCAACGGGAGGCCAAAGGCAAGCTGCACAGACTGGCTCGGCTTTGCCAACTGCACCACAAACAACAAGCGCAAAAGAACTTTATGACATTGGTTATAAAAATATTCTATCCGGCGATTATCGTGCTGCGGAAGCAGATTTTCGAGCTTTTCAGGAGCGTTATCCGACCGATTCGCAAATTGCCGATGCAAGTTTCTGGCTTGGTGAATCTCTTTTTGGACAGAAGCGCTATCGCGAAGCGGCACAAGCTTATATTGATGTGCAGCGTAATTACAAAGATTCTCCACGCGGGCCCGAAAACCTTTTAAAACTTGGAATGAGCATGGCTCATCTTGATGAACAGAAAGTGGCTTGCGCAACCTTTGCCGAAGTGACAAAACGTTACAAAACTGTAGATCCGGCAGTTCTGAAACGTGTCAAGGACGAGCAAAGTCGCAACAAGTGTCAATAATAGATTTCAAAAAACTCTTTCAGCCATCAGATTTCGAAAACTGCAAAATTGTCATTGCCGCTGTTTCAGGTGGCGGGGATTCGACGTCTCTTTTATTTCTTCTGCGCGATTATTTGAAAGAACTGGAAAATCCGCCCGAACTCATCGCTGTCACAGTTGATCACCGTCTGCGTCCCGAATCTGCGGCCGAGGCCGAAGAAGTCGGAAAACTGTGTGAGCGTCTTAACGTGAAACATGAGACCGTTTGCTGGGCAGATGCAAAGCCGCAAACCGCCTTGTCGCATGAAGCACGGATCGCCCGTTATGGCTTACTCTTTTCTGTTGCCGAGAAAGTCGGGGCAAGCGTTATCATGACCGGCCACACTTTGAATGATCAGGCCGAGACATATGAAATGCGATTGCATCGCGGTAGTCATCGCGGTCTTGCCTGTATGCCGCGTGAATCACTTCTTATGCGCAAAATACGCTTGATCCGGCCGCTTTTGGGAGTGAAGAGACAAGCATTACGGGAATATTTGCGCTCGATCAACCAGGATTGGATTGACGATCCGACGAATGAAAACCCGCATTATGAACGGGTGCGCATCCGCAAACGTTTGAAGGATGAAGATGTCGACGCTATTGCAAAAAAAGTCGAAGAGGCGGCAACTTTCAGGCGCGCTCAAAGTAAAGCTGCCGCTCGGCTTATTGATAAACTCGGCATAACAATGCAACATGCCTTATGTACGATAAGCGAAGTGTCGGACGAACAGTTGAATGATCCGCAATTTCCTTTTGTTATGGGTGTTCTTGCGTCAATCATCGGCGGCTCGCAAGTTCTTGCAAGTGATTCACAAGTCGATTTTCTGAAAAACCAGTTCTCGAAGAAACGCACATCTCTTTATCATTTCACGTTGCTTGGAACAGTCATCGAGCTCAACGGTAAAAATATCAGATTGTGGCGTGAGGCAAGAAACCAGACAGCAAGTGTTGCCGGTGCCCATTCTTCGATCATCTGGGATGGTCGCTATCGAGTTGATAACCGGTCGGATAATGCTATACGGGTGAATGTTCCTTCACTTTGCGATATAAAAGCGGTGGCTCAAGAACAAAATATCAACAATCGGTCGGTCCATTTTCTCTCGCTACAGACAGCGCTAGCGATTTTCAGCCGGTCGGGAATTGATATTCCGGCTCTTACCGGAAAACTTGTTCATGCAGAAAATCTCACCTGTAAAAGATTTATGCGTCCTTTCGGTTGGCTCATCTCGTCGGATGATTATCCGCTTTTTAAAATATTGAGCCGTTTTTTCGAAATCACCTTGTCGACATCGCAAGAAAATGACCAAAAAGCTGGATGAAACATCATGAAAGCTCATCTTCAGCCTTGGCAAGGCAACTTCAAGCACATATGTTACATTAAATTATCCAATAGAGCGTAATAGATCGAGTGGACCTAATATGAATCCAAATTATCGTTCCTTCCTGATATGGGGGATCATTGCACTCTTGCTGATTACTTTATTTTCGTTTTTTAACGGCAATAGTCAGCAAGCTGGCGCAGGAGAGATAACGTATTCAGACTTTCTGAAGCGGGTTGATAATAAAGAAATCAAAACCGTTACCATGCAGGGACAACGGTTGACCGCTGTTACAACCGATAACAGAACAGTTCTTTCTTTCGCTCCTAATGATCCCGGTCTTGTCGAACGTCTTGAAAGCAAGAACGTCAATGTCAGGGCGCAACCTGAAAGCACCGGAAACAGCACGTTTATGAATTTGCTTTTCTCGCTTTTGCCGGTTGTCATCCTGATCGGCGTATGGATTTTCTTCATGCGCCAGATGCAAGGCGGATCGCGCGGAGCGATGGGGTTCGGCAAATCCAAGGCAAAACTGCTCACTGAGGCGCATGGCCGCGTAACATTCAAGGATGTTGCGGGTGTCGATGAAGCAAAACAGGATCTGCAGGAAATTGTCGAATTTCTGCGTGAACCGCAAAAATTCCAGCGTCTTGGTGGTCGTATCCCGCGGGGTGTCCTGCTTGTTGGCCCGCCCGGAACAGGTAAAACATTGCTTGCCCGTTCGGTCGCCGGTGAAGCCAATGTGCCGTTTTTCACAATTTCCGGTTCGGATTTTGTTGAAATGTTTGTCGGCGTTGGTGCAAGCCGTGTTCGCGACATGTTCGAACAGGCAAAAAAGAATGCGCCATGTATCATTTTCATTGATGAAATTGATGCCGTCGGCCGTCATCGCGGTGCCGGTTTTGGCGGTGGCAATGATGAACGTGAGCAGACGCTGAACCAGCTTCTTGTCGAGATGGACGGGTTCGAGCCGAATGAAAGCATTATTCTTATTGCCGCAACCAACCGTCCTGATGTGCTTGATCCGGCATTGTTGCGTCCGGGTCGTTTTGACCGGCAGGTGGTTGTTCCCAACCCCGATGTTGCAGGGCGCGAGGAAATTCTTAAAGTCCATGTTCGCAATGTGCCTTTGGCGCCGAATGTCGACTTGAAGATTGTGGCGCGCGGTACACCGGGATTTTCCGGTGCCGATTTGATGAACCTTGTCAACGAAGCCGCACTTATGGCAGCACGGCGTGACAAACGTTTGGTCACCATGCAGGAATTCGAGGATGCAAAAGATAAAGTCATGATGGGAGCGGAACGCCATTCCGCCATGACACCGGCAGAAAAAGAGCTGACAGCTTTTCACGAAGCCGGACACGCCATTATCGCTATCAATATGCCGGCAGCCGATCCGGTGCACAAAGCAACGATTGTCCCGCGTGGTCGTGCACTCGGTATGGTTATGCAATTGCCGGAAGGTGACAAATATTCGATGAGTTACCGCTACATGATTTCGCGTCTGGCAATTATGATGGGTGGTCGTGTCGCCGAAGAATTGAAGTTCGGTAAGGATAACATCACTTCCGGAGCTTCCTCCGACATTGAACAGGCAACAAAGCTTGCCCGTGCGATGGTCACACGCTGGGGCTTTTCCGACGAACTCGGCAAGGTTACCTATGGCGAAAGTCAGGAAGATATGTATCTTCAGGGTGGCGGGCGTAACCAACAGGTTTCAGAAGAGACCGCAAGGGTTATTGATTCCGAAATTCGCCGTCTTATCGACGAAGCCTATCAGACAGCAAAACAAACCTTGACGTCAAAAAAGAAACAATGGGTTGCTCTTGCCGAAGGTTTGCTTGAATACGAGACCCTAACCGGAGCCGAAATTCAGGAAGTCATCAATGGCAAACCGCCTTCACGCGATATGGGCAAGGATTCACCGACACCCCATGTATCAAGTGTTCCGAAAGCCGGAAAAACACCTGAAAAACCTAAAGCCGATCATTCAAAGTCGGTTGTTGTAAGGGCAAAAGCTGTTTCCAATCCGGCCGACACGGTCAATGAAAAGCGAGAGGCTTCCGATAAGTCCGAAACAGTAAAAACTGCGGTTGAGAAAAAGCCGACAAGGACCAGAAAGACGACGAAAACGTCAAAGTCTCTAAAGTTCGAAAAAACGGTAAAAAAAGCTGAAAAGCCATCAAACAAATCGGCTGAAACAGAAACGGACACCGACAATCCGGATGACAAAAAGGCCTGAACTTTATTTTAAAAACTTTGAAGCGGCTTGATAAACTCAAGTCGCTTTTATTTTGTTCAAGCGCTGTTATGTTAACCGTGTCTTGATAATTCCGGCCTTTATAACCTTTGTTTGGTGAAGCAATGATTGGTTTTCTTGCTAAAAATTGTTAATCGGAACAAAAGAGACTGGTATATGAGTGGCTGACAGAATTTTATCGAACTTGGAATTTTGTCGAAAAAGGAAAATATAATGGCGTTTAAATATTTCGGTACCGATGGAATAAGGGGGAAAGCCAATACATTTCCGATGACCGCGGATGTGGCTATGAAGGTCGGTATGGCGGTGGGTATTCTTTTTCGCAGCCAGGGGCGGCCGGGAAGAGTGGTGATCGGGAAAGATACACGTCTTTCGGGCTATATGCTGGAAAATGCAATGGTTGCAGGCTTTACAGCAAGTGGCATGGAAGTGTTTCTTCTGGGGCCAATTCCCACACCTGCCGTCGCAATGCTTTGCCGTTCGCTGCGTGCCGATGTTGGCGTTATGATTTCGGCTTCACACAATCCTTTTTTCGATAATGGTATAAAATTATTTGGTCCCGATGGTTTCAAGCTTTCCGACGAAATCGAGTTGAAGATCGAGAAACTTATTGAAACCGATATGACCAACGAGCTTGCCGGCCAATCGCAAATCGGTCGGGCAAAACGTGTTGAAGGTGACATTTATCGCTATATAGAATTTGCCAAACGTACATTGCCGCGCGATGTCCGGCTGGACGGTATGCGGATTGTTGTCGATTGTGCCAATGGTGCGGCCTATAAAGCAGCGCCGCTTGCTTTGTGGGAACTCGGTGCGGAAGTTGTGACACTAAGCGATAAGCCGACAGGTACAAATATCAACGAAGACTGCGGTTCGACCCACCCGATTGCTTTGATGCGTAAAGTTCATGAAGTCAGGGCGGATGCGGGCATCGCACTTGATGGCGATGGTGACCGCGTGGTGATGGTTGATGAAACCGGTGCCATTATCGACGGAGACCAGTTGATGGCTGTCGTTGCCGAACGTTGGCTGGAAAATGGTCTGTTAAGAGGGGGCGGCATCGTTGCAACAGTGA
Source organism: Bartonella sp. W8167 (assembly GCF_016100335.1). Taxonomy (NCBI): domain Bacteria; kingdom Pseudomonadati; phylum Pseudomonadota; class Alphaproteobacteria; order Hyphomicrobiales; family Bartonellaceae; genus Bartonella; species Bartonella sp. W8167. The sequence goes on from NZ_JACFSQ010000003.1 coordinate 254,046, forward strand.
TGTCCAATCTCGGACTTGAAAGGTTTCTCGCCAAAAAAGGGTTGACCATGGCAAGGACCAAGGTTGGCGACCGTTACGTTGTTGAATATATGCGCCAGCATGGCTTCAATGTCGGTGGCGAACAATCGGGTCATATCGTGCTATCCGATTACGGCACAACCGGAGATGGTTTGGTGACATCGCTACAAATACTGGGATGTGCGAAAGAATCTCAAAAACCGATGAGCGAGCTTTGCCATCGCTTCGAGCCGGTTCCGCAAGTCTTGAAGAATGTTCGTGTTTCTGAAGGTAAGCCCCTTGAAGAAGCCCATGTCAAAGACGTTATTAAAAACGCCGAAAAGCGTTTGGGGAAAAATGGCCGTCTGGTTATCCGTCCGTCGGGAACCGAGCCGCTCATCCGTGTTATGGCCGAAGGGGATGATGAACGTCTGATCGGTAATGTGGTTGACGAGATTGTTGATGAGCTAAAGAAAGTGAGAGACGCCGCCTGACGGTTTGTGAAGCGCCGAGAAAACCTTCGACATTTGCGAATTTTGAAAAAGCAGCCTTAAAATGGCTGCTTTTTTTATGCTTTTTTGAACCTTCATATGCATCTTATTTATGGAAAATAGATGGTTAAAAATTATGGTTAAGAACGTCTTAACCAATCATGTTTAAAAAGCCTCATGAGAAGATAAAGGCACTTGCATCTTGTTTTGAGGCTTGAAAATGAAATTTTGCTTTGCACTTATTGGAACATTGTCGGTACTTGGTTCAACTCAGGTGCGGGCTGCGGATATCGACCTTGACAAGGTTCCCGAAGTTGCCATTACAGCTGAAACCATTCCCTTCTATGTGAAAGCATATGCCGGCGTAAGTATGGCCGATATCAATAAAGTCGATAAATTCGATTCGGGCGAAGCAAGCGGCAATTATCACTGGAAAAATAAAGGTGATATGGATAACGCCTTTCTTGGCGGGGTCGGTTTGGGTTATCGTCTTAATGATATTGTTCGCGTTGACGGCACAGTCGAATATCGTGCCAAAAATACAACAACTGCACGTGACCGCGATTTTGATACGACAAGAAAATATGAAGGTGATGTGGCCTCAACCGTGTTGATGGCAAATGCTTATGTCGACCTTGTAACTTATCATAATGTCACGCCTTATATCGGGGCAGGCCTTGGGGCAAGTGCCAATCGGGTGAGCAACTTCAAAGTGGATACTTCCAGGCAAAACTATCAAGCAGCATCAAATACCGAATGGGATCTTGCTTTTGCGGTTCATGCCGGCGTCGGTATCAAACTTTCCCGTCGTGTTATTTTCGATATCGGATATAGCTATAGCGATTTGGGCGACGCAAAAACTCAAGATATTTCCGGAAGCGGTTCTCTCAAGCTCGATCACCTGACATCCCACGATGTAAAAGTGGGCATAAGATATGCTTTCAATTAGGTGACCGGAATTGGACCCAAAAAACCGGCTGTTGTACAACCGGTTTTTTAAAAATCATTTTCTATTATAATTTCATGATTTCCGGTCTTTATCTTTATTCCGGAACATCAACGCTGCCAATCCGATTAGTGGAACCGCAAGCGCAAGCGTTTTTTTGTTTTTCAATATGGCAGGAACGGCAGCGACAAGAGATGCAGCCACAAGGTTGAAACGCTCGTCATTCATCTGCTCGTCATAGACTTTGCGCCTTTTGGCAGCGATGGAACGCCCGACTAAAAATACAACGAGCGCAACGATGAGCCAGAAGGCAAAAATAATAGTAGCCGATAAGATAGGCGAGACAACCCAACTCAGTGCAATGAATGCTATAACGCAAAGGAATGTCACTGCAAAAAACAGCGACAATCCGATCAGAAAATAGCAAATTGCCTGATTACGCGTCAATTTGACTGCTGTTTTCACGCTGCCATTTGCCAAACCGCCAATAAGCGGCGCGATAAGCCGCAACATATTTTAACGCCGCATCAAGAGAGCAAGAATAAAGCCGACACCGGCTGCTGCAGCGAGGCTTGCAATCGGTTTTTCACGAATACAATTGCACAATTGTCCTTGTACGTCGCCAATCTTTTCTTTCGCCTGCGAGATAGCTTCTTCACCATTTTCTTTGGCCGATACGTAAAGTTTTTCGGCCTTTCCTTTGGCCGCGGTCATTTTTTCGGACCCTAAGTCATTCAATGAGGAATGGATATTGGAAACCTCTTTCTTCAATTGCTCGAATTGTTCTTGAAGACTTTTTTCGGCTGGTGTCGCATTTTCTTTAGGCATATTGTTTTCTCCTGCTTTTAAGAATGGATGATCGTGCGAGAGTTTTCGGACGATGTACTTTAATTACATAGTTATTGCGTTGGTTTTTTCCACTTTTTTTGCAAATTCGGGCAAGAATAAACTGTAAACGAAAATAAAAATCTGGGAAAAAGAGACGGAGAACTATTTTTCGGGAGGCAATAATTGACAAATACCGACGATCGCAAATTATTGCGCGAACTTTTTGATTGTGCAGTCGCTGCTGCCAATCCCGAATATTTGATGGAAAAATTTTTGCCGAAAAAGCCGAAGGGCAGGACAATTGTTGTCGGAGCTGGAAAAGGCGCGGCCCAAATGGCTTTGGCACTTGAAAAACTATGGGCCAAGGCCGGTTATGGCAAGCTCGAAGGTGCAGTTGTTACCTGCTACGGTTGTGGTGTGGAGCTTCGTTCAATAGAAGTTATGGAGGCCTCTCATCCCCTGCCGGATGAAAACGGGCTAAGGGCTGCAAAAAAGCTGGTCAAACTTGTTCAAGGATTATCATCCGACGACCTTGTGATTGCTCTTATTTGTGGTGGTGGCTCGGCCCTGTTGCCGCTGCCGCTTGAACCTTTGACGCTTGCCGACGAAATCGGGATCAACGAGGCATTATTGAAAAGTGGTGCTCCTATCGGTGCAATGAATGCCATCAGGAAGCATTTGTCACAAATCAAGGGGGGGCGGCTTGCACTTTATGCAGCCCCCGCCCGTGTCATAAGTTTTATTGTGTCGGATATTCCCGGTGACATTGCCTCGCAGGTTGCTTCAGGACCGACAGTTGCCGATTGGTCAACACGAGAAGACGCACTCAAATTTATAAACCAGTACCATATTGCGTTGCCTCGAAAAGCTATTGAAGTTTTGAATAGCAAGTTTTCTGATGCCCCGACCCCTGATAATCCGGCTTTTGAAAGAAATGCAGCCTATATTGTTGCATCGGCTGCGACATCGCTCGAAGCTGCCGCAAAATACGCGCGCAAAGCAGGATTGAATGCCGCTATTCTCTCCGATTCGATAGAAGGTGAAGCAAAAGATATCGCTCTGATGCATGCTGCAATTGCTCGCGAAATTGCTTTGAAAAATCGGCCTTTCGAAAAACCTGTTGTCCTGCTTTCGGGTGGTGAAACGTCTGTTACAATTAAAGATGACCACGGCAAGGGAGGGAGAAACAGTGAATTTCTGCTGTCATTTGCTATGGCAATAGAAGGCAGACAAGAAATTACGGCACTTGCTGCCGATACGGATGGTCGTGACGGAAGCGAATTCAATGCCGGAGCTTTTTGTGATGCTAACACAGTTGTGCGTCTCAAACAGAAAGGCGTTGACCCTGCGATTTTTCTTTCAAAACACGATGCATGGACCGCATTCGATATTCTGGGCGATCTTCTTGAGACAGGCCCGACAGGAACCAATGTTAATGACTTTCGCGCAATTCTTGTCCGGTAGTTTTGACAAAACGGTTCGAGCTTTACATGAAAATTTTGTTCCGCGAGAAAATATGTTCGATAATTATTTAAACATGACTTGATTTATCATATTAAATTTTGTTAATTAATCGCTATCGAATTGAAGTTCAGGAACGAGAGCGATGATGAGATTTTTTAGAAGCCTCGCAATGACTGTAACATTTCTATGTTTGGCAGGCGGCTACGCATCAGCACAAACTGAAGTGACCGGGACGAATAATGCACAGCTATTGCAAGCTGGTGACCAGGCCTTGCAAACCGGCGGAAATGTGTCGCAACCTGCGGCAAGTGCCGCTCAAACCGGTGAAAATGCTTTGAAAGCAGGCGAACAAGCATTGCATTCGGCAGCTTCGCAGAGTTCGAATGCGGCTCAAGCAACGATCGATACAGCCAAGCAGGCAGCTGACCACTTTGCAGCCTCCATTCCCCACGACCTCTCGCCCATCGGTATGTTCGTGAATGCAGACTGGGTCGTTAAAGTGGTCATGGTCGGTTTGGCACTCGCCTCGGTTGCAACGTGGGTTATTTTTATTGTCAAACTCATTGAAGTATCGGCTGTTAAAAGACGTGCAAGAGGAGCTATGCAGCAGGTTAATCGTGCGGGAAGTCTTTCCGAACTTGCCTTGGTAGTCAAAAATGACAAAGGCGTCGGCTCACGCTTGGTACAGGCTGCACAAGATGAAGTAGAAGCGTCGCTGGCAGCTGTGGATTCGGCAGGAACCGATGGTTTGAAAGAAAGGCTGGGTTCGGTTCTCTCGCGCATTATTTCTGCTTCCGGTCGTCATGTAGCATTCGGGACCGGTGTTTTGGCAACAATCGGCGCCATCGGCCCGTTTGTCGGACTTTTCGGAACTGTATGGGGCATTATGAATTCCTTTATCGGTATTTCCCAAGCGCAAACAACCAATCTTGCTGTTGTGGCTCCGGGTATTGCCGAAGCACTTCTTGCAACGGCTATCGGACTTGTTGCAGCCGTACCGGCTGTCATCATTTATAATGTCTTTGCCCGTTTGATTACCGGCTATCGTCAACAACTCATCGATGTCTCTGCAGGGATTGAACGTCTGGTAAGCCGTGATCTCGACTTCCGTAAGGTCAAGCGTGAAACAGCAACAAGACCGAATCTATCAATTGCCGCGGAGTAGGACGAGATGGCGACAAAGCTTTCAGATCTTGACAATGATGAACTTGATGTCAGCCATGAAATCAATGTGACACCGTTTATTGATGTTATTCTGGTTTTGCTCATCATTTTCATGGTTGCTGCACCTCTGGCGACAAGCGATATTCCGGTGCAACTGCCGACATCCTCGACACCTGCGCAACCAAAGCCGGATAAACCGGTCTATATAACATTGCAGCAGGATAAATCACTTTATGTCGGTGAAGAAAAAGCGTCACTGGAAAATCTTAAAGAAACGCTTGATCGGCTCACTTCAAACAATCATGAAGAAAAAATCTTCATTCGGGGTGACGCAAGTGTGGAATATAGCGGCATTGTGGCTCTTCTTAACGAATTGCGCGCGGCCGGCTATACAAAAATAGGTCTTGTCGGTTTGGAAAAAGCGCCGGCAGCACAGTAACGACGCTATCAAGAAACATCGCATTGAACGCTCGCACTTGAAGCTTGGATTGGCTTTAAGTGCGTTTTATTTTCGAGTTATCGAAGTTATATACCCGCTTTACAGCAGAAGCTTTTTGGTGAAAGGCGGCTGAATTTAATTCCTGACCTATTTTTTGAAGGCCGTGTATTGCGACTTTTATAATTTTATAAAGAGTTGATCGCGACTTTTATAGCGAGTCCGTTGGACAAGACCCATTTTCCGGTTATAAAATTGGCTAGATTAGAAAATGGAGTTCAATCAAATATGCCGCGCAATAAAAAATTCGAAGGAGATATGACCGAAGTTGGCCATATGCGCACACCTCCTTTCGTCCGGCTTCCCGATATCAATACGTTATTCGAGGAACGGAGCAAACGTTTTGAAGAGCTTGCTCCTACAAGTCCGGTTAAAGATTACATCGATTTCATGACTGAATTTACCGGAGCACAGCAATTTGTCTGTAACGAGTTTGCTGCAAGCGATATTCCGACAGCCGATCAGGATCAGGCACAAAAATTTACAATGCCTCCGATCGACCGGCAGGCAATTATATCGGCTCCCGTTTTTGGAGAGATTGCCAATAGCTTTTTCAAGGTTCTTGGCAAAAGAAAACTTAAAAGTTCAAGTCTCGTTGCCCTTGAGGATACACAAGCCAACGAGACAAAATGGCAAAACTGGGCGTCCGACATTATTGCGCATAAATTGCCGCAGGAAAACCTCGCCCAGCATATCTATGTGACCGGTGCTTTGCAGATTGCATTGACACTGGCTGCTGCAAAACTTGACCCTAAAAAATTGCAGCCTATAGAAGGCAATCTTTGCCCCTGTTGCGGTGGTACCCATTCGGCTTCAATGATTGTTGGTTGGCCATCATCGGAAGGCATCAGGTTCTGTTCGTGCCTTTATTGCGGATCCATGTGGCGCTATGTACGCATCAAATGCACGTTTTGTGAAGAAACCAAGGGAATCAGTTTCCGCGAGATTGATGAGGGGCCGGGAACGATTCTTGCCGAGACATGTGATACCTGCAAACGCTATTGCAAACAGATGAATCATCAAAAAGACAGCCATTTCGATGTGTTTGCCGATGATATAGGCTCACTGGCACTTGATCTTTTGATGAAAGAGGACGGAACGTTTAAAAGAGGTGCATTCAATCCATTTCTGGCGGGTTATTGATGGTCGCGGATTTTTCCCTTCTACCTCCGGTCAACGCAATTCTTGCCGAACAAGCGGCAAAAGAAGCGGAAGCCAAATTCGGTCATAGTGCAACGGTTGATGCCATCAGGGCAACCCTTGCTGACGAACGAATTCTCATTAAAGCAGGACGCACGCCGCGAACGAGCAATGTACTTGCAATGATGGCGCTTGAACGTCTGGAGGTGGACGCCCAATCGACCATGCGTGCCGTGTTCAACCTCACCGGCACGATATTGCACACCAATTTCGGACGTGCGCAACTGCCGGAAGTTGCAATTGAAAATGCCGTTAATGCCATGCGCAACGCCGTTTCGCTGGAATATGACCTTGAAAGTGGCGAGAGGGGAGAACGTGACGACCATTTGCGCGAATTGATTTGCGAGCTTACTGGTGCGGAAGATGCAACCCTCGTCAACAATAATGCGGCAGCCGTTCTTCTGGTGTTGAATACGCTGGCTGGTAAACAGGGGGAAAGCATTATTTCGCGTGGCGAACTCATCGAAATCGGCGGTGCTTTCCGTATGCCGGACATTATGGAAAGTGCCGGTTGCAAGTTGATAGAAGTGGGAACAACCAATCGCACACACCTTGCCGATTATGAAAAAGCAATCAATGAGGAAACCGCGCTTTTATTGAAAGTGCACACATCGAACTATCGTATCGAAGGATTTTCTTCGTCAGTTACCACAAAAGAGCTTGCGGCATTGGCTGCAACGAAACATGTACCTTTCATGGAAGATCTTGGTTCGGGAACGCTTGTCAATCTCGTTGCTTTCGGTCTTCCCTATGAGCCGACCGTTCAGGACGTTATTAAAGCCGGTGCGGATATTGTCACTTTTTCCGGCGACAAATTATTGGGGGGCGTACAGGCGGGCTTTATTATCGGCAAGCAGGAATTTGTTGCACGGGTCAATAAAAACCCCATGAAACGTTCGTTGCGTGTGGATAAGGTACGCCTCGCAGCACTGGAAGCGGTCTTGCGGGCCTATCGGAACGAAGAAAAACGGAATGCAACTATTCCGACCTTGCGTTATCTTTCGCGAACCCAAAGTGATATTGCCCATCAGGCAGCCGATTTATGCGCCAAAATTAGCGATTTTTTTCAACCGGCTTATCGCGTGGAAATTTGTTCCTGTAACAGTCAGGTTGGCTCGGGTGCTATGCCAATGGAAACTTTGCCAAGCTATGGCATATCAATAAGCCCGGTTGATCCGGCAGTTTCGTTGACAGAATTGGCGTATCGTTTGCGCCAATTGCCAAAGCCCGTTATCGGACGCATGCATGCCAACCGGCTGGTTTTTGATTTGCGTTGTCTTGATGATACAAACGGTTTTGTTAACAATCTCGAAAAACTATCATGATTATTGGTACTGCCGGTCATATTGACCATGGAAAAACAGCTCTCGTCAGAGCACTGACAGGCATTGATACAGATCGTCTGCCACAGGAAAAACAGCGTGGTATCACTATTGAATTGGGTTTTGCCTATCAGACATTGAAAAATGGCGAGCGTATCGGTTTTGTGGATGTTCCGGGACACGAAAAACTCATTCATACTATGCTGACAGGTGCCGGTAGTATCGATTATGTCTTGCTGGTCGTCGCAGCCGATGACGGCATTATGCCCCAAACGCGTGAACATTTCGAAATATTGAAGCTTATGGGGTTAAAGCACGGGGTTGTTGTCATTACCCGCATCGACCTTGTTGATAAAGAGCGTGTTGAAGCATTGAAAGCGGAATTACACGAATTTCTCAAAGGTTCGTTTCTGGAAAATGCACCGATATTTCCTGTGTCGTCATTGACCGGCGAGGGCATACCGGCCCTTCGGGAAGAGATAGAAAACGCCGCTTTGCATTTGAAAAAACGTGTTTCCTATGGGCGGTTTCGCCATGCGATTGACCGTTGTTTTGTGCTTTCCGGAGCCGGCACAGTGGTGACGGGAACTGTACTTTCTGGCGAAGCATCGACCAATGATCTTATGGTCATTGCACCCGATCACCTGCAAGCTCGGTTACGGTCGATCCATGTACAGGATGAGGTTTCTAATAAAGCAAAAACGGGCGACAGGGCAGCACTCAATATTGTGGGCGACGCTATCAATAAGGATACAGTCAAACGGGGAATGATGGTCATTGACCCGTTTCTTGATAAGCCGAGTCAAAGGTTCGATGTTCGTCTAACGATTCTTCCATCCGAACCAAAGCCTTTGAAACAATGGTTTCCTGTTCACTTGCACCACGGTTCATTGGAAACCAATGCCCGCCTTGTATTTTTGTCGCAAGACACAATGAAGGCCGGTGAAACAGCTTACGTGCAGATTATTTCCGATAAAGCTGTGATTGCGGCAACTGGCGACCGCTTTGTTATTCGGGATACATCGGCAAGCCGCACGATTGGCGGTGGTATTATTCTTGATCCACTGGCACCCGAACGGCAACGTCGCGCGCCGGAGCGTTTCAAATTTCTTGCCGCTATGGAAAAGGAAGATAACCTTCAGGCATTATCGGCAATTCTGGCATTGCCACCCTATGGCATTGACTGGCTTTATTTTTGCCGTGCGCGTAACTTGTCTGAAGTCGAGGCGGGCAAACTTCTTTCGAGCGGTCATTTTGTTGTTCTCGAACATGGTCAAGACCGGTTTGTTATGGAACAACAGCAGGAACAGCGCCTGCAAAAGGCGATTGTCGATTATCTTGTCGAATTTCATAAAAACGAGCCTGATCTCTTCGGCGTTGGTCTTGAAAAATTGCGTCGTGACGTTGCTCGCGAAATCCGTGCCCCTTATTTTCGTGATCTGTTACAGAACGAAATTGATAAAGGTCGGCTGAAAATTCGCGGCGCCTGGGTTGGTCTTGCCGGTCATGAAGCTAAATTATCGCCTGAAGATGAAGCAATCTGGCAACGTGTCTATAAAGTTTTAAAGGGTGAGGAACGTTTCCGCCCGCCGCGCACGCGCGATTTTGCGCAAGAACTTGGAATTGACGAAAATCATATGCGACAAATCCTGAAGTCGTGCGCACGGATGGGACGTGTCTATGAAGTGGCGCAAGATTATTTCTTCCCGCGCGAAGTGCTGGCTGAAATTATTATGATTATGCGGGATATTGCCGAAAAAAAGGAAAAGCACGAATTCGTCGCGGCCGATTTGCGTGACCGGCTGAATAATGGCCGCAAGGTTTCCATTTTTCTGCTGGAATTTTTTGACCGCCATGGCGTGACAATCAGAAAAGGCGATATCAGGCGGTTAAATCCGCATCGGCTTGACCTGTTTGCCGATAGTTAGACTTGCAGTTTTTGCCTAAAAGCAGCATAAGACAATCGGAAGGGCTTTTCATCCGGTGATGGATGCGGCCTTCAAAGCCGTAAGGGGCCGTGAGACGGTCTTTTATGGGTTCGACTCCCATGCTCTTCCGCCAATTATTTTCAATTGAATGACGTCAGTTGAAGCACATTGCTTGTCATTACTGTTTCCGGATTGTTTTTATTGCCGTGACACATCAAGCGTCAGGAAAGGCATAAGCTATTGAGCGTCGGGAAAAAAGAAAAACAACGAACGTTAGATACGTGTTCGGCCAAGTTCGTCATCTGCAAAGCAGTATCCATCATTTGAGTATTTGAAATCGGCGGAGTGTGCGTCTGCAAAATTCTCGAAACTAAAACAGGAAAAACCGGTTTGCCAGCAACAGGAAAGTAGAGAAGGTTAAGCCACAACCAAAAAGGCAAAAAAGGCAGGCAATAAGCAAAGAGCACGAGAAAACAAAAAAGACGGGCAATGACCCGTCTTTTTAATCAATATCATAGAGTGGCTCAGGCTTCCTCTTCCGCCTTTTCCACTTTAGGCTTTGTAGTGCGTCTGCGACGCGGCTTCTTTTCAACAACCTCTTCGGCTTCAACCGTCTTTTCAACCGATGCTTCAGGAGCCTTCGCTTTTTCTTTTGCTTCCTCTGCGGCTTCGTTTTCGCCAGCATCATCAGAACGATTTACTGGAGCACTGCGACGACGCGGTGCACGACGGGTTTTCTTGAGTTCAACGACTTTCCCGACTTCCCCGGTATCTTCCGAAAGAGCGACTTCGGCAGGGACCCCCTGAATTTCCGGTTGCGGGCCACTTCCCGCAGCTTCATGTTCCTCATTCAATTCCAAAGACACAACCGGGGAGTTCTCATCCTCTTCATCGTCATCAATCAGTTCTTCACGCTGGATCGGCTGAGGCATTTGTGCTTGGGCCGCCAGAATAATGCGAACATAGTGTTCGGCATGTTGAAGGTAATTTTCTGCCATAACTCTGTCGCCGGCAGCCTGAGCATCCCGTGCCAGAGCGGTATATTTATCTGCTATATGTTGTGCATTACCACGAATTTTTACATCCGGTCCGTTGCTTTCATAATTGCGTGAAAGAGGATTTGGACCGCGACGATTATTATTATTGTTGCGTCCACGGATGCGCCTATTTTGTTGTGGCCTCATAATGATCTCTTTAAGAATATGTTTTATCTAATTTTATTCAGTTGATTTTCAGACAAGAATATTATGGCGTTCGCGCCAATATCCGTTTTGATTATGCTTGTTGACAAGCCATCAAGCTCAAATCAATTTTTTGAAAATCTCAAAAAGCCTATGGAAACGACTCCAACAGCTATGTTCCACGACGATTTATTTGATATCCGGCAAATTAGCGTTCTTCAACCGAATTGCCAAGTATTTTTTTAAAAAATCATCATCTTATTCAAATGAAAAGGGAAATTCGTTTGTGAAATTTGTTCACATCATCGAATTAACGATCATTCGGGCGGGAATTGACAATTGCCAACCCGCCCGTTTGTGAAAAACCACTCGAATCACTCTTCGATCACAACCTTTGGAGTGCCACTGCGCACTTCGCCGATAATGGTGGAAAGCGGATAGCCCTGGCTTTTGGCATAGGCAACGATCGACTGTGCTTTCTCAGGCGAGATTGACACAAGAAGGCCACCGGACGTTTGCGGATCGGTCAACAAAAAGCGTTTATAATCAGGATAATTTTCCGGCAATACAATGTGTTCGCCATAGCTATCCCAATTGCGACGTGAAGCACCGGTAAAGCAACCGTCTTTGGCAAGGGCTTCGGCCTCGGTGAGAAAGGGAATTTTCGAATAATTTATGGCAATCTCGACATTGGAGCCTTGTGCCATTTCAAGGCTATGCCCCAAAATCCCGAAGCCGGTTACATCGGTTAACGCGTGAACATCCGGATTCTTTCCGAGTTCTGTGCCGATTTTATTAAGAAGCGTCATTGACGCAATCATTTCCTGATAGGCTTTGTCAGAAAGTTTTCCGGTTTTGAATGCATGCGAATAAACGCCGACGCCGATACCTTTCATAAGTACCAGTTTGTCGCCCGCATGGGCACGGGCATTCAATTTGATCTCGTCTTTTTTGCAAATGCCGATAACCGCCAAACCATAGACCGGTTCGGGATTGTCGATAGAATGGCCACCGGCTACAGCAATTCCGGCTTCGGCCGCTTTTTGTCGCCCGCCTTTTAAAATCTCACCGACAATTGCCGGATCGATTTTATCAACCGGCATGCCAAGGATTGCGAGCGACATGATAGGCTTTCCGCCCATAGCATAAACGTCGGAAATAGCATTGGTCGCAGCAATTTGGCCAAATGTGACGGGATCATCCACCATCGGCATGAAAAAGTCTGTGGTAGCAATAACACAAGTGCCGTCGTCAAGCTCATAAATCGCAGCGTCGTCACTTGTTTCGGTTCCTACCAATAGATGTTCAAATGGTCCATACTCCGGCTGGTTTTTCAGCATTTTCTGCAAAACGGAGGGTGCCAGTTTACAACCGCAACCCCCACCGTGAGCAAGACTTGTCAAACGGAAGGGTGTCATCGAAGTTTCCTTTTTAAATATTCAATTTTGTGTGGGTATCAAAGATATCCAACAGTTTGACAATATTAGCATTTGTCAAACATACGTGCAATGTAGCTCATTTTTATCACGATCATTCGCCTGTGTTCACAAAAACGTCAACGTCATCGGGAAAGCGATTGCATTATTGTCTTTCAGGATCCATATGAAAAAGCTGCGAATGATCTTCCCCGATCAATAGAATCCGCTTTTGTAACAACAGGGCATCAAGCAGACTTGTTTGAAGCTTGATTGGTTGCTATGGAACGATTGTTGATCTAAAATAAACAGCGTGTGGGACGATCAAAAATACAAGAGGAATGCCCGTATGAATATAGAGATATCGCGTCGCGCCTTTTTAAAGGGTGCTGGTGCGGGTGTCGGCGCAACAGCATTGGGTGCGCTCGGTTTTAGTGAGGCTGAAGCAACAGTTGTTTCGGCTATAAAACCTTTCAGGTTAGCTTCAACAACCCAGACCCGACAGACCTGTACTTATTGTTCGGTTGCTTGTGGCATTATCCTTTATTCGAAAGGATCAATGAAAGACGGCACTGCGAAAGTTATCCACGTTGAAGGGGATGTTGATCACCCGACCAATCATGGTACTCTGTGCCCGAAAGGTGCAGCCCTTCTTGATACAATCCATTCAAAAAACCGTTTGACGAAACCGAAGGTTCGTCGCCCCGGTTCCGATCACTTTGAAGAAATCACATGGGACGAGGCACTTGATAAAATTGCCCGCTACATGAAAGATGACCGCGACGCCAATTTCGTCCAGAAAAACGAAAAAGGCCAGACAGTCAATCGCTGGTTGACAACAGGATTTCTTGCAGCCTCTGCAGCAACAAACGAAACCGCATTTGCGACTTACAAGGTCGTACGTTCATGCGGTATGCTGGCATTCGATAACCAAGCACGCGTTTGACACGGCCCCACGGTGTCCAGTCTGGGCCCAACATTTGGTCGTGGCGCGATGACAAATCCATGGACGGATATCCGGTCAACGGATCTCGTCATTATCATGGGTGGTAATGCTGCCGAAGCACATCCTTGTGGCTTCAAATGGGTTACTTATGCAAAAGAGCATCGCGGTGCAAAGCTGATCGTCGTTGATCCGCGCTTTACCCGTTCGGCTTCGGTTGCCGATTTTTATGCACCGATCCGTCAGGGAACCGATATTGCCTTTTTGTCCGGTGTCATTAACTACTGCATAACGCATGACAAAGTTCAGTATGAATATGTCAAACATTTCACCAATGCCGGTTTGATCGTCAATGAAGGTTTCGGTTTCAAAGATGGTCTGTTTACCGGATATGATGAAGCCAAACGTGATTATGACCGTTCGACCTGGTCCTATGAAATGGACGAGAACGGTTATGCCAAGAATGACGAGACTTTGACGCATCCGCGTTCGGTCTGGCAGCTTCTTAAAAAACATGTTTCGGTTTACACGCCTGAAATGGTTGAAAGAATTTGCGGCACTCCAAAGGATAAGTTCCTCAAAATCTGCGAGATGATTGCAGAATGTTCGAGCCCGACAAAGGCGATGACATCCATGTATGCTCTCGGTTGGACACAACACTCCAAGGGTGCGCAGAACATTCGCACAATGTGCATGTTGCAGCTTATTCTCGGTGATATCGGTGTACGTGGTGGCGGTGTGAATGCACTGCGTGGCCACTCCAACATTCAAGGCCTTACAGATGTCGGACTGATGTCCAACCTCATTCCGGGCTACATGAATATTCCGATGGAAAACGAGACAAATCTCGAGACTTATCTCTCGAAACGCAAGTTCACGCCAACGCGACCGAATCAGGTCAGCTACTGGCAGAATTATGATAAGTTCTTCATCTCGTTCATGAAGGCAATGTGGGGCAAAGCCGCAACAAAAGAAAACGACTTCGCCTATGATTATCTGCCGAAGCTTGATATCGCCAATTACGATATTCTTAAAGCTGTCGACATGATGGATCATAACCAGATGAACGGCTATTTCTGCCAAGGGTTCAATCCTGTTCTTGCTTTCCCGAACCGTAAAAAGGTCGAGCGTGGCTTGAGCAAGTTGAAATTCCTTGTCGTGATGGATCCGTTGGAAACAGAGACGGCACGGTTCTGGGAAAACCACGGTGATTTCAATGATGTCAATACATCCGAAATCAAAACGGAAGTTTTCCAATTGCCGACAAGCTGCTTTGCCGAAGATGAAGGAGCTGTTGTCAATTCGGGTCGCTGGTTGCAGTGGCACTGGGCAGGGCAAAATCCGCCGGGTGACGCAAAGCACGACACATGGATCATGGCGCAACTTTGGTTAAGGCTGAAGAAGCTTTATGAAAAAGAAGGCGGCGTGTTCCCCGATCCTATTGTCAATCTTCATTGGCCATATAAGGATGCAAGCGAGCCTCAGCCGGCAGAACTTGCCAAGGAAATGAACGGTTATGCTGTCGAAGATCTTTATGATCCGAAAGACCCGACCAAGAAGATCCTTGAAAAAGGCAAACAGGTTCCAGGCTTTGCTTCGTTGAAAGCCGACGGAAGCACTGCTTCGGGCTGCTGGATTTATTCAGGCAGCTTTACTGAAGACGGAAACATGATGGCACGGCGTGATAACACCGACTATGATGGTGCCGGACTTTATCCGAAGTGGACATTTGCATGGCCTGCAAACCGTCGTATTCTTTATAATCGCGCATCAGCCGATTTTGACGGTAAGGCTTGGGATCCGGAGCGTAAAGTTATCGAATGGAATGGCGAGAAATGGACGGGATTTGATGTTCCGGATATTCCGCCGGCATCCGATCCGCACGCTGTCGGTCCGTTTATCATGAATGCGGAAGGCACTGGCCGGCTCTTCACGCTTGCCGGACTTCGTGACGGTCCGTTCCCGGTTCACTACGAACCGTTCGAATCGCCGATCGTCAACCCGATTGCTCCGAATGTCCGTGGTAATCCGGCTGCTCGTATCTTTGATGAAGATCTTGCACAATTGGGAACAAGTGATGAATTCCCATATGCAGCGACTTCCTATCGGTTGACCGAGCACTTCCACTATTGGACGAAGAACAACCGGATCAACGCTGCTTTGCAGCCGCAATTCTTTGTCGAGATTTCGGAAGAACTGGCTGCTGAAAAAGGCGTTGTAAAAGGTGATTGGGTCAGAGTCTGGAACAAACGCGGGCAGGTTTTTGCCAAAGCGCTGGTTACCAAACGTATCCGTCCTATCATTTGCGATGGAAAGCCTGTTCATGTCATAGGCATTCCACTGCATTGGGGCTTTATCGGTGAGGCGAAGAAAGGTTTTGGGCCTAACTCGCTCACACCATTTGTTGGCGATGCCAATTCCCAGACGCCTGAATTCAAGGCATTTCTGGTGAATATGGAAAAATCGAAGGCACCGGTCGATGAGAATGGAAAGGCGGAACAATGATTAATATCAATCCTCCAACCCAGGACAAAATCGAACCGCAGATTGGTCCGGATGACTACATCCGGATTTCTGCCTCGCCAGCGCCGAAGCCGAAGCGCAAATTGGAAGAAATCGCCAAGCTCATTGATGTTTCACGCTGCATCGGTTGTAAAGCTTGCCAATCGGCCTGTTCGGAATGGAACGAATTGAACCCCGAAATTGGTGACAATGTCGGTGTTTATGACAACCCGCGTGATCTTTCTCCGGATGCGTTCACAATCATGCGGTTTACGGAATGGGTTAATCCCGAGACCGATACACTTGAATGGCTTATCCGCAAGGATGGCTGCATGCATTGTTCGGAACCGGGATGTCTGGCTGCTTGCCCGTCACCCGGTGCGATTGTGCAATATTCAAACGGTATTGTGGATTTTATCCATGATAAATGCATCGGTTGCGGTTATTGCATAAAAGGCTGTCCGTTCAATATTCCTCGGGTTTCGCAAGTTACCCACAGAGCCTATAAATGCACTTTGTGCTCTGACCGTGTTGCTGTCGGGCAAAAACCTGCTTGTGCAAAAACCTGCCCGACCGAAGCGATTATGTTCGGAACAAAGGCCGAGCTTAAAGAGCACGCCAAGGAACGCATTGCCGATCTGAAAGCCCGCGGTTACAAGAACGCCGGTCTCTATGACCCGCAAGGCGTTGGCGGAACGCACGTCATGTATGTTCTTCACCATGCCGATCAACCAAGCATTTATGCAAACCTGCCGGAAGACCCGCATATTTCACCGATTGTGAAAACGTGGAAGGGCATTTCCAAATATTTCGGGCTTGGTGCTATCGCTGCTGCTATCCTCGGAGCAGCTGCACATGGTATCTTTATCGGACGTACAAGAGTAACCAAGCACGATGAAGAACGTGCCGAGAAAACCTTGAAGGATATCGACCATGACGCATAAGCTTTATGAAAAATACGATTATGTCCATAAAGGTGACCCGATTATAGTCGACCGCTATACAAAAGGCGCACGCATCAACCACTGGATTGGTGCCATTTCTATGATTCTTTTGGCATTTACCGGTCTGATGATGTATTGGCCGCCGCTTTTCCCGCTTGCAAATCTTATTGGAGGCGGGCAGGTGGTGCGCACCATTCACCCTTATATCGGTGTTGTCATGGTTATCAGTTTTGCTGGACTTTTCTTCCGCTTCTGGCGCCTCAATATCTGGGAAAATTCCGATTTGAAATGGATTGTCGATATCAAGGATGTCCTTGAAGGCGATGAAGAAAGACTGCCGATGATCGGAAAATATAATTTTGGTCAAAAATGTATTTTCTGGTCGATGTCTATAGGGCTCATCATATTGATTGTGAGCGGCTTTATGGTTTGGCAGGCTTATTTTGCACCTTTTGTTCCGATTGAATGGCAGCGTTATGCACTGCTCACCCATTCACTGGTTGCCGCATGCATTATCGCTGTATGGATTTTCCATGTTTATGCAGGCTATTGGGTTGCCGGTTCGATCGGCGCCATGATCAAGGGCAAAATTTCAGGCGGCTTTGCATGGGCTCACCATCGCAAATGGTATATTGCGCTTTTGCGCGCAAACCGTATTAAAGACCGCTAAGTTTTATTTTAAGGCTTCAATAAATTTAACCGCAATGTTTGGAGAAAAACATTGCGGTTTTATTTTTCTGCGTTGTTTATCCGTTGATGATGCAAACGCAATATCAGCAATGGCAAAAGTGTGATTAAAAGGAGCTCATGAGCTAAAGCGAATCAGCCGATTGCACCTTTCTTCACAATTATTATCTTAAAAAATCTTGATGGATTTCGGTTCTCTAGTTGTGTCCGGTCGAACCGAACCCTTTTGTGCCACGAATTGTTTCGGAAAGGGTTGTGGTTTCCACGATGGCAATTTGAGGTGCCGGAGAAATGACAGTTTGTGCGATCCGCATACCGCGGGTAATTTTGAATGGTTCTTGCCCGAGATTGATGAGTAAAACTTTTATTTCCCCGCGATAATCACTGTCGATTGTGCCGGGTGTATTCAAGCAGGTAATCCCATTTTTGAAAGCAAGACCAGAACGCGGGCGAATTTGCGCTTCGTAACCTTCCGGCAATTCGAATATCAAACCGGTAGGGACGAGCGCACGTTCACCGGGAGAAAGAACAATTTCTGTTCCCTCTTCCAATGCTGCCCTTAAATCCATTCCGGCCGAGCCAGCAGTTTCATAGGCAGGCAATTTCAGCCCTTCAGAATGAGGGAGCCGATGGATAGCAAGTGTTACAGGGCAATCTTTATGCGACATGAAGAGCCTTCAAAACGAAATAATTATTTAAAATCTTTTTAAAGAGGATGGCCGAAAGTTACAAGTTCCCTTGAAGCCGGTCTTTTTCAGGCACTACCGATAAGAATACCGGTAGCAAAAACCAATGCCCCACCGACCACCACCTGCAATGCCGCACGCCAGAACGGCGTTTCCATGAACTTGTTCTGGATCCATGCAATCGCCCATAATTCAAAGAACACAACCGCAAATGCAATGGCAATCGCAATATGAAAATCGGGAATGAGAAACGGCAGCGCGTGGCCGAGGCCACCCAGAGACGTCATAACACCATTGGCAATGCCGCGTTTGATGGGCGAGCCGCGGCCGGATAACTTTCCGTCATCATGGGCAGCTTCTGTAAAGCCCATTGATATACCGGCGCCGAGTGAAGCCGATAAACCGACGAGAAAAGTCTGTCTTGTGTCACCGGTGGCAAAGGCAGCAGCAAAAATCGGTGCCAAAGTTGAAACGGAACCATCCATCAAGCCGGCGAGACCCGGCTGGATCCAGGTAAGAAGTGTTTGCTTGCGTTCTTTTGCCCGTTCCTGATCTGCAACAGATTTAGGCGTGTATTTTTTTTCAAGCTCGATCGCCACATTTTCGTGGTGCTTTTCTTCAAGAGCGAGATCGCCGAGGAGCTTGCGTATTTCGGCGTCTTTAGCCCGATCGGCGGCTTGTTCATAAAACCGCGCCGACTGGTCTTCCATTTGTGCAACCGAATCACGCACTTTATCAATTCCGAGCGGTCGTATAAGCCAGTCAGGCTTGCGTTCGTAAAAACCGCTGACATGTTCACGCCGGATAAGCGGAATCATTTTGCCAAAGCGTTTTTCAAAAATCTTTATTAACCTATCGCGGTGGCTATGTTCCTCATCGGCCATTTTCTCAAAAATTTTGGCCGTTGCCGGAAACTCGTCACGCAAACCGTCGGCATAGTTGAGATAGATGCGTTCATCATCTTCCTCTGAAGAAATGGCAAGTGCGAGAATTTCCTTTTCGCTAAGTGAGGAAAATGGCTTTTGATAGGACGATGCAAAGAGCTTTGAAAACATGGGAGACCTATAATTTAGAATTGTTCTAAACTAATAGAGTTGTAGGAAAATTCAATCGCAAAAATATGTCATGCACTTGAACGTGAATTGTTTTGTTTTTCAAAATCGCCGATCCATATTGTTTGTGATGACAGGCGATTTTGAAAGAGTGGAGCGAAAACGTTGCGCGTTTCTATCTTGATACTGTGATAATTAATCCGGATAGCCTCCTCATTTTCTGCCAATCATTCGTTTTGACAAGTTTTGTTACCCTTATCTTTTCCAGTCCATTTTGGCTGGAATTTCCTTGCATCCGGTTGTTACAAAAATGACAGGAAAAGTCACCTTCTAAATTTCAAAAAAACTATTCCGGATTATTTTATAAGCCCGTCAGGCACGCAGATGAAGCCATATATGCAGGCAAATAGTTGCCGCCATATTCCAGGAATATGCGAAAGAATAGGTACCGAAACCATTTTTTGTTAAGTGCAGGAACGACGTGAATATCATCTGGCAACCGTCTAGAGTGTGGAAGACAAGAGTGGTTTTCAAGGCCATGAGCGGTGGAATGAATACACGGAACAAAAAATCTGTTCGAACCGGCGACGAACTTTTATATCTACAACACTTACAACTTGACCGAATAACGTTTTTATAAAATTCTCTGCATCAACACGAGATTTAGCCATTGTCCGGCTTTTCTGCCGACCTCGGGCATATGTCCAGTGATTGTAAAACCGAAGGCTTTATGGATGGCAATGGATGCCTTGTTTCCCGCTTCAATGCCGGCAACAAGCACATGGATATGGTTTTGTTCGGCATGGGTAATCAAAGCGCCGAGGAGTTTTTTGCCAATACCTTTGCCACGTTCGGTTTTTTCAATATAAATGGATATTTCAGCAGAATAACGATATCCTTCGAATGGTCTGAACGGGCCATAGCTCGCATAGCCAACTGTTTTGCCATTATCTTCTGCAACGAGAACAGGATATCCTGCGGCATTTCTTGTTTTCAGCCATTCCCGACGGTTATCAAGATCGACAGTTTTCTCATTCCAGATAGCAAGGGTATTCTTTACCGCATCGTTATAAATATCTGTGATCTCTTCAAGATCATGTTCTTCTGCCGGTCTTATGGTAATCATTTTTAAAATCCAACGAATATTATGATTTCAAACCCTAATCGCTTTTTAAAAGCGTGGGAAGAGGGGGAATCATTGCAACGACTAAAATTCCGGCAAGAGAGAAATGATATCTTGAGGCGTAAACCCCCGTTTGCGTAACGAGCGCAAACTTGTATCCCTGTTGGATTTTGATAATTTGTGTCCGTCATCACCAAGAACGAGCGGGTGATGGTAGTAAAGCGGCGGTTCATAGCCGAGAATCATCTGCAACAACCGATGAACCGAAGTTGCTTGAAAAAGATCGGCTCCTCTTACGACATGGGTGATCTTCTGAAGAGCATCATCAACAACCACCGATAAATGATAACTTGTGGGGATGTCTTTGCGCGCGATGATAACGTCGCCCCAAAGTTCCGGACGGGCTATAATCTTCTTTGTTTGATTGCCATGAAATTCGTACCAAAAAAGATGACCGCCTGCAAAATCGATTGCAAGGTCCATATTGAGCCGCCAGGAAAAAGGCATACCAGCGGCAATCATCTCGCGTGCTTTTATTTTTGAAAGCGAACGTTCATCAGTCGGATAAAGTGGAGTGCCATCAGGGTCACGCGGCCAATTCTTTCCCTGTCGTTCAGTCGTAACAATTTTTTCTTTTACTTCTCCCCGCGTTAAAAATGCGGGATAGACAAGGCCGAGTTGTTCAAGTTTATCTAGTGCTTTCTGATAATCTGAAAAATGTTCCGACTGTCGGCGGAAGGGCGTTTGAAAATCAAATCCCAGCCATGAAAGGTCTTCAACGATTGCATCTTCAAATTCTGTTTTGCAACGAGTTATATCAATGTTTTCCATGCGCAAAACGAGTTCGCCATTTAGTTTTCCGGCAATCTGCCGGTTAACAAGTGCAGAATAGGCGTGCCCCAGATGCAGATATCCATTGGGACTAGGGGCGAAACGTAACCTTATCGATTTAACGTTCACCACTTTTCCCGAAAGCACAAAATGCGCCGGCAAATCCCAGAATAGCCAGAAAGAGACTTGCAACACCATTCCATCCGGCAAAGGAAAGACCGAGAAAATATCCCAATGCTTTATCGCAAGCGGGAGGGCGTTTGCTGTTCAAATTGGCAAGCAGATCATTTGCATCAGTGGTAATTGCGGTAACGGCAGCCGAGCAGTCGGTTGGTCCTGGCCAGAATTTATATTCTGCGCCAGCGTGATAGACAGATAACCCGAAATTATAAAGCATCAGAAGCGCGGTGATTAGAAACAGCGCACGGATGAGAAGACCGGGCTTCCCCTTTAAAGACAGGGCAAATGTTACAATCATCAAAGGGATGCCGGTATAATAGGGGATGCGTTCTTCGAGGCATAATTTGCACGGCATAAAGCCGCCAATATGTTCGAAGCCGAGTGCGGTTCCGATAGCGATCACCATAAAGATTAGCATCAACCACGACAGGATAGTTTGAAGTTTTCCGGATCGATGAATGGGTGAAGCGAAAGTAATCACACAAAATCCCCCTAGACCAGTATTTTATAAAAAATATAGGCAATTATCAGGATAGTGCAAGCAATGGCGATAACCCATTTCAATCTCGGCAAGAGATATTCGAGCACCGTCGCACCATAACGGCTTATCAACCAGGCGAGAGCATAGAACCGTGCACTGCGAGCGATAATTGCTGACAGGATGAAAATCCATATATTCATGCCCACGACACCGGCGAGAATTGTAACTACCTTGATTGGTGGAAGGTGTGATATTCCCGAAGTAATGAGCAACAGCAAAATAATTTCCATGCTGGTATTGTTGCGCAATGCTTCGAAAGTCTCGAATTTTCCGTAAAACTCAAGAACCGGTTTTGCTATAGCTTCATAGGCAAAATGGCCGATCAGCCAACCGGCTATTCCGCCAAGGACTGAAAAGAGCGAAGCGATAAACGCATAACGGTAGGTCTTTTCTTTATTGATAAGCGACATCGGGATAAAAAGGACGTCAGCCGGAATGAGAAAGACAGAACTTTCTACAAAAGCGATAAATGCCAGCCAGTATTCGGCCGAGCGGCGTCCGGCTAGAGATAATGTCCAGTCTCCAAGCTTTTTGAGCATTTTTCATTCCTTGTCAATGACGCTACCTCTAATGGGGGTTAAAGCGTTAATCCAGTAGCTTGAACAAATTTTTTAAGATAATTGTGTGTAAGGCAGTTGACGAGACCTCGGTTCTTAATATAACTCAACAAATCCGTGACACATGGTTTGTGTCCTCACTTCATCGATGCGGGTGTGGTGGAACTGGTAGACGCGCCAGACTCAAAATCTGGTTCCCAAAAGGAGTGTCGGTTCGATTCCGACCACCCGCACCATTTTGACTTTCCTTCTCCTTTATATTTTCTTTTATTCCTTCTTTAGCGGTGTTTTTTGGAAAGTTCCTCGAAACAAATTTCTTATTTATAACTACCGGGTTGTTAATAATTTTATCTGGGCCAAGAAAACAGATGTTTTCGCTTCGAGCTATCCGGTCTATTTGCTACCTGTCTATCTGTTAAAACGGAATCACCGATGATCCGCATTTCTTTGTACTTTCAGGTTAATTACGGAATATCCGGTTTATTTTTTCCCTATTATTTTCGTCCAACCGGCGGTTTTGATGAAAAAGCATGTTGAAAACATAACTTTCGATGCCACAAATGGTGCAAATGAAAACACGAGCCGGTTTCACCTAAAAAATTGAAAAAGAATATCTTCACCAAATCTCCTTAGTCCATGTTAAAGCTATTGGTGAAATATTAAAATCAGCAAAGGGCCAATTCATGCAAAATACCGATGTCATTATTTATCATAACCCGCGTTGTGCAACCTCACGCAATGTAGTCGGTCTTGTGCGTGCCATGGGTTATGAACCCCATATTATTGAATATCTGAAGACGCCGCCGACACCGGAAATGCTCCTTTGGCTCGCCAGCCGCGCCAATGTTTCCATCCGCGATTTTTTAAGGACAAAAGAGCCTGCTTATAAAAAGCAAGGGCTGGACGATGAAACATTGCCGGATAATGTGATTGCCAAAAAAATGCACGATCATCCAGAACTCATCAACCGGCCGATTGTTGTTTGCGCTAAAGGTGTTCAACTGTGCCGTCCGGCAGAAACAGTAACAAACCTTCTGATTTTGCCTGAAGACTGAATTTTTCGAAAAAAAGATTTTTTAAAAGATAAAGAAAGCTCATACGGGCTTTCTTTATCGCTGCCAACTTTATTGCTGCCAATATGATTTTTAGTACATTCACTATAAAAATTATCAGAATATCAATATTCTGAATTCAAACATTAAAAATTCATGTAATATTTTAATTATTATATAATTTAATAATGTAATTGTAATTTTATAGAGAAGAATAGATATAACGAATTTGAATGCAATCGCAAAATCATAAATATTGTTTTATTGAAACGATAACGGTTTATTTAAAATTTAAAAAGCCTGTCATTTCCCATATTTTTTAAGCAGCATATTTACAAAATCCGGCACTGTTTTTGTTGCCGGTCCAGAAATGATTTCATCAAATAATGAATAGGAATTCGGGTTGGCCGCAAGGTTGAGTTCGAAACATTCGGCACCCGCCTGTTGTGCAAGCACTACAAAACCAGCGGCCGGATAAACGACACCTGACGTGCCGATTGCAGCAAAAATGTCGGCTTCAGCCAATGCCTTTTCGATTTGTTCCATATGAAAGGGAATTTCACCGAACCAGACAATATCGGGTCTTAGCTTTGCCTTGGCATGACAATGGGGACAGATGCTTTCTTCTGTCACATCCCCTTTCCATTTTGCTTTTTCATGACAGGAAAGGCATAAAACGTGGTCGAGGGTGCCATGCATGTGCAGAACATTTCGTGATCCTGCTTGTTCATGCAGATTGTCGACATTCTGGGTAACAAGCAGGAAACAATCGGGAAAATGCTTTTCGAGTGTTGCAAGTGCCAGATGCGCTTTGTTGGGGCGCGCTTTCGCCGCATCGCGGCGGCGTTCGTTATAGAAATCATTGACGAGACGCGGTGATCGTGCAAAACCTTCAGGTGTCGCGACATCTTCGACCTTATATTTGTTCCACGTGCCATCGCTGCCACGAAAGGTTTCCAAGCCGGATTCTGCGGATATACCGGCACCGGTTAAAATGACAATGTTGGGTGATTTATTCATTTGTTACTCGTTCGTGACAAGGGTATTTCTGTTTAATAAACAATGCATATGCTACAAGGGTTTTTAAATAAAAGGAATCGTTCACTTGGCCTTGGATAGTGATAGCAAAAAAACACTCCGCCAGAAGGTTGAGGATGCAGATTTGGCATTGTCACTCAAACAACGTGCCAAAAACGATACGTCATGGGCTGAAGCCCAGATAGAACTTTCCGAAGCACTATTGGCACTGGCCGATGCGGAAGAAAATGAAGATGATGCGCTAACCCATTATAGCGAAGCTGCATCCGGTTTTGAAAAAGCTTTACAGGTTTTTACTCGCAAAAGCAATTTCACCCGTTGGGGAGGAATTGTTGTTTCCTATGTGAGGTGTTTACGTAACTATTCCTTGCGTGAAGGTGGCGAAATTGCTGTTTTGCGATTGAAACGCGGACTTTCTTTACTCGACCAGGTCTATAAAGCTTTGCCGAAGAAGAAAGGCGCCTTTGATCGGGCACTCATTCTAACGGAAAAAGGCCACGTCTATCGTGCTTTGTCCGATATTGATCTGGCAAGACCTCGTGCAGAAAGACTGAAATTGGCAATGGAAGCATTTGATGAAGCCATTGCTATTTTACGGGAAAAAGAAAATTTCCATTATTGGTCTCTCGCCGTTTCTGCAAGTGCGCTGGTGGCAGCAGAATTGGCACGGATTGAGCCCGCTGAAAAAGTTCGTGGATATCTGGAACTTGCAATCGAACGATTCGAGACAGCACTTGTATTTTTTAGCGGGGATGATGCGCCGCAAGACCTTTCCTATGTTTATTTTGAAATGGGGCGGACATTGATGCAGCTTGCAACAATAAATAGTCCCGCAAACGTAGATCTTTTGGAAAAAACACTGATAGCCTTCGACAAAGCGAGTGACGCATTGAACGAAGATAGTGGAACTCAGGCTCTCTTTCGGCTTCAAAGTGAAACGGCATTGGCACTTTCACTTCTTGCCCAGCAAAAAGATCGCGAGAGTGCAATTGTGCTTTTGGAAAAATCGGCTTCACTCTATCGGTCGAATATAGCTTTGATCAAAGACCAGAACGAAGCTTTAGGGCTTGCCATTGCTTACGGCAATTTGGGAAAAGATCTAACGCAATTAGCGAATCTGGCTGCTTCACCTGCAATGGAACTTGAAAAAAGATATGAAGCAATTTCCGCTTTGCGAAATGCAATCGGCAAAGAAATAAAACTTGCCCGTCCGCTTGACTGGCTTTCCTTCTTTATCGAGTTGGGAGCAGCCCTTCAGGCGGCTGCGAATGTCGAAGTGCCGGAAAAACGTGGGCAATTGTTGCAGGAAGCGGTCAAGTTTTATAATGAAGTTCTCGAGACGATCAAAGGTCAAAAGAATGACAAACTCGTCAACCGGATTTTGCAGTGGCGCGCGCTAGCCCGCGCCCGGCTTGGTGAAGATGAAAAAAGTCGTCAGGGTTTGATCTGGTTAAAACAGGCGGAACTCGATTTCCGTCTGGCAATTTCCAAGCTCGACCTTGAAAAGGATAAAAGTGATCTTTTCCGGCTTTATAGCAATCTGTCTCACGTTCTCTATTCTATGGCCAGACGGAAAGATTCCGAAATACCGGTTGATTTGTTGAAATCTGCCAATATTGCTGTTGAAACGGCTTTTCAACTTGCCGGAGAGGGAGCTTCCAATAACGATAACGAGAAATTGGAGGCCCGTTCCCATCAGGCGCTCATTTTGTGGCGCTTGGGATCTTTTGGCGGCGTGCTTGATGCTTTTGAGAAATCACAAGCAATTTACGAGGAACTGCTTGTCTCGCCTCTAATGGAAAGCAAACAAGGCAAGCTTGCAAATATAAAAATCAATTACGCTTTGATGTTGAAAGACCGGGCACAAAAATTACCGGCGACACAAGCCCGTCCACTGCTTGAAAAAGCTTCAAAGCTGATTGGTGAACTGAAAGAACAGGCACACGATAATAATGATAAGAAAGCACTCGTCCGGTATGATGAAGTGTTGACAGATATCAAGTCGAGCAGCGATGCACTTGCCAAAAAGCGGTTTTTCAACTTTTGGCCATTCAGCCGCAAATAACAGCTTTATATTTTGTGTATGGATAGCCATGATTGATGCTTCAAGCATCAATCGGTAAAGTGCACAACAACACCGGGTTTAACCAGTTTTGCCAGCTCTTCCGCATCCCAATTTGTCAAACGGATGCAACCGTGACTGGAGGTCTTTCCGATTCGTGAGGGATCGGGTGTGCCATGAATGCCATAAGTCGGCTTCGAAAGTGCTATCCAGACTGTTCCAACCGGTCCGTTTGGTCCCGGTGGAATGGTCAGAATTTCATTGTTGCTTCCCTGCTTGAAATTGACTTTCGGGTTATAAGTGTAATTCGGGTTGAATGCGATGCGTTCAACCTGCACTGTTCCTGATGGGGATGGATTATCGGTCGAACCGATTGTTGCCGGATATGCCACAACAAGCCGACCTTCAGCATTATAGCCGCGTACCTGTTTGCGTGCCTTGTCGGCGACAATCCGGTCTACACTTTGCCGTTTCGGCAATTCCAGATTCGGAACCTTGATGGTTTCTCCGGCATGGGAAAAATGCGCCTGCGGATTGAGCTCTTGTAAAAAACTCTCATCAATATGGAAGCGTTCGGCCAACATTTCTCTTACGGATGTGTAAGCCATGGCAGGCATTTGTGCCTTCATCGCGTAATCGGCGGGAATCGAAGAGACATATTGTCGGTTTATATCGGCTTCGGTGATCGTATATTGGGTAAAAGCCGGACCGCCGGTTGCTTGCAGGGCCGAATCAAGGCGTTGTTTGTCATTCGGGTCGATAAAACGACCACTAATTTCGCTGGCCGCTGCTGCCGCCTTGTCGAAATTGCTTCCCGCCAGACCATCAATTGCTCCCGGAGAGGATCCGAGGCGGTCCATCAGAATTTGTACGGCTGCAACCGTTTCACGTCCCTTCGGAACGTTGATTGCCGGCGTATGTTCGGACGGCATTTCACCGGCCTGATAACGAGGAGGATTTTTTCTGTAGGAACGCGGATTAACTTGTCCGTTGTCATGATAGGGCTTCGCGTCGGGTGCTTCCGGAACATCCCGATCATCATAAGGGGCACCGCCTTCCATTGGTCCCTGATTATTGGTTCCATAAGGCGGTGGTGTAACACCTTGCGGATAATTCTGCGGTTCTTCTACCCTTACAACCCGTCCATTTTCATCAACATAAATACGTCTTCCATATTGGTCCTGATAAATGCGCAATTGTTGATGGTGACGGGGTAAATCGGCAGGGTCATAAAGTTGCGCCAGTTCTATTGTTTCGTTTCTTTCTGCGCCACTTGAAAAAGCGGATGCCGTCGACGTCAGGAAGACAACGATCGTCAGGTAGGAAACTGAAGACATGTGGGAAGAAATGGAAGACATATGCAACATAAAAACCGCACGAACCTATACTGGCAAAACCCGGTTGATAAGACGAATTGGCATTTCTAGACCAATTTGACGGCAGGAAAAAGGCAAGTTTTATGCTCTTGCCGTTAAATTATTTTAATTGATTACGTTTTTATCAATAGGCCGTGCAAAAGGTAAAATGTATTTCTGGAAGAAAAGCGTGAATTTTGTTTAAAGCAAAATGCATCGGTCCCTGACCGGTAACATTTTTCAATGTTTCATGCTTTGTTTTGAACCATGAACGGTTTTTTAAAGCCATTTGAAAACTGGAGTGATCTTTTGAAAAAGCCGGTAAATTGTCGTTTGATGTAAAGGATTTGGCTTTTGTCAGGCATGGTTCTTTCCGGTTCATGCCGATATCGCTTTAATGACGACAATTGAATAACAATACTGGTGAACAAAAATACTGGTGAAGAGAAATTCAGGCTTGACGGAGTTCAGGAAATTCTGGTGCTGCGAGAGAGGATTGAACTCTCGACCTCTCCCTTACCAAGGGAGTGCTCTACCACTGAGCTACCGCAGCTAAGAAAAATAGTTTTCGGCCGGCGTTCTGCCACATTGTAAAGAAATAGGCAAGCGGACATTCACTTTTCTTATAAGAAAAATCACGCTGATATTCTTTGGCTGGCAATTTTTTAAACATGGTGTTATGACCGGAACCGTTTTTTTGAATATTCAACAGGTTTGAAGGATGGCAGATTCAATCGCGCAGCAACGTCGGCAAATGCGGCTGGCACAACAATTGCGCGCCAATCTTTTGCGACGCAAGCAACAGGCACGGGAACGCGACGGGGCAAATGAAGTTGAACACCACGAAAAGGCGGACGAACCCCGACATTCATCGGCAAAATAAGTTTGAAACGCCTTGTTGATCGACCGCTTTCTGTCCGGTTTGATCCTATTTTAAATATTATAGAAACCGTTTTCGGATAAATGTGTATCGAGTCCAGTTTACGCCACGTTTTGTTACTAAAGGCTAATTGGATAAACCGACAATAATCACTAATTGAAACCTCAGGAAAGGTCTTTCGGTATGGATCGTATCAAAATTATCGGCGGGAACCGTTTGAATGGTGTGATACCCATTTCAGGTGCAAAAAATGCAGCATTACCGTTGATGATTGCCTCTTTGCTTACCGATGATACATTGACGCTGGATAACGTTCCCCACCTTGCCGATGTCGAACAACTGATCAGGATTCTCGGCAATCACGGTGTCGACTATTCGGTGAATGGTCGTCGGCAACATCAGGATGGCGCCTATTCCCGCACGGTTCATTTTACCGCACGCCAGATTGTTACAACGCGCGCGCCCTATGAGCTTGTATCAAAAATGCGTGCAAGCTTCTGGGTAATTGCACCATTGCTCGCACGTATGGGGGAAGCTTGTGTCTCGCTCCCCGGTGGCTGCGCAATCGGAACGCGTCCGGTCGACTTTATCCTGCAGGGACTTGAAGCGCTGGGTGCAGAAATCAATATCGAGAATGGTTATGTCCATGCCAAGGCACCGAAAGGATTGAGCGGAACGGAATTTACTTTTCCAAAAGTGACAGTTGGTGGCACCCATACCATGCTGATGG
The DNA here is from genome assembly GCF_016100335.1 of Bartonella sp. W8167. Taxonomy (NCBI): domain Bacteria; kingdom Pseudomonadati; phylum Pseudomonadota; class Alphaproteobacteria; order Hyphomicrobiales; family Bartonellaceae; genus Bartonella; species Bartonella sp. W8167. Next base: position 283,641 of record NZ_JACFSQ010000003.1, read on the forward strand.
CAGCAAGTTTGGCAAAAGGCGAAACCGTTCTTCACAATGCTGCTTGCGAGCCGGAGGTGGTCAACCTTGCAGAATGTCTCAACGCAATGGGAGCAAAAATAAAGGGTGCCGGTACACCGACTATTTATATCAAAGGTGTTGACGGGCTTTCGGGCGCCCGTATCAAGGTGATTTCCGATCGTATTGAGGCCGGCACCTATGCAATGGCTGTTGCCATGACCGGCGGTGATGTGATGCTCAAGGATGCACGTCCCGATTACTTGCGTTCGGTGCTTGATACGCTTGCCAAGACCGGCCTTGAAATCAAAGAAAGCGACGAGGGCATCCGTGTTGCAAGAAATGGTCTTGATATTGTTCCGACCGATATTGAAACACAGCCTTTCCCCGGTTTTCCGACAGATTTACAGGCGCAATTTATGGGGTTGATGACACGTGCAAAAGGTGTTTCCCACATTACCGAGACAATTTTTGAAAACCGGTTTATGCATGTTCAGGAACTGGCACGGCTCGGCGCCCATATTTCGCTATCAGGGCAGACCGCAACGGTTGAAGGCGTTGAACGGCTGTTAGGCGCACAGGTTATGGCAACCGATTTGCGCGCTTCGGTTTCTCTCGTTATTGCGGGGCTTGCCGCCGAGGGGGTTACAACAGTCAACCGTGTCTACCATCTTGATCGCGGTTTTGAACGGCTTGAAGAGAAGCTTTCAAATTGTGGTGCGCAGATTGAACGCATCAGTGGATAATGCCAATATCTTTCCTGTATGAAGAAGGATAATATAAAACAGAATGGGGTTGTAGGATGCCGCTTTTGAAATTGATAGCCATGGATGATGAAGATCTCGAGATCTTGTCAGCGCATTTGCAGGATGCGGTGGTCAAGGTTGCCGATCTTGATTGGCGTTGTGGTGAAAAGCGTTTTATTGCGGCACTTAACCGTTTTGCCTGGGAAGAACAGATGAAGGGCGGGCTGTTTTCGCGTGCGAAAACCGGCGAGCGCCATCGCACGGCTCTGCGTTTTGATCGTGTTTTAAGTGTCAAAACCCGCGGGTTCGATCGCGAGAAAAAAGACAATGTTTTGTCACTTTTAACAATGCAATTTCAACCGACAACAGCCCCCGCCGGCATTGTAACGCTGATTTTTTCTGGTGAAGCGGCAATCCGCCTTGAAGTGGAATGTATTGAAGCGCAACTGACCGACCTTGGTCCCGTTTGGCAAGCCAAGGCCAATCCCCATCACAGATAATTTTTTGACAGGAAAAAGAATGGCTCAAATTCTTCGTCAATCATCGGCAAATTTCGAAAACGAATTTCGAAAATTCCTTGATTCAAAACGTGAAGTTTCCCAAAGTGTTGATGACACTGTGCGCGACATTATCAAAACGGTTCGCGATGAGGGTGATCAGGCTTTGATCGACTTATCGGCTAAATTCGATCACGTAGACCTTAAAGAAAAAGGTTTGAAAATCATCGAGAATGAAATTGATGAAGCGATGAAGCGCGTTTCACCAAAGACACTTGACGCTTTGAAGCTTGCCCATGATCGTATTGTTGTCTACCACCAGAAACAACTGCCAAAGGATGAGCGCTTTGTTGATCCTCTCGGTGTCGAACTCGGTTGGCGTTGGACAGCAGTCCAATCGGTCGGACTTTATGTGCCAGGCGGCACAGCAAGCTATCCAAGTTCGGTGCTGATGAACGCTGTTCCTGCTAAAGTCGCCGGTGTCGAGCGTATTGTTATGGTGGTGCCGACACCGGAGGGACATCTCAATCCGCTGGTTCTTGCCGCAGCCAAACTTGGTGGTGTGAGCGAGATTTATCGTGTTGGCGGGGCACAGGCTGTCGCAGCCCTTGCCTATGGTACAAAAACCATAAAACCGGTGGCAAAAATTGTCGGGCCTGGTAACGCTTTTGTTGCTGCTGCAAAAAGGCAGGTGTTCGGAAAAGTCGGCATTGATATGATTGCCGGACCTTCCGAAGTGCTGGTGATTGCCGATAAACTTAACGATGCCGACTGGATTGCCGCTGATCTTCTGGCACAAGCCGAACATGATACGGCTGCCCAGTCAATTCTCATGACCGATGATGAAGCTTTTGCAAACGAGGTCATGAAAGCGGTTCAAACGCAATTGAAGACATTGAAACGCGGCAAAACCGCTTCTTCAAGCTGGCAGGATTTTGGTGCGGTTATTCTTGTCAACGATCTTGAAAACGCCTTTCCGCTTGCCAATCGCATCGCACCGGAACACCTTGAACTGGCGGTTGAAAATCCTGATCGGTATTTACCTCTCGTTCGTAATGCCGGAGCCATTTTTGTGGGGCGCTATACACCGGAAGTAATTGGCGATTATGTTGGCGGTTCCAACCACGTTTTGCCAACCGCCCGTTCGGCAAGATTTTCATCGGGCCTTTCCGTCCTTGACTATATGAAACGAAGCTCCATTCTGAAACTTGGTGCAAATGAATTGCGCAAACTCGGGCCGTCGGCAATAGAACTTGCCAATGCCGAAGGGCTGGAAGCACATGGACGGTCCGTTGCAATAAGGTTGAATCTATAGCTTGTCGGGGAGGGGGAGTGTGGAGAAGGCGCGGCTCATTGATGTCGAACTTGATGAAACCATCGGGCGCTCGACGCCGGAGATCGAACATGAACGTGCGGTCGCTATTTTCGATCTTATTGAGGAAAATAGTTTCATGCCTGTGGGTGACACAGGAAGCGGCCCCTATAAACTGAAATTATCATTGGTTGACAGAAGGCTGGTTTTTGACATTTTTCGTGAAAATGGCGACCAGGTTGCCACCCACATTCTGTCGCTTGGACCATTCCGCCGCATTGTCAAGGATTACTACCTTATTTGTGACAGCTATTACGAGGCTATACGCTCTGCTTCTTTGTCAAAAATCGAAGCCATCGATATGGGGCGTCGGGGCTTGCATAACGAAGGTTCAACAACCCTGCAGGAACGTTTACGCGGTAAAATAGATATGGATTTGAAAACTGCACGGCGCCTTTTCACCCTCCTTTGCGTTTTATATTGGAAAGGGTGACAATGTCTGACAACCAGTTTCCGGCGAGCAAGCATCCCTCATCTGTTCTTTATGTCTGCGGGCAGAATTCTATACGCTCGCCAATTGCGGAAGCATTGACGCGTAAAATGTTTCCCGACATTTATGTTGCTTCTGCAGGCGTTGTAAAAGGCAATCGTGATCCTTTTGCAGCCGCGGTTATTGCCGAAGACGGGCTTTCCATGGAAGACCATAACCCGCGCGGATTGGAGGAATTGTCGGACGGATTTTTTGATCTTGTCATCACTCTTACCCCGCAAGCCCATCATGCGGTTCTTGAACGTATGCGGGGTTTTTCGGTCGATGTCGAATATTGGCCGACACCTGATCCGGCACTTGCAACGGGTTCGCGCGAGCAAATTCTTGATGCTTATCGTGATATCAGGAAAAATTTGAAGAAAAGGATATCTGAACGATTTGGCAGTAAATAACGCCCATACACTTAAAAAACCGGCATAAACTATGATGGCCTTTTGATTCAGATGTTCACAAATGGCCGAGAATAGGGTAGGTTTGCCGCCGTTGGATGGGCAGTTCAAGCTGCCTGTCGGATTTTGATCAAAATAAACAGTCTAGAAACAGGTAATTTATGGCCAAAGAAGAAGTCTTGGAATTTTCCGGCGTGATTACAGAGCTTTTACCCAATGCGATGTTTCGCGTAAAACTCGATAATGATCACGAAATCATCGCCCACACGGCAGGACGCATGCGCAAAAACCGTATCAGGGTACTCGCAGGCGATAAGGTTATGGTGGAAATGACACCTTATGACCTGACAAAGGGTAGGATTACTTACCGTTACAAATAAAATGATGACAGATTCTGTTATGCCGGAAGAAGATACGTTGGCAAAAACCAAGCTTGTTCTTGCTTCGGCTTCTCCGAGGCGTTTGGCATTGCTCCGTCAGATCGGTGTTTTCCCCGATCATTTACATCCCGCCGATATTGATGAAACGCCACACCTTCTTGAACATCCACGTTTTCTGGCACGGCGTCTGGCGAAAGAAAAAGCTGAAAGAGGTGCCAAGCTCGTTCGCAGTCTGCCCGGATTGGAAGAGGCTCTCGTTCTTGCTGCCGATACGGTGGTTGCTGTCGGGCGCAGAATTCTTCCCAAACCCGCCGACGAAGATGAAGCACGCGAATGTTTGCGCCTTTTGTCGGGACGTACCCATAAGGTTTATACAGGTGTTTGTCTTATCAATGCGAAGGGCAAAAGCCGTCATAAGCTTGTAGAAAGCAGAGTGCGTTTCGAGCGTCTTGGACGCGAAGTTATAGAAGCCTATCTTCTGTCGGGCGAATGGCAGGGTAAGGCCGGAGGTTACGCCATTCAGGGGCGGGCCGGTTGTTTTGCCTTGCAAATATCCGGTTCCTATAGCGGCATTGTCGGGTTACCGCTTGCCGAAACAGTAGAATTGTTGACGACGCAGAATTATCCCGTATTTGAACGTTGGCAGAAAGATGAGGTCTGAAAATGGCTACATCGGATAAAGACGAATCCCGGGCAACCGCAAAAGTGTATCCGCTGCGCCCGCCAAGGCCGTGTCCGGAATGTGGTAAACCTTCAATCCGTGAAGCCTATCCGTTCTGTTCGGATCGTTGTCGCGCAATTGACCTTAACCGGTGGCTCAAAGGCGCTTATGTTTTACCGGGTAAGCCCTTTAACAATGCGGATGAACAGGAATGAAAACGGTAAAACCGGTTGCTATTTTTGATGCAGGTATCGGCTCCTACGCCATTGTGGATCTGTTACATAAAAGGCAGCCGAAGCGCGATATCCTCTATTTTGCCGATCGGGCGCATTTCCCATATGGAAAAAAGACAGCTGACGAGCTTGTCGGAATTGTCAAACAGACGTTCGAACGATTGATGCGCTATGACCCGTCGGCTATTATTATGGCTTCGAATGCACCTTCTATCATGGTGTTTGATCGCGTCAAAGAGAGTTCACCCGTGCCACTTTATGGCGTGTTTCCGCCGCTTGAAGAAGCAGAAAGCGTAAGCCGCAGCGGCTTTGTGGCAATTATGGGAGTGGCTTCGATGGTGGCAAGCGAAATGGGCAGAGCGTTTGTCAAAAACCACAGCAAAAAGCCGGAAAATGTTGCTCTCGTGAATGCTTCGGCGATGGTTGAATTGGTCGAGAGTGGAACTTTTCTTTTTGAACCTCAAAAGACACAGGCAGAAGTCAACCGTTTCATGGAAGACTTGCTTGCACGATATCCTTCGGTTGATACATGCACGCTTTCAAGTACCCATCTACCATGGCTTAAAAGCTTCTTTGAAAAAGCAGCACCGCAATGTCGTTTTCTTGATCCGGCGGAAAGCATCATTGCAAAACTTGATAAAAGTGATGAAGGAAGCGGCTTTATTCAGGGGCTTGTAACCGAAAGTGCCGAATATCGGCTGCGCGATTTCGAAAATATGTTGCATAAGCTTGATGTCAACATTCCTTTGGAAGTTGTTAGAGACAACCGCAATTTTTCTTAAAAGCAATTTTCCCCGATTAAAGAGCGTTACCGTGATTCTTGCGGGCTTGCGCATTTTGTCGTTTTTCAGACTGTTTTTGATCTTGTCGAATTTGAATGCAACTCCCATATCAGGTGACGAGTACGGCTTGCCTAGAAGGGAGCTTGTCACTTCAACCCCGTAATGCCGTTTTATGGATTATGGGAAAAGGAGACGAGGATGAATTTAGAAAAATATACCGAGCGGGTGCAGGGGTTCCTACAATCTGCACAAAACTTTGCCTTATCATCAGACAATCAGCAGTTTGTACCGGAACATCTGTTAAAGGTATTGCTGGACGACAATGAAGGCCTATGTGCATCATTGATCGAGAAGGCGGGTGGCAATGTAAAAGCAGCAAAAGATGCTTTGGCAAGAGCGCTAGCAGCATTGCCTAAAGTCAGTGGCGGCAATGGACAGCTTTATATGTCCGAACCGATGGCAAAGGTTTTTAACCGGGCTGAAGAATTAGCTGAAAAAGCCGGTGACAGCTTTGTGACAGTCGAGCGCCTTTTGCAAGCGCTCCTGATGGAACCGAACGCAAAAACAGCAGACATTCTTTCCAAAAGCGGGATCACGCCAACGGCGTTAAATAAGGCGATCAATGAAATGAGAAAAGGACGCACAGCTGATTCGGCTAATGCCGAAGCACAGTATGACGCATTGAAAAAATATGCACGCGATCTGACAAAAGATGCGCGCGAAGGGAAACTTGATCCGGTTATCGGGCGTGATGAAGAAATCCGCCGGACAATTCAGGTGTTGTCACGGCGCACTAAAAACAATCCGGTGCTGATTGGTGAACCGGGCGTTGGTAAAACGGCAATTGTCGAAGGACTTGCTTTGCGTATTGTGAATGGTGATGTTCCTGAAACTTTGCGTGACAAATCGCTTTTGGCCCTTGATATGGGAGCATTGATTGCCGGTGCAAAATATCGCGGCGAGTTCGAAGAGCGTTTGAAAGCTGTTTTGACAGAAGTTCAGGCAGCAAACGGCGAGATCATTCTGTTTATTGATGAAATGCATACTTTGGTTGGTGCCGGTAAATCCGATGGCGCTATGGACGCATCCAACCTGTTGAAACCCGCCCTTGCCCGTGGCGAACTTCATTGTGTTGGTGCAACGACACTTGAAGAATATCGCAAATATGTTGAAAAAGATGCGGCTCTTGCCCGTCGTTTCCAACCGGTTTTTGTTGATGAGCCCAGTGTCGAAGACACCATTTCGATTCTTCGTGGTATTAAGGAAAAATACGAGCAACACCATAAAGTCCGTATTTCGGATTCAGCCCTTGTTGCGGCTGCAACTTTGTCCAACCGGTATATTACAGACCGGTTTTTGCCGGATAAAGCGATTGACCTTATTGATGAAGCGGCTTCAAGGCTGCGTATGCAGGTTGATTCCAAGCCGGAAGAACTTGACGAAATTGATCGTCGTGTCATGCAGTTGAAGATCGAGCGGGAAGCTTTGAAAGCCGAAACCGATCCTGCATCGAAAGACCGTTTGGAAAAACTCGAAGATGAATTGGTCGAGCTTGAAGAACAATCGCATGAAATCACGGCAAAATGGCAATCGGAAAAACAGAAATTGGGTCATGCTGCCGAGTTGAAAAAACAGTTGGAAGCAGCACGCAACAATTTGGCAATTGCCCAACGTAACGGTGAATATCAGAAAGCCGGCGAGCTTTCCTACAGCATTATTCCACAATTAGCGAAGCAGTTGGAAGAAGCTGAAAGTCAGGAAAATCACGGTTCAATTCTGGAAGAAACTGTCACACCCGATCACATTGCACAAGTGGTATCGCGCTGGACCGGTATTCCGGTTGATAGCATGCTGGAAGGCGAGCGTGAGAAACTTCTGAGAATGGAAGACGAGCTTGCCAAACGCGTTGTCGGACAGGGCGAGGCGATTCAGGCTGTTTCGCGGGCGGTACGTCGTGCACGTGCAGGCTTGCAAGACCCGAACAGGCCGATCGGTTCGTTCATTTTCTTAGGGCCAACAGGTGTTGGTAAAACCGAACTCACCAAGGCTCTGGCAAAATTCCTGTTCCAGGACGAGACCGCAATGGTTCGTATCGACATGTCGGAATATATGGAAAAGCATTCGGTTGCCCGTTTGATTGGTGCTCCTCCGGGATATGTCGGCTATGAAGAAGGTGGTGCTTTGACCGAAGCGGTTCGTCGTCGGCCCTATCAGGTCATCCTGTTTGATGAAATTGAAAAAGCCCATCCGGATGTTTTCAACGTTCTGTTGCAGGTGCTTGATGACGGGCGCTTGACCGATGGGCAGGGTCGCACTGTTGACTTCCGCAATACGCTTATCATTATGACATCAAATCTCGGTGCCGAATATTTGACAGCGCTTGACGATAATGAAGAAGCTGAAAAAGCCCGTGACGATGTTATGGCTGTTGTGAAAGCTGCTTTCAGGCCGGAATTCCTCAACCGTGTCGATGAAATCATCCTGTTTCACCGGTTGCACCGGAAAGAAATGGGAGCCATTGTCGATATCCAGTTGCAGCGTTTGCAATCATTATTGTCGGATCGGAAGATCAAACTTGTTATTGACGATAGTGCTCGTGAATTCCTTGCCGACAAGGGTTACGACCCTGCTTATGGTGCACGGCCTCTTAAACGGGTTATCCAGAGAGAAGTTCAGGATCCACTTGCCGAAAGGTTGCTGATCGGTGATATTCTTGATGGCTCTACAGTCAATATATCACGTGCTTCCGATCGTCTGATTTTCACGCCAACTCCGGCTCATCCTGTTGATGAATCGAAGGTAGAAGAAAAGGAAGCCGAAAGCACGGATAACAAAGACGAAAAAAAGAAATCCGATGCAAAACAAAATAAGTCCAAGAAATAAAATCTTGGGTTCATGAAAAAGGCCGCTTTTCACAAGCGGCCTTTTCTTTAGGTTGAACTTTGATTTTTTTATTGGGCAGGCGTTGCTACCGGTTCTTCGACCGGCTGTTTGGCAACCGGAGAGGTGTCAACTGTGATACCGGCAACAAGATGGCCTTTACGATAATCGTAGATAACAAGTTCCGTGTTGCCTTCAGGTGTCAATGTTTCAAGCGCAATCATATCGTTCGAAAGACTTTGCGAGAGGATACGGGTTCCTTGCGGCAAAGCAATCGAACGTTTGATAAATTCAGGAACAGCAGGTGCTGGTGCTTTTGTGTCAGTTGTTGCATTATTGGCAGTCTCTGCACCGGGAACCGGATTTGCCTCTGTTTTTGTAACTTCCGCAGGTGTTTTGTCAGATGACGAGGAAGTTACCTTGTAGATGACTGCTGCCAGAATAATTAAAATCAGAATGATTGTTATGGCGATTGAAGCAATCATCAAACGCATAAGCTTGCGTCTTACTCTTTCGACGGCAGGGTCCAATTGCGTTTGTGGCTGCGCAGGCTGTTGGTTATACGGATCCTGATAATCCATATCCTCAAAACCGGACTGATAATCATCGCGCATAGAAAATTCTCCATTGATAGTGCCCCGCATTTACGAGTTTCGCGGTCATCTTTCAATGGAAAATAAATTTTTTAAGCTTTGGTGAACAGTTTGCTAATTTAACAAAAACATTTCTTCACTTAAACTTTACGTCAGAGTAATTCTATTTACTCCTCATTACGCTGCCGGCTTGGTGGCGACTTTATCATTCGAGGCAATCGGTTTGTCTATTTTTCTAAGAGGTACGGTCAACTCTTCGTTGTCACTGTCATCATTGGTCAGCTCGACGATGAGATCGCCGTTCTCATCGACTCTCCAGTAAATGCTCAAGTCACCATTGATGAAATCCGGATCAGCTTTGATACATTGTCCAAAAACCATTTCATTGGTTTTGCCGATGTGATTGACCGACGGCAATAACTCCGCTTCACATGCTTCATGCGTGGGGTACACTTTGACCATGTCGTCGGCAGCATTGCAGGCCGAGAAACCATCTGTGCAGGAAACAAGCAACATTACGGCGATGACGGAATTCATGATCGACCCCTTCAGGAAAAACTTTAACAAGTGGATGATTTTATCTTTTTATACAAATATAACGGTTGTCGAAGCGATTTGTTCCGGAACAAAACACTTTTGGTGGAAAGTGGTTTTATTATGTCTGAATTAAGTTGAATTTTGCAGCAATAATCACCGTAAAATTTAAAAACAGACGAGCCGTAATCAGTTGTAAAAATCGAAATATGTGTCTGGCAAAGCAAGGTGATAGACAACGCCATCGCCAGTAAATTCCAGACTTGCGGTTCCGCCTACGGAAATCGGAACAATCTTTTCCAACACAGCGCTGCCAAAACAAGCCTTGCGGTCATCATCCGGCGTATGGCCCGGCGCAAACACTTCATACCATGAAATATAAAGTTGCGAGGGACGCCCTTCGTCTCTTCTGATTTCACTTGTCACATGGACCAGTCCTTCAGGCTTTGAAAGTGCACCGTAGGAAAGAGAATTGACGATAAGTTCGTGAAACGCCAAACCGATATGCAAGGCTGCACCGGGAAACAGATAAGGATCTTCTCCCTCGACAGTAAATCTTTCTTGTTCCTTTCCAAGGTAGCTTGATGCCTGACTGATAAAAAGCTCGCGAAAATGGGCGCCACGCCAGTTGGAATCTGTAACGAGATCCTGAGAATGCGAAAGGGATTGGATACGCCCTTGGAATTTTCTTAAAAAAGTTTGCAGCGAATCGGTATAGCGCGCAGTCTGGCCCGCAACACTTTGGATAATAGCCAGAAGGTTTTTCGAACGATGGCTTAATTCCCGCAATAATGCTTTGAGAACTTGTTCGCGCCGTTGAAGTTCGGTGATATTCACGCCGGTTGTCAAAAGGCCAATAATTTCGCCTTCATCGTCACGGTGGCAGTCAATAGTAAATCTATACCATGAAATCCGGTGCGACTTATTTTCGAAACGGGCTTCAATGGTTTCCATTTTGCCTGTCTTGAGCACCTTTGATTTGATGGATTTAAGCTGATTGGTGAGCGGTTCTGGTAGAAAATCGCTGTCAGAACACCCGATGCGCCATTTTTCTGCAAACAGTTGAGGCAGATTTTCTGCCCAGCGATAAACGAGATCAGGCGTTTCAAAAAGAACAAAAACATCGGCGCCGTGAATAGCCTGCACCAAGGCATTCACATGCGTTTTCTCAACCGCAAGAGCTGATTTGGATGCCGATGTCATAAGGATTTTGAGACCTTCTCTTCTTTTCTGTTTTCAAGATAAAACGTGTTATTTCTTTGACGCATTTTCCTGAAAGAAGAGCGCCTGTGAAATGAGTGCCTTGACCATATCGGGATTGAACGGCTTGGTGACAAGAAAAGTCGGCTCCGGCCGCTCGCCTGTAAGTAACCGTTCCGGAAATGCGGTAATAAAGATGACCGGAACTTCATGAGTCTTGATAATGTCGTTAACAGCATCAATACCGGAACTGTTATCGGCAAGTTGGATATCGGCAAGGATCATTCCGGGATTTTCCTTCTCTGCCACGGCGACAGCTTCGCTGCGCGTTCTCGCAATGCCGACCACTTGATGGCCGAGTGATTCGACAAGCTGCTCGATATCCATGGCTATCAAAGGCTCGTCTTCGATAATAAGTATACGTGTTGCCACCTGTTCGGAAATGTCGCGCGAAGCGTCGTTCAGCAAGGTTCTGAATTCATCGGAGTCGACATTCATAATTTCGGTGGCTTCTTTATCATTAAAGCCCTCGACGGCAATAAGAAGAAATGCCTGACGTGCTTTCGGAGTAAGATAGGAAAGTTTAGCCTTGGCTTTTTGTTCAATACCGAATTGAGGCAAGGGATCGGCAACATTCGGTGTCGTTTGGTCGAACAATTGACAGAAAAGCCGATAAACGCTGATACGATCCGAAGACGATTCCGGAAAAATAGATGTATCGGCTATCAAAGCTTCAAGCATTGCAGCAACATATGCATCACCTGACGTTTGTGATCCGGTAACGGCACGAGCAAATCTTCTCAAATAAGGTAGATACGGCGCGATGCGTGTTGATAAAGTCATGTAATAAACTCCTTCTGCCCCTGAAAGGGTGGCCATGACGGCTACCTGTGAATGATTAATTCACGAATAATAAAAAAGTTCCAGCCCCTTGGAACTTTTTACTGGCTTCTATATTCTTTATTCGATGCGTGTTTTTATACACACTGTTATGAATTAACCGATGGCGTCATTTTTAAGGGACTGAAGATGGATGACAGCAAGGAAAAAAACGGATCCGCGTTTACCGGTCCGCAAGATGATCTGCTTGGATCCAATAGTGAAATAGCGATTAAACTGCGGCAATTCTACACGGCAATTCAGGACGAAGAAATCCCCGAAAAGTTTCTCGATCTTCTCGAAAAACTCGATAAAGCCGAACAAGAGCACCAAAATTAATATGGGAAAGTAAAACCCATGAGCCCACATAATCCTGAGTTCAAACGTGAACTTCTTTCAATTTTACCATCTTTGCGTGCTTTTGCTGTTTCGTTGAGTGGCCAGCACGACAAGGCGGATGATCTCGTTCAGGACACAATCATGAAAGCTTGGGCAAAACAGAATAGCTTCGAGATTGGCACGAACATGAAAGCCTGGTTGTTCACAATCCTGAGGAATGAATTTTTCAGTCAAATGCGCAAAAAGGGGCGTGAAGTGCAGGATAGTGAAGGGGTATTCACGGAAAATCTTGCCGTTCATCCGTCCCAATACGGTTCCCTTGATTTGCAGGATTTCAGAAAAGCGCTTGATCAATTGCCCGATGATCAGAAAGAAGCAATTATCCTCATCGGTGCTTCCGGTTTTTCCTATGAAGATACAGCCGAAATTTGCGGATGCGCTGTGGGGACAATCAAAAGTCGTGTCAGCCGTGCCCGCACCCGTTTACAGGAATTATTGGGCGTCAACGGGCAATCCGACTATGGTCCCGATGCCGATTCAGCTTCCACAACCATGCGTTCATTCACCAATCCCCGCTAAATCGGATAATTACGATAAGTCTAAGATTATTATCTTGTCATTTTCAGCCTTTGAGAATGATGTGTTGTCAAACTTCAATATCAAGTTCGAGAGTTCACGAGGTCTGTTGTTTTTGAAGCTTTGTCGCGGTTATGTGCCAGGAACGCATTGTTATTGGCAGCAATGCCGGAATATCTGTCAAAAATGTTAAAACAGACCGGCCGGCTTGAAATAATAACTTGAAATAATGGTCAAATATCCGACCGTGGATTGCGGCCCTTGTCATCCGTGTTGACAGTTGCTGCAAGTTTCTGGTCATCCTGCCCGTTGATAAGTGCTTCCAGTTTGTTCCGATCACGTTTGAAAGCTTCGAGATCTTTTCCATGCAATGATTTTGCATCGGGAAGACGAATGCGCATCGGGTCAACTTTGGTATTGTTGACGGAAACTTCGAAGTGACAGTGAGGACCTGTCGCGAGACCGCTCGAGCCGACATAACCGATAATTTGCCCCTGATGAACCTTTGCACCAGCTTTAATGCCGGGAGCAAAACTGTTCTGGTGAGCATAGGAGGTCACATAGCCATTTGCGTGTCGAATTTCTGTCTGATTGCCGTAACCGCGCACAGGTCCGGCTTTTGTAACGACCCCGTCGCCCGCAGCAATGATCGGCGATCCTCTCGGTGCACTCCAATCAACACCGGTATGCATGCGAACATAGCCAAGAATGGGATGTCTTCTAGGGCCGAATGGCGAACGGAAGATGGCGTTGGGCACGGGCTTGCGCAACAGAAACTGTTTTGAACTACGACCTTGCGAATCATAATAGTCAATCGTTCCGTCATTTGAACGGAAACGATAATATTTGCGCGTTACACCGCCAAGTGTGGCGCTGACAAAACGAATTTCAGGTTCCGAACTTTCTGCTTCGTCCTTATTCGGCGTTGCATAAAATACTTCGAGCGTATCATTCGGAGATACCTGATCTTCAAGGTCAACATCATTGGCCATGACGCGAATGAGTTGGCGTGCCGTCGTTAACGGCATGTCATAACTTAAAACCGACCGATAAATTGCATCATAGATTGTCGGTAAATTCGATGCATTGATATGGGTGAGCGGTACGCCGCCTTCAAACGCGGTTTTTAAAACCGGAGTCATTTCCGGTTCATCGCTTCTTATAAATTCGTTTTTGTCGTTTAACGAAATGGACAATATATGGTGCATGCCATGATAAATGCTGGCACGTACGAGATGGTCATCATCTTTCGAATCGGTTTCTATTCCGATTCGTAGAACGCTGCCGGCGCGAAGTGTGTCGGAGCCGTTGA
>NZ_JACFSQ010000008.1:0-3708 GCF_016100335.1 Bartonella sp. W8167
TTTGTGGTGTATTTTACACGGCAAAATTGGAACGCTTGCGGGCGGTGCAACTTGCTTAAGTGTTGAGCAACCGCAGGGCACTAGTTAACACTTCGAAGTGCAGATTGAAAAACCGCTTTTGAGGGCATTTAAAGCGTTTTTTAGCCCCTCCTAATAGCCAACCATCGCTCGCACACTCGCACGCTCTACGTCGTTTTTAGGAGCTTTAATACCCGTAGAGGATTCATTACTTAACTTTTAGGGTTTTAAAGGGATTACCCTTTAGCACGCCGATTATACAAATTTTTGTATACATCGCTGTCGTGCCTAATCTAAATATAAGTGACGTTAAAAAAATAAAAAGATAGCAAATAGATAGCAACTAGGCATCAAAAAAATAGCATTTAGATAGCATTTGTATTTTTTTATAAAGCCAGCCTAGTGGCTGGCTTCTCCATGTTTAACGATTTAGCCTGATTTTGATTTGCTCTGCAAATTCGCTTAGCTCCTCGGTCTGCCTGTCCACTTGGTCAAACATTAAATCAAGCAGGGGTTGCATTTGGTCATGGGGGTCTAGCAAAATGGTAAAAGCCCGACATGCAAGACCAAGGCTACGCAACTGGTCAACAATATCAAACAACGAAAATAGATCGTTTTTGTTAATTACTGTAAGATCGCTTTTAGTCATGTTATTCACTCCTAATCAGTGATAATGTGATTAGGGGCTGTTCATGTTGACGCATGGTCAGCCCCGCCTTTTTACATTGTGAACATGTAAAAACCCGTTTCGCCTGGCGTTGATCTTTCGCCAGGGCAATTAATCTTAAAAAGCCATTATGCAAACTCCTATTTAAATAAATCCGAGTGTGTGCCTGTTCGCTCAAAATGTACATTTTCATCATCAGGCAAGTAATAAACCAATAACCAATCAGGTTCTATGTGTAGTTCTCTATGATGTCGCCATGCGCCTTTTAATGGATGATCTTTCAGGACTGCGGGCAATGGCTGCCCGCTAATGATAAGCTGCATCACTGCGCCCAGTTTTGCAACGTTCTTACCGCGCTTTTGCGATTGGGTAACATCCTTTTTAAACTGGTTGGAGTATTTGACATTGCGCATGTTTAAATGCCCAACTGCTGCATTAAATCGTCAAAATCTTTAGCGGAGTGCAAATCTTCACCACGCTCTGATTTACGCATGGTTTCAAGTGTTAATGTATTAGGCTCTCTGTTCATAGAAATATACTCTCTCATAAACTCCCTAATGACTTGAGCCGCGGGGCGGTCATTACGGTGTGCAACAGATTTAAAAGCCTCTTTTAGTTCTGGCTCAACTTTAAATGTCATAACCTCAGATTTCATAGTAACTACTCCTTTTTCATTTCAAAGTATTATAATGGAAATATAATGTATAGTAAAGGTAATACCTTATTATATTTCATAGCGGAGTTCAGGACACGTTGAGCTTGCGAATAAGTATAAGTTAAATAATTCTACGCTTTGAAGCGTAGGACTATTTAACCTGTCCTGCCCTAATTTACTTCAGTATTGCATCAATAAAAATTCGATATACATCGATATAACTCCAAAAAACACATCTAGTATTGAATATGTATATTTAATATCGATTTTATATTGATTCAATATCGATAATTTATAAATATCTAATTTTCTATCCTAATTTTATGTTTAATGGCAATCAAATTGCTTTTACAACTGTTATTGAAAACTACTCTTTGCCGAAAAAAATTATTGCATAAGCAAAGGTGGGATTAAGCAACAATTTAACACATTAAAAAGAACGAAAAAAAACAAAATAGAGCGTAGCGATAGGCAAAACTACGTTTTGCTCTATTATTTCTTTCTTTCTATTTTTCTTTCTTTCTGACTTCATAGAGCCTTGATATATAAGGCTTTCAAGATTTAAAGGTGATATAAATGATGGTTAAAGGTGATATAAATGATGGTTAAAGGTGATATAAATGATGGTTAAAGGTGATATAAATGATGGTAAAGGTGATATTTTAATGATTTAACTTCACCTTTTGTAACTAAAATGATATGATTTTCACCATCAATCCCATCATCCGTAGGACAGATTATGACCGATCTCACAATTAGAAAAGCCCATCCTATTGTTGAGGCTGGATACAAGTTAAGCCTTGCAGAGCAACGCATAGTTTTGTTGAGCCTTGCTCAGTTGGATAATCGAGATATAACCCAAAGCAAGGTAACTTTGTTTGCTAAAGATTATTCAGAAAAATTTAATGTCCCCGAAAAAGTGGCTTATCGAGACTTATTAAATGCCTCAAAACGGTTATATGATCGTTCTATAATCCTCAAAGGAGAAGATGAAACAACAGAATTTCGGTGGATTGAGAGTAGAACTAAGTATCACACAGGGGAGGGTCGAATTTCTTTTGAATTTAGCCGTAGAGTTTTGCCTTATCTATTTGATTTAGATAAGCGTTTTGGTTATACCCAATATCACTTATTAAGTGTTAGTGGATTTAGTAGCTCATACTCTATTAGGCTATATGAACTATGTAAAAAGTTACAAGGAATGCAAAATCAAAACATTGAAATAGATGAAATTAGAAGAATATTGCAGATTGATGATAAATACAAAGAATTTAAAGTATTAAAACGAGATGTTTTATCCCCATCTTTTTTAGAAATCAACGAAAAATCAGATCTGCTTGTCAAAGTCGAACCTTTGAAACGTGGGCGGTCTATCGTGGCTCTGAAATTCACAATCAATCCAAAATCAAGTGCGGTGGATATTGGCGAAGATCTGACAAAAGACGGCTTGACGAAGCTGCCACAACGTCCACAGGTCAAGGCAGGAAGTCAGCAGGAATGGGACTACTGGCGAGAATGCTTGCGTATCCGTAATGCGGATTATGACCGACTAAAAGCGGCAGATATTCGCAGACCGACAAAATTACTGGCAGATCTTGAGAAATATAACCGCAAGCTAGGCGACACGCTGAAAGCGGACGAACTCAAAGAAATCATCGAAAAACGTAAGAAGAACGGGACTTATTAAAAATGGCAATCAAACATAGACCTAGAGTGGGTGAACTGCTCGAATGCGATTTTGGTCAATGGCAACAAATCGAGAAAAGCCCCGACTATGACAAACATTTAGAGCCTGAAATGCGGAAGCGTCGAATGGTTATGGTGCTAAATGCAAATCTTGACGGTAAAAGTGCGTTGGTTGTACCAATTTCATCAACAAGAAGCTACGGCAGACAGGCAAACTATCATCATTTGATTGATACGGACTTAATCAACGTTACAGACTTCTACGACAAAAGAGAGCGGTGGGCTTTAGCGGAACATTCCAAAGTGGTTAGTTTGACTAGATTGTATTACATTTTCGATGGTGCGATGAAATTAAATCAAACTTTACCAAGTGATGTCGTCACGAAAATTCAGTTGAAAGTTATCAAAGCGATCAATGCACAACGCATTTTAGACGAAATGCAAAATAGAATTGATGAACTCGAAAATGAGCTAAATAGCTTGAAAAAAGAGCAATAACACCATAGAATATAATTATCCGCCATAGAGCGCTTAAAATTCTAACCCGCTTAGACGGCTTAGAGGAAACGGCAACATCTTTCGATATTGCCGTTTTTCTTTGTGGTGTATTTTACACGGCAAAATTGGAACGCTTGCGGGCGGTGCAACTTGCTTAAGTGTTGAGCAACCGCAGGGCACTAGT
>NZ_JACFSQ010000009.1:0-2688 GCF_016100335.1 Bartonella sp. W8167
CTGTTCACCTTGGCCAAAATCATGGCCCCCACCAGCACCTTGCGCCTTGTTTCGTTCTTGCGCTCTTGCTGCTGTTCCCTTGCCCGCACCCGCTGAATTTCGGCATTGATTCGCGCTCGTTGTTCTTCGAGCTTGGCCAGCCGATCCGCCGCCTTGTTGCTCCCCTTAACCATCTTGACACCCCATTGTTAATGTGCTGTCTCGTAGGCTATCATGGAGGCACAGCGGCGGCAATCCCGACCCTACTTTGTAGGGGAGGGCGCACTTACCGGTTTCTCTTCGAGAAACTGGCCTAACGGCCACCCTTCGGGCGGTGCGCTCTCCGAGGGCCATTGCATGGAGCCGAAAAGCAAAAGCAACAGCGAGGCAGCATGGCGATTTATCACCTTACGGCGAAAACCGGCAGCAGGTCGGGCGGCCAATCGGCCAGGGCCAAGGCCGACTACATCCAGCGCGAAGGCAAGTATGCCCGCGACATGGATGAAGTCTTGCACGCCGAATCCGGGCACATGCCGGAGTTCGTCGAGCGGCCCGCCGACTACTGGGATGCTGCCGACCTGTATGAACGCGCCAATGGGCGGCTGTTCAAGGAGGTCGAATTTGCCCTGCCGGTCGAGCTGACCCTCGACCAGCAGAAGGCGCTGGCGTCCGAGTTCGCCCAGCACCTGACCGGTGCCGAGCGCCTGCCGTATACGCTGGCCATCCATGCCGGTGGCGGCGAGAACCCGCACTGCCACCTGATGATCTCCGAGCGGATCAATGACGGCATCGAGCGGCCCGCCGCTCAGTGGTTCAAGCGGTACAACGGCAAGACCCCGGAGAAGGGCGGGGCACAGAAGACCGAAGCGCTCAAGCCCAAGGCATGGCTTGAGCAGACCCGCGAGGCATGGGCCGACCATGCCAACCGGGCATTAGAGCGGGCTGGCCACGACGCCCGCATTGACCACAGAACACTTGAGGCGCAGGGCATCGAGCGCCTGCCCGGTGTTCACCTGGGGCCGAACGTGGTGGAGATGGAAGGCCGGGGCATCCGCACCGACCGGGCAGACGTGGCCCTGAACATCGACACCGCCAACGCCCAGATCATCGACTTACAGGAATACCGGGAGGCAATAGACCATGAACGCAATCGACAGAGTGAAGAAATCCAGAGGCATCAACGAGTTAGCGGAGCAGATCGAACCGCTGGCCCAGAGCATGGCGACACTGGCCGACGAAGCCCGGCAGGTCATGAGCCAGACCCAGCAGGCCAGCGAGGCGCAGGCGGCGGAGTGGCTGAAAGCCCAGCGCCAGACAGGGGCGGCATGGGTGGAGCTGGCCAAAGAGTTGCGGGAGGTAGCCGCCGAGGTGAGCAGCGCCGCGCAGAGCGCCCGGAGCGCGTCGCGGGGGTGGCACTGGAAGCTATGGCTAACCGTGATGCTGGCTTCCATGATGCCTACGGTGGTGCTGCTGATCGCATCGTTGCTCTTGCTCGACCTGACGCCACTGACAACCGAGGGCCGCCGCCTGATGGTGCTGGACACGCTGCGCCGGTTCCACATCGAGGAAGAAAACGCCAGCGGCCCCATGGCCCAGGTCATCGGTCGCATGGAGGCCATCGCCGCCGATACCGGGTGCTCTATCGTGTTCCTGCACCATGCCAGCAAGGGCGCGGCCATGATGGGCGCAGGCGACCAGCAGCAGGCCAGCCGGGGCAGCTCGGTACTGGTCGATAACATCCGCTGGCAGTCCTACCTGTCGAGCATGACCAGCGCCGAGGCCGAGGAATGGGGTGTGGACGACGACCAGCGCCGGTTCTTCGTCCGCTTCGGTGTGAGCAAGGCCAACTATGGCGCACCGTTCGCTGATCGGTGGTTCAGGCGGCATGACGGCGGGGTGCTCAAGCCCGCCGTGCTGGAGAGGCAGCGCAAGAGCAAGGGGGTGCCCCGTGGTGAAGCCTAAGAACAAGCACAGCCTCAGCCACGTCCGGCACGACCCGGCGCACTGTCTGGCCCCCGGCCTGTTCCGTGCCCTCAAGCGGGGCGAGCGCAAGCGCAGCAAGCTGGACGTGACGTATGACTACGGCGACGGCAAGCGGATCGAGTTCAGCGGCCCGGAGCCGCTGGGCGCTGATGATCTGCGCATCCTGCAAGGGCTGGTGGCCATGGCTGGGCCTAATGGCCTAGTGCTTGGCCCGGAACCCAAGACCGAAGGCGGACGGCAGCTCCGGCTGTTCCTGGAACCCAAGTGGGAGGCCGTCACCGCTGATGCCATGGTGGTCAAAGGTAGCTATCGGGCGCTGGCAAAGGAAATCGGGGCAGAGGTCGATAGTGGTGGGGCGCTCAAGCACATACAGGACTGCATCGAGCGCCTTTGGAAGGTATCCATCATCGCCCAGAATGGCCGCAAGCGGCAGGGGTTTCGGCTGCTGTCGGAGTACGCCAGCGACGAGGCGGACGGGCGCCTGTACGTGGCCCTGAACCCCTTGATCGCGCAGGCCGTCATGGGTGGCGGCCAGCATGTGCGCATCAGCATGGACGAGGTGCGGGCGCTGGACAGCGAAACCGCCCGCCTGCTGCACCAGCGGCTGTGTGGCTGGATCGACCCCGGCAAAACCGGCAAGGCTTCCATAGATACCTTGTGCGGCTATGTCTGGCCGTCAGAGGCCAGTGGTTCGACCATGCGCAAGCGCCGCCAGCGGGTGCGCGA
>NZ_JACFSQ010000010.1:0-1484 GCF_016100335.1 Bartonella sp. W8167
GCAGTCCGGTTCATTGATGACGGGATCAGTACCGACGGTGATATGGGGCAAATGGTGGTCACCATCCTGTCGGCTGTGGCACAGGCTGAACGCCGGAGGATCCTAGAGCGCACGAATGAGGGCCGACAGGAAGCAAAGCTGAAAGGAATCAAATTTGGCCGCAGGCGTACCGTGGACAGGAACGTCGTGCTGACGCTTCATCAGAAGGGCACTGGTGCAACGGAAATTGCTCATCAGCTCAGTATTGCCCGCTCCACGGTTTATAAAATTCTTGAAGACGAAAGGGCCTCGTGATACGCCTATTTTTATAGGTTAATGTCATGATAATAATGGTTTCTTAGACGTCAGGTGGCACTTTTCGGGGAAATGTGCGCGGAACCCCTATTTGTTTATTTTTCTAAATACATTCAAATATGTATCCGCTCATGAGACAATAACCCTGATAAATGCTTCAATAATATTGAAAAAGGAAGAGTATGAGTATTCAACATTTCCGTGTCGCCCTTATTCCCTTTTTTGCGGCATTTTGCCTTCCTGTTTTTGCTCACCCAGAAACGCTGGTGAAAGTAAAAGATGCTGAAGATCAGTTGGGTGCACGAGTGGGTTACATCGAACTGGATCTCAACAGCGGTAAGATCCTTGAGAGTTTTCGCCCCGAAGAACGTTTTCCAATGATGAGCACTTTTAAAGTTCTGCTATGTGGTGCGGTATTATCCCGTGTTGACGCCGGGCAAGAGCAACTCGGTCGCCGCATACACTATTCTCAGAATGACTTGGTTGAGTACTCACCAGTCACAGAAAAGCATCTTACGGATGGCATGACAGTAAGAGAATTATGCAGTGCTGCCATAACCATGAGTGATAACACTGCGGCCAACTTACTTCTGACAACGATCGGAGGACCGAAGGAGCTAACCGCTTTTTTGCACAACATGGGGGATCATGTAACTCGCCTTGATCGTTGGGAACCGGAGCTGAATGAAGCCATACCAAACGACGAGCGTGACACCTCGATGCCTGCAGCAATGGCAACAACGTTGCGCAAACTATTAACTGGCGAACTACTTACTCTAGCTTCCCGGCAACAATTAATAGACTGGATGGAGGCGGATAAAGTTGCAGGACCACTTCTGCGCTCGGCCCTTCCGGCTGGCTGGTTTATTGCTGATAAATCTGGAGCCGGTGAGCGTGGGTCTCGCGGTATCATTGCAGCACTGGGGCCAGATGGTAAGCCCTCCCGTATCGTAGTTATCTACACGACGGGGAGTCAGGCAACTATGGATGAACGAAATAGACAGATCGCTGAGATAGGTGCCTCACTGATTAAGCATTGGTAACTGTCAGACCAAGTTTACTCATATATACTTTAGATTGATTTAAAACTTCATTTTTAATTTAAAAGGATCTAGGTGAAGATCCTTTTTGATAATCTCATGACCAAAATCCCTTAACGTGAGTTTTCGTTCCACTGAGCGTCAGACCCC
>NZ_JACFSQ010000011.1:0-1083 GCF_016100335.1 Bartonella sp. W8167
CGATAAAAGGCGCTATAACCGTTGATGTCCGAATGGGGAAACCCAGTGTAGGCGACTACACTATCATCTGATGAATCCATAGTCAGATGAGGCGAACCGGGAGAACTGAAACATCTAAGTACCCCGAGGAAAAGAAATCAACCGAGATTCCCTAAGTAGCGGCGAGCGAAAGGGGAGTAGCCCAAGCGGGTAGCATAATGTATTAGTGGAAGCGTCTGGAAAGTCGCACGATAGAGGGTGAAAGTCCCGTACACGAAGATGCGTTATGTGGAAGCTTATAGAGTAGGGCGGGACACGTGATATCCTGTCTGAAGATGGGGGGACCATCCTCCAAGGCTAAATACTCCTGATTGACCGATAGTGAACCAGTACCGTGAGGGAAAGGCGAAAAGAACCCCGGGAGGGGAGTGAAATAGACCCTGAAACCGTGTACGTACAATCAGTGGGAGCTGTTACCGTTGGGTAATAGTGACTGCGTACCTTTTGTATAATGGGTCAGCGACTTATATTCTGTAGCAAGGTTAACCGAATAGGGGAGCCGAAGGGAAACCGAGTATTAACTGTGCGTAAAGTTGCAGGGTATAGACCCGAAACCCGGTGATCTAGCCATGGGCAGGTTGAAGGTTGGTTAACACTAACTGGAGGACCGAACCGACTAATGTTGAAAAATTAGCGGATGACCTGTGGCTGGGGGTGAAAGGCCAATCAAACCGGGAGATAGCTGGTTCTCCCCGAAAGCTATTTAGGTAGCGCCTCATGAGTAACTGTTGGGGGTAGAGCACTGTTTCGGCTAGGGGGCCATCCCGGCTTACCAACCCGATGCAAACTCCGAATACTGACAAGTTTAATCATGGGAGACACACGGCGGGTGCTAACGTTCGTCGTGAAGAGGGAAACAACCCAGACCGCCAGCTAAGGTCCCCAAGTCATAGTTAAGTGGGAAACGAAGTGGGAAGGCTTAGACAGCTAGGATGTTGGCTTAGAAGCAGCCATCATTTAAAGAAAGCGTAATAGCTCACTAGTCGAGTCGGCCTGCGCGGAAGATGTAACGGGGCTAAAACTATGCACCGAAGCTGCGGCAGC
>NZ_JACFSQ010000012.1:0-1027 GCF_016100335.1 Bartonella sp. W8167
GCTGGAGCATGGCTTTCTACGGGTTCGCTGCGAGTCTTGCCACGCCGAGCACCTGGTCGCTTTCAGCTGTAAGCGTCGCGGTTTCTGCCCGAGCTGTGGGGCGCGGCGGATGGCCGAAAGTGCCGCCTTGCTGGTTGATGAAGTACTGCCTGAACAACCCATGCGTCAGTGGGTGTTGAGCTTCCCGTTTCAGCTGCGTTTCCTGTTTGGGGTCGTTTGCGGGAAGGGGCGGAATCCTACGCTAAGGCTTTGGCCAGCGATATTCTCCGGTGAGATTGATGTGTTCCCAGGGGATAGGAGAAGTCGCTTGATATCTAGTATGACGTCTGTCGCACCTGCTTGATCGCGGCCGCGATAGCTAGATCGCGTTGCTCCTCTTCTCCATCCGCGTTCCAAGCTGCGGAAAGGCACCCATAAGCGTACGCCTGGTCGAGCAGGCGACGCGGATCGACGTCCAGCGCACGAGAGAATGCGTCCGCCATCTGTGCAATGCGTCTAGGATCGAGACAAAGGTCGTCTCTGTCAGCCGGATCGTAGAACATATTGGCGGCGCCAAAGCCCACTTCACCGACCAGACCGACGGGATCTATCACCAGCCAGCCGCGACTGGAGAACATGATGTTTTCATGATGCAGATCGCCATGTAGCCCACGCAGTTCCGAGGCATTGCTCATCATTTGATCGGCTATAATCGCCGCGTGGACGTAGTCAGTTTGACAACCTGCGTTTTGATCATCGCGCGCCCGCTGAAACAAAGCTGCAAAGCGATCCCGGATCGGGAGAAGGGCAGAAGGCAGGGGTTCCTCAGATGCGGCATACAGCTTCGCCATTAGTTCCGCTGCAATTTCGGTCGCCTGGTAGTCGCCGTGCTCGGCAACGATGTGAGAGAGCATTCGCTCCCCGGCATATTCGAGCAACATCAGATTGTTCTCACGACCGAGCAACCGGACTGCTCCCCTCCCATTGCGCCATACCAGATAGTCGGCCCCGCGCAGTTCATCAGCAATGTCTTCTATAGGTTTCAATC
>NZ_JACFSQ010000013.1:0-644 GCF_016100335.1 Bartonella sp. W8167
GTTATTGCCGTACCATGTTAATGTTCCACCAAGGCCATAACCATCTGCTTTGATATCACCTTCGCCAAAACGTGACGAGATATCGCCTTTAGCATGGCCATATTGGAAGTACACACCACCAATGAATGTGCCTTGTGTATTTTCAATAGCTTCAAAGTCCAAGCCAAGCTGTGTTTTAGCAATGTTTAAATCATAATTCGCATTGGTTTTGCTTTTATCCGAATTGATATGGCTTGCCGAGCCTTCAACCTTCATCCAAAAACCACGACCTTCTGTCAATCCGGCTGCGTCAACACCATTTTCATGTTGTCCAAGCCATGTACGATTACCAACACGCTGTTCCAGTGTACCAAGCTTATTCATTTGTTGAAGAATTTGTGGGTAAACTTCATATAAAGCTACACCTGGCTGATAAACAGGACTTAAAGGATGTGTCGGGTTCCCTGAAATTATCGAAGGGAAATAGGTTGTATCAAGTGTCCGTAAGTACCAACTGCCGTCACTTCCGTCCCCTTGATGGAGCGAATAAGCATAAGCCCCTCCAACAACAGCATTTTGCCCCTCATACTGATAATCACTTTTCAGAGCAAAAGCATCCGCAGTAGAAGTGCCACCAACAGTGATAACCTCAATACCATTACCGG
>NZ_JACFSQ010000014.1:0-597 GCF_016100335.1 Bartonella sp. W8167
GAAACCGCGACGCTTACAGCTGAAAGCGACCAGGTGCTCGGCGTGGCAAGACTCGCAGCGAACCCGTAGAAAGCCATGCTCCAGCCGCCCGCATTGGAGAAATTCTTCAAATTCCCGTTGCACATAGCCCGGCAATTCCTTTCCCTGCTCTGCCATAAGCGCAGCGAATGCCGGGTAATACTCGTCAACGATCTGATAGAGAAGGGTTTGCTCGGGTCGGTGGCTCTGGTAACGACCAGTATCCCGATCCCGGCTGGCCGTCCTGGCCGCCACATGAGGCATGTTCCGCGTCCTTGCAATACTGTGTTTACATACAGTCTATCGCTTAGCGGAAAGTTCTTTTACCCTCAGCCGAAATGCCTGCCGTTGCTAGACATTGCCAGCCAGTGCCCGTCACTCCCGTACTAACTGTCACGAACCCCTGCAATAACTGTCACGCCCCCCTGCAATAACTGTCACGAACCCCTGCAATAACTGTCACGAACCCCTGCAATAACTGTCACGCCCCCAAACCTGCAAACCCAGCAGGGGCGGGGGCTGGCGGGGTGTTGGAAAAATCCATCCATGATTATCTAAGAATAATCCACTAGGCGCGGT
>NZ_JACFSQ010000015.1:0-571 GCF_016100335.1 Bartonella sp. W8167
TAAACAAACAATCTGTGTGAACACTTACGAGCACTTCGTAAGGAGGTGATCCAACCGCAGGTTCCCCTACGGTTACCTTGTTACGACTTCACCCCAGTCATGGACCACACCGTGGTAAACGCCCCCCTTGCGGTTAAGCTATCTACTTCTGGTGCAACCCACTCCCATGGTGTGACGGGCGGTGTGTACAAGGCCCGGGAACGTATTCACCGTGACATTCTGATTCACGATTACTAGCGATTCCGACTTCATGGAGTCGAGTTGCAGACTCCAATCCGGACTTAGACGTACTTTGTGAGGTCCGCTTGCTCTCGCGAGGTCGCCTCCCTTTGTATACGCCATTGTAGCACGTGTGTAGCCCTGGTCGTAAGGGCCATGATGACTTGACGTCGTCCCCACCTTCCTCCGCTTTATCAACGGCAGTCTCCTTTGAGTTCCCGGCCAAACCGCTGGCAACAAAGGATAAGGGTTGCGCTCGTTGCGGGACTTAACCCAACATTTCACAACACGAGCTGACGACAGCCATGCAGCACCTGTCTCACAGTTCCCGAAGGCACTCTCGCATCTCTGC
>NZ_JACFSQ010000016.1:0-472 GCF_016100335.1 Bartonella sp. W8167
TTGCTTTTATCCGAATTGATATGGCTTGCCGAGCCTTCAACCTTCATCCAAAAACCACGACCTTCTGTCAATCCGGCTGCGTCAATACCATTTTCATGTTGTCCAAGCCATGTACGATTACCAACACGCTGTTCCAGTGTACCAAGCTTATTCATTTGTTGAAGAACTTGTGGGTAAACTTCATATAAAGGTACACCTGGCTGATAAACGGGACTTGAAGGGTCCGTTGGGATAACAGGCGTTGAAGGTATTTCCGGATCTGTCGGATCCTCCGGGATTACCGGAGGAACATGGGTTGTATCAAGCGTACGTAAGTACCAACTGCCGTCACTTCCGGTTCCTTGATGGAGCGAATAAGCATAAGCCCCTCCAACAACAGCATTTTGACCCTCATACTGATAATCACTTTTCAGAGCAAAAGCATCCGCAGTAGAAGTGCCACCAACAGTGATAACCTCAATACCATTACCGG